>JBHCBD010000019.1:0-112652 GCA_041798905.1 Spirochaetales bacterium | reverse complement strand
GCCAGTTGATTGCCACTGCTGTCTGTCTGATATTCGGAGCATTGATTCTCATGCAGAAGGATTATTCGACCACTGTGGTTTATCTCGGTGTCTGCATATGCATGCTCCTTTTGTCCGGGGTAAGCCTCCCCTGGGTTATCCTTGGGTTCCTTTTCATCGGAGCGGGGGGCGCTGCCGTGCTGCTTTCGGAGCCGTACAGAGTCAAGCGCATAGCCGCTTTCCTGTTTCCGGAACTTGATCCCAGCGGGATAAATTATCAGGTGACGATTGCGAAGAAGGCGATATCAAGCGGGGGGATTTTCGGGAAAGGCTTCGGACTGGGGCACTACAAGCATGGAATCCTGCCTGAGGTGCAGAACGATTTCATACTGGCCAACATGGCAGAAGAGCTGGGCTTTGCCGGCATATTGGTTGTCTTTGGGCTTTTCATGGCGTTTTCCATCATGGGCTGCAGAACGGCGCGCAGGATGATGGAGAAGGATGCTTTCTCAGCATATATGGCATTTGGATTCACCACGATGATACTCTGGCAGGCCTTGGTGAATGCGGCTGTCGTGAGCGGGCTTTTTCCGCCTACGGGCATTCCGATGCCTTTTTTCTCCCAGGGCGGCACTAATCTGTTTGTGGTTATCTGCGAGGCGGGTTTCCTTTTAAGAATAACGAATGATTCGCTGAAAGACCCGGACCCGGCCAAAGGGCATGCGGGTCTTCTGAAGGCCAGTGATGATTACGTTTTTCCGACAGGATGATGGGAGGGGCGGACCATGGAGAAATGGCAGGTGTTGATTGTTGTGTTCTTCCTCTTTGTAGTCGTGGCGGTGTTTTATCTGCTTTATTTTGCATTTCTTGGACATATAAGCAGATATGATATTGTCCATATAGGTCATTGCTTCTGTTCCGATGAAATTGGCGCGATATTGGATTCATATCTGAGCAGCGGTCCTTTTGAAAGGAGCCTTGCCCGGCTGAAGCATCGTTTGCTGGATATTGGCAAGCTGCGTTCAGTGGAGCTGAAACCTTCCTTCAACGGAACGCTCAATGTGATTGTGGTCAATGACGACCCTGATTTTCTTCTTACCTGCGGCCAGCAGCGATGGGAGGTGCGCCAAGGCCGCTTGACCCGGCTGGATGCGTCCGATGTTGAGTTCAAGTACAGCATCGAGATAACGCCGGAGCATCTTGCCAGCCTCCAGGCATTCGGTCTCAATCAGGAGTTTTTTGAGACCTTGGAATCGCTTAAGCCATTGCTTGACAACAAGTCCTTGAAAATAACGGTGAAATACGATAATAATATGAGTGGAAATCTAGGCTGGATGGTTGTCTGTCTTCCTCAATGCAATGCGGATTTGTCTGTTAAGGAAAAGGTCTCTGCAAAGAGGCTTGAGACAGCCTTGAAGCTGATGGTTGCCCAGACTTCTGCCGATGAAGGTCATCGGAGCTTTGACCTGTATTCGAATGCATTGGTCAAAAGGAACTAGGAGGTGGTTGGCTCTATGGCGGAAAAGAAATTGATGGCGCTTGATATTGGATCCTCTTGGGTGCGTGCCGTCATCGGATCTGTTTCCAGAGACGGCCAGCTGATGGTCGATACAGTCTGCGAGCGTCCCAGCGAAGGGGTCAGCCATGGGAAAATCGTCAACATAGAGCAGTGCTTGCGTACAATCTCCTCTGTAGTGCAGGAGAGCGAGCTTCAGGCGGGGACGGAGGTTGATAACGTCATATTCGGAGTGGGCGGAAGCCAGATAGAGACTTACAACTCCGAGGGCGTTGTCGGCATAACAGGAAAGGATCTTGAGATAACACGTGATGACATATACCGCAGCCTTGAAGTCGCCAAGGCCTTCAACCTTTCTGCCGATAAGGAGATACTTCATACCCTTGTGCAGGATTTCTGCGTTGACGGCAAGGACGGGATAAAAGACCCGATAGACATGCTTGGGCATAGGCTTGAGACGAAGGTCCTTATCGTGACAGGGCAATCGGACATAATACAGAATGAGCGCAAGACTCTGCTCCGGGCGGGGTTCGAGAGCCAGCGAGTCATACTTCAGCCGCTTGCGGACGCTGAGGTTGTTCTCAGCGCAGAGGAAAAGGAGATAGGCACCGTTCTTGTGAACATCGGGAGCCAGGTGACAAATATGATAGCTTATTCCAAAGGCTCTCCTTGCTATGCCGGCGGAATCGACCTTGGCTCAAACGACGTTACAAATGACATAGCTTATATACTGGGCAAGACGCATGCAGTGGCTGAGAATGTCAAGTGTGAAAGCGGCTGCTGCTATATCCCCTCTGTCAGTCAGACCGATATGGTTGTGATACCGCAGGTTCCGGGGCTGCCGTCAATCAGCATGCCGAAGCGTGAGCTTTGCAAGATAATCGAGCCGCGCATGGCGGAGATCTTCTCCTTCCTTAAGAACGATCTTGACAAATGCTGCCCGCAGGCTCAATTCGCCGGCGGAGTCGTTCTTGTCGGCGGCGGCGCCTTGCTCTCGGGGGTTTCCGAGCTGGCAAGCGAGATTTTCAGGCTTCAGCCCAGGATTGGATTCCCGGAGGCGCTTCACGGTCTGGATAGAAGTTATATAGATCCGAAATACACCACAGTGCTTGGGTTGCTGCAGAATGAGGCCAACAGGTACGTATCGGCCATGGTGGGCAAGAGAAGCACCAAGGGCAGCAATGGGGAGTGGAAGCAGCAGGCTTCCGACGGGTTCTTCAAGAAGGTCAGCCGTTTCTTCAGGACAGTTGCTAAGTAAGAGGTTCGCATATGGATTTTGGAATGATTGAGGATTTGCTCAAGGACGATCAGGCGGCTCCTACCGATATAAAGGTAGTGGGAGTTGGTGGAGCTGGCGGCAATGCCGTCAACAGGATGATTGCCAGCGGTCTTAAGAAAGTCACGTTTGTCTCGCTTAACACCGATGTTCAGGCGCTTCAGAAATCCAATGCTCAGATAAGGATGCCCATTGGCAAGGAAACCACAGGCGGATTGGGAGCGGGCGGAGTCCCCGACATGGGGGAGAAGGCGGCTGTTGAGTCAAAGGAAGAGATAAAGGAGCTGCTCAAAGGGACTGACATGGTTTTCATAACCGCAGGGATGGGCGGCGGAACCGGCACGGGCGCAGCCCCTGTCGTTGCCGAGATTGCAAAATCCGAGGGAGTCCTGACTGTCGCTGTCGTAACGACCCCATTTGCCTTCGAAGGAAAGAAGAAGTTCGAGCTGGCCCAGATGGGCATAGCAAAGCTCAGGGATAATGTCGACACTCTCATCCTTATTCCGAATCAGTATCTGCTCAAGGTGGCTGAGAACAACACGCCGATAAAGCAGGCCTTCCTGATGGCTGACGATGTTCTGCGTCAGGGTGTCCAGGGGATAAGCGAGCTTATCACGGAGCCTGGGGAGATAAACATTGATTTCGCCGATGTCAGGACTGTCATGAAGGGCAAGGGCGATGCCTTGATGGGAATCGGCATAGGAGAGGGCGAGAACCGCGCCATAGACGCAGCCAGACAGGCTGTCAGCAATCCTTTGCTTGAGAACACCAGCATAAAAGGAGCCAAGAGCGTTCTTGTCAATCTCTGCGGAGGCGATGACCTGACGCTTCAGGAATATCAGGATGTTGTAGAGCTGATAACGGCCAGTTGCGACCCGGAGGCCCTTATCATCGCCGGTCAGGCGTACAACTCTGATCTTGGCGATAAGATAAAGGTGACGGTCGTTGCCACCGGCTTTGTTGCGGATCAGGCAGGCTCTGAGTTCGCCCGCAGGCCGGATGATGCAGCGCAGGAAAGGACGGCCGGGTCGGAGATTCCAAGACCTGAGGGCGGACAGTCTGCGGCTCCGCCCAGACCCGCTGCGGCAGCACAGCAGCCGAAGCAGGATAACTACATAAAGATAAACCGCTGGCAGGATCTTCAGAGCCAGCTCACAAGGCGGACAAGTCCTAATTCAGACTACTCGACCCCCGCAGTGCTGCGCTACAAGCAGGGCAACGATTATGACGATGAGGATTCCGGCAGACGGTGATGAAGCCTTCTTCGGAGCTTGAGCTATCGTTCCGGCAGTATTTGTTCGTGGAGCGAAGATTGTCGGTGGCTTCCGTTTCCTGCTATACGGCAGAGGTGCACCGCTTCCTTGCGTTTCTGGAAGAAAGACAGCAGGTCTGCGAGGAGGCCTCTGCCGATGATGTCACCGAGTACATAGGTTTCAGAAAGGAAGCCGGCGGCCTCAGCGGCAGGACAAGCTCGCGCATAATCACGATTCTTAAATGCTTCTTTGATTTTCTCATCGCATCCAAGCTCAGGGGAGATAACCCGCTTGAGATGGTCGGGCAGATAAAGGTCAGCAAGAGCCTGCCCAAGGTGATGAAGACCGATGAGGTCGACAGGCTTCTTGATGCGATTGGCACTGACAGCGCCCTTGGGCTGAGGGACAGGACGATGTTCGAGGCGATTTACAGCTGCGGCCTTCGCATTTCGGAGGCTGTGGGGCTGAAGCTCTCAGATTATGACAGACAGCAGCGGATTTTCCGTGTGATAGGCAAGGGCGATAAGCAGCGCATCGTTCTGGTGGGCAGAGTGCTTGGGGAGCTGCTTGACGAGTATCTAGCTCACGCGCGTCCGGAATTGATAAAGAATGCCCCGAGATGCCAGTATCTGTTTGCAGGACGGAGGGGCGATAAGCTCACAAGGGCGCTTGTCTGGAAGCGTTTCAAAGAATACTGCGCCAAGGCAGGGCTTGAGGCCAAGGTCCATACGCTGCGCCATAGCTTCGCCACCCACCTTCTTCAAGGCGGCGCCGATTTGCGCGTTGTGCAGGAACTGCTGGGGCATCGTGATATCAGGACGACCCAGATATACACCCATGTGAACACGGAACAGCTTCAGGATGAGTTCAACAGGCACCATCCTGATGGGAGCGGGAAGTAGGACTTCTGCCTGGGGTGAAAAGCCCTGGGTCAGGATTCCGGGATTTGCCTTGGATGCCGGCCTTGGATTCCGGCTGCGCTGTTGGCTTTCAATAGCTTTCAATAAGCTTTCAATAGACTTGATGTCTGCAACGGACGTGTTATTATAAAAATGCGAGGCAAATGGTTCATCACTGAAAGCGATGGTTGTTGCATCCTAAGCAAAAGGAGGTTCCTCTTATAATAAAGGAGTATCTTGGACGCAATAAAGCGTTTCTTGTTTTGACGGTGCTGTTCACTGTTCTCTACAGTGCGTTGTTTGCTGGATTTGCGGTGGTGTTTGAAGGTTTTGTCGATTACTGCACTGCAATAAAGGCTGACGATTTCTCTTTCCGTGAATTTGCGCTTCTTTCATGCGGTTTGCTTGCATACATTGCATGCGAGACAATGGCGGATTTCACAAGAAGAAAACTTAGAGCAAGAATCATAGTGTCTGTGAACCATGATGTGCGGATGGATTATTGCAAGAAATTGCTTGACCTTGAACCGATGCTCTTTGATAAGAGGAATACAGGATATTATATCTCGCGGTTTGTCAATGACCTTCCAAACATAATAGACGAATACATAATACAATGGTTCAATCTGGTTCTTTATGCCTGCAAGACTGTTTTCTGCATACTGGCTGCATTCTACATAAACTGGATGATAGCGTTCGCTTTCCTTGGATTGTCAGCCGTGATCATCATATATACAACGTCGCATGAGAAGAGATTCAAGGCAATACGAGAAGAAGGCTCAGAAAGAAATGCGGAATACGTGGCGAGCCTCAAGTCCATGCTAGGCGGGTTTGATGATATAAAGATGAATCGTGCGGAATCCAGATTCGCCGGCAAGTATGAAGCAAATGTCAATCATATAAATGATACGATAAGGAAATGGTGGAATCTTGAAGCGCAGTATTCTCCTGCTTGCGCTTTTCTTACAAGGCTCTTGACATTTTTCGCCATTGTGATTTCTACATTGTTTTATATCAGAGGTTTGTTCTCCGTGGGGCTTCTGATAGCCGCGATTTATTTAAGTTCAAGCATATTCAGTCCTATTTCCGATTTCTTCGAGCAAATGACTTACATGAAATCCTATAAAAATCTGGCGGCAAGTGTTTTCAATGAAGTCTCGCATGATGAAATTTCTTATGGCGAAGTCTCAGGTCAAAAAGAAGAGCCAAGAACGATTATCAGCGATTTTGACTCCATAGTGCTTGAAAACGTTTCAGTCCAATATGGCGAATCGACCGATTATGTGCTTGAGAACATCAATATTGAGATTCTGCCGGGCAAGAAGTATTTGATCACAGGCAAGAGCGGAGCGGGCAAGTCCACATTGCTGAAACTCTTGGCAGGCAATCTTACGCATGAAGGCAGAATAAGGTTTTCTTCAATTGATTTACAGCGAATTGATAAAAAGAGTCTTCGCAATATTGTCTCCTATGTTCCCCAGGCACCCTATATATTTGACGACAGCATATATTTCAACATAAATCTGGCAGGGGAGCATGATGAGGACGAGGTGAATCGGGTTATTGAGCAGGTGACTCTCGGCGATTTCGTGAAATCCAAGGGGCTTTGCTCGCCGATATCAGAAGAAGTGACAGAGGTGAGCGGCGGGGAGAAGCAGCGCATTTGTCTTGCAAGAGCCTTGCTCAAGCATCCCAAGCTGCTTCTTCTGGACGAGGTCACAGCATCGCTGGACAAGAAGACCGCCTATGAAATGGAGAAGCTGATTGTTTCACTTGATATGACCATCCTCTATGTATGTCATAAGGTTTCGGAAAAGCTGGTCGAATCATTTGACTATGTGATTGAGGTCAAGGATAAAAAGATTAAAATCTGCAAGGCGGGATGATGATTAGCGCAAAGCATTGCGAAATAGCTTGAATAACAGATACATTCCTTGAAAACCATATCAATGTTTTTCTTGGATTCCTCCAAAGCGCATGACATCTGATTCAGCGCAATCTCCCATTTCCCCGCTGTCATGAATGTGAAGCGTGAATTGTTCATCTACAGCCTTGATTGCCTCTCGGATTACCTTAAGCTTGCCCTTTATAAAAGCCCGTTCACGATTGATGAAATCTGTGATAAGAAGCCGGAAATCGGCAGCTATCTCAGGCTGCGGGTAGTGTTTGACCCCGATATCGACAGGGCGTTGAATAATGCCATGCGGTGTGAGAGCTTCCTTGCAGAAAGCGGCTGCGGTTTTGTGACGCTTGCTGACGAGGCTTACCCGGGATTGATGAAATCAGATCGCTTCGCCCCTTTCGGGCTTTTCTATGAGGGGCGGATTGAAAACGACTGGATGCGCACTCTCTGCGTGGTGGGAACCAGACGTCCGCGCAACAGCAGCCGTCAAGCGGCCTATCAGTTCGGTCTTGAGTGCGGTGCCAATGGGCTGAATGTGTGCAGCGGCTTCGCCTATGGGCTTGATCAGGATGCGATGCGGGGCTGCATGGATGGCGGCGGCAGGGCGTTCGGCGTGCTGGGGTGCGGGCTGGGGGCGGGAAATGCCGGCGCCGATTCGATGAAGCTTCGCAGGTGGGTCGTCGATAGCGGGGGAGCGATGATTTCGCAGTTTCCTCCGCATATGCCCGGATTTGCATATAATTTTCCGATGCGCAACAGGACGCTGGCTCTTGCATGCCCGAGCGTTGTGGCTTTCCAGGCTTCGATGCATTCAGGGGTGATGATGACTGCGAATGCGGCGCTTGATGCCGGCCGTGATGTGGTTGTTCATCAGAGTGCAACAAATGATGCCGGAACCGCTTCGCTCATAGCGGATGGGGCGCAGGTGGCACGGCATCCCGGCGATGTGACAGGGTGCAGGACAATCAATGCGACAAGGCTCTCATATCATCCAAGGCTTGAGGCTGTTCGCATTGGCCATGGAAAGGAAGCGGGAACGGGCGGCGGGGACGCAGCTGGGAGGCGTTCCGAGGTTCGCTTGTACAGGTTTCGCGATGCGTGGTATATTCTAGAGGATGAACGTTAATGATGAGGGGTTGCCGGATAATAAGTTGCAGGATGCCAATTCAGGCAGCAAGACCAGTGTGGCGGCTGATGTGAAGACGGGGAAAGCAGCTGCCTCCAACAGGCAGCTTATGGAGGGCTTTCTGGAATATCTGTCGACCATGCGTGGATATTCGCGGAACACTGTCGCCTCATATCGGTTTGACATTGAGAAGCTGATGGATTTTCTGGGGCAGAGAGGCATAAGGCTGTCTGACATGGCAAGCGAGGACGCAAGGGCGTTTGTCGTGTCGCTTATGGCGCTGAATCCCGCCAAGACCACGATGAACAGGCTTCTATCCTCAGCCAGGGGCTTTTTCCATTACCTCTGCATGGAAGAAGTGGTGAAAGATAACCCGTTCGTGCGGATAAAGGGCTCCAGCCATTACAGACGGCTGCCGTCTGTTTTGAGCGAGCAGGAGATAGAGGCGATACTTGACACGCCACATGAAACATACACAGAGCTGCTTTGCGTGACCATCTTCAACATCTTCTACAGCACCGGCTGCCGTCTTTCAGAGCTGATTGGGATGAACTTGAGGGATTTGGACATGGAAGGCTCACGGATTCTGGTAATGGGCAAGGGCTCGAAGCAGAGGTACGTATTCCTGACGCCCAAGGCAAAGGCCATCCTGAAGGAATACCTTGACCGCAAGGCCGCCATCATGGCCGAGGACAAAGATGCGCTTTTTGTAAATAAATCGGGAAAACGGTTGTCGACTTCGTTTGTGCATAGTATTTTTAATAAGTATAAGACGGAGCTGTCGATGACAAAGAAGTTCACGCCGCATGTCTTCAGGCATTCTTTTGCCACCCATCTTCTGGATCATGATTCAGGAATAAGGGTTGTTCAGGAGATGCTGGGGCATAGCAGCATATCGACTACCCAGATATACACACATCTGACAGGTGAGAGGCTCCGCAAGGTCTATGAGCAGAGCTTCCCTCACGAAAGGAAGAAATGATGAGTTTCAGAAGCACAACGATAGTTGCGGTCCGAAAGGACAACCATGTGGCGATGGCCGGTGATGGGCAGGTCACTAACGGCGAAACGATAATGAAGGGGAATGTTCACAAGGTTCGCAGGATTTACGACGAGAAGGTGCTGATAGGCTTCGCAGGAGGCACCGCCGATGCGTTCACTCTATGCGATTTGTTTGAGAAGAAGCTCAAGCAGTTCTCCGGCGACCTTATGAGGGCCGCTGTCGACCTTGCCAGAGATTGGCGCACCGACAGGAACCTGAGGAAGCTTGAGGCTATGATTCTGGCCACGGACGGAAAGAAGATATTCCTGATAACAGGCCAGGGGGATGTCCTTGAGCCGGAGTTCGATGCTATCGCAATCGGCAGCGGAGGCAACTACGCCCTTGCGGCGGCAAGGGCCTATCTGAAATCCCAGGTGGGCTGGGATGCGAGGAGGATTGCGGAGGAATCGCTGGGAATTGCCGGTGATATTTGCATTTACACTAATCATAGCTGCGTGTCAGACGTTATCTGATGATTGACGGGGTTTGTTTATGGAACATATAGAATATAAGAAGAGCCTTGACGAAATGGTTCCTTCCGAAATCGTGAAGGAGCTGGACAAGTACGTGATAGGGCAGACGAAGGCGAAACGGACGATTTCCATCGCCTTGAGGAACAGGACGCGGCGCAAGAAGCTCCCGGTTGAAATCAGGGATGAAGTGTTTCCGAAGAACATAATAATGATAGGGCCTACAGGCGTAGGAAAAACCGAGATAGCACGGCGCATAGCCAAGCTGTCCGATGCGCCTTTCATAAAGGTCGAAGCCACGAAATACACTGAAGTCGGATATGTAGGACGTGATGTCGAGTCGATGGTCCGGGATTTGATGGGCGTGGCTGTGGCCAACGTCAGGAAGGAGATGACCCAGAGCAATATGGCGGCTGTGAATGCCAGGGTGGAGGAGAGGCTGCTTGACCTCCTTATACCCAACATGGCAAGCGCCGCGGCGCCGGCTCAGATCGATGGCTCCGCGGGGGAGTTCGTCAGCAAGGTCGACAGCGCAAGGGAAAGCTACAGGCTTCTGCTCAGGAATGGCTCCTTGGAAGACAAGCTTGTGGAGCTGCCGCCTGCGCCTGCGCGCCCCGCCGGAATAGGAATAGAGCTGATGACAAGCGGGAATCCGGGGGATATCAATGATGCGATGAACAGCCTGGGGAGCATCTTTGGGTCAATCGGCAAGCCTCCGCGCAAGAGACGGGTCACGGTGAAGCGGGCCAGGGAGATACTCATTGACGAGGAAAGCGAGAAGTCGGTGGATCAGGACAAGATGGTTGAGACGGCTAAGCAGCGAACCGAGCAGATGGGCATAATCTTCATAGACGAGATTGATAAGATAGCCGGCTCAAATGCCTCTTCCTCCACTCCTGATATTTCCAGAGAGGGGGTTCAGAGAGACATATTGCCTATAGTCGAAGGAACCAAGGTCAGCACGAAGTGGGGCGTGATCGACACAGCGCACATACTGTTCATTGCGGCCGGGGCCTTCCATGTATCAAAGCCCAGCGATTTGATTCCGGAGCTTCAGGGCCGCTTCCCGCTTAGAGTGGAGCTTTCCGCCCTTACGACTGAGGATTTCATAAGGATACTGACCGAGCCTAAGAACGCCATAACAATGCAGTACAAGGAGCTGATGAAGACAGACGGCGTTGATCTGGAGTTCTCGGAGGGCGGAATCAGACGAATAGCCGAGATTGCATACGAGGTTAACACTGCTAATGAGAATATCGGCGCAAGAAGGCTTTACACAATAATGGAGACCTTGCTTGAGGAGCTTGCGTTCAGTGCGGACGAGCTTTCCGGGCAGAAGGTGGTCATCACGCCCGAATATGTGGATTCACGCCTGAAGGAAGTTGTAAAGAATCAGGATTTAAGTCAATATATTCTATAGCGGATCCGCTGATGCGTTTGTCCGCAGGGGCAGGATGTTTTGAAAAGCTACTCCATCGTTTGTTCTACTTATGAAGAGGCTGTCAACAAGGCCCGTCTGCTGCACGGGGATGCAATGCGCATTCTGCGCAGACGGGATTTCACTGTCAGCGGCCTGGTTGGTCTCGGAGGCAGAAGCAGGTGTGAAGTCGAGGTGTTCGTGGTGGATTCCGCCGCGGAGCATGATGACGTGTCCTCTGAATCGGAAGAGAGCGAATCCAAGGCTGTTGATATAAATGATGAAGAGACGTCGTATTCTCAGTTCTTTGAGGAGAATGACAAGCAGGCGGAGCAGCTGAAGCGTGAGAATGCCCTCGGGCTTGGGGCGCTGCGCCGCGATGATTCGATGAGGGTTCTGGATCCTTTCCTGGAAAAGGCGAGGAGGCTGCTCAATATCAACGATTTCAACGAGGACTTCTCAGAACGTCTCCTTGCTGATGTGAGAAAGCAGCTTGTATCGGCGCTTCCCGGATTGCCATCATCGCAGAACTTCGAGATTCTTCTGCTTGACAATATAGTGTCTTCGTTTGAGTCGGATCATATCACCCAGCTGTATCCTCCGAGGTTCTTTGTGCTTGCAGGCTCTTCTGGGGTGGGCAAGACGGCGGCGGCCAGCAAGATAGGCAATCTGTTCTCATCCGGCCTTGGAAAGAGCGTGGAGGTTGTCAGTCTTGTCAACGGCGAGGTGGGCTCTCCGGGCTTGGATGCCGCTGTCGACCCTAATGGGGTCTTTCATACAGAGCATGGGTGCAATGAAAGTCTTGAGAGCATAATAGGGCCGATGCCGAAGGATATTTACATAATCGATTCTTTCTCCTTTTCGGCAAATGATGACCAGTCCAGGGAAAGGCTGCTTTCGTTTTACCAGCGGCTTCCAAAGGATGATGCAAAGTATTTCCTGGTCATGGATGCCTCGATGAAGGACAAGGATGTGGTCAGGGTGTTCTCATTGTACGAGAACATAGCCTTCCAGAGCCTAGTGCTGACCAAATGCGATGAGTCGGAGACAATAGGCAATGTGATAAGCGTATGCAACCGCTATGGGCTTCCGCTTCTGTTCATAACTGATGGCAAGGATTTGATGGCCAACATCCATTTCGCCTCAAGCTTCGCCGTGCTTTCCAAGCTGAAGGGCTTTGATCTGGACATGGACATGCTTGTTCAGAACAATTGAAGAGGCTGGGTTCAATCATCAATCATCGGGATTTGCGGGCTGGTCATCACGTAGCGCTTGTTCTTCAGCTTGCCTGCGCTTACCATGGCATCAATCAGGCTGCCTATCGCAGGCGAGGCTATGTTCGCCCCCCATATCGTGGAGCCTTTTGGATTGCTTGCCGCCGCATAGACTATGTACTGCGGGTCGTCCGCCGGAAATATGGCGAGAGTCGATGCCGTGACAGCTCCTGTCTTGGAGTCCAGTATCTCCGCAGTCCCCGTCTTGGCGGCCACTTCAAGTCCTTCGACAGATGTCTTTATCGCAGTTCCGCCTTGCTTTGTGGCCTGTATCATGGCTTCCAGCACCTTCTGCGCCACTTCAGGAGACACGGCGCTTCCCAGTTCGGTTCTGGAGAACACTGTTTCCTCTCCATCCTGGGTTATTATCCGGGATACTATATGGGGCTGGAGCAGAACGCCTGAATTGGTGAAGACCGTGGCGGCGGCAGTCAGCTGAAGCGGGGTTGCCATCATCTCCTGTCCGAAGCTTATTGTGGGCTTGGAACGGTATGACCAGTCGTCCGGTGCGGAAATGACGCCGGAGGCATTGTAAAGCTCGATGTCGTATTCATCGCCGAAGTGGAAGGCCTTCAGATATGAGTGGAAGGCGCTGTCATCCGTCTGCAACGCCCAGTTGCTTATGGCTCCGTTGCATGATTTCTTTATCATGCCCGCATAGTCTATGAGGCCATGCGGCTCGTGGCAGCTGATGGTCAGGGTTCTGCCGGAGCCGGTCACGAAGACGTGGGAGCCTGTGCAGTCGTACAGCTCATCGAAATCGGCTTCGCCGGCCTGCAGGCATGCGGCCAGGGAGAACACCTTGAATACAGAACCCGGTTCGTACATGAAGGCGAAGCTCTTGTTCTGCCGCTGCTCCTCTGTGCTCTGGCTGTAGCTGTTGAGATTGTGCCATGGGTAGGATACGCTGGCGAGTATATCGCCTGTCTTGGCCTCCATCAGCACAAGCACCGCATAATCAGGCGAGTGGGCTTCGCACATTTCCTGCACAACCGAGTCGCAGAGATACTGGAGCTGCATATCCAATGTGAGATACACGTCATCGCCGTAGGAAATCTCCCTGTCAAGCGCCGGCTCGGATTTGAGGAATTCATCCATGGCCAGTTCAATGCCCTCTATTCCATTGCCGTCTGTATCGGTGAATCCTATGATCTGCGCTGCGTGGAAGTTCGAGGGATATGACCGCCCGAGATACTGCTGTATTGAAACAGGCCCCAGCAAGGAGCTCTCCCGCAATTGTGTCCGCAGCCTTTCCTTCTGCTCCAGGCTTATCCTGCGCTTGAGCACCTGGTATGCATTCGTGGCCGTAAGCTGGGAATATACGGTGTCGTATGGCAAGCCCAGAATCCCCGACAGCTGTTCGGAGGCTTTTGCAGGATCCTTTATCATCCTTGGATTGGCCACCACCTGAAGATACGGCACGCTGATCGCCAGAATCTCGCCGTTCCTGTCCATAATCGTCCCGCGCTTGCCCTGGACTGAAACGGCCGGATCCTCATAAGTCCTTGCATTGTTTGAAGAGAACAGCATCAGATATGCGTAATGCAGCAGTATGAGAAAGGCGAATGCAATGGAAAGAAAAATGAAGAACCTGTAAAATCCTTTCCCCCTACTAGCATTGCTCATGGAAATATAATAGAATTATCTAAGATTATTGTCGAGAGTGACTTTTATGCTTAAAACGAATTACGATGATTTGTCATCCATGAGGGAAGGAAACACGAAGCCCCGCAGAAAGCTTAGCGCCGGCGTCATCGCTGTTATCTGCCTGCTGACGCTTATCATAATCGCAGTCGCTATTCTTATAATCTACAATCTTCTATCGAATGTCGAGCTGGAAGAGATGCAGAGCGAAGCGCCTGTCGTTGCAGAGGAGACGGAGCAGGACATACAGACGCCTGTGGTGCCGGAGACAATCGCAAGTCCGGCCGATGCGCCGGCAGCATCTGCGCAGGCCCCCGATTTCTCCCAGTCCACCAGCGCTTCGAGCCTGGCCCATGCAGCCAAGCCGGTTTCATACGATGATGCTGTGCAGTATCATGATTATGTGATGCAGCCCGGAGAGACTCTGGAATCCGTGGCGGCCAAGAACAATATAACGATACAGACCTTGATAAGCATCAATCAAATAAAGAATCTGTCGGCGGCGATGGAGGGGACGAAGCTTAGAATCCCCGACAGGAACGGAAGGCTCTATACAGTGGAGGAGGGCGACATGCTCAGCTCCATAACCAAGAAGTTCAATCTCAGCATGGGCTGGAAGACATTGCAGGAGATAAACAACCTGAAGGCCGAGACGATTTTCGTAGGGCAGCAGATATTCATACCGGATGAGACGACTGTTCAGTCCATCTCGCATGCCGCCAGCGGAATCGATTTCAAATCTCCTCTGAGGGGTGGAAAGACGACCGGCTACTACGGACAGTCTGTTGTCGATCCGGTTTCAAAAAGCACCATATACCTGGAAGGAGTTCTGATCGGAGCCTCTGATGGCGCCGTTGTCGCAGCGTCCTCAAGCGGGACTGTGATGGATGTCGCCTACAGCACCGGGAACATGGCGGGATTCTTCGTGAGAATCTCGCATGACGGCGGCTACAGTTCATATTATTATTTCCTTGACCAGGATTCCATAAAGGTCAGCGTAAGCGACAAGGTGGATCCGGGAGACCCGCTGGGAATCGTCAGCGCTTCATCTTCGCCGTTCGGAACGCCTGTCCTTTATTTCAAGATTGAACAGAACGGGATAATGCTGGATCCAAATCAGTGGTTTGAGAACTGATAAAGTCCGCTTTATTTCATATTCCAAGGCTGATCAGCTGAAACTGAGCTCCGTTTGCACTACACGTTTTGGAGTTTTAACATTATACTCTATGTATGAGTTTATTCACGAGCATATTCGGAACGAAGAAAGACAGGGATCTGAAAGCCCTGAGGCCTTTGCTGGACAAGGTCAACGCGCTTGACGGGCAGGCGAAGGCCCTTGCCGATTCGGATTTCCCAAGCGAGACAGAGAAGCTTCGGCAGCGCATAAAGGACGGCGAGAGCCTGGACAGCCTGATGCCATGGGCTTTCGCGCTGGCCCGCGAGGCGGCATCACGTGTTCTGGGCGAGAGGCCTTATGATGTGCAGGTCATGGGCGCCATAGTCCTGCATCAGGGCAAGATACTGGAGATGAAGACGGGAGAGGGCAAGACGCTCACCAGCACGATGCCGGCATATCTCAATGCCCTTGAAGGCAGGGGTGTGCATATAGTGACTGTCAACGACTATCTGGCGCAGCGCGATGCGGAATGGATGGGCCGTGTATACAGGTTCCTGGGATTGTCCGTGGGGGTCATACTTGCTTCGATGGACAATGAGGCCAGAAGGCTTGCCTACAAATGCGACATAACATACGGGACAAACAACGAGCTGGGCTTTGATTATCTGCGTGACAACATGAAGCACCGTCCTGAGGACAAGCTTCAGGTCGGGCATCATTATTGCATAATAGACGAGATAGATTCCATCCTGATTGATGAAGCAAGGACGCCTCTTATAATAAGCGGCCAGGGTGACGATGACTCGCAGAAGGCCAAGAATGCAGAGCGCATAAGCGGGTCTTTCCGTGAATGCCCTAAGGATCCGGAGACAGGAGAATATCCGGAGACATCGATACTTGACCGATTTGACAGGAACGCCCCGGAGATAGACGAGGGGGACTACAAGATAGACGAGAAGTCCAAGCGGATAACGTTCACGAATGCGGGGATGGCCCGCATGGAGGAGCTTCTTCTTAAGAACAACTTCATGAAAGGCTCGCTCTACGATGACCAGAACTTTGATTACGTTCACTATGTGTCACAGGCGATGACGGCGAGGTTCTGCTACAAACGGGATGTCGATTACATTGTCCAGGATAACAAAATAAAGATTGTGGATGAATTCACGGGCCGCATACTGGAAGGGAGGAGATACAGCGAAGGCCTCCATCAGGCGATTGAGGCCAAGGAGCGCATACGTGTCTACGGACTGAACAAGACGATAGCCACAATCACCTTGCAGAATTTTTTCCGCATGTACGACAAGATTTCCGGCATGACGGGAACTGCGGATACGGAAGCCGCAGAGTTCCAGGAGATTTATGGTCTCGATGTCGTGGTGATTCCGACAAACCTGCCTGTAGCGAGAAAGGATCTTGACGACCTTGTTTTCCTGAACGAGCAATTCAAGCTTCAGGCCATATGCCGGGACATAGCTGATGCCCATGCGACCGGTCAGCCGATCCTCGTGGGCACGATATCCATAGAGAAATCCGAGCTGCTGAGCCATCTGCTCACCAAGATGGGAATCCGCCATAATGTTCTCAATGCGAAGAACCATGCGAGAGAGGCTCTGATAATAGAGGAGGCCGGTTCCAAGGGGGCTGTGACGATAGCCACCAACATGGCAGGCCGGGGAACGGATATCAAGCTTGGCGGGTCGCTTGAGGCGCTGGCGCGCAGGACTGTGGGCTCGGAGGCTGATGAGCAGACCCTTAAGGCGGAGATGGAGCGTCTCAGACCGCAGTGGCAGCAGGCCTGCGCCGAAGTGAGGGCATTGGGCGGCCTTTATGTCCTGGGCACGGAAAGGCATGAGTCCAGGCGCATTGATAATCAGCTCCGCGGACGAAGCGGCAGGCAGGGAGACCCTGGCAGATCACGCTTCTATGTGAGCTTCGACGATGATCTGATGCGGCTTTTCGCGAAGGATAACATAAAAGCGATGCTTGGGCGGATAGGCATGTCGGATGGAGAGCCGATAGAGCATTCGCTTGTTTCCCGTGTCATCGAGAATGCGCAGAAAAGGGTGGAGGAACGCAACTTCGATATACGAAAGCACCTGCTTGAGTATGATAATGTGCTTAACGAGCAGCGGGAGTACATATACAAGCAGAGAGATTCCATCCTTCAGGAAGGCGACATGCTTGGCCGCATCATATCGGCAAAGAACGACATACTCGATGATATATTCGCCGATGCAGACAAGCTAAGCTCAAAGGCGCTTATAGATTTTGTCCATGAACGCCTCAAGGAGTCGCTGCGGCTCATCTTCCCGTTCGCCTTGGAGGACGAGAGCCTCGATGCGGCGCAGCTCAAGGCCAAGGTGGGAGGAAGCTTCGAGGAGAACATAAGAGGGAAGCAGCAGACATTGGGGCCCGATGTGTTCAACGCATTCATCAGGCAAGTTTATCTGTATGAGATAGATAGAAGATGGCAGGATCACCTTGACCAGCTTTCGGAGCTTATGGATTCGGTCAGGCTCAGGACATATGCGCAGAAGAATCCGCTTACCGAATACCAGCTTGAAGGCTTTGATATCTTTGATGAGATGCTTTACAGCATAAGGCTTTCTGTTCTGACCAGAGTGCTGATGGTCAGGCTGAGTCCGCAGGGGCAGGTTCAGAATCGGGCCTCGGCGGCGTCCGGAAACGGCCATCACGGCTCAATCAGCCAGCTTGGAGCCAAGATGCCTGTTCAGGAAAGCCGAAGCGGGCAGACAGTTGTCCGCTCCCATCCTAAGATTGGGCGGAACGATCCTTGCCCATGCGGAAGCGGCAAGAAGTACAAGAACTGCTGCGGCAGGGATGCTTGATGGAGGATATGATGGAGCGTTACGCTTGGAAGGCGCGGATAAAGCCGGGCATGCTTGAAGAGTACAAGAGGCGGCATGAGCAGATATGGCCTGAGATGAAGGAGATGCTCAAGCAGGCGGGAATCTCGAACTATTCCATATGGAATGTCGGCGATGAGCTGTTTGGGTATTATGAATGCGATTCGGTGAAGGAGGCCGCCCGAGTGCAGGCGGGCAGTGAAGTGAACGCCCGATGGGATGAGTACATGAAGGATGTCATGATTATGGAGAAAGATCCTGTCACCGGGGCGCAGCCGCTTCTGAATCAAGTCTGGTATTTCACGGTGTAAAATGAAAATAGCGATAACAGGCGGCGGTACTTTGGGGCATGTTGTTCCAGGGTTGGCGGTCGCATCCAGGCTTTGCGCCCTGGGGCATGAGGTCGTATGGATCGGCAGGAGGAATCAGGCTGAATGCCGGTTTGTCGAAAAGCGGGGAATAAGATTCCTTCCAGTTTCATCCGACAAGCTGAGACGTTATGCATCGATTCGCAATCTCGCCATGCCGTTTCAGGTGGCTGCCGGATACTTTCAGGCCAGAAGGCTGCTGACAGAGGAGAAGCCGGCCGTCTTGTTCTCAAAGGGAGGCTTTGTGAGCGTTCCCGTTGCCAAGGCGGCAAGGAGCCTGGGCATTCCTGTCGTCACGCATGAATCCGATGCATCTTCGGGCCTCGCCACACGGCTTATCGCCAGAGACTGCCAGGTTGTGTGCATTGGCGATGAGCGGAATCAAATCAAGACGAAGGCTCGGGTTGTCTTCACCGGCAACCCGGTGCGTGATGATATCCTGCATGGAGACGGACAAAGGTTCGCCGACGATAACAGCATCCCGGAAGACAGGGCTGCGGTGCTTGTGCTGGGAGGAAGCCAGGGTGCGCTCAAGCTGAGCGAAGCCGTTGCCGCAGGAATGGACAGGCTGGCAGGAAAATGCTATGTGATGCTTCAGACGGGAAGCGGGAAGCGGCTTTCCTCCGTTCCCGATGGACTTTGGCAATTTGAGAGCTTTGATGATGATCTGGGAGATGCGCTTGACTTTGCAGACATAGTGGTGAGCAGGGCCGGGGCGGGAGCCATAGCTGAGCTGGTCACGCTGTGCAAGCCTATGATACTCGTTCCTCTTGGGCTTGATGCTTCACGCGGAGACCAGATAGCCAATGCAAGGGAGCAGGAGGAAGCGGGGCGCGCCATTGTGGCTGATTATGGGCAGGTTATTGAAAAAATAGAGGAATTGATTGATAATGAATCGTTGAGGGAAGCTTTGAGAAAAGCCTGTCAGACTGTCCCTCGCCGTGACAGCGCATTTGATATTGCCAAGGTAATCCTGGAGGTCGCAGAAGGTGCTTGACTTTGTTGATTGGATTTTGATAGCGGTGACCTGCATAGGAGGGATATCGGCGGCTTTCACCGGATTCTTTGAGGAAATATCCAGAAAGCTTGGAATCATACTTGGCATCTGGCTGGGGCTTATCTTCACTTCAAGCCTGATGAGCGTGGTGCAGGAAGGCACAGGGCTTGGCCGTTTTCCATCGGCGATCATATCGTATGCTATCCTGTTCCTAGGCATATATCTTTTCATCACCTTTCTGGGAAACGTGCTTGAGAAGCTCGTGGATACTCTTAGCCTGGGATTTGTGAACAGCATGCTGGGCTTCTTCCTTGGGATGATAGAGACAATCATAATTCTTTCCATGGCATGGCTTCTGCTGTCGTCCCAGTCTGTTGTTTCGCTAGACGGCAAGATTGCCGATAGCTGGATTGTGAACAACATCTTAAGCAAGGTCGCCATGATAGGCAAGGGGATCATAGGTGCTTGATGAAGTCAGGACAACCCAGGAGCATATAGCCGACTTGCTTTGCGCGCAGGTTGAAGGAGGAGAGCTCCCCGGCGCTATGCTTTTCTGCGGCCCCCGGTTCGCCGGCAAGCTTCACTGCGCCTATCAGCTGGCCTCTGAGCTTGGAGCCGTCAGAAGCGGCGGCTTCGCCCTGAGCGCATCCCGTGACTTTCAGTTGCAGGTTTCGTTTGCCATTGACTGCTTCTGTTCCAATCCATCGCTGTTCACCAGGGCTTTCCTGTTGGAGAATATGGGGCTTTTCCTTTCTCAGTTCCATTCGGCGCTCATGGTCGATGACAAGATGGATGCTTCCGCCGATTCCGTGGACGAGATAAAATCCCTTCTGGGACGTCTGTCTTCAACGGACAGTCCGCGCAGGCTCGGGGGAGAGCTTCAGGGGGCATTTGACTCTGCGTCCAAATCTCTTCGCGCGCTGCGGGGCAGAGGGCTTGGAATCGCCCAGGTGCGGTCGCTTCAAAGCTGGGCTTATATGACAAATGCGTCCGATGGGTGCAGATTCATTGTGCTTGACAATATCGAAGATGCGAATGATTCGGTCAAGAACAGCCTTCTCAAGATATTGGAGGAGCCGCCGCAAGGTGTCGCCTTTGTGCTGATTTCCGCTCACCCTGAACGAGTCATGCCTACGATTCTTTCTAGGGCAAGGAGATATTATTTCCCACCGATTAGTTCTGAGGGCAAACGCAGGCTGCTTGCTTCCCTTGGAAAGGCAGACCCTTCGCCGCAGCTTTCGCTTGAAGACTCCTTTGCATCGCTCGTTTCAAGCTCGCTTTCCTGCGGGAACATTGCCAAAGGCTTTTTGGATGACACAGGGTTTGACATTGCCGGGCTTCTGCAAGCTGTTGTCGATCAGAGGGTTGCCGGATTGTTCTTCAGGCAGCTTGCCGCTGAGGTGCAGGAGCTTCTAAGACAGGGCTTGATTTCGGATCACGAGGCGCAGAGCCTTGCAGCGGAGATACGGGATACCGCCAGAAGGGCGGAGGTGTTCAACCAGAACCCCAAGCTGACAATCGAGGCGCTTTTCTACCGGATCGGCGCAGCGGCAAGGAGAGGCTCATGAGCAAATTTCTCAGGAAGGCGGCTGAAAAGCTCAGCCTTATGGATCCTGCCCAGCGAAAGCGGCTCATCACGGAGATACTTGAAGCGATTGATGCGCGTGACAGCATACTGGACTCGTTTGAGGACGGAATCATACTTCTGGACAGTCTGCATAGAATCTTCTATATGAACGCAAGCGTTCGGCGGCTCGTTTCGATAAACTACAAGAAGGACTGGCTTTCCAAGGAGATAGATTCTCAGATTGTTGACCATGACATAACTGATTTCCTTTTTGATAGATGGAATGATCCCAGAAGGGAGAAAAGCGAATCGAAGGAATTCACGTACCAGAGCGGTGAAAGCGTCAGGATAATCCGTGTCACGCTTTCCAGCGGCTTCACGAAGTTCAAGGAGAACACCCTGGATCTGATCCGGATAACCGATGTCACAGCTTCCAAGCTAGAGGAGAACCGGCTCAGAAGAAGCGAGAGCCTGGCTCAGATGACGACAATGGCTGCAGGAGTCGCGCATGAGATAAAGAATCCGCTTGGCTCGATAAGCCTGTACCTGCAGCTGCTCAGACGTGAGTACAAGAAGCGCAATGTGCTTTCGGCCGAAGAAGCCGAGAAGTACCTTGGCGTCATAGGAGAGGAGATAGACCGTCTGAACGCCATAGTGGTGGACTTCCTCTTCGCCGTCAGGCCGCTCACCGTGAATCTTGCGAAGGAGGATTTGAACAAGCTTGTGTCGGAGCTTGCTGATTTTGTAGGGCCGGAGCTGAAACAGAAAGACATGGAGCTTCAATTGAAGCTGGAAAGCGGGCTGCCCAGGCTCAACATCGACAGGTCGCTGTTCCGTCAGGCGGCGCTTAACATAGTGAAGAATTCAATACAGGCGATTCAGGCCCGTTTCCCGGCGACTCTATCGGAGGGCAGGATATCAATAGAGACTAAGCTTAGAAACGACTGGGTTGACGTGTTCTTCTCGGATAATGGCTGCGGAATACCAGAGGATATGATAGCGAAGGTCTTCGAGCCGTATTACACTACGAAGGAGACGGGGACGGGACTGGGGCTGACGGTGCTTTTCAAAATCATCAAGGAGCATAATGGAGACATAAATCTATTCTCCAAGGTGAATGAAGGAACTACATTCATTCTGTCGTTCCCGGTGCCTAAGGACGAAAGGCTCAAGCTGGGCTACAATGGCGCCGACAAGGTGATCCTGGAGGGCGAGCAGGAAGGTGTCTCATGAAAAGAACGATATTGATAGCAGACGATGAGAAGAACATACGGGAGGGGCTTGCCCTCGCCTTGGATGAGCATGACTGCATTCTGGCGGCTGATGGAAACGAGGCCTGGCGGCTGGTTAATGAACGTCATGTGGATCTGGTCATATCCGACCTCAGGATGCCGGGGATTTCCGGCGAAGAGCTTCTAAAGAAGATAAACAGCGCTTATCCGGCGATTCCGGTGGTTGTCCTGACAGGCCATGGCACTGTCGAGGCTGCTGTTGAGTCGATGCGAAACGGAGCGGTGGATTTTTTGACCAAGCCTGTGAACATAGACCATCTCAATCTGCTCATAAAGAGAACATTCGCCAACATGGATGTGATTGAGCGCAACAATGCGCTTATCAAGGAGCTTGATGAAATCAAGAAAGGGCAGCGCTTTGGCAAGATAATCGGAAACAGCTCTGCTGTGAAGAAGATGATGGAAACAATAAACCAAGTCGCCCCCACCGATTCTTCCGTGCTTATAACCGGGGAGAGCGGAGTCGGGAAGGAGCTGGTCGCCGATGCCCTTCATTCGCTGTCCAACCGGTCAAAAGGGCCTTTCGTCAAGGTCAACTGCAGCGCCCTCGCCGAAACATTGCTGGAAAGCGAGTTGTTCGGCCATGAGAAGGGAGCATTCACAGGGGCTATCGCCCAGAAGAAAGGGCGTTTCGAGCTTGCTGACGGAGGCACTATATTCCTGGATGAGATCGGGGAGATAAGCCAGAGCATACAGGTCAAGATCCTGCGCGTCCTTCAGGAGCGGGAGTTTGAAAGGGTCGGGGGTGAAAAGACAATCAAGGTCGATGTAAGGATAATCGCCGCGACAAATCGCAATCTTGAGGAAGAGATAGCAAAAGGGAGATTCAGAGAGGACTTGTATTACCGTCTTAACGTGGTTTCGATAAATGTGCCTGCCCTGCGCGACCGGAAGGAAGACATACTCCTTCTGGCCACGGAGTTTCTGAATCGGTTCTCAGCAAAGAACGGCAAGCGCATCGATGGATTCACGTCAAAGGCCAAGTCGCTTCTTTTCAACTATGACTGGCCGGGGAACATAAGGGAGCTTCAGAACTGCATAGAGAGCGCTGTGGTGATGACCAGGGGCAGCGTGATTGATGTCATCGATCTTCCTGCAAAGCTTCGTTCCTCGGGTTCGGATTGCGATTTCATCAGTGTTCCATGCGGCTCTACTTTGCAGCAGGCCGAGAAGATAATAATAGCCAGCACGCTTTCCCGCAGCAACGGCAACAAGACAAAGGCCGCCCAGCTGCTGGGGATAGGGCGCAAGACGCTTCTTAGAAAGCTTCAGGAAGAAGCTGATGAATGACAAGCTGCCTGATGTCTACGGGTATCTGGATGAGAACGGATTGCTGGCCGGGTCATTCGAGGGTTTTGAATACCGCGATGGACAGCTTGAGATGGCTCTTCTCGTCCAGCAGGCTTATCAGGACAAGGCCGTGGCCGTCATCGAGGCCGGAACGGGAATAGGAAAGAGCTTCGCTTATCTTGTTCCCGCTATCATGAATGCCCGGCGGCATGACGACGAGGAGCGCACTGTCATAGCGACTGCGACAAAGAATCTTCAGATGCAGCTTTCGCACAAGGATGTCCCCCAGCTCCTGGCTCTCTCAAACGAGGGCTGCAAGGTTGCGCTGCTGTTCGGCCGGGCCAACTACATCTGCCTGAGAAGACTGGAGGATCTGCTGCGCGGCAATCCGCTGCTGGTTGACGATGATGAGAATGATATTTCACGCTTTCGCAATTTCGTGGGCGAGACTGAATCGGGCCTGTTCCAGGACTATCCGGGAAGGCTGCCTGAGGAAATCTTCAACAGCACGTGCAGCGATTCCGATTTCTGCCAGGGGAAACGCTGCCCATTCATCAGGGAATGCTTCTATTTGAAGGCCAAGCGCGAGGCATCTCAGGCTGATATCGTGATAACGAATCATCATCTGCTGTTCACCGATGCGGCAAGCAGGGCTGAAAGCGGGGCGGATTTTGATGCAGACGGAATCCTGCCTCCTTATTCTCGCCTGATAATAGACGAGGCGCACAACATAGAGCAGAATGCGACCGACCTTTTCACCGCGGTGTACAGCGGATATAACGTTTCCAAGCAGCTTGGCTTCCTCCTCCGGCCTCGGTTCGGCGGCCAGGAGAGTCTTGTCGACAGGCTCTCAAGATTCTGCCTCTCAGACGGCAAGGCCGATGCGATAAGGAATCAGGCCAACATGCTGAATACTGAAATGGCGACTCTTGACCTGTTCCTGACTGGCCTTATAGGGGAAAAGGCTTCTTCCCGCAGCATATTGATCCGGAACCCGGATTCAGAAGGGCTTGCCCCTTTTTATCCTATTGCCGGCCGCTTGGTCGAGGCCGCGGAGAATCTGACGGCCTTGCTCCGCGATTTCTCCAAGAGCCTGCGGTTTCCGGAAGAGGAGCAGATCATTGCACAGGAGTTCGATGCCCTGACGGCCCGTGTGGAATCGTCATTCGAGGCTCTCCGTGATTTCGCCGCGCAGGAGGCATGGAGCGATGACGCCCATTTCATCAGGGAGATCAGGGTGCGCAATCAACGTGTGCTTGAAATATGCATTTCTCCTATATCGGTCGCTCCGGTGCTGCGGGAATCGCTTTTCTCAAAGCTGAAAACGGTCGTATGCACGAGCGCAACGCTTGATTTGAACGATGGCTTCGGATATTGGAGCGCCAGGGTGGGGCTTCCTGTCGAGGGCAAGGGTTTCCTGAAGCTTGCGGTTCCTTCTCCCTTTGATTTCCGGCATAACCTTCTCCTGCTGACGCCGGTTGATGCTCCCGAGTATGTTGAGGGCGACAGCGGCGACTTCTCCGAATACGCTGTGAGAACCGTATACGATGCAATTTCAAGCGCCGGCGGCGGAGCCCTTGTCCTTTTCACGAACAAGAAGTTCATGGAATGGGTCTATGAGCGGCTTCATGACAAGCTGGATGCCATTGGCATAAAGGCCTTGGTGCAGGGAAACGGAGCTGGACGCTACATGCTTCTGAACGAGTTCAAGAATGACCCTGACAGCGTGCTGTTCGCGACAAGCAGCTTCTGGGAGGGGATAGACGCCCCCGGAGACACCCTGCGCCTTGTGATAATAGTCAAGCTTCCCTTTCCTTCGCCTGGGGAGCCCATCATAAGCGCCCGGTCGCGCAAGATTGAAAACGAAGGGGGAAGCGGGTTCTTCAACCTTCTTCTGCCGGAGGCGACAATGAAGCTCAAGCAAGGGTACGGCAGGCTTATAAGAACCCGGAACGACAAGGGGATAGTGCTTATACTTGATTCCAGAATAGTCAGGAAGGGCTATGGAGCCGCAATGCTGAGGGCGCTGCCGGAAAGCTTCCATCCTGAGACATATACCGAAGGGATATGCAGCAAGATCGAGAATTTCCTGTTCTCATGAAGCTAAGAAAAAGGGCCGCCCGTGATTGGAAGCGACCCTGAGAAGAGCAGCAAGATTGCGCAATTCTAGCCAATAACGGCAAGAACATCCTTCATGTTGAGAATCAGATACTCCTGTCCGTCCACCTTGACCGAGGTTCCAGCATATTTGTCATGCATGATCTTCTCCCCGACCTTGACGCTCTTGACCTCATCGCCGATCGCTGCGACAACGCCGATCTGCGTCTTTTCCTGGGCGGTCTGCGGAATTATGATTCCGCTTGCAGTCTTTTCCTGAAGCTGCTCAATCTTAACAAGAACTCTTTCTCCCAATGGCTTGATATTCATTTCCATCTCCTTATCAGGAACTTTATTCAGTTTCCCTGATAATATAGTTTAAAGTCGCCTTGCAGGCAAGTGATTTGCGAAAAAATGGGTTCATATGGAAAAATCCGCACAGGATTTTGCTTTTTTGAAAAATATAATTATATTCTCTTTAGTCCCGGCAGGAGGACAAAAGGGAGATGAAAGGATGGAGAACCTTCCATGTGAGCGCGGGCAGGTGGAATACGACAAGTTCTTTTATGAGCTTGCCCATTCATTCTGCCGAAAGGGCGACCTTCCCAATGCGCTGAAATGTTTCTGCGACGCCTTTCTTGTCCGGGCCGTGGAGCCTGATGTCAGTCAGGATTGGCTCGCCTTCTACGATGTCCAGTTCTCAAGCTATCTTCTGGGAAAGCGTTGTCTGGACTGCGGACTCCCGGAAGGGGACATGATCTACCAGCTCATACGTGATGCCTGGATTGACTTCAGGGAGCAGCTTTCCTCGTCCGATCTGGGAATGTGCAGGAACCTGCTGGAGCTTGCCAAGTCGGTGGAGATTGACTTTCCCTTTGAGCTGGATGCGCTCGGCGACTCGGGTCAGGATGACCCGGAATCCTGGTTTTCCGGTCAGGCTGGGTGATTTTGACTCGATTTTGATGAAATTCGCACTGAGTGTGTAATTATGACCCGTTTTTTCTCCGCCAACGGGCTTAAGGGGCATTTCGTCTTGCTGGAAAACCTGCCTGTCGGGTGATATTTGGCCAAGGAACCTTGAAAAAAGAAAGGGGATCTGCGAAATTCATCGAGGCCGTTTCCAGGATAATGGCGTCCGGGGCGGGGATTTTGTGAAGATAACTGAAGAACGCGGACGGAATCGGGTGGTTGGCACGGAACTTGCAACTTCTGGATTATCAGGAGGGCGAGATGTCCAAGAAGATGTTAGGCAATGTTTCGGGAAGTCAGAATGATGTTAATTTCCTTTCGATGTATCTTAAGGAGATTGATAGGATACCGCTTCTTTCCCGTGAAGAGGAATATGAGCTTGCCAAGAGGGCCTCGAAAGGCGATATGCACGCCCGCAACCGGTTGGTTGAGGCGAATCTCAGATTTGTCGTGTCGGTGGCGAAGCAGTATCAGAACAATGGGATTCCGCTCTCTGACCTTGTGAACGAAGGCAACATAGGGCTTATGACCGCTGTTGATAAATTCGATCCGGACAAAGGGTACCATTTCATCAGCTATGCGGTGTGGTGGGTGAGGCAGGCGATAATGAAGGCGATTTCCGATAAGTTCCGGATGATACGTCTGCCGATGAACAAGAATGCCGATCTGCTCAATGTTCAGAAAGCCAAGAACCAGATAGAGCAGGCCACAGGCGAGGCCGCCTCGATCGAGGCCATATCCCAGGCTGTCAGTCTGGATGAGCAGAGCGTCAGCGATTTGCTTGCCTTCTCAAACGATGTTGTATCGCTTGATACCCCGGTGGCCGGCTCCGATGACACGAGGTTCGGGGATTTCATCGAGAGCGATGAGCCGCTTCCGGAGGATTTGCTTGAGAAGGAGAACATGCAGGAAGAGGTGCGCAAGGCACTGAATAAGCTTAGTCCGAAGGAAAGGTCTATCATTGAGCTGAGATTCGGGCTTAACAATCATGCGCCGCTTTCCCTGAAGGATATCGGGGAGATATACCAGCTCACAAAGGAAAGGATTCGTCAGATTGAGAAGAAGGTGATGCTGAGCCTTGCAAATGACAGGGATGTTGAAGAGATGAGATGCTTCATCGCCTGATTGCGTGAACTGGCCGCAGTCATGAGGCAGTCGTTGCGCAGTCATTGCGAGCCGAGGGGTTTTCATTTGTCTCAATTTGTTTTCCTGCATGGTCTTTTCAATTGACTAATGAGTTGTTTTTGGCCATAATTACCGAGACTTGTTTTGATGAAAAGAACAAAAAAAGAACTGAAAGAATCAAAGGAGTTTTTATGTCAGAAAAACAAAAGCATGTTTACTTCTTCGGAGCGGGGAAGGCTGAGGGAACCGCTGCCATGAAGGAGCTTCTTGGAGGCAAGGGGGCGAATCTCGCGGAGATGACCTCAATCGGGCTTCCTGTTCCGCCGGGATTCACGATAAGCACCGCCACCTGCGCTTTCTTCACTGCAAATGATGGCAAATATCCTGTCGGGCTGGAAGACGAGGTGATTGAGAATCTGCATAAGCTGGAGGATCTGATGGGCGCCAAGCTGGGCGACAAGACGGATCCTCTTCTTGTTTCTGTCCGTTCAGGCGCGGCTCAATCGATGCCCGGCATGATGGACACCATCCTTAACCTTGGGCTGAATCCTGACACTGTGCAGGCGCTTGCGAAGAAAACCGGAAATGAAAGGTTCGCATGGGACAGCTACAGGCGCTTCATACAGATGTTCGGCGATGTTGTCATGGGGGTTCCGCATTCCGATTTCGAGGCGGCCATCCAGGATGTGAAGGATGAGCGGGGCATAACGCTTGATACAGAGATGACCACCGATGATTTGAAGAAGCTGGTCAGAAAATACCTGTCTCTGTACAAGAGATCAACCGGAGAGGATTTCCCCGCTGACCCGAAGGATCAGCTTTTCAGAGCGATAAACGCCGTCTTTGGTTCTTGGAACAATGCCAGGGCGATCAAGTACAGGCAGATGAACGACATCAGGGGCCTTCTGGGAACTGCCGTCAATGTCCAGACGATGGTATTCGGGAATATGGGCGAGACATCCGGGACTGGGGTGGCCTTCACAAGAGACCCCTCCAGCGGAGAGAACAAGTTCTACGGCGAGTTCCTGATGAACGCCCAAGGCGAGGATGTCGTGGCCGGCATACGCACGCCCAATGCCATCGATACGCTTAAGAAGATAAACCCGGATTGCTATAATCAGCTCTGTGACATCAGGAAAGTCCTGGAATCCCATTATAAGGATATGCAGGATCTGGAGTTCACAATTCAGGAAGGCAAGCTCTACATGCTCCAGACCCGGAGCGGCAAGCGGACGATATTCAGCTGGCTCAGGAGCCAGGTGGAGATGGTGGAGGAGGGGCTTATCACAAAGGAAACCGCGGTTTCCCGCGTTCCTGCATCCGAATTCAACAAGCTGTTCGCCCCGATTCTTGACAACAAGATAATCAAGGAGCTTAAAGTGAAGCCTGTCACGGTCGGGCTTAACGCCTCTCCGGGCGGAGCCTGCGGGCAGGTTTATTTTGATGCGCAAACGGCAGAAGCAGCGGCGGCAGAGGGTCAGGATGTCATTCTCGTCAGAACCGAGACCAGTCCCGAGGATATCGGAGGGATGTCTATCTCGCGCGGAGTGATAACTTGCCGCGGCGGCATGACAAGCCATGCGGCCGTTGTGGCCAGAGGAATGGGCTGCCCATGCGTTTCCGGAGCGGGCGAGATCAAGATAAACGAGGCCAAGAAGTTCATGACCGTCAACGGCGTGACTATAAAGGAAGGTGATTATGTTTCCATCGATGGTTTCTCAGGAAACATATACGCCACGAAGATTCCTGTAAGGCCGTCAGAGATAATGCAGGTTCTCTCCGGTTCGATGAAGGAGCAGGACTCCCTGCTTTACATTGATTACAAGAAGTTCATGGGATATGTTGACGAAATCAAGACGATGAATATCCGTGCAAATGCAGATACTCCGCAGGATTCACATACGGCAAAGCTTCTGGGCGCCGAGGGAATCGGACTTTGCAGGACTGAGCATATGTTCTTTGGAGGAAAGAGAATAATCTCGATACGAAAGATGATTCTCGCCAATAATCTCCGTCAAAGGGAAGCGGCTCTGGAAGAGCTGCTGCCTATGCAGAGAGGCGACTTCGAGAGCATATTCGAGGAGCTCAACGGGCTTCCGGCGACCATCAGGCTTCTGGACCCGCCGCTTCATGAGTTCCTGCCCACTGACCATACAAGCCGTCATGAGATGGCGCTCCAGCTTGGAGTCACCGTCGAGGAGATAGCTCAGAAATGCAACCAGCTGGCCGAGTTCAACCCGATGCTGGGCTTCCGTGGATGCCGTCTTGCCATTGTCTATCCGGAGATACTCCGAATGCAGGTGAGAGCGATAATCGAGGCTGCCATCAACGTGAAGGTCAGGGGATTCGCCGTGCATCCTGAAATCATGATTCCGCTTGTCGGCAACTGGAAGGAATTCGTTTACTGCAAGAAGCACGCCCTCAACGAGATTGAGAAGATATTCGATGAGCAGAAGCAGCGCATAAGCTATAAGATCGGCACGATGATCGAGGTTCCCAGAGCGGCGCTGACGGCCGATGAGATTGCAAATGATGCTGAGTTCTTCAGCTTCGGGACAAACGACCTCACTCAGATGACCTGCGGCTTCTCTCGGGATGACTCTGGTTCGTTCCTGGGGCATTATGTGAACGATGAGGATAAGCAGTTCTTCGAGCATGATCCGTTCGCTTCAATCGATGTGGATGGGGTGGGCAAGATGGTCAAGATGGCGACTACGCTTGGAAGAAGCGTGCGGCCGGACATCAAGCTTGGCGTCTGCGGCGAACATGGCGGCGACCCCAGCAGCATTAGGTTCTTCCAGTCGCTTGACCTGAATTATGTGTCCTGTTCTCCTTACAGAGTGCCTATCGCACGTCTGGCGGCAGCGCAGGCCGCCATAGCGCACCGACCGGCATGATTCTGAAATCAAACCCCTGTCATCGCGAGGTGGCGGGGGTTTTTGCATAGTCATATGCGTTGAATGATTCCATGGGCGGGCATCATGAAAATCGCTTCCCAGGGTTCATGAAGCTTAAGGTGATGCAGGCGGCATAGGCTGCCGATTTTTTTCATCAGACATTCATCTGCTTATTGCATTAAAGTTCGGATTGTGGTACAACTGAGTTAGCTACGGCTAACCCAGATTGGATTGCATCCGCCTGATCGGATTTGTTGTTTTTGGTGGCTTTGCCAGACTTGGATGTTTTTGTGGGATTCAATGGTTAGCTACGGCTAACTGATTTGGACAGGAGGACGAGGACATGAGCGTTGTGATTGTTGGCGGAAACGAACGTATGGAAAGGAACTATGCAGATTTATGCAAATCATATTCCTGCAAGGTCAAGGTGTTCACAAAGACTTCAGGCAGCATGAAGAATGTCGGATCTCCGGATCTTGTCATTCTGTTCACCGGCACTGTCTCGCACAAGATGCTGCGCTCCCTCCAAAGCGAGATAAAAGGTAAGGATGTCAAGATTGCCAGAAGCCATTCCGGTTCGCTTTCTGCCCTCAAGGGGATTCTTGAGACTCATGCGGGGAGCGGCATCCGTGTCTGAGGAAACACTTATATATCAATGCTCCCCCACGCTGGCGGGGATAAAGACCGGCAATCTTTTTGCTTGCTCCTTCCGAAATAGAGACGAACTCAGGGCAGCGGTGCGGCGATTCAATAGGATTCTTGTTCCCAAAGGGGTGCGGATGATTCCTTTGAGATTCGAGAACGGCAAGGCTATGATTTACGTTTATCGCCCGGTCAGGCTGGCTGCGGATTTGAATGCGGACAGAGCCAGGATGATTCTTTCCGATAAGGCTTATCCGGTTGGCAGTCCTGATCGATGCATAGCGGAACTCATGAGGCGACTGAAGTCAGGCGAAGGATTCCCCCATGAAATCGGCCTGTTCCTTGGTTATCCGGCAGAGGACGTGGAGGGCTTCATCCGCTGCAAGGCCCGCAGTTTCAAAAGCGTAGGCACCTGGAAAGTGTATGGCGACGTGGCGGCTGCCCATGATGAATTCACCAAATTCAAAGAATGCCGCTCTGCTTTTCAGGAAGCATACAGCAATGGACGATCAATGGATAGCTTGATAGCCAATTCCATAGCGGCAAGCGGAGAGCGCATGCAGAACCGGTGATGTTTGGATTGGATTATAAAAAAAATCAAAGAGGTAATCAAAGAGGTGAATATGAGTAAGGTAGCAATCGTTTATTGGAGCGGAACAGGGAACACGGAGGCAATGGCCGAGGCTGTCATGAACGGCGCCAAGGGCAAAGGGGCGGATGCTGGAATCTTCAAGGCGTCGGAGTTCAACGCTTCGATGATGGATTCATTTGACGCTGTTGCATTCGGCTGCCCCGCAATGGGTGTTGAGGAGCTGGAAGACAGCGAATTCCTGCCGATGTTCTCAGCCTGCGAGCAAAAGCTTTCCGGAAAGAGAATCGCTTTGTTTGGCTCGTATGGCTGGGGAGACGGTGAGTGGATGCGCTTGTGGGAGAAGAGTTGTCAGAATCTGGGAGCCGCATTTGCTTCTGACAGTGTGATTTGCAATGAGATGCCTGATGATGCCGGGCTTGCCCGCTGCATGGAGCTTGGAGCGGCGCTTGCAAAATAAGCCTCATGATCGGCGCTCTTGCGGTCGTTGTTGAAAAGGCAGGATTGTTTATGAAAAGCTTGATTGAACTTGACGAGGGAAGCCTGGCCGTTATTTCGTCTATCAAAGGAGACAGGCGGTATTTGTCCAGAATCACATCGATAGGGCTGAATGCAGGATGCATGATAAAGATGCTTCAGAACGTGCATGCCAGGCCTGTTCTGGTCTTTGGGCGTGACACGATGATAGCTCTCAGCAGGGAGGAATCCAGGAACATTTTTGTGGAGGATGCAGCCAAATGACTATTGAACGAAGGATTGCGCTGCTTGGGCAGCCTAACTCGGGGAAGTCTACGGTCTTCAACGCCTTGACCGGCGCGCATCAGCATGTAGGCAACTGGCCGGGGAAGACGGTTGAGAGAAAAGAGGGGCGGTTCAGACACAACGATGCGGACTATACTGTCATTGATCTGCCCGGAGCATACAGCCTTTCGGCAAATTCAGATGAGGAGATAATAACAAGGGACTGCATCGCTTCGGGGAATATCAATCTTGTATGCATACTTGCCGATGCCTCGCAGCTTGAAAGAAGCTTGTTCATGCTTGCCGATTATGCGGGAATCAAGATTCCTGCCATGCTGGTTGTGACCATGGTTGACGTAGCCGAAGCTCAGGGAAAGCAGGTGGATGTCACGAAGCTTGAGAAGACGCTTGGCATACCCGTGGTCGGGATTGTTGCCCCGGAGCGCAAGAACTACGGGGAGTTCTATGTCAAGCTGGAGGAGTCTTTTGAGAACCCAAGGTTGGTCGACTCACGCAGATTGCAGGCGTTGTTCCAGTCCAGCGATGGGAATGGCGCTTATAAGAAGGCCTTGTCGCTTGTTCCGAAAGAGGGGGCAGGCAATTTCTCGGGCCATTGGCTGGCTTCCAAGCTGGTGGAGGGCGATGTCCTGGCAGCCAGGATGGTTGATTCTCTGTCCGGCGGCAAAGCGGGCATGGATTTCTCCTCGAATGCACGTGATGGGAATCTTTATACCAGCGAATGCAAATTCAGATGGATAGAAGAGCTTCTTTCTGACGCTGTGACCAGAAATAAGAACGTCAGTGGAGTTCTTACAAGATTCGACCGCCTCGCAATAAGCAGGCGGTGGGGGAAGCTTATTGCGCTGGGAATCATCGCACTTGGAATTGCTGCTTCCATGATTGTCGCAATGCCTATAATGGGCATTGGCCTTGGCCTGCCCAAGGCGGTGGGGCCTCTTGTTATGCGGCTTGCTGATGCCGGGGTTCCATCCTGGCTTGCGGCTTTCCTGAATGACGTGCTTGTCAACGCTCTCAGCTGGGTCATCTCCATGGTGGGCTTTGTTTTCGGCGTTAACTTTGTATTCGGTCTGATTGAGGATGTGGGGTACATGGCGCGCATTTCGTATTCATTTGACAATACGATGAGCAAGCTGGGGCTTCAGGGCAAATCGATCATGCCGATGATAATCAGCCTTGGATGCACCATAGGCGGAGCTGCCGGAACCAGGGTGATAGATTCCTGGGGGCAGAAGATTCTTACAATAGCGCTGGTCTGGGCGGTTCCCTGCGGCGCGACTTTCGCCGTTATCCCGACATTGGCAAATGCCTTCTTCGGATGGGGTAGCATCCTTGTCATGGTTCTGCTTTTCCTGATAATGTTCGTCCATATCATTGTCACGGCTAAGATATTCGGCAGGAAGCTGAGTCCTGTCGCCGAAAGAACCGGCATCATCATGGAGTTGCCGCCGTACCACAAGCCGCACTGGAAAGCCTTGTTCCGGACTACGCTTGACCGTGTCTGGGGTGTGTTCCGGAAGGCTTTTGTCGTTGTCATTGCTGTGGCTGCATTGTTCTGGCTTCTGGCGTATTCTTCCGATGGGGATGCAAGCAGGACGGTTCTGTACAAGATAGGCACGGCTATTGAGCCTGTCACCAGGTTCCTGGGGATGAGATGGCAGGCTTTCATAGCTTTCCTGTCATCGATGATATCAAAGGAGGCGGTTCTGGGCGTGACAAGCGTCCTGTTTGCCGGCGGCGGCACTATATTCAGCGCCACGGCGCGCTCAACTGCGGCTGATTCAGGCATAGGGGCGATTCTGGCTGCGGCGATGACCAAGCCCGAAGCGCTGGCATTCATGGTGGCCGTGACTTTCAATGTGCCCTGCCTGATGGCTCTCTCTTCTACATATCAGGAATCACATTCGCTGAAATGGACGATAAGGATAGCGTTGTACTACATCTTCACCGCTTTGCTGCTTTCCTGCATCGTTTTCCATCTGTCGAAGCTGTTTTTCTAGCGAGAGGCTTTCGGTGCAAAGGGAGTTGGAATGCGGAATCTTATGTCATTGATTGAAAACGGGGAGACATACTCCACCGCTCAGCTGGCGGCTGCTCTGAATCTAAGCATCGATATGATGAGGGTGATGATAGAGCGGTATGAGCAGCTGGGCTATCTTCGGAAAGTTGTTCTGGATTGCAAAACCGCCTGCGGGGGCGGTTGCAGCAAGTCGTGCGCCTTGTGCCAGGGAGCCGGCGGCGGCATCAAGGGCATCCGCATGCCTGTGACAATGTGGGAGGTTGTTAAGAAGAATTGAATTTCATCAGCGTCATCATGGTTGTCTTTCTAGGGGTGATTATCCTGTTGTGCGTGGTTTCTTTTGCAAAGCGTCTGACAGGACGCAAGAGCTGCTGCGGAACCTCGCCAGGAAGCGTTGCTTCCAGAAAGAGGATAGACAAGCCAATAGGGCGGCTTGTGCTGCATATCGATGGAATGAAATGCGCCAACTGCTGCCAGAAGGTCTCGAAGTCTCTGAATTCGCTGGATGGCGTCAGCGCCAAGGTCAGCTTGGCAAAGGGTGCGGCGTTCGTAACTCTAGGCAGCGAGGTCTCGGAAGATGCGCTGCGCCGGGCCTTGGAAGCAGAGGGCTTCGGTCTCAGGAAAATGGAGAAAGCGGGGATGGACAGGTTTTAGCACGCTTGCTTTGCGACAGAGATGACCAGCGTGCTTCTCTGCATTCTCCTCAGTGTGTCTCCAGGCAGGGCGGGTGCTTTTGCCGCAAGGTTTTCCACAGGGCGCCAGCGTGGGCTTTTGTTTTTGTTATTTTAGATATCATTATAATTTACAAAGAATTATGAATAAACCATAAATACGAGTAATATTTTGGTTGATATTGCGTGATTCAAATGCGGGTGAAAATGTTCGCAATTGCGTTGGTGAATGCAGACGGTGAGAGCAGTCAATGACTCCTATGAATATCGATGAGCAATTGATAGAAAAAGAAGCGGGCCATCAGACCCGCTTCCCCGGAAGCCAAAGCTCGGATTCGAACCGAGGACCTGCTCATTACGAGTGAGCTGCTCTGCCCCTGAGCCACTTTGGCGAACAAGGCTAATATAAAGAAAAACCTGACTTTTAGCAAGGTCTTTGCGCTATTGACGAAAGAAAGTTGAAATTATATAAAATGTCTGATGAACAGTGAAACTTTTGATGAGCAGAGGAGGAGAATTGCGTTCCTCCTGGACAGCAGGCCGGATGATGACAGCCTTGCGATTGGCTTTTCTCCTGCGGTTGGCTCCAGGCGGGGCGTGCAGCCAAGCTGCCCGCTGTTTTCAGATGATGTGGCCCAGTATTTCGATAATTGCCTTCCTGAGAGCTTTGAGCTGTTCATGCTTTTCTACGACACTCATTTCCCATTTTCCAAAGTCACCAGGGGGTTTGGCGAGAATTTCGGATTGTTGAGCGAAATAGTGGATTCCGGGGTCATAAGATGAACGTCCTGGGCATCGAGACCTCATGCGATGAGTGCTCATCCGCCGTGGTCAGGGATGGCTCTCAGGTGCTTTCCAATGTGATAGCGACTCAGATAGAGCTTCATCGGCCGTATGACGGCGTTGTGCCCGAAATAGCTTCCCGGCTTCACACCGAATGGATAAGTCAGGTTGTGGAAAGCGCAATCAAGCAGTCCGGGCTGGACAAACAGCAGATTGATGCCATAGCGGTGACTTCGCGACCGGGGCTTCTCGGCTCTTTGCTTGTGGGGCTCAACTTCGCAAAGGGGCTCAGCGCAGGGCTGGGAATCCCCTTCATCGGAGTGGATCATATAAGGGCCCATCTGTATGCGCCTCAGATTGAGCATCCGCAGGAGTATCCTTACCTCGGCGTTCTGGTCTCCGGCGGCCACACTGTGATATGCAAGGTTTCGGGGTTTGACCAGATTGAAGTGCTGGGGACAACAATCGATGATGCAATTGGAGAGGCGTTCGACAAGGTAGCCAAGCATTACGGATTCGGCTATCCCGGCGGAGTGATGATTGACAGGCTTGCAAAGCATGGCGATCCGAATGCGTTCCTCTTTCCCGGCCCTTCGCTTGACAGCCCGTTTGACATATCGTACTCAGGGCTCAAGACGGCTGTGATAAACCAGCTTGACAAGTTCGCCACAGGCAAGCCCGCGACCCCGGAGAACATCGCCGCCTCGTTCCAGAGATGCGCCGTGGGGATTCTGCTGAAGCGTGTTGTCAAAGCATTGGAGCATACCGGTCTGACAAGGCTGTCGGCAGGAGGCGGAGTGGCGGCCAATTCGCTTCTGCGCTCAGAGCTGAAGGCCTTGGAGAGCAGAGGGATAGACGTTAGCTTCCCATCGATGAAGCTCTGCACAGACAACGCGGCGATGGTGGCGGGGCTTGGTTATCATTATCTTAAGGATGGGATTCATTCGGAGCTGAATCTGAATGCAAGCGCGCGGGTTGCAGCGTTCAAGAAGTCATGACGGCGAAATTCCGGTTTTGCCTTGACAAAGCAAATGCTTTTTCGTTATCCTCACATTGCATTGGGATGTAGTGTAATGGTAACACTGCAGATTCTGGTTCTGCCTTTGGGGGTTCGAATCCCTCCATCCCAGTCAAAACGGTCCCGTCGTCTAGGGGTTAGGACAGGAGATTCTCAGTCTCTAAACAGCGGTTCGATTCCGCTCGGGACTATCCAAAACAGCCAGATGGCTGTTTTTTTTTGCATGGGATTCATGAGCTAAGATTCATGGGTTGGGTTTCATGGGCCGGGCGCTTTGACGCATTGGAAAACAGGAGGGGCAATGATCACCGCTTCCAATATTTCGCTCTCTTACGGGACGCAGGTGCTGTTCAAGGAGGTGAACATAAAGTTCACCCCCGGTAACTGCTATGGGATAATAGGCGCAAACGGAGCTGGCAAGTCCACATTCCTCAAGATCCTTTCAAAGGAGATTGACCCGGATTCCGGCGAGATCATAGTGACGCCAGGCGAGCGGCTGGCCGTTCTCCAGCAGGATCATTTCGCTTTCAACCAGCACACGGTGCTGAATACTGTCATAATGGGGTATAAGCAGCTTTACAATACGATGCTGGAAAGGGAGAGGATATATGAGAAGGAGAACTTCTCCGAGGAGGACGGCATACGGGCCGCCGATCTTGAGACGGAGTTCACCGAGATGGGAGGCTGGGAGGCCGAGGCGAATGCCGCTGTTCTTCTGGATGGCCTGGGGATTCCTGTCAAGTTCCATGAGAAGCTGATGTCCGACATAGAGGACAACATGAAGGTGCGTGTTCTCCTTGCACAGGCATTGTTTGGAAATCCGGATATCCTGTTGCTGGACGAGCCTACAAACCATCTTGATTTGGAATCAGTCCACTGGCTTGAGGATTTTCTCTCCAAGTTCGAGAATACAGTGATTGTGGTTTCGCATGACAGGCATTTTTTAAACACCGTTTGCACCCATATATGCGATATAGACTTCGGCAGAATCCAGCTTTATGTCGGCAACTACGATTTCTGGTATTTTTCCAGCCAGCTTGCCCTCAAGCAGATGAAGGATGAGAAGAAGCGGAGAGAGGAGAAGATAGCCGAGCTCAAGGAGTTCATCCAGCGCTTTGGAAGCAATGTCGCCAAGGCCCGCCAAGCCACCAGCCGCAAGAAGCTTATTGAGAAGCTCACAATAGATGACATCAAGCCTTCCTCCAGAAGATTCCCTTATGTGGCATTCAAGCCTGAGCGCGAGGTGGGCAAGAACGTCCTCAGCTGCGATGGCATCACAAAGGTGATTGACGGGGAGAAGGTGCTTGATGATTTCAGCCTCACTGTCAATCCGGGCGATAAGATTGCCTTTGTCGGCCCGGATCATCAGGCCAAGACGATGCTTTTTGAGATAATAAGCGGCTCGATGGAGCCTGATTCGGGAAGCTATAGCTGGGGCGTGACGGTTTCAACCAGCTATTTCCCGAAGGACAATTCGAGGTTCTTTGAGAACGATGTATCGATTGCGGACTGGCTGTCCCGCTTCACGGAGTCAGATGACGAAACATACATTCGCTCATTCCTAGGGAGGATGCTTTTCTCCGGCGATGAGGCTCTCAAGAGCTGCAAAGTGCTCTCCGGAGGAGAGAAGGTCCGCTGCGTTCTGTCCAAGATGATGCTGGAGGCCCGCAACTGCCTTGTCTTTGACGAGCCTACAAGCCACCTCGACCTTGAAGCCATCCAGAGCCTTAACAATGGCCTGATTGATTTCAATGGAGTGGTGCTTTTCAACAGTCATGACCATCAGTTCGTTGATTCAATCGCCAACAGGATAATTGAGTTCACGCCCAAAGGGGTGATTGACAGAATGATGAAGTTCGATGACTATTTCAACGATGAAGGAGTGAAGGCGCTCAGAACCGAGATGTATGGTTCAAAGAGCGCCGTGGCGCTCTGAACGGAGGTTGCGATGCTCTTTGCTGTCGATATAGGCAACACCAATATTGTTCTGGCTCTGAACGATGGAGAGAGCTGGGTGGATGTCTGGAGAATGCACACCGATGCCAAGAAAACCTCAGATGAGTATTTCTTTGAAATAAATGAGATTTTCTTATCCATACGAAAGGGCGTCAGTGTGGATCGCGCCATTGTGAGCTCAGTCGTCCCAAGCCTCACGATGGTTTTCGAGAAGGTCTGCTTCAGGATATTCGGAATCAAGGCTCTGGTTGTCAGCTCCAGAGTCAGCAACGGCCTTGACCTGTCGACGATTCCGGAGGAGATGGGGAGCGATCTGATAGCGGATCTTGTTGCCGGTCATGCGCTTTTCCCGGATGACGATGTGGTGGTTCTTGATTTCGGAACGGCATTCACAATATCGTGCGTCTCGCGGGAAGGCGGAGTGCGTGGCGTGGCCATAGCCCCGGGGCTGATAACTTCGGTGAACGCCCTTGCCGGAAACACCGCGGCCTTGCCGTGCATAGAGCTGAAAACCCCGGAAGCGGTTCTGGGGAGGAACAGCATACAGGCCATAAGGTCAGGCATAATGTATGGGTTCGCCGGTCTTGCTGAATCCATGATTTCAAGGATTGAGAAAGAAACAGGCCGACCTGTGAAGGTCGTGGCGACCGGAGGGCTCTGTCAGACAATCGGGCCTTTGATAAGCCGGGTTGATCACATAGATAAGAATCACACGCTGAACGGCCTGAAGATAATAAGCGATCTGAACCAGCTGAACCAGCGCTAGAAGAGGATTTCCGAACCGCTTGCCAGGAGAAGATCTTCTCCTTTCGAGGTCGTGGCGGTCATTCGGTCAAACATCACCGAAAGCCTTAGCATGAACACAGTCGTCTGGAAGCTTTCCGGCAGCTCAGATTCGCTTGAAGGGATTATCCGCAGGCTTTCCAGGCTGCTGGGCCCTAGAATAAGCTCTGCCTTGCTCCCTTTCAGCACAATGGCCGAAAGCCTGTCAAGCTTGTCCTCCAGCATGAAGAATCGCTTTAAAAGACGCTGGCCGCTGTCCATCGGATCTGTGAGAAGCCTTCCATTCTCCACATGGACGATTGCTTTCATGTCTGTTCCCATTATGCTTGCGGCGATTTCCGCCTTCCCCCGACAGGCGCTTCCGATGAGGTTCGCAGTGAATTCATCAGTGTCCAGCGAGTTGAAGAAATCACGATTTCTTGATAACCGTGTATGCCTTGGGGCGAATCTGCTGAACGGATCCAACGTAAGGGCAAGGTCAGTGCTCTTCCCGGTCAGCCTGAGGGTTCTTATGCTGTAGTTGTTCAGCGTATCGCAGCGTCTGAGATTCTCCTCGTGCATTCGCTCGGGGCCGTCCAGCAGACTCTCCCAGCCCTTGTCATCGCCTTGGCCTAAGCATGGGACGCTGCACCATGGCAATGCGATTCTGCGGTCAAGATAAACAGGATCGGCGAGATGATTGTGCCTCAGCATCGCTCCCATGTCCTTTGCAGTCTTGTCAAAGTCCGCCGGCGACTCCCCGCGGCGCAGACTTTGCAGATGCAGCATCGCCTTTGATTTGCATGCTGAGGCTGTGCCGCCCTCTGGTTCGTATGGGGTGATGTCCGATGGCTTTCCCCCCTCGGTGATGACAATAGTCACCGGCCGATGCGTGGCCTTGAGCGCCTTGTCTTTTACAATAAGAGCGAAATAGAGGAATTCGTCCTCTGTGTTTATGTACAGATCCTCTCCATCCTGCAGCTTGAGCAGCCGCTGAATTATTTCCTCTGCGTAGGACTGAAGCTTTTCATTATTGCAATTCATACATTGAAGATATAATTTATTGGGTTTTGGCACAAGACGCTTGACCTTCCAGAGTATTTAAAGTATACATTTATCTGCGCATGCGACTGTGGTATAGCGGTATTACCTCAGCCTTCCAAGCTGAAGATGCGGGTCCGACTCCCGTCGGTCGCTTAGGCACGTGACACTTGTTTGTGGCGTGCATTTTTTTTGTCTGGAGGTCACACGCAATGGGTCTTAGAGGGGAGCTGTATTCTACTAAATTCGTAGCGAACGACAGGACGTATTTCTTCAATGTGAAAGAAAACAGCAGGGGCGATACTTATCTGAACATGGTGGAGAGCAAGATTGCCAGCGACACAGGAAGGTTCATACGTCAATCCATCATAGTCTATCCTGAAGACCTGGGGCAGTTCGTCCGTGAGTTCCAGAAGGCTCTTGATTTCATAAAGCGCAACGCCCCCAAGACGGAGCCAAGGCAAGCAGAAGATGATTTGGAAGAGGAGATCTTCTAGCCCCATCTTTTTTCCGGGCATCTGAACGTCATTCGCTGGATGGGAGACGGGCCGAATGTCCTGATGGCCTGCAAATGGGCGGCAGTCGGATATCCTTTATGCCTTGCGTATCCGTACTGGGGCCATTTGAAATCGCAGGCTTTCATGAACTCATCCCTGGCGGTCTTGGCTAGGATGGATGCCGCCATTATCTGCGGCACCGTGGCATCCCCCTTTACAATCGCTGATAGGAACTTGCCGGGAATATCGATGTCGGGCAGCTTGTTGCCGTCAACAAGCACTGATTCGAAAAGCTCCGCTGGCAGGCGCATCACCGCACGTTTCATTGCAAGCAACGAGGCCTGCAGTATGTTGAGCCTGTCTATTTCGATATGAGTGGCAAAGGACACCGACCATGCCGCGGCCCGGCTCTTTATGATGGCTTCGGATTCGCGGCGCTCGTTCTCGGTCAGCCTCTTGGAGTCGTCCAGGCATGAGAACGGGAAATCCTCGGGCAGAATCACGGCGGCTGCATACACAGGGCCTGCCAGCGGCCCGCGTCCTGCTTCATCGACTCCGCATATCAGCGAGGGGTTCAGAGCTGAGAGAAACAGATTATCATGAAGCGTTTGGCGATCCGCCATGCTTTCCTCCTGTCTGTTGAAAAAAATGCTATAATCTGGTACAAAAAGAGTCAATAAGGTGGCGAATGTTTCTTAAAACGCTGGAATTGTTCGGATTCAAGTCTTTTGCAGACCGCACCAAGATTGAGTTCGCAGATGGGATAACATCCCTTCTGGGGCCCAATGGCTGCGGCAAGAGCAACATAGTCGATGCGATAAAATGGGTTCTGGGAGAGCAGGGCGTGAAGTCGCTTCGGGCGGAGAAGCGTGACGATGTCATATTCACAGGAACAGACCACCGAAAGCCCATGCAGATGGCTGAAGTCATCCTTGTGATGGACAATGAATCGCATTTCCTCAACATCGATTTCCCAGAGATTGAGATAAAGCGGAGGCTTTTCCGCGATGGAACATCCGAATACTACATAAACCGGCAGCAGGTGCTTCTAAAGAACATAAAGGATCTCTTCATGGACACAGGAGTGGGCAAGACGGCCTATTCCATTCTTGAGCAGGGGAAGATCGATCAGATTCTGTCAAACAAGCCGGAGGAGAGGCGTTATGTCTTCGAGGAGGCCGCCGGCATCTCGCGCTACAAGGCGCAGAGCATAGAAGCCCAGAAGAAGCTTGAGCGGACAGACGAGAACATAGAGCAGGTGAATGCGATATTCCAGGAGGTGAAGCGGACATACGAATCCCGCAAGACGCAGGTTGCCAAGCTTCAGGAATGCAAGGAGCTTAGAAAGCGCAAGGAATCCACCGAGATAGAGCTGCAGCTTTCGACCCTGCAAAGCTACAAGAGGCTTCAGGATGACACTCGGCAGAAGCTGGATTCAAAGAAGCGGGAAGCGCAGGAGCTTGAATCCGCCCTGGCGGGCAGGAGACAGGAAACAAGGGAGCAGGAAGAGGCAATAAATGCCATCCGGGATAAGAAAAGCGAAGTCTCGATGGAGATCGGCAGGCTTCATGAGGAGCAGCGGGGCAAGGAAGCCAGCCTTGGCATATACGACAAGCAGTATTGGGAATGCAGGCAGCGTCTTGAGAACGCCCAGGCTAGGATGAACAAGTTCAAGGACAACCTTGATGAGCAGGAAAGCCGGTTCGAACAGCTTGAAAGCCGCATGAATGACTCTGATGCGAGAATAGCGGAGCTTGAGAACGCAATAATCTTGATAAACGACAGCATGCTCAAGGCCCAGGAGGACAGCAGGCTCTGCAAACAGCAGATGGAGGAGCGGCAGGAGGAGGTGATAAGACTTAACAACGGCCGTCTTGAGATAACATCGGCGATAAGCGCTCTTGCCAGCGAGATAACAAATGAGCTGCAGAAGCTGATAGAAGACAGCGGATATTCAATCGTGCTCAGGCAGAAGACCGAAAAAAGCGTTGTGGATAATCTCACGCTGATGTCCAAGACGCTGAAGGAGAACGGCAGAACCATTCTCAAGCTGTTCATGGCAAGCCCTGAGCAGCACAGGCAGAAGCTTGAGGAGCTTTATCTGCAGATCATTGAGTATGCGGACGAGACAAAGGGGTTGTTTCAGGAATTCTGCGGCTCCATACCGACTTTCATCGATGAGATGATAAAGCCGGATGGCATAATCTCCCAGAAGAAGGTGCTTGACAAGCAGCTTGAGGCAAGCCAGAAGAAAGAGCAGGAGCTTCTTTCCTCGATAGAGCTTCTCTCCCGGCAGCTGGAACACCATGCGCACCAGATAGAGGAGCTGAGGACGCAGGTCAGCGACAAGACGGCGGATCTGAGTTCCGAGAAGAGCAGCCGCCAGGGACTGCAGAGTCTTCACGACCAGATCAAGGCTCAGTTCGACCAGAAGAAAAATGACTATGACGAGGCGGTGCAGCTGGTCGATGAAGAGGAGAGCCGGCTGAATGAGACCTTGGAAAGCCTTAATGAAACAAAGGCCGACATAGAGGAAATAAAGGAACGCATATCCCAGATGCGCAACGAGCTGAGCGACATAAACGCCCAGCTTGACAGCGAGAATCAGAAGCTGATAGAGAAGAATGGCGATGTCTCAGCCTTGTTCTCCAAGCTGAATGAGATGAACAATGACATTCTCCTGATGGATTCCAAGGTCACGGGGCTTGGGGATATGCTGGACAAGATATACTCGGATTTCTTTGACCAATATGGAAAAAGCCTCAAGGAATTTGATGATCACGAGGTCACTGCCGATGTCAATCAGCTCAAATCGGATCTGGCCGAGTGCAAGAGAAAGCTGGCCGATATTCCTTACGTGAACGAGATGGCAGAGCAGGAATTCGAGGAAGTGAAGGCGCGATACGATTTGTATTCGGCGAATCTTGCCGATCTGGAAAAGGCGAAGGCCGACTTGGAGCAGGTGTATCTTCAGATAAAGACGGAAAGCGAACAGCTTTTCATGGAGACTTTCACCAAGATCTCCGCCAGCTTCAAGGTTCTGTTCACCCGCATATTCGCCGGAGGAAGGGCGGAGCTTAATCTGATTGACCCCGATAATCCGCTTGAGAGCGGAATAGACATACTTGCCCAGCCGCCTGGAAAGAAGCTGACTTATCTGCCGTTGCTTTCAGGAGGCGAGAGGTCGATGACGGCGGTTGCTCTGCTTTTCGCAACGTATGCGGTGAAGCCCTCTCCTTTCTGCATATTGGATGAGATAGACGCCGCCCTTGATGCAAGGAACATAAGCTATTTCCTTTCTGTCCTTGATGATTTCGCAGACAAGAGCCAGTTCATAATAATAACTCATAACAAGAACACTGTGATGGGCTCCAAGACGCTCCTCGGCGTGACTCAGCAGGAACGCGGCGTGTCAACAATGATAAATTACAAGATTGAGAACCAAGAGAGCGCCGACGGCATGAATCTCAAGTGAATGGCACGTAAGCGCTGTTTCGGCCGCTCTTCTCCTGCCGAAGCAGGCCGGAATCGCATAGCTGCATGAGTATGCTGTATGCCTTTGTGGGGCCGGATTCCAGCAGCTCCTCGACCTGCCTGCGCGTGACAAAGCCCTGCTCATTTGCGAATTGAAGAATCTGATCCTTTTCGCTTATGAAGAAAGCCTTTCGGCGTTTCTCCTCTTGGGTGAATGCCGTATTGAACAATGTTGTCTTGAATACGCCTTTTGCGGCTTGGAACAGCGGCTGGCGCCTTTGGTTCTTATACAGACTGCGTATCTTCTCAAGCCCTGTCCCGTAGTTCTGGATTATGTTCATCGAATACAGAAGATTTGCCAGATTCGGATTGCGCGGCATGGCAATCCCAAGCTCTATCGACTTCTCGTCAAGGCTCTCGGGAAGACCTCCGATGCTTATGAACTCCATTCTGTCCGGGAATATGCTTATCTGAGTGCTGCATGGATTGCTGTAATCCCTGTGGCAGATGCAATTGCACATTGTCTCCCTGACTGCCTGCGGCGGATAGGCCGCTATATCGGACAACAGGAAGGCGAGGCTATCCTCAAGCTGCTTGAGTATGGAGCCGGTGAATACCCTCCGTTCGCTGCTTGCATTCCCTTCAGACTGCAAGAATCGTGAAGCCGTGATTGCTATGGGGTTCTGATCCGATAGCCAAAGCGCCAGGTTGAGATAGCGGCCATCTGCATCTCCTGCTTTGAGGATCGAATGGCTGGCTGCAAGCACAGAGGAGCAGAGGGGGTCGCCTCCTGCAAAGTCAAACGTGAGATTCTGAAATGCGCTGATTTCCTGTTCATAGTTCATCTTTCTTTCTGTTTCTCTCTTTTTCTTTCAAAGACTAGCATATTCCGAAAGATTAATCAAGATTCAATCCACTAGAGGTTGAATGAAGCATTTGTCTGTCTCATCAGCAATAAGATTGATAATTGAGAACAGCCGATCGATAAACGGGCAAAAGATGTTGACCAATTCCTGTATTTGCGGTATAAAGCGAAAGCTATGTTTGATTCAATCAGTGAAAGATTCACAGGAATAATACGGTCGCTCGCCGGCAAGTCCAAGATTTCTGAAAAGAACATCGCCGATGCCATCGAGGAGATAAAGAACGCTCTTCTGGATGCCGATGTCAACATCAGGGTTGTCAGACGCTTTGTCAACCAGACTGCTGAGGAGGCTGCCGGAACCAAGGTTCTGAGCAGCGTCGATCCGGGGCAGCAGTTCGTCAAGATTGTCTATGACAAGATGGTGGGAGTTCTTGGCGGCGAAGGCTCGCAGCGCCTTGAGCTCAGGGGGCCGGATGTTGTCAGCGTCATTCTCATGGAGGGGCTCCAAGGCTCAGGAAAGACGACAACGGCCGCCAAGCTTGCTTTACGTCTTAGGAAAGATGGCCGCAAGGTTCTGCTTGCCGCCTGCGATGTTGTCCGTCCGGCCGCCGTCCAGCAGCTGAAGGTGCTGGGCGAATCAGTCAGCACCGAGGTTTTCTCTGAGGACATCAAGGATCCTGTCAAGATAGCGAAGGATGCTCTTGTCCACGCCAAGGTCAATCACTTTGATACGCTCATAGTGGATACAAGCGGACGGATGTTCCTTGATGAAGCCTTGATGGATGAGCTCAAGAGAATCTCCGATGCTGTGCAGCCGATCGAGAAGCTGTTCGTCTCCGATGCCATGACGGGCCAGAATGCTGTTTCAATCGCCAAGGAGTTCAACGATAAGATCGGCATAACCGGAGTCGTGCTCAGCAAGTTTGATTCAGACACCCGAGGCGGCGCTGCGATGAGCATAATGAGCGTCGTGGGGGTTCCTGTGAAGCTCATAGGGACAGGGGAGAAGCCGGGCGACCTTGAGGTCTTCTATCCTGAGAGGATGGCCTCCCGCATACTTGGCATGGGAGATGTTGTGAGTCTTGTTGAGAAGGCTCAGGAGCAATACGACGAAAAGCAGGCGCAGCGGCTTCAGGAGAAGATCGAGAAGCGTGCCTACGATCTCCAGGATTATCTGGAGCAGCTGGAAAGCATGACCAGGATGGGGGGCGTTGATAAGCTGCTGGAGATGATACCGGGAGCCAAGGGGCAGGTCAGCGAGGAGAATATCAATCTGGACGAGCTTAGAATCGAGAAGTGCATAATCCAGTCAATGACAAAGGATGAGCGCAGGAATTTCTCAATAATCGGACCGACAAGGCGCAAGAGGATAGCAAAGGGCAGCGGAACTTATGTAAGCGACGTCAATCGCCTTCTCAGGAAATTCGAGAAGCTTCGTCTTCAGATGTCAAAGTTCAGCAGGAATAAAAAATACCAGGCTGCAATGATGAAGCAGATGGGAATGTGATATTGCATAGGAGGAACACAAATGAGCGTTAGCATGAGACTCAAGAGGTTCGGAACAAAGATGAGACCTTATTACAGGGTCGTGATTCAGGATAGCCGCACTGCGACTGCGGGCAAGACGATCGATGAGGTCGGGTTCTACCGCCCTATCGATGCCGAGAATCAGATTCAGCTGAACAAGGAGAAGGTTCAGCAGTGGCTTTTGAAAGGAGCGCAGCCCAGTCCTACAGTCAGGGGACTGCTCAACAAGCAGGGCATCGCAGTTCTGAGAAAGCCGGTTCAGGAATGAGAATATGGAAAAGGAATTAGTTGAATTCATAGTGAAGTCGCTGGTCGATGACCCCGAACAGGTTCATGTTGATGTCATAGAAGGCGATAAGTCAACAGTCCTGGAGCTTAGGGTAGGCGAAGGAGACATCGGCAAGGTCATAGGCAAGCAGGGCAGGATAGCCAAGGCGATAAGGACTATACTGAGCGCCAGCGTGCCCAGGGACGGCAAGCATGCTGTTCTGGTGATAAAGGACTGAAGCTATGGATGACAAGCTTGCCACTGGCATCGTAGGGACTTCCCATGGACTTGAAGGATTCGTCAAGGTTCATCCATATTCGGATGATCTTGAGCATTTCCTTGGTCTGAAAGAAGCTGTGCTGACTAAAGGCAGTGTGAGGAAGACGCTTGCGATAAAGGAATGCAGGCTGGCAAGAGATTACGCTCTTGTCCGTTTCGATGGCTTTGACAGCCCGGAGGCGGCTCGTTCGCTCAATGGGTTCGTGCTATGGGTTGACCGTGAGGATGCAGCTCCGCTCAGGGAAGGCGATTACTATGTCTCTGACCTTGTCGGGCTGAAGGTCGTCCACGATGGCGGCAAGGTCGGTGATGTCGTTTCGACCGTTGATGGCCCGCAGGGGGTTCTTCTGGAGGTCTTGACGGATAAGGATACGCATTTCATCCCGTTTATCGACAGATATTTCGGAAAGGTTGATCTTGCGGCCGGGACGCTTGAGCTTAAGGAGCTGATGCTGCTGTCATGAACATCGATGTCCTTACCTTGTTTCCTGAGATGCTTGAGGGATTCTTCACGAATTCAATCATGAATCGGGCGGTGAAATCCGGAATCATAAGATACAACCTTGTCGATTTCAGGGAATTCGCTGCCGACAGGCACAGGACATGCGACGATGTTCCTTACGGCGGAGGGGCGGGAATGGTCATCAAGCCGGAACCTCTGGGAAAGGCGCTCGAATCAGTCAAGGCGGCGGAGAAGCGGGTGGTGTACGCCTCTCCTTCCGGGAAGCGATTCACCCAGGATTATGCCAGACAGCTGAGCCGGGAGAAAGACCTGGTTTTCATCTGCGGTCACTATGAAGGTGTGGATCAGAGGATAATCGACATGTATGTCACTGATGAAATCTGCATCGGAGACTATGTGATTTCCTCCGGAGAGGTCGCTACATTGGTGCTCATCGATGCTGTTTATCGTCTGATAGACGGAGTGATAGCAACCGAGAGCTTGGACGAGGAGAGCTTCACCGGACCGTTGCTTGAATATCCGCAGTATACAAGACCGGAAGTGTACTGCGACAGGGCTGTTCCTGACATACTGCTGTCGGGCAACCATGCGAGGATAGCCTCATGGAGGCTTCGAAAAAGGCTGGAGAGGACTTTGCTGAACCGGCCGGAGCTTTATGAAACCTCGTCGCTGAGCGAGGAATCCATGAAGCTCTTGAATAAAAATCAGAGTTGATAGCGAGGGGGCGATTATGAGCATCATAAACGCGATTGAGCAGGAAGTTGTGGCTAAGAACGAGGGAAAACTGAACTTCTCCGTTGGCGATACGGTCAAGGTGTACTTCAAGATAGTGGAAGGCACGACCGAAAGGATTCAGGCCTATGAGGGACTTGTCATAGCCATCAACAATTCTGGAATCAGGACGACATTCGTGGTCAGGAAAATATCCTACGGAGTCGGTGTCGAGAGAATCTTCCCGGTCTACTCGCCGAGGGTCGAGAAGATAGAGGTCATCAGAAGGGGCAAGGTAAGAAGAGCCAAGCTCTACTACATCAGAGACAGGGTGGGCAAGGCGGCCAAGGTCAAGGAGCTCATAAAGAAGAAGTCCGATGCAACAGGCGCCGATGTCCCTGCGCAGCCTGCCGCCCCGGTTGCCGGCCCTGAAGCCAAGACCGAGGAAAAGCCGGAGAACTGAGCATAGTCGGCAGCGTAGGAAAGGCGGGCATGGGCAGTCCGCCTTTCTTCTTATACGCATTGAATCGCACATGGAATCAATCGAACCGCCCAGGGCCTGCATGAGGGCTTATTGGAAGAATGAAGAACAGCTTTCAGATCGGCAAGGAATCCGAGGACAGGGCTTGCGCCTATCTTGTTTCAAATGGGTATTCAATAATCCGGCGCAACTGCAGGCGCAGCTTCGGTGAGATAGATTTGATTTGCTCATCCAAGACAAGCCTTGTAGCGGTGGAGGTGAAGACAATTCCGGAAAACTGGGAGGATTGGGATATATGCAGGATGGTGAATCCGCTCAAGCTCTGCAGGATCCGAAGAGTTTTATCTTCATTTATTGCTAATGAAGGCAGTTTGAATTATGATGATGTCAGATTTGATGTGATAGCTGTGCACCGCAGCGGCGGAATCAGGCATTATCAGGGAGTCAGGTGATGGATAAAGGCAGAAGACGGGGAAGAAGCGGCGCAAAGGCGCAGCAGTCGGCGGCTCAGGAACAGCGCAGACAACAGGCCAGGCCCAGGATGAAGTTCATCATTGACAGCGACATCTATGTTCCGCTGGTGCAAGAGCCTATGGTGGAGTGTTCAATATGCGGCAAGCCGATAGAAACGATAGCCAATGCCATAAGCGAGCCGGACGGGGCCTTCAGCCACTTTGACTGCGTTCTGGAGAAGCTTGCTTCATCAAGGCCGCTGGGGCCTGGACAGAAGATATCCTATCTCGGCAAAGGGACTTTCGGAGTCGTCGGCACGGCAGACGGCAAATTCGTCATTGCCGACAGGATAAGCTACGAGTCATCCGAAGCGTTCTCGGAGATGAAGAGCTTTGTGGAGCGCCATAAAAAATGAAGACCGCCATGCTTCCTGGTTCATTTGATCCGCCTACGAATGGACATATCAATATAATAAGACGGACAGCGGGACTGTATGACAAGCTTTACGTCGTTGTCGCCGATAACACCTACAAAAAGTGCCTGTTCTCGGTTGAGGAGCGGCTTGAGATGCTGAGGGGCATACTTGAGGGCTGCGGGAACGTCGAGGTTGTCAGTTATCAGGGGCTGATGGTGGATTTCGCAAAGGAAAAGAAGGTCGATGTGCTTGTCAGAGGAGTGCGGGCGCTGGCTGATTTCTCTTATGAGTTTGAACTGGCCATGACAAACAAGCAGATATTGCCTTCTCTTGAGACGCTCTTCATTCCCACCGATCCGAATTACTTCATATTGAGGTCTTCAGGGATAAAGGAGCTGGCGATGTACGGCGCCGATATATCCACAATGGTTCCGTCAATCGTTGCAAATCGTCTCAAGGAAAAGTTCAAGAAGCAATCATAGCTTTCCCGATAGCCACCGAACAGCCTTCAATGCCAGGCTCAAGGCTTCGGGCGCCGGTCAGAGATTGAATATCTTATGGCTGTTCTTGCCGTGATACTTTGCATAGTACAGCGCAGAATCGGCGTTCTGGTACAATGCATCGAAGCTATTGTTGTCTTTGGCGCCGAACAATACCGCTCCGATCGAGCAATGCACCTCCCTGTCCTTGAACCGGAAGAACAGCTGCTCCCTGAGAGTGCTCAGACGTGCATCAAAGCTATTGGCCGAATGCATGCTGAACATGCAGACGACGAACTCGTCACCGCCAAGCCTGCCGCACAGATCGTTGTCCCGCAGGTTCGCTTTCAGCTTGCCGGCGTATATCCTCAGCACTTCATCTCCGGCCTGATGACCGAATATGTCGTTGAATGATTTGAAGTCATCGACATCCAATATCATGAAAGCGTTGATTTCCCCAATGCGGTCGGAGTCCTTTGCCCGCTTCTCAAACTCCTCGATGAACGCCTCTCTCCTCAGAAGCCCCGTTTCGGAATCATAAGTCGACTTTTTCCTGAGAAGCAGCTCTGCCTGCTTCTCCTTATCGATGTCTTGGAAAAGTATGTAGCATTTTATTGCAGAAGAGTAGGGATCCGGGATTATCTGAACGCTCACCGAAGTCCAGCAAGGCCCGTCCTCTTCGCTGATTCTCCTGAATGCTGTCTTGTCTTCCTTTCTGGCGTTTGCATAGTTCTGCATCAATCTGTCTTTGTTCAGAAAATCGAGGAAAGACTTTCTGTCTTCCGGGAAGACGCACTGCTTGGCGAGCATATCGGCATAATCATCTATGCCGCCGTTCATGAGACCGGAAACCTGCGGGAAAAGCAGCCCCTCATGCTGCTCTATCGAATCCTCTGTAAGATCCACGGCTATGTAGCACATCTGCTGCTTTGGTATATCCTCGTAAGTCTGCTGCCATCTCTGGAAGGCAAGCTCTTTTTCATGCTGGGCGTTTATATCAAAGAACGAGATTATCGCCTCCACAGGATAATCCTCCACATCTGTCACAGTTGTGGAATCAAACTGGAACCAGCGATACTGATGGGTGGCTTTATTAAGGATGCTCAGCTGGGTGCTGACATTCCGCTTGCCTTCCTGTATATCATTATGGAAGCGCCTGAAGTTATCAACGCTTTCGCGGGCAATCAGCCCGGACTTGATTATCTGCTTGCTGAAATCATCAATCTCAATCGGCAGCCCCAGGAACGCTGCTGTCTGATTCTGCAACGATGCATGATCGGTTTCGATATCATAGCGCACAATCATCTTATCGCTGTGCTCTGAGGCGATTCTGTACGCAGTCTCGCGGGACTTCTGCACCTCTTCTTTCTCCTTCCTATCGCTTATGTCGAAGGAAACGATTGTGATTCCTTTCTCAGGAATCATCGGATCATAGCTTAATCTGCAGAGACTCCATATTATGCTGCCGTCCTGCTTGAAGAACCGATGCTCGCATTGCCATAGCTTTTCCTTGTTTCTTATCATATTGTCAATCTCGGCCTTGAAAACAGGAACATCCTTCGGAAACACATTGAAGAAGAATGACATCTCTTTAGTGAGCTTGAAGGCATCGTGATTGTACCCGAACATCTGATAGAAATACTGGTTTGCATATATCAGTCTGTGCGAGTCATCGGCTGAGATCCGGCATATTCCGCAAAGCACATTCTGGTTCAGCTCGTTGAACGTGGCCGACCTGCTGACGAGGTGAAGTCCGTTTCGGATGGCATCCGTGAGCAGGATGATGTCAAGCGCCAGGATTCCAATAACAGAGAAAAAGGCGTTTGAGTTGATTCCTGTGAATACGAAATGGAAATAGATCATGTCAGCCAACGTACAGGCGAACGTGAAGATCAGGCCGTAGAATACGCCTTTTAAGTTGGATGCGCTGTTTCCCTTCATGCGCCTTGCATATAGCAGGATAATGCATGAGAACACCGCAACCAGCACGATATGGGAAAAAGCGATCGCGACATCAAGCCTGAACAGGCCCAGAAGCAATGCCGCAAGGGAAAAGGCGGCCGGCAGGCAAGAGACGATCTCCAGGCGTCTGAACGCTTTGCCTTCAATGTCATGAAGCGCCCGCAGACAAGCTGTCATCAGCACAGGAAGGGCAAGATACGCTGATATGTTGAGAAACAGATGCAGACTGCCGCCATTGAACCATGCGGTCGAGAACGGAGTGTCCTCCATGATCCATGCCGCGGCGCAGAATATGAACATTGACAGGTTAACGAAGCCCGTCATTGATTTATCAGCTATGTTGCGGCGCTCCAGAAACACTCCGATTGCAAGAATCATGCATACGGCAAACAACAGCATGGCGATAAGCAGCTTGTGCCATGAGAGGAGCAGCAGGCTGAAGCGTATCGAGTCCTTTTCCCCGATAATCACATCATACAGGCATATGCGGCTATTGCTTCCATGTCCCAAGAAGCTGATTTCCACAATCTTGCCGGCCATTTCACGAGTCAGGGCAAATCCAATGAACTGGTCGCCAAGCTCAGGGAAAAGCCGGCTTCCGGTTGATTCCATGACTGTATGTCCGTCAATCCGTATGGACATCGCCTGGAAGTTGGTGGACAGATACATCCAGTCATCATCGTCAATCTTCGCGGGAAGAACGCTGCTTGCCGTGACGGGCTTGCCGTCAGAAGGCGAGTCGTTGACAGAGAATGGCGCTTCAAGGAATCTGTAGGAATCGGAGGATTCAACAACCCAGCTCGAAAGGTGTGCGTCAGAGAAATCCAAGACAGAATGCTCCGGCCGTTTCCATGAGCAGATCAGAGTGACTGAAACAGCGACTATAAGCACTATGAAGGAAAAATAAGCTGCAAACCTTTGCCCTGATTTGCTTTCTTCCATTATTCTCTCCCAATGTCATTTGGGTTGAGTATATAGTAGTATTCAGGCAGTAGCAAGCCAAAATTGTTTTTATTGTGGTTTTATTTGACAGTTTATCCTTCACTGTTGACTTAATGATTGATTTTGAGTATTCTCACAAAAGCTATTTAGTTTTTGAAGAGGTGTGAAATGGCAGTTCCAAAATATAAAGTTTCAAAAGCCAAGGCGGCGGCGAGAAAATCCGCCAACATGAAGCTTGACGCTCCGAACCTGACGGTTTGCAGCAAATGCGGAAATCTGATTCTCCCTCATAGGGTCTGCCCGAAATGCGGGTACTACAAGGGTGAGCAGATCATCAAGATTGAGGAGAAGTAAATGACAAAGGAAGCTATATTCGAAACGGTCAGGAATATCATTTCTGACAAGCTTGCCATCGAAAAGGACAAGATAAAGCTTGAATCTTCATTCATAAACGATCTTAAAGCGGACAGCATGGATATCCTGGATCTGGTTGATGGCTTTGATGAGGAATTCAGCATCACGATTCCGGAGGAGTCTGGAAGAACCTTCGAAACAGTTAGCGATGTTGTTGACTTTCTTGCCTCTGTTGTGAAATAAGCAATGGCTTCGTGCTCTGATTCAAAAGCTCCCTTTATCTCAGAAAAGAGGAAAGAGGAGCTTTTGTTGTTTGAAAAGATCGCCTCCATCCATTTCGAGGACATAACGCTGCTTGACACCGCCTTCTGCCACAGCTCATATGCAAATGAGAACAAGCATCTGAATATCTCTGACAACGAGCGGCTTGAATTCCTGGGGGACAGCGTGCTCAACCTATGCGTAAGCGACTACCTGTACCGCAGCTTCGAGTGCGATGAGGGGGAGTATACCAGAATCCGCAGCTTCGTGGTGAGCGAGGATGCGCTTGCAGAGATTGCCAAGAACCTTACAGTTGATAATTACATAAAAATAGGGAAGGGCGAGGAGTTCACCGGAGGCCGTGACAAGAAAGCCATCCTTGCGGATTGCATGGAGGCCATATTCGCAGCCTGCTATCTGGATCAGGGCTTGGATGCGGCCAGGCGGTTCATACTGCGCCTTGTTGTGCCGGCCATTCACAAGGTTCTGGAGAACAAGCACAAGAAGGATTACAAGACGCTTCTTCAGGAATTCGTCCAGAAGAAGTACAAGACAATACCCATCTATGAATTTGTGAAATCCGACGGCCCGGATCACGATCAGCGTTTCTATTTCACCGTGTCGTTCAGCAAGGAGAAATTCGGCCCGATGGAAGGTCACAGCAAGAAAGAGGCGGAGCAGAATGTCGCCAGATTCGCCTGGGAATCGCTTGGGCTGGATTGACGCTTCAAGCTGGCCGTTTTTTCCTGCGCCCGGGGTCTGCTGAGCCCTGAGACTGAGACCTGTGACGAGGCCGCATCAGGCAGCGAAAGGAGTCAGCGCTTCGTCATCGTTTTCTGAGGCCTTTTTCCGAATTCAGGTGCTTTTCCAGAATCTCTGCCAGATCCTTCTTGTTGTTAAGATCAGGGCGGTCAAGCACCTGTTCCAGCAGGAAATTCTTTATCTCCGAAAATCCGGGGCCAGGCTCAAGCCCCATGGCTATCAGGTCGTTTCCGGTCAGCGCCAGCGAGTTCACCGTGATCAGCGGGGCCTGAAGAGCTTTTATTCGGCTGAGAAGCTCAGCCATCAACGGGTTATAAGCGCTTTTGCTGATGGCCATCTGATCGGCGAGCCGCAGGCGTATCACATTCTCCGGTCCGCCGGCATCCTGGCATCTGCTTATGAATCGGCGCATAGCGCCATCTGTCCAGTCGCCTGTGTAGGAGAACATATGGTTTGCAATCATCGAGGAAACGGATTTTATCACAGCGTTCGAGTATTTGAGCCGTGAAAGAATCTGCGCGGCAAGCCCGGCGCCTTTGGCATCATGTCCGTTGAATGTGAAACGGCCATCCTTAAGCTCGCCTTTGCAGGCCGGCTTGCCTATATCATGCAGAAGACATGCAAGCCGGACTTCCAGGCTCCAGCCCTGGCTGGACGCAGCCATCAGGGTCGATATGCTGTGGTCATATACATCCTCCTTATGGAGGCCTTTCTGCTCGACTCCGATGCAGCCATGGAGCTCTGGAAGCAGGAGTTCCAGAAGCCCGCTCTCCCGCAAGGCTCCGAAGCCCTTGTCCGGGCTGTCCGACATGACCATCCTGGAAAGCTCTTCCTGGATTCTCTCCATTGAAATGAACCGTATGTTCTGCCTGAGATTCTTTATTGCAGCGAATGTCTCGTTCTCTATCCTGAATCCCAGGCTGGCGGCGAAGCGGCAGGCTCTGAGCATCCTGAGCGCATCTTCCTGAAAACGGTCAGCAGGATTGCCTATGCAGCGGATCATCCCTGCCTTGATATCCTCCAGACCGGAGAACATGTCGATTATCCTTCGTCCCGGAAGCTTGACAGCAAGGGCGTTCATCGTGAAGTCGCGGCGCTTCAGATCTTCTTCCAGAGTCGCATCAAAGCTTACGCTCTCCGGATGCCGCTTGTCAGTGTACCCCGATTCAGTCCGGAATGTGGTGACTTCGAATTTCTCGCCTTTGAACAGGACAGTCACAGTCCCATGCTTTATTCCGGTCGGTATGACATGCTTGAATATTCTTATGACATCTTCGGGCCTGGCATCGGTGGTGAAATCATAATCAGATCCGGCCTTGCCCTGACAGAAATCCCTCACTGCGCCGCCGACTGCATATAAGCTGAATCCATTGTCGGAGAATGGCTTGGAAAACTGCACGAGAATATCAGGCATGCGGGAGAAATTCATGAAAAGAGTATAGCATCCTTGCTATAAGGTGTCAAATTTAAGTATAATGGCTAGCGGTTTATGCTTGCGAAGATATTATCAATGAAACGCTCAAGGAGAGGCTATGTTTGAATCCGTTGATCCTCATGTTGATTTTTCAAAAGAGGAGTTGAAGATACTTGAATTCTGGGATAAGAACGAAATATTCCGCAAATCAGTCGAGACACGTCCTGCGGATCGTCAATTCGTGTTCTATGACGGGCCTCCCTTCGCAACAGGGCTTCCGCATTACGGCCACCTTGTTCCCGGAACGATAAAAGATGTGATTCCTCGTTTCAAGACGATGCAGGGCTTCCGCGTTCATAGGAAGTTTGGATGGGACTGCCATGGCCTGCCTGTAGAGAACGAAATGACCAAGACTCTTGGAATAAAAGGGCATAAGGCGGTGGTGGATTATGGCGTTGCCAGATTCAATGAGGATTGCCGCTCGATTGTCCTGCGCTACACAAACGAATGGAAGCACACAATCAAAAGAACGGCGAGATGGGTGGACTTCGACAATCCGTACAGGACGATGGATACCGATTACATGGAATCGATATGGTGGGTGTTCAAGTCCCTTTATGAAAAGAAGCTGATATATGAAGGCTATTACATTCTTCCGTACAGCCCGCTTCTTGCCTCGCCTCTGTCAAACATGGAAGTCACCTTGGGCGGATACCGCGATGTCGTGGATCCCGCCGTGACGGTGAAGTTCAAGATAATAGGGCAGGATGCTTATTTCCTCGCATGGACAACCACTCCATGGACGCTGCCTTCGAATCTGGCGCTTGCGCTGGGCAAGGACATTGATTACGTGAAGGTGCTGGACAAGGCGAGCGGAGAGAAGTATATCCTGGGCGAGGCCCGTGTCGGGCATTACTACAAGGATGCTTCAGAGTACGATATCCTGGAGCGTTTCAAGGGGACGGAGCTTGCCGGGCTTCGCTATGAGCCTTTGTTCCCCTATTTCAAGAACCTATCTGAAAAAGGAGCTTTCGTGACTGTCCTGGGGGATTATGTGACCACCGAGGATGGCTGCGGCATCGTGCACACCGCACCGGGCTTTGGCGTTGACGACTACGAGGTGCTCAAGGGCACCGGGATTCCCGTTGTCTGCCCGATTGACGAAGAATGCTGCTTCACCGCTGAGGTGACGGATTACAAGGGGCTTTTCGTAAAGGATGCCGACAAGCAGATAATAGAGGATTTGAAAAGAGCAGGCAAGCTTGTGAAGAAGGAGAGCTATCAGCACAGCTATCCGTTCTGCTACCGAACCAATATGCCGCTGATATATCGGGCCATGACCTGCTGGTTCGTCGATATTCAGAAAATCAAGAGCATGATGCTTGCGTGCAACGATCAGATAACATGGGTTCCCGAGCATATAAAGAACGGGCGATTCGGAAAGTGGCTGGAAGGGGCAAAGGATTGGGCTATCTCACGGAACCGCTTCTGGGGCAATCCGATACCTATCTGGAAGTGTGATGGCTCCGACTATATTCAGGTTGTGGGTTCACGGTCGGAGCTTGAGAAGCTTTGCGGCCATGAGGTCAAGGATCTCCATAAGCATTTCATCGATGATCTGACCTGGCCAAGTCCGGACGGGAAGGGCACGATGCGCCGGATACCGGATGTCCTGGACTGCTGGTTCGAGAGCGGCAGCATGCCATACGCTCAGCAGCATTATCCCTTTGAGAACAAGGAGAGCTTCGAGAGGAACTTCCCGGCTGATTTCATATGCGAAGGGCAGGATCAGACACGAGGATGGTTCTACACTCTGGTGATAATCGCCGCTGCTTTGTTCGAAAAGCCGGCCTTCTATCACTGCATTGTCAATGGCATTGTTCTGGCCTCGGATGGCAAGAAGATGTCCAAGAGCGAGAGGAATTACACCGACCCGCTGGAGATTGTTGACAAATACGGCGCTGACGCCCTCCGGTTCGCTTTCATGGACAGCCCGGTTGTCAGGGGCGAGGATCTCAAGTTCTCCGAAACGATGGTGAAGGATGTTCTGAAGAATTTCCTGCTTCCGATCTGGAATGCGTACTATTTCTTTGTCACATATGCCAATCTTGATGGTTTCAACCCAAGCGGCACGTCTGACCGCCATTCATTTGAGAATCCGCTTGACCGATGGATAATCTCGACCTCGGAAAGGCTTGTGAAGACTGTGACCGATAGGCTGGAGGCTTATGACATCGAGTCGGCCTGCAATGCTCTTGCTCTGTTCATAGATGAGCTGAACAATTGGTACATAAGGAGAAGCAGACGGAGGTTCTGGAAAAGCGAAAGCGATTCAGACAAGAAGCAGGCGTATGAGACCCTGTACGCCGTCCTTAAGAAGTTCGTCAGGCTGGCCGCTCCGGTGGTTCCTTTCATAACAGAGGAGATATATCAGAATCTGAAGACAGAAGGCGAGCCTGAGTCCGTTCATCTGTGCGGATACCCGATTTACGACGAGAGCCTTCGCGATTATGAGCTTGAGAATAAAATGAGCCTTGCAATGAAGGCGATATCAATCGGACGCTCCCTTAGAAGCGCAGTCAATCTGAAGATAAGGCAGCCGTTGAATACGCTTTATCTGGTGGACACCGACTCTTCACAGCTTGGCACTCTCAAGAGCATGGGTGACATAATCGCCGAGGAGCTTAATGTGAAATCGGTTGTGTACCGTGAGCATGAGGAGGATATCCTCAGCTATTCAGCGAAGGCGAACTTCAAGGTTCTGGGCAAGAAGCTTGGGAAGTTCATGAAGGAAGTGGCCGCCAAGATCGAGAAGCTGGATTCCTCGGCTCTGGCCGATGTGGTCAAGGGCAAAAGCATCCGCATCAGCTATGAGGGCGGCGAGATAGAGCTGAACGAGGAGGATCTGGCGATACAGCGGACGGAGCTTGAAGGATTGAAGATTCTGAATGACGGCAAGCTCACAGTGGGCTTTGACACCCGGGTCACCGAGGCTCTTATGCTCGAGGGCATTGCCCGCGACCTTGTGCGTACAATCCAGAACATGAGAAAGGATTCCGCCTTTGATGTCTCAGATAGAATATCGCTGCGGCTCAATGGCGATGAGCAGGTTAAAAAAGCCTTTGAAGTGTTCAAAGACTATATCTGCTCTGAAACGCTGGCCGTTGACGCATCATTCAATCCCGCCATGGACTGTCCTGCCATCGATTGCTCTGACAAGCAGGTTCAGATAGAGATTGAGGTTAAGAAATGAAATCCAGAGCAGGTGGATATCTGATTGTCATATCAGCGCTATGCCTGCTCATGGCGGTCTCCTGTGTCACGCAGCCGCTTTTGATTCCTGATGGCTATTGGTTCCAGAAACTTGCCGTTCCTGGAGCATTTGTCGCCACAATAAGCGACCCAAGCCTTATGGAAGGGGTTGTTTCGCTTGATTCTAGGATTGCCGACAGGATAAATCGGGCCTCGTTCCAATTTCTGGACGGTCATATCATCGGCGTGATTGAAGGGGATATTCCAAGCTCGCTCTTCAAGGCCGGCATGCTGCTTTCCCAGGATTTCAACAAGGAAAAGGTCGGGGATTGGTACTCCGATGAATCTGGAAATATGAAAATCGGCCTTATCCAGAAAGATATGGTTGTAATCGCCACAGATGGATTCAAAGAAGCGGCTGATTCTGTGACTGATGCCATGCGGGAAAAGACAATAGACGATGAAACGGCTCTATTGATGGCGTTTTCGCAGGTTGCCGTCTACAGTCTGGCGCCTGACAGGCTTCCAGGCCTTGCCGTCTTCTCCGGCGATTTCAGCGCTCGTGGAATAAGCAGGCTGCTGCTCTGGGTATCAGATGGCAAACTTAATCTCAGAGTCAATTTTGATTCAGAGGAACGGGCTTCTGCGTTCTCGCGGCTTCTGCGGCTTTCGTATGTGGCAAGGCTCAGGAAATCGGGCAAGGAAGTCAATCTGGGAGAGCTCAGACAGCAGCTTGTCCAGGATGGCGCACAGGTGCTGGGAACAGGTCTGTTCCTAGAGGAAGGGGAGGTTCAGCAGATAATCTCCTCTGCATTGCTTTAAAGCTTTATTGGAGGAAATAAATGGAAAGGATTCTTACAGGAGACAGGCCCACAGGCAGGCTTCATCTGGGGCATTATGCCGGCTCTCTGGTTTCCAGAGTCCAGCTTCAGGATAAGTACGACACTCTCATCCTCATTGCGGACGTTCAGGCGCTCACCACGCATTTTGCGAATCCGGAGCTGATAAATTCCAGCATATATCACGTCGCCATAGATAACCTTTCAGTGGGTCTCGATCCCGAAAAGGTCACATTTGTTCAGCAATCGCAGGTAAGCTCGATAGCTGAGCTGACCGTATTCTACTCAATGATAGTCACCTGCAATCAGCTCAGCCATAATCCCACGATAAAGACGGAAGCCAAGAATTATGGATACACCGAAATGACATATGGATTCCTCGGATATCCAGTCAGCCAGACGGCAGACATAACTTTCTGCAATGCGAATCTGGTGCCTGTCGGCGATGATCAGCTTCCCCATATAGAGCTTTCCAGGAAAATCGTGCGTAAATTCAACGATCTCTATCATACGGAGATAGTCGAGCCGCGTGCAAAGGTGTCGGCGGTGGGAAGACTGTGCGGGCTTGATGGAAACAGCAAGATGGGCAAGAGCCTCGGAAACGCCGTGTATCTTTCCGATGATGCCGAAACGGTTAGCAACAAGGTGCGGAACGCCGTGACAGACAAGAACCGCATAAGCGTGAAGATTCCGGGGAATCCTGATATATGCAACGTGTTTGCATATCACAATGCTTTCAATGCCGATGAAGCCCCCAACATATGCAGCATGTGCAAGAACGCAGCGATAGGATGCGTCGCCTGCAAGAAGCTTCTGGCCGACAAGCTGAATTCAATCCTGGATCCCATACGGGAGAGGCGGCATTTCTATGAAGAGCACAAGGATGCTGTAAGGCAGATAATAGAGCAGGGCACAAAGCGGGCGAATCAGATAGGGGATGAGAATCTGGATATCATAAAGCAGAAAATGCACATAAGCATCTGATGCCCGGCATATCGCCGCTGTTCAGTTCACATCTGATGGCGGCAAGAGGCTTCTACAGAGAATTCAAACGTCTGCACCTCATTTGCCGCTTTCTCCAGCAAATCATCGATTTCCATCTGCTGAAAGCTTTTGCTTTCCTGCTCAATGCCCGGTCGAACAAGCGGATGCTTGGGGCTGAAGATCACGCAGCAGTCATCATAGGGAAGTATCGAGGTCTCGTAAGTGCCGATGCGTGCCGCCTTGTCGATTATCTCCTGCTTATCCAGTCCGACAAGAGGGCGCAGCACAAGCAGCTCGCTGCAGCTGTCGGTGAAGGCCAGGCTTTCCAGTGTCTGAGAAGCGACTTGGCTCAGGGCCTCTCCGGTTATGATGCACTTGCATTCGCGCCTCCTGGCTATCATGTTGGCCACCTTCATCATGCACGCCCTCATCATCAGGGTATGCTCCTCCTCTTTGCTGTGGTCTTTTATCCACAGCTCGGCCTCCGTGAAGTTGACGACATGGAGATTTGTGCCTTGAAGATAAGGAGATAGGATGAGAGCCAGATCCTTGACTTTCTGCAAGGCCTGCTCGGATGTATAAGGGTAGGCATGGAAATAAAGACAGTCCAGCTTGAGCCCGCGCTTGCTCATCATATAGCCCGCCACAGGCGAATCAATGCCTCCGGAGAGCAGCAGAAGCCCCTTGCCCGCCGTGCCCGTGGGCAGGCCTCCCTGTCCCGAAACGGGCGAACAGTAGAGATAGGCTTGGTCGCGGATTTCGCAATTAAGGATTTTCTGAGGATTGCGGACATCGACTTTCATGGCAGGATGTCTGTCCAGCACCATCCCACCAAGCTCGCTTTCAATCTGATAGCTGTTGAGGAAGAAGCTCTTGTCGGAGCGTCTTGCCTCCACTTTGAATGTACCATCTCCTGAGCTGAAAGGAGGTTCCTCCATAAGAGCCTGAGCGGCTGTTCTGATCGCCTCGAAGTCCTTTGCGCAGCTTATGGCCCTGCTGTATCCGGCGATTCCGAAAGTTGTGGAAAGAACACGGTTTATCAAATCGTCAGGCACATCATCGCCGAACTCAATGTACATCCTGCCTTTTTCATGCGAGAACTGTGTATGAAATGGCCTTAGCTTAAGCTTGAGGTTGTTCTTGAGCTTTTTCTCAAAGAAAGACCTGTTAAGCCCCTTCAATGAAATCTCTCCGATTTTTATAAGATATAGCTTGCCCATCATCTCTCCTTTGACTTCATCTAATCACGGCGCCCATTGCATTGCATAGACGTCCAAGCTCATCCTCGGTGGAGCTGAATCCCCAGGAGAGCCTGACAGAGCAGGCCGCCTGGGCAGGGGAGAAGCCAAGGTCTGCAAGGCTCTCGGCTTTTTTCCTGGAATTATTGTTGCAGGCGCTTCCCGCCGAGATGAAGAAGCCTTTGTCCGACATCATTCTTACAAACACCTCAGACGGTATTCTTCTCGTGGAAACATTAAGGATGTACGGGGAGAAATCTCCTGAGACGGGGGACAGTATATCAAATCCAAAGTCTGCAAGGCTTTCTGAAGCCATCCGATGCAGCCTGCCCGCCATCTGATGATGCGGTTCAAGGTTTTCGATGGCGTCTGAGAGGGCCGTGGCCATGGCCGAGATTGCCGGAAGATTCTCAGTTCCCGGCCTGAGGCCTCCTTCCTGCCCGCCGCCGGATGAAAGCGCCTGAATTGCAGGGTTTGAGTTCACAAGAACGCCTATGCCCCGAGGCCCGCGGAATTTGTGAGCGGCGATTGCCATCGAGTCCGCCCCAAGGGTCTGGAAAGATGTCTGTATCTTCCCGCAGGCCTGAACGGCGTCTGTGTGAATATGAATCTTCCTCCCTATGGCTTTCTCATGCTCGCGGATTATCCTGACGGCGCCCTGCACATCGGATATCGTCCCAAGGATGTTGTTCACTAGCATGAGCGCCACAAGACGCGTGGAGGGGCTTAAAAGGCGCTTGAGGGCCTGGATATCCGCATATCCCTTCGGGCAGGGAATGAATCTCACAGTCCATCCCAGCGCGGACAACGTCTTCGCATGCTGCTTCACAGCGGAATGCTCTGCATTCGATATGAGAATCTCTCCGGGATTTCTGGAGAGCAGGAAGGAATTCATGATGATTGAATCGGATTCAGTTCCGCCTGAGGTGAAGAAAACCTGGGATTCAGCGCAGCGCAGAAGGGATGCAATCGCTTTCCTGCATGAAGAAAGCTCTTGCTTCGCTTCGATGCCGGCCATATGGGCGGCTGACGGATTAGCATAAAAACGCCTTGCACAAGTCAAGTATCGTTCGAGGGCTTTCTCCGATATAGGGCTTGAAGCCGCCCAGTCAAAGTATCCGGTGCACATCGATTCCATTTTATGAAAGCGCCCGCCGGATTACAAGTTCTCTGACGAAATTCATCTCCAACGTCTGTGAAACATGCTCGCCCTGCTGCTTGAGCAGTATGAAACGTATCTTGCCATCGGACTTCTTCTTGTCGGCCAGAATCTGATCCTTGTAATCAAGCCACTCGCCTCTGTTAAGGCGGTAATTGATATCGAAGCCATAGAAAAGCAGCAGTTTCTTCACTCCTTCGGCGAAGACAGGCTCGGTGATTCCCAGCTTGAGTCCCGCCTCCAGGGCGATTCCCATTCCCCATGCAACGGCTTCGCCGTGCGACCATGCCGCCATCCTGTTATGAGACTCAAGCGCATGTCCGAATGTGTGGCCGAAATTGAGCGCGGCCCTTATTCCAAGCTTGTCATCCGGATCATCCTGGATGTATTCTTTCTTCACCTGCAACGAAAGGAGCAGCAGCTTCTTCAAGATTTCCATGTTGCGCGAAAGTATCTGGTTCTTGCTCTGCACCATCAGGAGATAAAGGGCATCGTTCTTTGTGAGGATTGAATGCTTTATCACTTCGGCCAGGCCGCTGTGGAACTCGTTCGGCGGCAAAGACGTCAGCGTGGCCGGGCAGACAAGAATCTGCTCCGCAGGATAGAATGAGCCAATCAGGTTCTTTGTATTGCAATAATTGATGCCTGTCTTGCCTCCAAGCGATGCATCCGCCATCGCCAGCAGAGTCGTGGGTATAAGAGTAAGACGGCAGCCTCTCATATATATGGAGGCCGCAAAGGCGGCCAGGTCGCAGATAACGCCGCCACCGAAGCCTATGAACCGGGAATCCCGTCCCAGCCTGTTGCGGCTTGCCTCCTTCACGATAAGCGCAATGGAATCCCATGATTTGCTTTTCTCGCCGGAAGGAAGAATCACATTAGGCTCGGGAAGCGGCCTCACCATCTTGGCAGTCGTTTCATCAACAATCCAGAGAGCGTTAGGACCGTAGTTCCCGATATGAAAGGATAAATCAGCATAGCTGTTCGCAAAAAGCACCTCGCTGACCGGTGATTTCATCAATGAGTCCATATAGGGATTCTATATCAAAAGCCCTGAAATCTCAAGCCAAGCTGCGCATTCATAGGTTCAGGCTCAACTCTGCAGCGCTTCGGGAAGGTTTTCGGACAGCGGCGGCGTTGCGTCTGCCGGGGATGCGGTTCTCTTTCTAGGCACTCTCCTGCGCGGCTTGCGCGGGGCGGCGGCGCGTGCCTTGCCTTCCTTCATGCGCTGCGCGGCAGGCTTGGAGCGGCTTCCTTTTGGCAACGGGAAGCCTTTTTCCTTAAGATAGGCGAAGCAGGCCAGCTCCAATTCGTAGTTGGGAGGAGTTATCGGGGAGATGAGGACTTTGACTTGCCTGAATATGTCCTTGAAATGCTCGTCTGCGCTCATTCCCTCGTCCGAGTTCACTATGAAGCTTTCCGTGAGAAACTTGAAATACTCCCATTTCTGGACATCGGGCCCGTCTCCTCCGTGCGAAGCCGACACGTTGACCTTTTCGTCAAGCTTGTCAAGCGAAGCATAAAGCTCGGGGAATTTGGTGTAGACACAGAGGCAGGGCATGATATAGACAAGCAGCTTGTACTTATCCAGCAGACGGATCATCTTTGAGCTGGAGCCTGACCCGAGTATCTTTAAAACCTCCTCAGTCAGACGAGAGCTGCTGATTCCCGCCAGATTCGTGCAGTTCTTGCGGATGGCGCGTTTCAGAGCATAATCCATCTTGAAGCCCGTTGTCACGCTGTATTTTATGGCACGTATCATCCTCACAGGATCTTCAACGAAAGTATCGGCAAGAGGAAGGACAGATCTTATCCGGCGGCGCTTGAAATCCGGGATGCTGTTGTTGTAATCAATGACAGTCTGTTTCACAGGGTCGTAATACAGACTGTTTATGGAAAAATCACGGCGCTTGGCATCGGTGTCTATTGTGCCGAACACATTATTCGTGTTGTCATCCGAGTTGGCTTCGCCGCGGAAAGTCGAGATTTCAAATATCTTATCGCCGAAAATCAGATGAACCAGCTTGAATCGCTTGCCGATTATCCGGGAGTTGGTGAACATCTTATGCACCTGACGCGGCGATGCGCTCGTGGCTATGTCAAAATCCTTGGGAACTCTTCCCAGAAGCAAATCTCTTACAGCTCCTCCCACAAGGTAGGCGGTGAAGCCCTTGGAATCAATCCTTGAAATCGCCTTTATGGCGTCCGGATCAATTTTGCGTATGTCTATTCTGTGCTCTTCTTTCGTGTATACCCTCGCGACCGGCCTGAGGCCGCCGCTTGTCGTTTGATATCTGATTCTCATATATCCCTTTACAGCCGGACTGTTTTTTTTTATTCTTTATTGATACTATGATTTGTATCATCTATAACATTTTTTTTCAACAGGAGATATAAATGATCGAACCCAAGATGCCCAAGGGATTCAGAGATTCCCTCCCGGCGCAGGAAATAAAGCGGCAGCGTTTCGAAGCAAGGCTGAAAGGCGTTTTCGAAAGCTATGGCTTCGTTCCGATTGACACGCCGGTGATTGAGTACACAGATGTCCTTCTTGGAAAGGGCGGGGGCGAAACCGACAAGCAGATATTCCATTTCACAGACAACGGAGGACGCGAGGTCGCACTGAGGTTCGACCTCACAGTTCCGCTGGCAAGATTTGTAAGCGCCCATCAGGCTGAGCTTCATTTCCCCTTCAAGCGATATCACATCGCAAAGGTCTTCCGTGGAGAGAAGCCGCAGAAAGGGCGCTACAGAGAATTCGTGCAATGCGACTTCGATATAGTCGGTGATGACAGCGCCGCTTCGGATTTTGAGATAATCTCCATGATGGCCGCCTCGCTCAAGGCGCTGGATGCCGGCCCTTTCAAGATTCATGTTTCGCACAGGGGCCTGCTCAATGATTTTCTGGCAAGGCACCGGATTCGGGATAAAAGCGCGGATATCCTCAGGGCGATAGACAAGCTTCAGAAGACGGGAATAGACGAAATCAAGTCGGAGCTTTCAGCCAATGGGCTTGACGGCGGGCAGATAGAAGCCCTGATCGCGTATATAAGCCCGAACGATTCGCCTGCCGGAAGCCCCAAAGGCGATGCCGGCGCTCTGGAATTCAAGAAACAGCTTGACCGTCTGGAGTCTCAGCTCGGAGGAGAGACCGCCGCATCTATAAGGATGAAGGAGGTGCTTCAGCTGATAGATGCCTGCGGACTGGGCGATTGCGTGATGTTTGACCCATCGATAACAAGGGGGCTTGACTATTACACCGGAGTGGTCTTTGAGACTTTCCTAGAACGAGACGCGGCCATAGGCTCCGTCTGCTCCGGCGGGCGCTACAACAACCTGACCGGCCTTTATTCGGCAAAGACGTTCCCCGGGGTAGGAGCCTGCGTCGGGATTGACAGGCTCATGGCGGCCATGGATGGATCGGATCAGGCGCAGACGCAAAGCAGCGTTGATGTCGTGTTCTTTTCCCAATGCCTGGAGAACATGGCCCAGACCCAGCGGATGGCGGCGGCTCTGCGTCAGAAGGGTCTCCGATGCGATGTCTATCTTGGGCATGGGAAGGCAAAGGAGCAGTATGACTATGCCGCCGGGAAAAGCGCATCTTATGCCGTGCTTTCCGTCACCGATGGAGCCGATGGAGTGGCTCAGGTCAAGAATCTATGCACAAGAAAGATAACCGATGGGCTTGATGCCCAGGCGGTGGCCGCTATGGTCAAGGCGAGGTGCTGATTGGAGTTCAAGGATCTTCCCGTATATAGAAGCAAAGAAGAGATTCTGAAAGCGCTCAAGGAGAATCAGGCGATAATCATCGAAAGCCCCACCGGCAGCGGCAAGACAACCCAGATGCCGCTTATCCTGCTTGAGGCCGGCTATGGCGACGAAAGCATGATCGGCATAACCCAGCCACGCAGGATAGCTGCGCTGAGCGTGTGCAGCTTCATAAAGAAGCAGCTGAGGCTGGAAGATGCCGATAATTTCTGCTCCTGCAAGATGCGCTTCTACGACACCACCGATTCCAGCACACGCATAAAGATAATGACAGACGGCACCTTGCTCCAGGAGCTCAAGCATGATCCGATGCTCAGGAACTATTCTGTCATAATGGTGGACGAGGCGCATGAGAGAAGCCTGAACATAGACTTCATACTTGGGCTGCTGAAGAACCTGATGACCATCAGGCCGGATCTTAAGGTTATTGTCTCAAGCGCGACCATAAACACCAAGAGCTTCTCGCGGTTTCTGGGAGGAGCCAGGATAATCTCGATAAAATCAAAGGTCTATCCTGTATCGGTCAAGTATCTTCCGCTGGAATCGCCGGGCAATATGGATGAGATGATTGATTCGATTGTCAAGATCATCAACATGAAGCTCAGGATTTTCCTCAAGAACGACTGCAGGCAGCATGAAGACATGCTTGTCTTCCTGACCGGGGAATTTGATATCAAGACCTGCGTCAGGGAGATTCTGTACCGATGCGATGCAAAGCGGCTTCAGATATATCCGCTTTACGGGAGGCTCAACAAGGAAGAGCAGGAACTCGTGTTCACGCCGACAGAGGAAGGCAAGATCAAGGTGGTCATAGCCACGAACATCGCCGAGACAAGCATAACGATAGACGGCATAAGGAACGTGATTGACTGCGGTCTTGCGAAGGTCAATTTCTACAATCAGCACGATTACACGAGCGCTCTTATGACGGAGAAGACAAGCCGCAGCTCATGTGAGCAGCGCAAGGGAAGGGCGGGACGGGTGGCTCCCGGATTCTGCTATCGTCTGTACAGCGAGGAGGATTACAAGGGGCGGAAGGAATTCGCCCTTGAGGAGATTCTGAGAACAGACCTTTCCGAGGTTATAATGCGGATGAGCGACCTTGGGATATATGATTACGAGCACTTCCCGTTCATAACAAGGCCGCGAAGGGATGCGATTCTAAGCGCCGAGAAAACTCTCAGCTTCATTGGGGCGATTGACCGCGACAGGCATCTGACGAAGACGGGGCAGCTCATGGTCAATTTCCCTTTGGCTCCAAGGCACAGCAGGGTGATTGTCGAGGCTATGATGAACTACCCGGATGTGATGGAGGAGATTCTCATAGCCGTCAGCTTCATCTCAATCAGACCGCCGTTCCTGCTTCCGGCGGGGCAGGAGGATGAGGCGAGGAACGCCCACAGGCAGTTCAGCTCAGAAGACGGGGATTTCGTCTCCTGCCTTGAGCTTTTCAACGCCTTCACCCAGCTTGATACATTGCAGAAGAAGACTGATTTCTGCCACCGGAGCTTTCTGGATCTCCAGATGATGCTTGAGATTGAGAATGTGGATGAGCAGCTTGGCGAGATTGTCTCAAGACTTGGATTCGTGCTGTCAAAGGGAGGCTCCAAGCAGGACTACCTTTGCTGCCTTGCCTCGGGACTCAAGCAATATGTCTGCGTCAAGACAAGCACGAACTGCTACAAGAGCCTGACTGCTGACCGAATCTACATCCATCCCGGCAGCGCTTGGTTCAAGGAGATGCCTAAGTTCATTCTGGCCGGAGAGATAGTCAATACCTCAAGAATGTACGCACGTACCGTTTCGCCGCTTTCAAGAGCCGTGCTTGACAAAGTATCCCCTGATTTGCACGATGCGCTGATGGCGAAGGCCGGCGTCTCGGAGGACAAGCAGAAGGACAGGAGGAAGGAACGCACAGAGGCCGAGACCGACATCAAGAGACAGACGGCGAAGCAGGTGCAGGTATACGGCAGGATGTATGATGCCGTGCAGACCATATCGCGCAAGGGCGAATCCGAGATAGTCGTTCAGATTCCGTATCAGGAGCTGGGCTTCCTGGCAAAGTCACAGTCAAAGGCCCGGCGGCATCCTAAGAATTTCAAGGCAGTGCTTATGGTGAATGGGAAATGGGTTCAGAAAGGAGACTCCCTTTTCAACATAATCGACCTCAACGGGAAGCTGCCTGATAATCTGCTTCCGGTTGACCTTAGGAAGGAAAAAAGCTTCCGCCTGTCGGAATTCGCCGAGAACTCAGACAAGCTTGATCTGCTGGGAAGACTCGCCGTATTGCCAAAGGACAAGGACAGCCTGGGATTTGTCGAGCTTCTTTCCTCCGGGAAGGACGGCTTCTTCCTGAATGCAAACAAGGATTTCTATGACAGTCTCAGCAACACCAGCTACAGCCTCATGCTTCTCAAAGAGACGATAAAGGGGAACCAGCAGCTCAACAAGGCATACAACAGGATAATGAACAAGCTTAACCAGCTTTAGGTTCTTGCGCCTATGTTTATCTCCTGTATTTCCTGAATCTGCTCATTCATCTTGCGCAGATTCTCCTGAACCGTCCCGGTGCTCCATTCGTCCACCGTCACATTGGCATCGGCAATCTGGATGGAGCTGTATTTCTCAAGCGCATCAACTATGTATTCCTTTATCTCTGGAATTGATTCGCTGGGAATCTTGTTGGGAGAGCGCAAGCCTATCTGAAGCTTGTAGCGGCCCCCGATGAATTGGACATCAAGATTGTTTATCTTGATTGTGCTGTCATAATCGTACAGGCACTGGGTTATCATCTGCTTGAAAGCATTGCGTGAAAGCACCTGCTGCTCCGGGATGGAGAATTCGGGCTTCACAAGCGTCTTCTCGTAAGTCCTCTTCCCGCCTATTCCGAATTGCTTCAGAAAGACCTGGATGGAATCGTAGACGATTCCCGGCGCCGTTCTCGTTATCTCGATGGTCGGAACAGGGATTACATGCTTGCCTTCGGTGTAACGGGAGCGCATTGCCGCCTCTATCTCATCCTGCGTGGAGAAATCCTCGATTTTGAAGATTCTGTCCGGCATGGGGAGATTCAGTCTGCCGGCTATCACATTCGCCATCTTCTCGCTTGTTCCGATTATCAGGATTCTTCGGAATTTCTCCTCCTGCAACGCCTTTATCACCTCGCTGCGATGCTCCTCGTCTCTGAACAAGGCAAGCTTCATGGCGGTCAGAAAGTTGTCGGCCTGCTTTGCCGAACGTCCGGCTATAAGCTTGCTTCCCCGTATGAGGAGGCCATCGTCGATTATCAGCGGTATATGGTATTTGGACGCAATCACCTGCGATCGGTAGCTCTTGCCTGTTCCGCTTTTTCCTATCAGCGAATATACTTTGATTGAACGAGGATGGTAGAGGATTTTCCGGATGAATTCAAACATCTTCTTCATTATATAACTTTTCCTTGCGCATTTGAACAGCCAAGATGGTTTTCATGATGCATGGTTTTAGGATAGAATATGATGAAAATTCTTGTTTTATTCAAAAGGAGAAGAGAATGCCGAGATTCCTTACCTTCCCTAGAGGTGGCGTTCATCCTGATGACATGAAATGGCTTTCAAAGGACAAGCCGATTCAGAGAATCGACATGCCGGCAGAGCTTGTCATTTCAATGTCCCAGCATCTTGGCGCACCGGCGCGGTGCATGAAAAGCAAAGGCGATACGGTGAGAAAGGGAGAGCTGATAGGGGAGGCTTCCAGCTTCATATCGGCCAATGTCCACAGTCCGGTCAATGGAATCGTCTCAGACGTAAGGAAAGTCACTCTGGCAAACAGCGTCTGCTGCGATGCTGTGGTGATAACTCCATCGGGCGATCCGGACGGCGGGCAAGGATGTTTGAATGAAAAGGCTGTCGACTCCACCGCGGACAAGGACACGCTTCTTGCGGTTGTAAAGGAGATGGGGCTTGTCGGAATGGGCGGCGCCGCTTTCCCGATGAATGTGAAGCTCTCTGTTCCAATCGGCAAGTCCGTTGATCATCTCGTGCTCAATGGCGTGGAATGCGAGCCTTATCTCACGGCGGATCACCGTCTGATGCTGGAAAGGCCGGATGCGATTCTCGAAGGCGCGATGATGATTTCCAGAATCGTCACGCCTGAATCCATAAAGATCGGAATAGAGGCCAACAAGATGGACTGCGTCCGGCTGCTCAGAGAGAGAATCTCCGAGAAAGGCTATCCGATAGAGGTATGTCCCCTTAAGATGAAATACCCCCAGGGAGATGAGAAGCAGCTGCTCAAGGCTGTGACCGGCAAGGAGATTCCTTCTGGCAAGCTCCCGCTGGATATCGGCGCCATTGTTTGCAATGTCGGCACGGTGAACGCCCTGTTTGAGGCTTTCAGCACAGGAAAGCCCATGTTTGAAAGGGTGGTGACTGTTTCCGGAAATTGCATAAAGAACCCGGGGAACTACATCGCTCCCATAGGCGCAAAGGTTTCAGATCTGATAAAGACGGCAGGCGGACTGAGCTGCGAGCCTGACAAGCTTATATCGGGCGGGCCGATGATGGGGTTCTCGTTCTGGGATATGGAGACACCCATCACGAAAGGCACAAGCGGAGTGCTGGCCCTCTCGTTCTCCGAGAAAGGCACGGTTCAGACTCACTGTCTGCACTGCGGTAAATGCGTTGCCGCATGCCCGATCGGCCTTGAGCCTACCAGCATGTATCGATTGATTGAGAATGGGCTGTATGCGGACGCAATGTCGCATGATCTCATGGACTGCAAGGAGTGCGGATGCTGCGCTTTCAGCTGCCCGGCTCATCTGCCGCTTGTCCAGGCGTTCAGAGTCGGCAAGAAGCTAGGGAGGGTGAAGAAATGATAAAGGTCAGCAGTTCTCCTCATTTTCACAGCAGGCAGAGCACTTCGTCAATCATGCTCACGGTCATCATCGCGCTTTGCCCGGCCTGCATATGGGGTGTTGCGATGTTCGGCCCCAGAGCGGCAATCGTTCTGCTGGTGTCGGTGGCATCAAGCGTTATATGCGAGTTCCTGCTTGACAGAGTGTCGAAGGAGAAAACCCTGCATGACTTCAGCGCCATCCTCACTGGTCTGCTTGTGGGCATGAACATGAGCTCTCAGATTCCTCTTTTCATTCCAGTCATCGCAAGCGCATTTGCAATAGCGGTGGTTAAATGGACCTTCGGCGGGCTCGGATGCAACTGGATGAACCCCGCGCTGGGCGGCAGGGCATTTGTGTTCTTCAGCTTCTCCTCGGCCATGAGCGCCTTCCGCATGCCGCGTCTCTTGTCGGGCGGAGTCGATGCTGTGACATCGGCTACCACGCTCTCATTTGCCAAGACAGCGCTGGCTTCCGGGGATTTCTCAGGGCTTGATTCCTTGCAGATCCTTGCGGCGCAGAACTATCCCGTCAGCGAGATCGCTCGGCGGATTTCCGCAAGCATAGGAGTGAATCCATATACGATTGATGCCTTCCTGGGGATTCAGGGCGGCTGCATTGGAGAGGTTTCTTCGCTTCTCCTGCTGCTCGGAGGCATATTCCTGCTGGCCCGGAAGGTGCTGACATGGCATATCCCGGTTGTCTATCTCGGCTCCTACGCCATCCTTAACTGGATATTCGGCGGAATTCCGTATGGAACAGGGACTTTCTCAGGTCTTGCAATCGATCCTTTGTTCAGAGGCGGGCTCATGCTTGGCGCATTGTTCATGGCGACCGACTATACGACAAGCCCGGTCACGGGCAAGGGACAGGCCATATTCGCCTTCGGCTGCGGCTTCTTCACATTCCTGCTGCGCGCTTTCGGCTCCCTTGCCGAATCAGCATCACTTGCGATACTTATAATGAACATCGTCACGCCTACAATAGACAGGTACGTCAGGCCGCGGAAGTTCGGATACGTAAAACCGGTCAAGGAGGTCAGGTCATGAAGAAATACCTCTCCGTTGCATTGACGCTTCTTGCCATCTGCGCCGTATCCGCCCTTGTTCTTGCGCTTGTCAATTCATGGACAGCGCCTAGGATAAAGGCGTACGAGGACGCGCAGAGGCTTTCGGCCCTGCAAGCTGTTTCCGCCGGAAAGACGGTGGGCGATTATGCTGAGGTGAAAGACACTCCCCATGTTCTGGGGTATTATCAGCTCAAGCCATCCGGATGCATCGTGATGCTGTCTGCAAACGGGTACGGCGGCGAGATAAGGCTTGTCGCCGCATACTCCTCAGACGGCAGGCTTATGGCCGCGCAGATTCTTTCGAACAGTGAAACGCCAGGGCTCGGCAAGAAAGCTGAGGATCCCGCATACATGGAGAAGTTCATAGGCAAAGGCTCCGACATGCCTCTGAAGAAGACAGACCTCACCGCCGAAGATGCGCAGGCAGTCAGCGGCGCTTCGGTGACATTCACAGGCATTTCAAAGGCTCTTCTGGCGGGAAGTCAGTTCGCATCAAGCCTGGGAGGAGGGAAGATCTGATGAACATAAAAGAACTTACAAAGGGCCTGTTCAAGGAGAACCCGACTTTCATAATCATGCTGGGCATGTGTCCCACCCTAGGCGTGACCACTCAGTTCGTCAATGCAATCGGCATGGGCGCCGGGGTGATATTCGTTCTGCTGTTCAGCAACATGCTCATCGCCGCCTTGAAGAATGTAATTCCAAACAGCGTCAGGATTCCTTGCTATATAGTCATAATAGCTTCATTCGTGACGATAGTGGAGATGTTCATCCACGCATTCGCCCCTTTGATATACAGCGCTCTGGGCGTTTATCTTCCTTTGATAGTGGTGAACTGCATAATACTGGGAAGAGCGGAGGCCTTTGCGAGCAAGAACAGCGTCGCTGATTCGGCTTTGGATGCGATAGGGATGGGCCTGGGGTTCACGTTGGCTCTCTCGCTCATAGCGCTTATCCGGGAGGTCTTAGGAAATGGAACGATAACGCTGTTCGCAATCGGGAACTGGAATGGCGTGATTGAGATTCCGCTTTTGTACAACTGGCCTGTCCGGGTGCTTTCACTGGCCGCGGGGGCGCTGCTGCTGATGGGGTATCTGAAAGCCTTTTACCAGTATGCAACCGAAAGGAAGAAGAATTCCGCAAAGGAGGAAGCTGCGAAATGAGCTATATAGCGATTTTTCTTACATATGTCTTCATCAACAACTTCATCCTTGTGCAGTTCCTGGGGCTTTGTCCGTTCATAGGGGTGTCCAAGAACAGCGAGAGCGCGATAGGCATGGGGCTGGCTGTCACATTCGTGACCGGGGTGACATCCGTTGTCTGCTGGATAGCCTATTACGGTGTCCTCAAGCCTCTCGGGCTTGAGTATCTTCAAACCATAACATTCATTCTTGTCATTGCGGCGCTCGTCCAGCTTGTGGAGATGGTCATACGCAAGATAAGCCCTGCGCTTTACAAAGCCCTGGGCATATTCCTCCCGCTGATAACGACAAACTGCATAGTCCTGGGGATAGCCATCATAAACATCACAGAAAGCTACAATCTGCTGGAGAGCTTCGTGTCCGGAATATCAGCAGGGCTTGGCTTCACGCTGGCCATAATCCTTATGAGCAACATACGCGAGAGGCTTTCACTGACACCGGTGCGGTCTGTTTTCAAAGGCGTTCCGATAGCTTTCATAACAGCGGGGCTGATGGCGCTGGCGTTCATGGCATTCGACAAGAGCCTTCTGGCGAATCTTCATCTTGTGTGATAAGGAGGTTCAGCGATGTCGATAATCATTCCATTCGTCGTTATTGCCGTGCTGGGAGGCATCCTGGGCCTAGGACTGGCTGTGGCGGACAAGAAGCTTGCCATAAAGAAGGAAGAGAAGCTTGAGCTGCTGGAAAGCATAATGCCGGGGGCGAACTGCGGAGCCTGCGGATTCGCCGGCTGCGCCGCTTATGCTGAAGCCGTGCATAGCCGCAAGGCCCAGATAGGGCTTTGCACCCCCGGCGGCAATGCCGTTGCTCAGAAGATGGGGCAGATAATGGGAGAAGAAGCCAAGGAAGTGGAGCGGATGGCTGCTTATGTCTTCTGCATGGCCGCTCCTGACAAGGTCGGCCGTGACTTCAATTACGATGGGCTGGAGGACTGCAATGCCGCCTCTATCCTGTTCAAAGGGGACAAATCCTGCAAGGAAGGCTGCCTGGGGCTCGGCTCATGCATAAATGCCTGCCCGGTCGGTGCGATCGGCCGTGATTCATCCAACAGGGTTCATGTCGACCGTTCGCTCTGCATAGGCTGCGGCAAATGCGCCGAAATCTGCCCTAACCATGTTATAAGAATGATTCCGTATTCGCAGGATTATGTGGTTTCCTGCAACAACCATGACAAGGGCGCTTCCGTTCGGAAATACTGCGATGTCGGCTGCATAGGCTGCGGTATATGCGAGAACAAATGCAAGGGCTCTGGATTCGCCGTGGAATCATTCCTGGCCTCCTTCTCTCCTGCCTTGGTTTCCGATTCGGAGCAGTCAAAGGCGGCCGTGATGTCGTGCCCTAGGAAAGTCATAAAGGAAATCAGATGACATTCAGCGTCGGAGTATACAGTCAGCTTCCATATGGGACTCAGAACAGCGTGATGGAGAGGCTTCTTTCGTCTACGCTGACGCCTTTGCTCCAATCGCTGTATCGGACTCCCGGCATGAAGATACTGCTCTGCCTCTCTGGCTTTGAGATGGAATGGATTGAGAACAACCATCCTGAAATAAACATATTGATAAACAGTCTTGCGCACAGGGGGCAGATTGATTTCCTCGCCGCTTCATACAACGGGCTTTGCCTGCAGCTCCTGCCTCCGAGCGAGAGGGCATCGGAGGTGGAGAGGTCATCGTCATATATAAGACGGCGGTATTCAAGGCGGCCATCCGGATTCTGGGCCTTTCAGCAGATATGGAGCGCCTCATTTCTTTCCACCATGAGCCTTTGCTCCCTTGATTTCGCTGTCATATCGACAATGAGCAATCCATACAAGGCAAAAGGGCTCAGATGCCCCTTCATGATGAACGAGCAGGGGAAGGCAAAGCTCATCATACCCACAAATGACGATATTTCACGGATAATCCTTGAAGCCTATGAAACAAAGGCCTCCACATCCCAGGTGCTGCGGCAGATTTCAAAGCTGCGGATAGAAAAGGATTGTCTTGTGGATCTCGCCATGATAAACGCCGATCAGCTGTTCTATGAGGAGTGCAGCGGTTATTCCATCATAAAGGCCATGATCGATCATTACGAGAGCAGGAATATCTCGATGCAGCTTATATCGGCGGAGAGCATCCAACATGAAAACGTGCTGGATAATGGATACCTCGGTTCCGGCATCTATGGATTCGACTTCCGCACGCCATTCAACTCCCCAAATGAGCTTCTGCTCAACAATTCCTTCTATGCTCAGTATTTCCAGCTTTTGGGAAAATACAGGGCGATTATAAAAGCCTCCAACATCGACAAGCCGGTGAAGAAAGAGGCAAGCAGCATAATCCTCAGGAGCCTTGCCGGCTATCCTTACATATTCGGATCCAATCCGCGGTGTTTCAGAAATGTGATAGAGAAGGGCGTCTTTGAACTGCATAAGCTGCTGGACTCGAAGGAAATCCAGCTTCCAAGGCAGATTGACATTGACGACGATTCCTTTGACGAGCTTATTGTGACCGGCGAGTGCTTCTGCGCTATAATCGACTCCAAGGGCGGAGCTGTTTCGTCCATATTCACAAGCTTGAATCTTCCATCCTTGCGCCTTGATTCGAAGCATCATCTGCTTGGTGACCACATGGAAATCGGAGGAAAGCTGATATCGTTTGAGAAAAGACGCTTTGCAATAAGCTTCGATGATAAGAAGGGCAGCAGCATCACAGCCGAGATATCGGACATCGGCGGCTTGTCACTGAAGAAAAGCTATGCCTTCGGGCCGGCTGATGCGGTTTTCAGCTTCTGCATTTCAAACAGCTCCAAGGATCCAATAGGCCTGCGATACACCGTTCTGCTGCCCATAAGCTCAAAGCTTGTCTCAAAGGGAGGCAAGACGAACTGCGCGGAGTTCACCAGCGTCTTTGAGGATGCGGACAGCTCATTTGATTTCAAATGCGAGTCGTCAGACCAGGCGTTCACCATAAGCGAGATGGTTGAAGGAGAAAAGAATCCTGTTTATAATGGTTATAAGCTGCAATGGGATTTCAAAGCAGGGGCAAACGCCTCAATCGAACAAACATTGCGGTTTTCCTTGAAATAAGGACAGGAGGCGAATTCATGATTTTGCAAAACAAAAACCTGCTGGAGCAGATAAGAGAAGAAGCCATGGCGATATGGGGGCGTCTTTGACCCGGATTCGATAAAATCCAGAATCACAGAACTAGAGAAAAAGACGGAGGCGCCGGACTTCTGGAGCGATAAGAAGGCCAGCGAGGCCACGTTCGGTGAAATCAATTCGCTCAAGGATTCCGTGTATCCATGGGAAGGTCTGATAAAGAAGCTGAAAGATCTTGATGATCTGATAGAGCTTTATGACGAAGATGAGAACCCGGATCAGTACGCTTCCGAGGTTGAGGACAACATACGGGGGCTTTACGAAGAGTTCGACAAGCTCAAGACCAAGACGCTCCTGAACGGACTATACGACAAGGGTGATTGCTTCCTGAGCGTCCATGCCGGAGCAGGCGGAACCGAAGCCTGCGACTGGGCGCAGATGCTGCTCAGAATGTACACAAGATGGTGCGAGCGCCACGGCTTCAAGGCTGAGATCCTTGATATGCTGGAAGATGAAGGCGGCATAAAGAGCGTGACGGTTCAAGTCAAGGGTCAGTATGCATACGGCTACCTGAAGGGAGAGGCGGGTGTTCACCGGCTTGTCAGGATTTCTCCGTTTGACTCAAATGCCCGCAGGCACACCTCTTTCTCATCAGTGTATATATCTCCGGTTCTTGCGGACAACATCGAGATAAAGATAAAGCCTGAGGATATAAGAATAGACACATATCGCAGCGGCGGCGCCGGCGGCCAGCATGTCAACAAGACTGACTCGGCCGTCCGCATAACCCATTTTGAATCGGGAATAGTGGTTCAGTGCCAGAACGAACGGAGCCAGATAATGAACAAGGACATGGCTTTCAAGATGCTCCGTTCCAGGCTGTATGAATACTACAAGGCCAAGAAGGAAGAGGAGAACGCAAAGCACGCAATAGTGAAGAAGGATATATCCTGGGGCAGCCAGATCAGATCTTATGTTTTCCAGCCGTACACTTTGGTCAAAGATCTTCGCACCGGCTACGAAACGGGGAATATAAATGCCGTGATGGATGGCGACCTTGACGTTTTCATTGAGAAATTCCTCAATTGGCATCAGAGCCAAGGCAGCGAGGAATGAAGTTCATAGCGGTGGCCGCCATTCTGATGGCTGCGCTTATGCCATTGCCTGCAGCGGACCGTGTCATCGGATTCATAGACGATGACGCCGCGGAGGTGTTTGATATGGGCGTGCTGCTGGATGAGCTTTTCAGATTTGATTTCCGGGAAGATGAAGGAACGCTCTCTTATTATAGGCAGAAGCAGAGGCAGAGGCTTCTTGATGAAGCCGGAATCGCCTTGGACAAGGCGTATGCCAGTGAAGATCAGAGCAAGATAGATACGGCGAGAAAAGCCTTTCTCAATGCCGGTCTCTATGCCACTCAGCCCGATATTGACGAAGGCGTCCCCGCATCGGTTTTCAAAAAGATTGAGTTTGATCAGAGGCTTTATGACTGGCTTGCCCTTGGCGACGATCAAAGGCTGGCTGATTATCTCCTCATCAACGGACTTGACTTGCTGCTGATGATGACAAGCACAAGCATCGATGACCTCGTAAGATGCCGTGTATTTGCATTTGATGGAAGGACATCGAGAATATACGAGCATATCAGCCTGTCTGCCGAGCGGGACTTCAATGAAGCGGATCTCATCATGGCGCTTATGCCGTATTTCTATCCCTCTGATTCGTCGCTTATCATATTCGATTCAGCCAGGCCGGCCTTTGTTTCACTTGCATCCTCTGATGCATCACTTGCATCCTCTCCGGCCGAGACAGCCGGCGGATATGCAAGGCAGTATCAGATTGTCAGACCCGGCATTTATGAGTATTTCGATGAGAAAGGCGAGGGCATGAAATCCATAGTGGTCAGCAGCCGTGAAGCCGTGCATCTCGATATCAGCCCGGCGGCTGTCAAAACCAGCGGAGTCCTGGTCACCGGCTCAAGCAATCAGATTGAGGTCTGGGCAAATGGGAAGAAGGCGGGAAATGTTCCGCTGCGCATCGAAGGTTTAAGCAGCCCCTTCACGCTTGCAGCCTCCCGGCAGTCTCGGAAGCCCCTGTCATTCAACGCCTCAGACGAAGCCATGCGGCATATCCACTTCGACATGGGGCCTGATGGCACTGACGATTCAGAGGGCTATCGCAAGGCGCGCAATGATTTCTATTGGTCGTTCGCGCGTTCTCTGATGATCTTTGGAGCAGAGGTGCTGATTTCATCGGCAGAGGGCTATGGGGACTTCGTCAAGACCGCAGGCTTTGCCGTTTCAGGGGCGCTCCTCATCTCCCTGATTGACCTCCTCTCGGATTTGGCCGATTATTACAGAGCAGGAATAACCATTTCAAGATAGGGTGGACTAAAATGAAACTATTCAATCTAGGCGCCAAGCTGGCGAAGCTCTTTTCTTCTTCCAAGCAGCTTGAAGACGATGCATATGACGAGCTTGAGGATCTTCTCATCGAAGGGGATTTCGGAACAAAAGCGACTTTTGAAATAGCTGAAGAGGCAAGAGCGAAAAAGCCCAGGACAAAGGAGGAGCTGGCAGCAATTGTCAGAACGATGATTCAGCCGCGCATAAAAGGAACCGAACTCACGCCGGTGCGTGGAAAGCTGAACGCCTATCTGGTGCTGGGCGTCAATGGAGTGGGAAAAACCACCACGATAGGAAAGCTTGCCGCCCATTACAAGCAGGACGGCCTGAAAGTTGTTCTGGCGGCGGCTGACACATTCAGAGCGGCGGCTATAGACCAGCTGGCAATCCATTCGGAGAGAACTGGAGCGAGGCTTGTCCGTCAGAATCAGGGAAGCGACCCGGGGGCTGTGATATTCGATGCTCTGACAAGCGCGAATGCTCAGAAAGAGGAGCTTGTGCTTTGCGACACCGCAGGCAGAATGCACAATAAGGAGAACCTGCTGAGAGAGCTTGTCAAGATTGACAAAATAATAAGGTCAAAGGTCGAACCAGACTGCTACAAGAAGCTGCTTGTAGTCGATGCCACAACCGGGCAGAACACAGTAAGCCAGGCTTCCATATTCAGCGAGGCCATTGGGATAGATGCGCTGGTGCTGTCAAAGTACGACAGCACTTCTAAAGCCGGGGCTCTTGTTCAGATCGGAATCCCGATAGCCTTCGTGGGAACAGGCGAGAAGCAGTCGGATCTGAAGCCGTTTGATGCCGACGAGTTCATCTCGAATCTGCTGGAATTCTAGGCGAATGAAGCGGGCTTTGCTGACTTCTGGACTGCTGTTGCTCTCTCTCAGCATGCTCATTGGAGCAAGGTCAAATATCCTTGGTCAGAATCTCGATGGCCTTGATATCGAATCAGATCATCAGATAACGCAGACCGCCTCTGAAGATGCTGTTCTGCCAAGCTGCATTCCGGCGGAGCTTGATGTTCTGCCGGTGGATTCTCGGATTCTTTTCAGAAACGGCAAGCCGGTCAAGAGATTCGACCGATTCGAATCAAAGGATGGAAAGCGCCTCTGCATAACTGCCACGACCGATTTGGACTCCGGGCTTGTTGAAAATGCGAAATGTTTTGACGGGGGCTTGCTGAAGCTCAGCATGCTCAGATGGCCTGACGGAGATGAAATCATTGAACAGTTCGAATATGATGACACAGGCTTGCTTCAACGGGTGATTACAAAGAAGCGGGGCTTGATGATTTCGGTTGATTTATATCATAGATCTGCGGACAATGATTCATTGGCCATGGTGAGGACGATTGACATGGCAAGCGGCCGTGAGGAGCGGATCATCATAGGCGATTCGTGGATGCTCGCTGACGGAAAGCTCATTGATGGCTCTGCCGCCCTTGATATGGAGAGCGAAGCGGTTCGGGCAGAGAAAACCGATGGAGGCCTTGTGGTTTCCACCTCCTCACCCGGCGGCTTCACGACTCAAAGGACAATTGACGCCACGGGGCTTGTGACATCTTCCGTCATAATGAATCAGAATGGCTCGGTTGTGTCGATTCAACACTTCAAGTATTCAGATGGGGGAACGCTTGTTTCTTCGTCGCTGACCGAGGGGAGTCGGCTCACGCAGATTGAATACATTGACGGCGACGTTTCAAAGGAGACTGTTCTAGAGAACGGCATCATCCTGTTTGTCAATGAATACGAGGGAGGGGAGAGGAGACAGACTCTCTACGAAGCCGGCAAAGCTTATGCTATAGTTGTATATGACAGCAGCACCGGCAGGATAAAGAAGGTGGAGTATATATGATCATTGAAATCGCCAGCAGATACGCATTCTCCAAGATTCACCGGCAGAGAAGGGCTTCCTTCATTGTGATCATAGGAATAGCCATCGGGCTGGCCGCCTTGATTGTCATAATCGGCATAATGAACAGCCTTCAGACCTCGATGCTGGCTCATATAAGGGATACGGATTCATTTGACATAACCATCGAAGGCGATGCAATTGAGATGGACAGCATAGCTGCGCTCGATGGGGTTGAGCTTGCCTTCAATTATATTGATGCATCAGCCATGGTAATGAACAGCAGGACAGGTGCGAATTCCTATGCGCGGCTGCGCGGGATATCGCAATCACTGGCAGAAAGCGAGCGGTTCGCAAATGCATTGAGCCTCAGCGGCAGTCTGGAGGGCTTCGTTCCCGGTTCGGCTCTGGCCGGTTCGCTGGGACTCAGGATCGGCGAAAAGGTGAAGGTGATGCTGCTGAAAAAAGGCTCAGCGGCGAGGCTGATTCCTTTCAGCGCCGAACAAACCGTTCATGGAGTGCATTACAGTTCAAATCCGGACTTCTCCGGTTCGACCATTCTCATGCCTCTTGATTTGCTTTCTGAGCTTTCCGGATCGGCTGATCTGCGAACGGGCATCTACCTTTCCGATGAGACTGATCTGGAAGATGTCCGGAGACGCATTCAATCGCTTTTGCCTGAGGGGGCTGTCGTCACGACATGGAAGCAGGCTAACTCCGCGCTTTATTCGGCCCTGCTGCTGGAAAAATGGATTGTGTCCGCTTTTCTGGGCTTCATCATCATTATAGTCGGCTTCTATCTGAAACGATCTGCAAGCAGGCTTATCGCCGCCAAGCGAAAAGAGGCGGCTGTGTTCCAGGCTCTGGGAATGAGAAAATCCCAGACAGTGGCGGTATTCCTTGTCCAGGCGCTGGAAATAAGCCTGCTAGGCGTTTTGCTTGGAATAGGACTAGGTTTTCTCTTCTCATCATTCATCGGGCCTATCATATCGGGGATAGAGGCTTTGCTTAAAAGCGTCACGGGCAGCAGGAGCGTGCTTTCAGTCTATCCGCTTCACGTTGCAATGAGCTTCAGAGAGACGGCTTTCTTTTCTGCTGCGATTCTGGCATGCGCGTTCTTATTCGCCCTCGCCGGATCGGCAGCGGCATTCAAGATAAACATAATGGAGATACTGAAAGATGACACAAGGAGTTGAAGTGCTTGCTCTGGAGAACGTCAGCAAGACATTTCCAAACGGCGACGAAAGCCTTACTCTGTTCAGCCACGTCAATATCCGTCTGGAAAGCGGGAAATCAATCTCGATAACAGGGGAGAGCGCCTCCGGCAAAAGCACGTTTCTCCATATCGCTGCGGGTCTGGAAAGGCCGACATCGGGACAGGTGCATTGGCGAGACGGGGACGAGCTTGTTGATATCTCGCAGCTTAAGGATGCCAGGATGTCCAGAATGAGAAGCAAGGAGGCCGGGTTCATCTTCCAGAACAACTTCCTCCTTGAGGATTTCACTCCATTGGAGAACATAATGATTCCATGCCTCATAATCGGAGAAACAAGGGCAAAGGCGAGAGACAAGGCGCTGCAGCTGCTGGAGCGGTTCAATCTGGAGTATCTGTCCAGCCGCCCGGTCGCCAAGCTGAGCGGCGGCGAGAAGCAAAGGGTCGCCATTTGCCGTGCATTGGCGAATGACCCTGCCATGATATTCGCCGATGAGCCTACTGGGGCGCTTGATGAGGAAAACGCCGGCAAGGTCGAGGATATGCTTCTGGGATTATGCACCGCATGCGGGCTGCTCCTTGTGACGCATAACAAAGCATTCGCATCACGATGCGATGAACAGTACAAAATAGAAGGGAAGGAGCTTGTGCGGATTTCATGAATCTCGAATTTTTCTGGATGGGCAAGCTTCTCAGGAAAAGGAAGAAAACGATAGGCAATCTGCTTCTTATAACCTTTGTCGTCACTCCGCTTGTCCTTTGCGTGGTCTTTGTCGACAGCATGATAGACGGCATAACCGAGAAGTACATCTGCCTTTCCGGCGGGCAGATACAATTCACAGCTTCGAGCGATTTCATTCCAGAAGACCCCCGGATGAGTCCGGTGGTGTCAGGCTATGCCGTCATATATTCCTCTTCATCTACGGCGGACGTCATGATAAAGGGTGTGGACGAGAATTATTTCAATGCTCAAAGGCTCTCCCAGCTTGGATACAACGCCTCTTGCGATTCTCCATCGACTCCAATGCTCTCCGGAAATGAAGTGCTTATGAGCGCCAGTCTGGCAAGAAGCATGAAGCTTGATATCGGAGACAAGTTTGCCATGATGGTGCTTTCCAATCCGGACAAATCGCTTAAGTCATCATATCCGGCTGTCTTCAGGCCTATTCTGCTCCAGGCAGCAGGGCTGTTCTCCTCTGGGTACAGCCAGCTTGACGACAGCCTGATGTTCGGTGCAGCAAGCTATCTCTCCAGCGTGTTCAAGAGCGATGAGATTCAAATCGAAATGCTTACAGGAACCAACGATATCGAAGCCAATATGGATATAGCCTATCAAATGATTGACGAAAACAGCCTGATAACCTCATTTTCACTGTGGAACGAGCGCAATGAAAGCGTCTATCAGAACTTTGCCAATAGCAAGCAGATGATTCTCGTCATAATCCTGGTCATAGGCCTGATGGCTTGCATATACTGCGGCACAATCGCTCAAGAGGTCGCTGCGGACAACCGCGAGGCGATATGCATCATCAGGATGGCTGGGTGTTCGGAGCTGCAAGCAAGACGCGCCGTCTTTCTGGCGGCTCTGCTGATTGTCTCGGCAGGGGTGGCGATGGGCTTGCTCGCCGGATTGATTCTATCTGTCAATCTTCCGCCGATTCTGAAATCGCTTGCATCATCCGGCTTCCCCGGATTCGCCATGTACCTGCTTGATTTCGACGTCCGCATCAGCGGCGGGAAGCTTTTGCTTATGGCCGCGCTCATAATCGGGATTTCGAGCATAGCGCTTGCCGTTTCACTGCGAAGCAATGAGAAATATCCGCCGCTGGAGTTGTTGCAAAGCTGATAAACATGTATATTCTTAGTCATGAGCTTTGAAGTTTTTGTCTTGGGAACAAGCGGCATGATGCCGCTTCCTGGCAGATTCCTCACCTCGGCGATGCTGCGAAGGAATGGGGAGCTGTTCTTGTTTGACTGCGGGGAAGGGACTCAGGTCTCCCTGAAGATGCTGAACCTCCATTGGAAGAAGATTTCATCGATATTCATAACTCATATGCACGCAGATCATGTCACGGGACTGCCGGGGATTCTCATGCTTTCGTCTCAAGTCGAGCGCAACGATCCGCTTTATATATACGGCCCGCCTAAGCTTCAGGAATACATCGATGAAAACCGGCGCATACTCGACATGTACATAAATTACGAAATAATAATAAAGACAGTTTCATCCGGAGTGTTCATCGATTGCCCCGAATACTCAGTCGAGGCTGTTCCTCTTCTTCATACGAAGCCTTGCTTCGGTTATGTGTTCAAGGAGAAGGATAGAAAAGGGGAGTTCTATCCCGATAAGGCAAGAGAGCTTGGGATTCCCATGGGCAAGCTGTGGGGAACGCTCCAGAGCGGTTCCTCCATACAGCTGGAAGACGGCCGCGAGATTCATCCGTCTGATGTCATGGGCAGGCCACGCGCCGGCAGGAAGTTCTCATATATAACCGACACGATGTACCTGGATTATATCGCAGACAGCGCGCGTGATTCCGACCTGCTGCTTTGCGAAGGGATGTTCACGAACGACCTTCTCTCTGATGCCCGGGAAAAGAAGCATATGACCAGCTCGCAGGCCGCCATGATCGCCAAGAAAGCGCATGCCGCCCGAATGGGTCTTATTCATTACAGCCCCAGATACTCCGACAAGGAGCTGAAGCAGCTCCTTTCAGAGGCAAAGGAGATATTCCCTTCATCATTTCTCTGCAAGGATCGGATGGTCTTCGATATCCCTCTTAAAGACGAACCGTTGGGAAGCTGATATTCTTTCGAGAATCAACCGAAAAAAGAGCAAACAGCCCTTTGAAGTCCCATTGGAGTCCAATCAAAGTCCATTAAAGTCCATATAAAGGAAGTCCATCAAAGGCCCATCTCGCGGACGACAAGGCCGGCATCCAGCCTTCGGCCCTCCCGCTCCCGAGAAAGAACCTTGGCATCATCACCCAGGCTGCCAAGAGCATTCCGGGTCTCGCCTTGATTATAGAACGGAAGGACTGCGACAATCGAGCCATCGGAAAGCTTGAATAGCTTTGCGCTTTCGCCCAGAAGCCCCGCAAGCGAACCCTCATCCGATTCTTTGATTTTGACGAAGGAGATATCATAATCTATGCGCTGAGCCGAATCCAGTTCATCGGTGATGTAATCATAAACATCATCCTGATTCACCGATCTGGCTTCATATGTCCTGGCAAATTCATCATCGGCGCTCAGCTGAACCGCATCAATGGCCTTTATCACAGGGGAATTCTCGTCAAGCAAGGATGTGAACTCGTCATCTTCTTCAGCCTGTTCGGATTCCGCTGCAAAGCGCTCCTCTTCCTCCTGCTTCTCCGGCTCTTCCTCCGACAACGAAGGGAGAGGCTGGTCAGGAGTCTCAGCTTCCGGCTGGCTTTCCTTCTCAATGGTGTCAACTATATCTGCATCGTCAATTGAAACGGGGGAAGATGCCTCAGCGGATTCATCCTGTTCATCCGATTCCCCTGTAATCTCCTCAAGCTGCCTTGCAAGCAGCTCCGAATACTCGTCAATGCTATCCGTATCAGGCTCAGGCGCTGCGACTTCCGGCGCTTTTTTCGCAGCAGCCTCTGGCGGCAATCCAGCTGGAATATCGGCGGGCTGTTCAATGGCTTCTTCCGCATCGCTTTCCGGCTTTTCCTCTGCAGCATCTGCTTCAAGGCCATCAATCTGCTCGTCTGAATCAAAGGATTCCTGGGCGAAGCCTTCAAGTCCGTCCTCATCCGAACACTTCTGTTCTGCCATCCCATGGATGCCGGCAGGCTTGGACATCTGGCTCTTTTCAGAGGCAGGCATTTTCTCTTTATCAACAGGCTCCTCTTCCGGAAGGGCAAAGAGATTGCCGACCCGTATTCTGTCGCGCAAAGCATCGTCAAAGTCTTTCTGCTTCTTTGATTTGACAGAGACTCCAAGCAATATGAGCAATATGCCGACTGCAAAAGGCAGCAGAAGAACCACAACCCTATGAATATCTGCGGATCTGATAGCGAACTGCGGGACAATCCAGCGATAGAAGGCGAATACGATGAAACCAATCACCAATATTGCAAGAAGCGTGGCTGAAAACACCGTTCCCCAGCTGTTTTTTTTCTTCCCGTCACCCATATCTGCACTCCTGCTTTACTTTGCAATAAGAAACCAGTACAATTTCAATACTAAAATATACACTTTGGATTATATTGAAAAAGCTTTGTCATGACAAGGAAATCTTTGCTCTTTTTCATTTTGGTCTTCACTTGCATGTGGTTCTTGCTTTCCGGTCTGTTCGGAGAGGCGGGATTCATATACAATAGACAGCTTGAAGAGGAGCTTGAGCGCCAGAATGATGTCCTCTTGAAGCTTAAGACAGCCCAGGCTAATTTCAAAAGGCAAGAAGAGAACATCTTGACCGAAAACTTTCTTAAAGACGGGGCTATAAAGCAAGGATACAGCATGGATGGCGATGAAGTTTATTATTTCAAACCGGATTCGCTGGATTATAAAACCGAAAAAATGTATGATTTAAAGCAAATCCAAGCCAATCACCAGAAAGCCTGGCATCTCTCGAAAGGCTCGATAGCGCTTATTTCGCTTGTCGTCTCCACGGTGGCGACTTTCTTTCTGGGATTCACAAGGAAATCTGGCAGCAGGAAAAACGACGGCGGAGCGGAAGATGGTACTTAACAAAAGCAATCCTGAAACAATACAGATTGTAAGCGCAATGATACGGGGCGGTGGCATAGGCGTCTTGCCGTGCGACACCATATACGGACTTTGCAGCATGATGGGCATCGGGGAGAAGCCATTGAGGTTCGTCAAGAACAGGCCGGATTACAAACCGTTTCTTATTATCTGCACCATCGAGCAGGCAAAATCGCTGGCAAGAGATGGAATACCCGCAGACATCGAGGCAATCTGGCCTGCGCCGCTCACAGTGATTCTCGCTGATAAATCCGGAATCCCAACAGCGATGCGCGTTCCTGATGACCCGTTTCTGCAGAAGCTCCTTGAATCTGTCGGCGCTCCGCTTTATTCGACATCCGTCAATACTTCGGGCGAGCCTACATTGCTGAATTTCAGCGAAATACGGCAGCGGTTCGAATGCACAGTGGATTTCCTGGTCAAAGGCTCCGAGACGCAGGGCACAGTCCCTTCGACTCTTATCGATGCAACCAGTAAGCCTTACAAGCTGCTCAGAAACGGCGCGTATGATGCATCGGCCCTGCTTGGCCGAACCCAGAATCTGAATCCCGAATCTGAAACCGAAACCTGAAACCCGAATCCGTAACCAGAATGTGAAAGCCGATGCCTCATGGCTGTCTTAATCTCTGCGCTCCATCAAGATACACATGATGCGCTTTCATATCCTTTCCGCATAGGGCAAGAAACCGCATGCACATGGGGGCGCCGGAGTCAATCCTTGCCTCCTGAACGCAGAAAAGGGGGACAGAGCAGGCGAGGCCTTCTTCCCTCAGGCATGAAGCGGGATTCTTCCGCGTTATATCCTCAGTCAGAGAAATCGTCAGGCTTATCACATCTTCTTCGCTGATGCCGTTCTGCTCAAGCACGGCCTTGTACAGAGCCACAGCCTTTGCCTTTATCTCCGCTTCCGTATTGGCATTCAGGAAAACAGCCCCTCTTATCCCAACCACAGCCAGCTCCTTTATCCAATCATGATGCCAAGATTGACCGCATGCTCAATCAGCTCGGCGGAAAAGCTCATGCAAAACGTCAAGGCGAACAATGCCAGCGCCTGGAAAACAGCCTTTCCGGGAAACCTGCGGTCGGCAAACCAAAGGAACAGGCTCATTCCCATAATGACAAGGTTGAGGATTGAATTGAACCAAGACAGAACCATAAAAGCCATCACAAGCACCGATTGAAAGTCCGAGACAAACTCATGGGATGACGAGAGCAGCAGAAAAGAAAAGGAGGCGGCTAACAGAAGAAATGAATATACGGAGATGCCCCTCAGAAGCTCTACAACCCGTCTTGTTTTCAGCATGAATTGATTTTACCAGAAACACTTTGCGTGGGCAAGATTCAAGATTGACTTCGCTTTTCAAGCTAAAATGCAAATGAAATCAAAAAAAACGAAATTTGCTTGCGTATAGATTAGAATCACTTTAGAATATTACCATATCCAGAAATATGCGAGGTTTTTATGTCAGATATGAAAACAGATATCAAGAAAAGACTCCGGAACGTAGGCGTGGAGCTTCCGACCATCCTTCTGCCCAAGCAGGGGACTGATCTTGAGAAATGGGCAGTCGTGGCCTGCGACCAGTACACTTCGGAGAGATCTTACTGGGAAAAGGTGGAGCAATTTGTGAAAGGCACGCCTTCGACTCTGAATCTCATCTTCCCCGAATGCTATCTTGAGGATTCAGATTCCGATGACCGGATTGAATCTATCAACAAAACCATGCGCGATTACATTGATCAAGGCCTGTTCGTAGAACACAAGGATTCGTTCTTCCTCGTAAAGAGGGAGTGCAACGGCAAGAACCCGCGCTGGGGTCTTGTGGCGGCGTTGGATTTGGAGCGCTATAACTGGGAGAAAGGCTCAAGAAGCCTTATCAGAGCGACAGAGGGAACGATAATGAGCCGCATTCCTCCGCGGAAGAAAATCAGGAAGGACGCTCCGCTTGAGCTTCCCCATATACTCGTTCTGATAAATGATTCCAAAGGGCGGATAATAGAGGCCCTTGCCGGCAAGGCTGACGAGCTGAAGTTGGCTTACGACACGCCGCTGATGGAGAATGGCGGACGCATAAAGGCATGGGTTGTCAATCGCAGCGAGGACATTGAGCTTGCATGCAAAGGCTTTGAGGCGCTTTATGAGGGCCTTGACCCGGAGAACCGGCTCCTTTTCGCCATGGGAGACGGCAACCACAGCTTCGCCACAGCCAAGAGCTGCTGGGAAGACATAAAGCAGACCCTCAGCCCAGAGGAACGTGAAAATCATCCGGCGAGATTCTGCTTGGTGGAGCTTGAGAATATCTTTGACGGCGGGCTTGAGTTCGAACCCATCCATCGCGTTCTTTTCAGTTCAACGCCAAGCGAGGTCATCAGATATCTGTCACGGCACTGCAAATCCTACACCATTGAGAAGGCAAAGGATGCAGATGAGCTAGTCAGGCTCATCAATGCAGGCACCCGCCAGAGACTCGGGCTTTGCGACGAGAACGAGTTCTTGTCAATAGAGCTTGAGAGCCCTCGCTCAAACATCGCTGCGGGGACAATGCAATACGTCATAGACGACATGGTTCAGGATGGGAAAAAAGTTGATTACATCCATGGAGTCGATGTCACCGAGAGAATCGGCAGGCAGAAGGGCAATGTGGGCGTCTTCCTGCCGGAGGTTTCGAAAGAAACGTTCTTTGAGACCATAATAAAGGATGGGGCATTGCCCCGCAAGACATTCTCAATGGGCGAAGCCCAGGAGAAGCGTTTCTACATGGAAGCCCGGAAGATAAAACTTGGATAAATGGATAAATGGGAAAAGCCACCTGTCCGATTCGAACGGACGACCCCGAGATTACAAATCACGTGCTCTGGCCAGCTGAGCTAAGGTGGCATGCGATGTTATTTTTACCTTTTTTCATTATGGTTGTCAACATTCTTTAAGATATTTCATTTAAATGCTTTTTGAACCAAAACAATTGACAATAATGGCAAAATAGTCTATCAATATCATTGTCTTGGAGAGGTTCCCGAGTGGTCAAAGGGGGCAGACTGTAAATCTGTTAGCTCAGCTTTCGAAGGTCCGAATCCTTCTCTCTCCATAAAAGGCCTTCATTGCGAAGGCCTTTTTCATTGGACTGCGGGCTGTCTTGCAAAAGAAGCGAAGCCTCTGTGGACAAATCTCGTTTAGTTCTGTATATTTGATAAAGTGGCCAAATTCTCAGAAAGCGTTATCAATCAAATCAAAGCAAGAACTACAATTGCTGATGTTGTATCCAGTTACGTCACGCTTTCGCGAAAAGGCGACAGGCTTTGGGGGCTCTGTCCGTTTCACAATGAGAAAACGCCGTCTTTCTCAGTCGTAGAGGACAAAGGCTTCTACAAATGCTTTGGCTGCGGAAAGGGCGGGTCAATGTTTGACTTTATCATGGAGATTGAGCATGTATCCTTCCCCGAAGCGGTCGAGCTGCTGGCCAGGAAAACGGGGGTTCAGCTTAAAGAGGAGACTGAAGCCGAGAAGAAGCAGCGCTCATTCGAAGAAACACTCCTGAATCTCTACGAAAAGCTTTCAAGCGCATTCCACTACATCCTTTTGAACGCCCCCGAGGCCAGCAAGGCCAGGGAATATCTTGACAAGCGCCGGATAACAAAGGAATCGCAGGAAAGGTTTCTGCTTGGCTATGCGCCGGCGGATCCTGATTGGCTATATGGATTTCTCATAAAGAACCACTATTCACCGGAGTTTCTGGCAAGAAGCGGGTTGTTTTCGGCACGGAACGAGAAATGGCCGCTCTTTGCCGACAGGATAATGTTTCCGATAAGGACATGGCAGGGGAATTGCGTTGCATTCGGAGGAAGGGATCTTTCCGGAACCAGCAGAGCAAAGTACATAAACACACCCGAAACGGAGCTTTATTCCAAGAAGAACCTGCTCTTCGGCCTGCACGAAGGGCTTGCCTCAATAAAGACCCAAAAAAGCGTCATAATATGCGAGGGCAACTTTGATGTGATATCCATGCAGCAGAGCGGCATGGAGAACACAGTGGCGCCCCTTGGCACAGCCTTCACTCCGGAACAGGCGAAGCTGCTGAGAAGATACTGCGAGAAAGCGACTCTTCTCTTTGATTCCGATGCCGCCGGCCAGAACGCCGTCTATAAAGGCATAATCCGCTGTCAGGAGTTCGGGCTTGAATCTTCGGTGATCAATCTTGGCTCAGACAAGGATCCGTCCGAAGCGCTGGAGAAAGAGGGGCCGGAAGCACTGGCGAAATCCTGCGCAAATCTTTCAAATGGCTTTGATTATCTTGTACATTTAGCATTAAAACGCTATGATGTACGTCAGCCTAAAGCGAAGTTTTTGGTTTTCAAGGAGGTTAGACCGTTTTTAGAAGCAACCGCATCCGAGATAGAGCGTCAAGGCTACATTAAAAAGCTTGCCGACATACTCAATGTTTCGGAGCAGCGGATTCTTGAAGATTATCAATCAGGCGGTGATGTCTGGCAGGAAAAGACCGCGGAAATGGAGAAGACGAACGCAGAGGCCTCCAATATAAAGATGGATTCCGACATGTATCTGATGCTCCTGCTTGCAAACAATCGCGGACTGTTTGATAAATTCAAGAGTTCTTTCAAGATTGGATTGATTCGCAATGACGATGCGATGAGCGTCTATGCGGCGCTTGAAGATGCACAGCGGCTTGGCTACACGACAGACGAAGTGATGCTGCAGCTTATAGGGAGCGACTCCTTGAGAGAAGTGGTGCGGGAATCATTCTCTTCAGATATGTACAAGGACAAGGATGCCGATAAGCACATCGCTGAATCAATAAAGCTCGCTCAGATAAGGGATCTTGAAGAAAAGCGCGCAAGCGTGCTTGGTGTTTTGAAGATCAATTCGCAGGCAAGCGGCTCGGAGAGCGATCTTGAGCTTCTCTCGCAGATTCAGGATCTGGACAGAAGGATTCAAGAGCTCAAGACATCGATTGCCAGCAATGAGGATGTTTGATGGAAAATAAAGCATATCAGGAAAAACTGAAGTTCATCATAACCGAGATAAACGACTCCACTCCGATGACAGTGTCGGAGTTTCATGAGTTTCTGCTCGACAAGAAAATCGACCTTGAGGCCGACCAGGAGATGATTGAGCAGGAGCTGCTCAAGAGGCAGATGCTTCTGGGCGATGAGGATATAATCGAGGAAGAGGAGCCCGACCCGGATGATCTTGCCCAGGAGGATGACATGCCCCCTGAAGAGCTTGAGGAAGACGAGGAGGATGATATCCTTGATTCGGTTCCCGATGATGAAATGGACTTTGAGGATGTCGACATATCGGAAGACCTCTCAGAGGAAGAGGCTGATGACGAGGGCGATTCAGGAGCAGATCGTTCTGATGCTGAGGACAAGGATGACGACGAGGAGGAAGATGACTCGGAGTTCGATGACAAAGAAGACTTCAGGGCATCCGGTTTCTTCTCTGATATAGATGATGATGGACATGCCAGCATAAACATCCCGGCTGAGATAGAAGAAGAATCAGACCATCACGCCAGTCATGCCACAATCCTCGGCACAGATAAAAGCGACAATTCATCTGACGATCCTATACGGCTTTATCTCCGCGAGATAGGGAAGGAGAACCTTCTTTCCGCAGAGCAGGAAGTCGAGCTTTCCATGCAGATGGAAAACGGCTCTCAGATAATAAAGGATGTCATCAGGAAGTCGGGGATCATGATCAAATGCTTCGATGACATTCTCAAGAAACTGAGCGAAAAGCACGAGGAGTCGGATGATTATGCATCTTCAAAAGATCTCAAGGAAGTCATCACAGAGCAGAAGCGGTTCATGCAGCATTACAAGGAGCCTTTGAAAGACATCCAGTCAGGCCTCAAGAACTACATCGCCATGAAGCAGCAGATAATAGCCACAGGAGATGATGTGTTCTCCAGCGATACGCTTCAGAAAAGAAGGACGGCTCTTCTTAAGAAAATCTCCCAGATAGATTTGCAGCCAGAGGAAATCGGGGCAGTGACAAACCTTTTTCTCGATGCCGAAAGGGACATAAACAGACTGAAATCCGAGAAGGCGCAGCTTGAATCGGTTCTGGGCGTATCCACGGACAAGGAAGTGCGCAAGCTTTCGAGGGATTTGGTGACATCCGGCAAGAAAGAGCAGGTGGAGCAGTCGATCGGGCTCAGCTCCGAAGCCATAAAGGACAATATTTCAAAATACCAGAACAATGTCAGGGAGCTGCGGAAGATTGAGATGGACTTTGAGGATTGCTGTGATGATATCCTCAAGCAGTCCAAGGAGATAAAGAACGGACGCATGATGCTCAAGAGCGCAAAGGATCGCCTTATTCAGGCGAATCTCCGTCTTGTTGTGTCAATTGCCAAGAAATACACAAACCGAGGACTGCACTTCTTTGATCTCATCCAGGAAGGAAACATCGGTCTAATAAAAGCGGTAGAGAAGTTCGAATACCGCAAAGGGTATAAGTTCTCCACCTATGCCACATGGTGGATAAGGCAGGCCATAACGAGAAGCATCAGCGATCAGGCCCGGACAATCCGTGTTCCTGTTCACATGATTGAGCAAATAAACAAGGTTGTAAGGGAAAGCAGGATGCTTATGCAGACGCTTGGACGCGAGCCTACTGACGATGAGATAGCGGAGAAGCTGGGATGGTCCGAGTCCAAAGTCAAGACGGTCAAGAATGTCGCCAGGGAACCGATAAGCCTTGAAACCCCTGTCGGCGAGGAAGAGGATTCGCTTCTTGCCGATTTCATAGAGGACAAGGATGCGGAGAACCCAGCCCAGAGGACTGCCTACAACCTGCTTCAGGAACAGCTGAAAGAAGTGCTTGACACACTGCCCAAGCGTGAGCAGGAGGTTCTGAAGATGCGGTTCGGCCTTGAAGACGGGTATTCGCTGACCCTTGAGGAAGTCGGCCTTTACTTCGAAGTGACAAGGGAACGCATAAGGCAGATCGAGGCCAAGGCCCTTAGAAGGCTGCGGCATCCCAAGAGAAGCAAAATAGTGAAAGATTATCTTTAAATTGATTTGGAGATTGTATGAAGGATGCATTTGTGAAATTGCAGAAATTGCAAGGCGTTATTGCCAAAAAGTACGAAATCGAGGATAAGATCAAGGATGTCCCAAAGGATCTGGAAGTAAAGAAAAGCTTGCTTGAGAAAACAAACAAGAGCTATCTGGATCTCCGCAGCAGGGAGATTCAGCTCAAAGAACAGCTTGATGAGCTCAAGCGGAGCAAGATTGAAGCGGAGCATCACAGGGAAGAGCTTGAGAAATCGGTTGAAAGCATTGTCCTATCCCGTGAATATGAGACAATCTCCAAGGATATAGAGAATGCGAAGAACGAGGAGCAGAGAACACGCAACGCCTTGATTGACAGGCAGAAGCGTTACGAAGATCTGCAGCAGCGGATATCCATCCAGGAGGAGATCCAGAAGAATCAGTCGGATGAGGTGGCCGAGGAAACGGTGAAGAAGGATGAAATCATCTCAGGCCTGCAGAAAGAGCTGGATGACGTCAACGCCCAGATAAACGAGCTGTCGAAGGGGATTCCGGAGTCTCTCATCTTCAAGTTCAGCCGAATCATACGCAACAAGGACAATATCGGCATCGTGCCGGTTCACGGCACGGTGTGCGAAGGCTGCCATATGAAGCTGCCTATGCAGTTCGTGAATGAGGTCCGCGCCGAAGATGACATACGGTTCTGCCCGTATTGCAGCCGCGTCCTTTTCTATGAAGAGGTCGAGGGCGCTCCGGAAGAGGATTTCGCATTCGAGCAGGAGAATGAAGATGAAGGGCAGGGCGAAGGCAATCTCTCTGATTTCGTCTCCGATGATGAATTCTCCGACTTCTAGATATTGATATAATTGAGGTTTGCCAGGTAATCGCTGGTGCGCCGGGTTGCCGGCTGCCATCAGAGGAAAGTCCGAGCTCCACAGGACAGAGTGCCGGGTAACGCCCGGGAGCCGCAAGGCTACAGACAGTGCAACAGAAAGCATACCGCCCCCGCAAGGAGGCAAGGGTGAAAAGGCGAGGCAAGAGCTCACCGGCAGACTGGTAACAGGCTGCGCATTGAAAACCTCACTCGGAGCAAGATCGCAAAGCAGGTTGGTGGTCCGCCTTATCCCTGCGGGTAGATCGCTTGAGCCCTGCGGTGACGCATGGCCTAGATAGATGATTACCTAAACAGAACTCGGCTTATGGCAGACCTCTTTTTTTATTTCACTATGGACGCATGATGCGCTTGATGGGGAGATAATTGCGAAATCTGGAATCAATTGACCTGAATCTGCTCAGAAAGTCCCTGCTTGGGGTCGAGAATCCTGCAAGATATGCAGGCTCCGAATACCATTTCAACCGAAAGCGTCCCGCAGACGGCGATATAGGCGTCTGTATGTGCTTCGGTGACTTATATGAGATAGGCATGGCCAACAATGCCGTCAAGATAATATTTGACCTCCTCAATTCAATGGACGGGGTATTCTGCGACAGAGGATTCAGCGTGGCTCCTGACTTCGAGGAGGTGCTGCGTGACAAAGGAATTCCGCTTTTCAGCATAGCGGAGAATATTCCGCTCAAGCATTTCGATTTAATAGGCATATCGATTGGCAGCGAACTCGGGGCAACGAACATCCTTCAGATGATAGACCTCTCGCATATTGCGATTGACAAGTCACAGCGCACTGACGATGACCCGATAATCATCGCAGGCGGGCCGGCCGCCACCAATCCGCATCCATTTGCTCCGTTCTTTGACTTCGTATACATAGGCGAGGCGGAGAATGGATTTGACAAGATAATAGAGATTCTCAAACGCCGCGCAGACCGCAGGGAGCGAATCGAACAGCTGAAGGAGCTTCCGTTCCTCTGGTACTCCGGGCGGGAATCCAAGGCGATAAGGGCCGTTGACCTGCATTTCGCCGATGAAGACAGATGCTTCAGGCATTTTGTTGTTCCTTCGTTCCAAGTCTCTCAGGACAACGGATATGTGGAAATCATGCGCGGCTGTCCAAATGGCTGCCGGTTCTGCCACGCCGGGCAGTATTACAAGCCTTATCGCCAGCGTTCCCTCAGCGCAGTCCATGATCTTGTCAAGCAGGAGGTCAAGGATTTCGGATACCGTGAGATAACCCTGGCCTCGCTCAGCTCCGGGGATTATCCCGACCTTGACGTGCTCATAGCGCTTCTGAACAACGAATTCACCCCTGATAAGGTTTCATTCTCGCTTCCATCGCTCAAGGTGAACACATTCGCATTGGACATACTCCAGCAGATATCGGAGGTCCGCAAAAGCGGGCTCACATTCGCCATCGAGACCCCCCTTGTCAAATGGCAGCATGCAATGAACAAGGAAGTCCCGGTGGAGCAGGTGATAAGCATAATCCAAGAGGCGAAGCAACGTGGGTGGAGGCTGGCCAAGTTCTATTTCATGGTGGGGCTTCCATTCATAGATCCTTCCGAGGAAGAAACAGCCATAGTCGATTATCTGTCCAGGATTCATCAGGCCACTCATATAAACATGAGCATAAACATCGGCACATTCATACCCAAGGCGCACACTCCGTTCCAATGGGTCGCCCAGATGTCGATGGAGGACTCGCAGGCTCATCTGAAATCAATAAAGAACCATCTGAAGGAAGCGATAAAAGGCATAAAGGTGTCATACCATGAACCGTTTGTTTCCTTTCTGGAAGGGGTGATAAGCAGAGGAGATGAAGATACGGCGCTGCTGATAAGACGGGCCTATGAGAAAGGAGCCAGACTTGATGCATGGGATGAATATCTGCGTCCGGAGATATGGAATGAGGCAATGGATGAACTCTCGGGCCAAGGCTATGACTTCACGAAATTCGTCTTTTCCGAACATCATCCAGATGAAAACTTGCCATGGGATGATGTTTCAATGGGCGTTTCCAAGAGCTTCATGGCTCAAGAGCACGATAACGCCAGAAAAGCGATTCTGACGGCGCGCTGTCTCCCGAAATGCAGCCATAAGTGCGGTGTCTGTTCTTCGAAATGCATCGTGCGAGAACCTAATCCTATAACAGACGAATTACGTGATTCTATTCTAAACAAGAAAATAAATGAACAAAGCGGAGAAGCTGACGTAAGACAAGTCATACTTGTTTATTCAAAATCAGGCAAGGCGGCGTATCTATCACATATAAACGTCATGCGTGCCTTTGAACAGACATTTCAGCGGGCGGCGCTGCCGATTTGCTTCACCCAGGGGTTCAATCCCAAGCCCAGAACCGAATTTCTCAATCCTCTGACACTTGGGATGAAGGGAGACAATGAACTGGCAATGGTTGAAATGGATGTTACCGGCCTTTCTTCTGCCGAGATAATGGATAGATTCAACGCCAAGGCCTGCGAGGGAATAAAGGTGCATGAATGCGTCATGTCCTCTCCAATAGGCATCAATGATAAGAAGCTTTCGCTTGCGTCACGGATTGAAGGCTCTGTGTACCTTATTTCATGCATACAAGACGAAAGCATCCGAAAGGCGCTTGAGGAGTTCCACGGAGATTCTCAGATTGCCATAAGAAAAGCCGGTTGTTCAGATTTCGTGATCCGAGTCGCTGGAGAGAAGAACATCATGAAGGCGGTTTTTCCCGCCATGAACAAATTCGAAATCATAGGCGCCTGTGAAATCACGAGGCTTGCAGTCAACATAGCCGGATTGAAGCATGAAACTCCGTATGATTGATGTTGGCTCTGGCAGATGATGCACGGCAACTCTGAGACTACGTATGAGAGACTAAGCTGAGAGACTACTACTGATGGGAAACAACGGAGGCTGGATTTGATAGATTACGAGTACAAGGAAGCAAAGGATCTCGCCGAGGCCTTCAATGAGCTTTATAACATAATCAAGATGCTGAGAAGCCCCGATGGCTGTCCTTGGGACAAGAAGCAGACAGGAAAATCAGCGGCTCAGAGCCTCATAGGAGAAACATACGAATATATCGATGCCTTGGATTCCGATGATGCGGGCGAACAGGCGGAGGAAGCCGGCGATATACTGATGAACGTCATGCTCCTTCTTGAAATCCATCGACAGAATAAGTCGTTTGAACCGCTTGATGCAATCAATGGAATCTGCGCCAAGCTGGTGCGGCGGCATCCGCATGTATTCACAGCAAAGACCAAGGCATCCAGCGAAGCGGAAGTTCTTGAAATCTGGAATGGTGTCAAAAAGGATCTCGAAGGCAGACAGGAGCACGATTCCGATGATTTCTTCTCCAATATACCCAAAAGCACGCCGCAGCTGGAATACGCATATCAAATGCAGAAGAAGCTCGAAGGAATCGGATTCGACTGGTCTGATGCTGATGGGGTTCATGAAAAGGTCAGAGAAGAGCTTGAGGAAGTGAGGCGTGCTGAAACAGATGAGCAACGTGAAATGGAAATAGGAGATCTTCTTTTCACAGTCATAAACCTGGCGAGATTCTATCACGTGCATCCTGAGACGGCTCTCCATAGAAGCTCCATGAAGCTGAAGAATCGCTTCAACCGACTGATGAAGATATGCGCAGAGCGCAGTATTGAGCTGAAAGCAGACAATGTCGGTGCAATGAACGCAGTCTGGGATGAAATAAAGGAATCCGATGAATCAAGCGACCCGCATTGACAACAAGACGAAAAGTTCGGAATATCCACGATGCAGATGGGCTTTCCTAATCTTCTTAAGCCCACTCTGGTTGACAGAAGATTCATTATGTGCAATTTCTGGAACTTTAAGTATCCTACTTTTGCTCAAACTAAAAAAACGCACAGACCCACCACCGCCAGCTTCAACCTTATCATCACTCAAAACATCAAAATTTTCCATATCGTCACCAAAATCCGTCGACTTATTCATTATAGTATTAACAAGGCTGGTATCATCAATCTCCTCAACATCCTTGCTCACCATACCACGAGAATAACCGAAGAGCCTAAAGCCCAACTTAATCGAATAATAAAAAGTATTAAGCTTATTAACCTGCCAGTTATACAACTTCCCAGTCTTCCTATAAAATCTCAAAACACTTTCAAACTCAGAATATTTTCCAAGCTCTTTCATGATATAATCAGAGAGTCCAGAAATAGATTCAACACCATGCAAATCTGAACGCTTCACGTCAGAATCAAGAAAGACCTTCCCCTCCCCTACCCTATCATAAAACTTATACTTAGAAAGACACTCAGACCAAACAGAACGCAAGTCATCTTGTATGCCCCTGTTAATATAATACTTACCATCACTCGATTCATGCAAATCAAATCTATATAAACCATCAGACACCAAAGCGATATGATAATGCAAACCGCCATTCAAATGTGCCTCACGAGTAAAAACATACGACGAAACATTATATCTACGCTTAACTATTCGGATAAAACGTTGCCAAGCACCACAACCTATCAACCAAGAATCTTCAACACCACGCTCAGTCGTATAATCGTAGCGACAAGTAAGCGTGAGAAACATCATGTTGCTGTAAAGAACACCATCATCAAAGTGACAATGCAAAGACTCTGACAAAAAACGCTGGATAGAATCTATTCGAACATTCTGTCCATAAGCATAAACCAGATTCCCTTTTATTCGACCAAAAACCTTCCGAAAAGAACCATCAGAACATTGAGACAAAAAAACAATCTGAGATTTACGAAGATGATTGTCAAGAAAATCAATCTTCCGCAAAACAGATTCATCTACGTCAAAAAAAGAATCCTTCACAACATCCGACATCAAAAAAAAGATTAGCACAAAAAAAGCAAAACCACAAGTAATAAATCATCATCACAACCAGCATAAAAAAACCATGAGTGAAAGCCAAAATCACTTTCTCAGAAGAAAGTGTAAAAAAAACAAGGGGGCATACTCTCGGCAAAGCCGATTCACGTAGCCCCCTGCCCCAGCAGTTTTTTTTAAAACAATGAAGAAAAAATCAAAACCGAGTGACAACCAACTTCCAACCACCAGCCAAATCTATACCAGCAAAACTTGAAGAACAATAATTAGCTCGAATCAAAGAGCCATCAAAACCATAAATACAATAATAAACAGAAACTGTAGGACGCACCATAATAGACGACCCCACATCCGAACCGAACAACGCATACGAATAAGAAACACCACGGTCCAAAAAAGAAACATCAAGGACACTCAAACCAGGACAATTAAGATTCGAATCAAAAAAAGCTAAATTGGAAGAAGAACGCAAGCTTCTCAAAGTCCAAAGCAACAAAGAATTCTGATTTTCAAGAACCGCAGTCAAATTCGTGTTAATCGCTTCCAAAGCACCAGAAAGCCCAGAACCAAAGTCAGCTCCGAGAGATTCCTGAATAGCATCCTGAACCACCTTAATCTTCGAAAGAAGACTAACAGGTGTCTCGCCAGAAGCAGAAATCAAACCGCCTTCAAAACCAACATTCTCATACAACGAACCCAAAATGTTCAGACAGACATCATTAAGTCCACCCAACAAATCAATAACACCCAAAAAGGTATCAACATCAAACTCGCCAGAATTCGCACCAACGATAGAAAAAACAACACTATTCAAGATATCAGCGAGATTATAACGATTTCCTAAAGAATTCACATAAACCTGATTCCCAGAAATCAAATGCAAAGCATCGGAAAGACCCTGCGACAAGGAAACCTGATTATCCCTTATAGCAGAAAGTCCAGAAGAAACGACCCCTTCAAGACTCTCAACTGCCACCACAGGTGAAGACTGAACTTCATCCATATAAGTATCATCACAAGAAACATAAAAAGAATTGTCATCAGAATAATAGCTAATCGTCACATAAGAATTCCCGATAGCCCTTTGAAGGTTCTCGACAAAGAACCGATAATAGCCAGTCTGAACAGGAAGCCTGAATGTAGACGTCCCCTCTACCTGGAAACCCTTAGTAGCACGAACATAAAGATACTTCTTCTCCAACAAAACAGTCTTATTAGCATCAAAATCCATAAAATCACCTCTTCTTACGTCTCAAAATCTTATAGACTACAAAAATCAGCAAAAGCAATAAAATCCACCAAATCCTGAAAAGAAAACTCAAAAACAAAGGCCAAAAACCAGTCTGAGCCTTCGACCCAGAATCTTCACCAGAATCAAATCTCGGAGAAACAGAATCAACCAAAGGAACCTCACCTGCAACAACTCCAGCGACAAGCCCAGAATCCTCGTCCTCAAATTTAGAAGCTATCATATCATCAGCAGTCTCCGGAACTGACACGCCCTCAACAACAGAATGGCCCCCAGATACAACAGCATCCGAAGAAGCATAGGAATCAGGAACAACATCCAACTTGTTGTTCAAAACCGTCTCATACCTATCTGGAATCGTAGTCTGATTCACCTGAAGGACACGACACCCCAGCCAAGACACAAGCCCCAAACCGAGAGAACCAGCGAGAAGACCCAAAGCAACGACCATAAGAAAAAATCCCCTATTTTTCAATCAAGACACCACCCAAAAGACGATTGACCAAGCCCCGAATCGCATAAGTCAAGACATCAACAACGCCATTGCTTTTCTTAATGACCTTATCAGCAGAAGCAATGAAAGAAAGCATCTTACCTTTATCCACTATCTTCTTCTCCATAAAAACCCTCTAAAAAAAGGGGCAAAGGGGAAAACACGTCAAATCCCTCTTGCCCCCAAAAATCAAACAGACCGACGCAATATCGGACTGTCTCCGAAAACAAAAATCAAAGACCCCTCTGGGTATCCATCTCCTGTGATTCAGAGATGTTCAGAATCATGACCTTGACACCCTGCTTCTTGCTGGAAGAAACAGAATCTCCAGAAGTCGTACAACGATAAAGCGTACCGCCTATCTTGACATAACCCTTGAAATAAGCCTTCCCGCTCATTCCCTTCTTATCCTCACGATAAAGCATAACAACCGCTTCATCAGAGCCAAACTTATTCTTTCTATACATCGCCATAAACTCACCTCACCGTATCTTCCAAACGCTGTGTAACAGCATTATATTCTGACTTCCAAGAAGCCACACGAGAAACCTCAACAGGCGGATTGATGGCATTGTTAACACCATCAACGACCCTGCTCACAGTCGACACAGCATTCTTGACCCAAGTAGAAGCATTAGAAACCGCATTCTTAACCCAAGACCACATAATCACGCTCCATAAAAGTCACGCAGACAGCGAGCCTTGACCGCATTAGTCTGCGAAATATGTTCAGCAAGAGACTGAACACTCAAGAAATCCTGATTAGCAAAACCAATTCGATTGTCATCAAAATTCCACTGCTTCACCAGAAGCTCCTCACTGTCAGAACCGCACCTGATAGTAACAGGCTGACTAAGACCACTCGTGTCAACAAAAAGAGTGCCAAAACCGTCAAAATCCTCGGCAGAGCCAAGAGCTGCACCTATCGAACAAACAGCAAGCTCCGAGATGTTATTTGAACCAAAATAATCATCGACAGTCACAAAAACATCTGGAGACGGATTGGCAACCTTAAGATACACAGTCATGACGTTAGCCTGCTGATACGCTTGAGTAGCCTTCCCCTTGATGTAAGCGTAAGAAACCAGCTGTTCCTTAGAAACCTTTGTATCAATAGCAAAAATCGAGAGAGCCAAACCAGTCGAAAGACCAGCCGCCGAAACACTAAAAGTCAACTCATCATCAGCTTTCAGAATGTACTTTCCAATATCCAGATAGAAAGCGCCATTCAAATCATTCCCAAGAAGACCAAAACCTGCTAAATAGTCAGTCAAATCACAAATCATATGCAAAGGCAAGTTGTTCGCAACCGCTATAGAATTGCCCACTGAATTCTTGAAGTTAATCGTCACAAGAATCTTTTCCAAATCGCTCTTAGTAATCGCAGAACCACCCCGAACGGAAAAGACAAGACAGTTCGGATTGAAATTCGTGAGCCGAGCAGACCCCGAAAGATTCTTCCCAGATTGAAGATGCAACACATCACGGACTAATCCCCTCATTTCTTACCCCCAACCATATTACGAATCTTCGTAATGACAGGCACGATAAGCTTGTCACCAACAAAAGGAAAACAAGCCAAACCGAAAAGAACGCCAGCTCCAACAAACGCACTCTTCCAATCAAACCAACGCATAAAACACTCCTAAGTAAACTAACTACGTACTAACTTAACACATGTTAAGCAATCAGTCAATCCCCCACTCCTCAAAAACTCAACAAAAAGAACACTATAATCAACATAAGAACTAGAATCATCACAAAACTTATTGCTATAATTTCTTTCCTTACAATAATTAATAAAAGCAGTAACTACCCTACCCTCAACATCACCCAACTTCCCAGACATGCCCGAAAAGATAGTACGTATTAATTCAACATAAGATTCATTATGTGCATTTTTCATCTCTTGCGTCTTTCCCCTATGCCACATACATTCTAAATGTCACAGAAAGCCGATTTCCGCTACGCAAGGCGGCTGCTGCCGGGAAGAACTACTCAGGTGGTCAAATTCACCGTCAGGCAGCCTGCATGCATCAAGTTTGTCCAGAATTTGTTTGAGAAGCCTTCGCTTTGAACAGTCATGGCAGCGAAGACATGGATGTAATATGAAGAGCCTGTCGAATTGACGCTGTTGTAATCATCATCGCTGATAGCTTCATTGAGAGCCGCCGCAGATACGGCAAATCCCTTTCCGTTGAAGCGGCAGAGCTTGATGGAATTCCTAGGCACGGGAAACGAATCGTCCTGGTCGGCATCGTATGAAAGAATCAAGAATCCATCGCTGTCAATCTCAAGGCTGAAATAATAATCAACATTGCCCTGCGTTGTCCTCTTATCCATGGCAAGAAGAAAATCCGGCGGGTTCTGAGGCGTTTTGCCACTGGGCGATTCCAATACGAAGCTTCCGACTGTGTGTGAGGCGTCATTAAGCGAGAACTGCATCAACGGCTCGCCAATTTCAGTGCCTCCGGCGGTCAGCCCGATTCCGTTGCTGCCCAAGTGCGTCTCTCTGAAATCATTCTCTATGGCTCTTTTCACATTCGACTCCAAAAAAGCGCTGTTGCTCACATAATAAGCAAGGAGCAATCCCGGCCCGCTTGAAACCATGGACAGATCTCCATCGGTTCCGCTTGCAGAGTTCATGTACAGTCGGAATTGGTGATTCGCAGAATTAAGGGGTTCGGTTCCGTAATTCTTTGTATAAAAATAATTTGGTATCCCACAGGAAACCCCGGATGCTATAACGGCAAAAATCGCAAGCACCAATATGGGAATCAATTGCCTGCGGTTTCTGTGCATCTTACTCATGCTCCTGCGCTTATTCTTTGTATTATCTATAATTATGCACGCATCATCTTGTAGAGTCGGTCTATAGAGTCATCAAAGCGTTCTTTGAAAGCGCTGCGTATTCGGAGCCGGAACTTGCAGATGAATACTGGTCGACTATCTGCTGAAATGCAGATCTGGCCAAATCAATATCTCCGTTTGCAAGATGAAGCCTTGCCGAATTGAACAGCGCCTTAGGCGCAATCCCGGTGTCGTATCCGAAATCAGCGGGCACTCTTTCATAAAGGCTCATCGCAGCCTGCGTGTCGCCAAGATTCTCCTTGCAGACAGCGGCGTTGAAGACAGCCAGCGGAGCCAGATAGCTGACGCTGTCCTTCGCGCTGGCCTTCATGAAGGAATCGTAGGCGTTGGCGTAGTCTTTTGCGTTAAGATAGCAGAGACCCAGCACATAGGCGGCCTTGACGCCTGCATACGAATCCTTGCCCGCCTGCTCCACTTCCTGAATCTCGGCCAAAAGCTCTGAATACTCCTCAGCGGTATATTCCACTTTCTGAAAAAGCTCTTCGCACTTGGTCTGAAGGCCGTCAATCCTGGACTGGAGCTCATCCTGCTTTCTGTCATTCATGACAAGCAGAATCGCAAGGACGGCCAAAGCCACCAATGCAGCGCACAGCACCATTATGACAACCTTCTTATTTTTAACGAAGAAGCCTGATATGCCGTTAAGCATCTTATCAGCGCCGGATTGCTCAGGCTGCTTCGCGGGATTGCGCAACTTTGGATTCTTCATGCTCACTTATCCTCGTTCTTCATCGCAATCATCTCTCCGATGGTGGCTGTGTCTCCGTCGTCAGCGCCTTCCATATACTTGGCGACCTCCGCCTGCTCTGAGCGCTTTATCATCTCCTTTATCGAGAGAGAGAGCTTCTGCTGGGCTGGATTGACCTCCAGAACCATGGCCGTTATCGGATCTCCGACCTTGAACTTCTTGAGAACCTCATCGGTGTACTCCTCCTCAGGAGCCACAAGGTTGAACTTGCTGATAAGACCTTCGATTTCTCCGATGACCTTGACGAACACGCCGAAGTCGGTGACGTTCGAAACAGTTCCGGATATTATGGAGAACTTTGGATAATCGTGGCGCAGCGTCTGCCATGGATTGCCTTCCAGCTGCTTCACGCCGAGACGCACCCTGTGAGTCTCCGTTTCCACCTTGAGAACCTGGACATCTATCACATCGCCTTCCTTGCAGAACGCAGACATGGACTTGACTTTCTTCGTCCAGGAGATATCGTCTATGTGGAGGAAGCCGTCTATGCCCTCTTCAAGATTGATGAAGGCGCCGCTGTTGGTCACTTTGACGACAGGCTTGGAGAGATTCATTCCAACGGGATATCTCTCGGCTATCGTATCCCACGGATTCTCCTGAAGCTGCTTCACGCCGAGAGAAACCCGCTTCTTGTCAAGGTCGTAGCCCAGCACCTTCGCCTGCACGACATCACCGATGTTGAAAAGCTCCTTTGGATTGCTTATGCGCTTTGTCCACGAAAGCTCCGATATATGGGCAAGGCCTTCAATACCAGGCTCAATCTCGATGAAGACGCCGAAATTGGTGATTTTCGTTATTGGAGCCGTGATATCATCGCCTACATTGTACTTTGAGGCGAAAGTCGTCCACGGGTCTTCGCTCATATGCTTCAGCGAAAGGTTTATCTTCTTGGTCTCCGGGTCGATGTTGATGAGGCGAAGCCTTACAACCTGCCCTCTCTTGACGAAATCCTTAGGCTTTGTGACGTGTCCCCAGCTCATGTCATTCAGATGAAGGAGACCATCGAAGCCTCCGAGATCGATGAATGCGCCAAAGCTTGTGAAGGATTTCACAGTGCCCTCGACTATATCGCCGATTTGAACCTTGGAGAAGAAAATCTCCTTGTTCTTCTTTATCTGCTCCTCAAGATATTCCCTTCGGGAGACAACGCTCTTGAGCTTGTTGTTTGTATGAAATTTCTCGATTATGAACTTGTCTGTTATGCCAATCAAGGTCTCCGGATCCTCAACGCGGTTGACATCCGCCTTCGAGAGAGGACAGAACCCGTAGTAGTCGCTTCCAAGATCAATTTCAAATCCGCCCTTTATGACCTTGACGAACTTCCCGTCTACGGGAACCCTGGTCTCAGCAGCTTCTTTGAGCTCATCGGTCTTCTTCTTGGCATCCGCATGCTTCTTGGAAACAATCAGCTGCCCGCCGCGGCCCTCTTTGTTGACGATGAGAACCGTCACGTTGTCGCCGACCTGCGGCAATACGGAGAACTCCTCCGTTGAGATTTTTCCCTCTGACTTGTATCCGACATCCACAAACACGTACTCGTTATTGACCTGAACAACAGTACCGGTAACGAGCTGACCGTCTTCGATTCCATCAAGAGACTTTAGATACTCCTCCTGCAGCAAGGTCTGCATGACGCTTGCCTTCTGATCTACCTGATCGTTTGTTTTCTCTTCAGCCACTTTCTTTCTCCTGATCCAATTTTCAATGATTTTGCCGTTTTACGACAGATAACACTTTCTCACAAACTTCATCGATGGTCAAGTGCGAAGTATCTACAATGATTGCGTTTGGAGCTATTCTGAGCGCTCCAACGGGCTTGTTTCTGTCATTGGCGTCACGTTCCTCAAGGGATTTCAGAACCATCTCATAACTCAGGTCCGATGGGTTCTGGTCAAAGCGCCTTCTGGCACGCACCTCAGGGGATGCGTCGAAGTAGAATTTGAAGTCGGCATTGGGAAAGACAACGGTGGTCATGTCCCTGCCCTCCGCTATGATGTCCATCCCTTTTGAAATCTCGCCTATGCGTTTGTTGACTATCTCTCTGACTTCCGGAATCGACGAGATGCGCGAGGCATTCATGTCCACGCCGCTGTTGTGAAGCTCATCGTCAACCTGTCTGCCGTCAAGCAGGAAACGGCCATCCTTTATGTCCATCACAGCCTCTCCGGCGGTCTTTATGCAGGCTTCCCTGTCGTTGAAATCGCCGTTCTTCTCCAGATGCTTGAGGGTTATCGCACGGTAGAAGTTCCCCGAGTTCAGATAATAAAGCCCGGCGGCTTCGGCGACCCTCCTGGCTATCGTGCTCTTTCCCACTCCGGCCGGACCGTCTATAGCGACTATCATTCACCGTCTCCCTTCAGAAGCGAAGCTATCTCCGCCTTGTTCAGAACGCGATAGCGTCCGACCGGCATGCGCCCCAGCTCAACCGCTCCTATCCTGGTTCTGGCAAGCTTGACGACATTGTAGCCAAGCAATCCCAGCATGTTCCTTATCTCGCGGTTCTTGCCCTCAGTCAGGACTATTCTTGCCCACTGCCGGCTGACAAGCTCGTAACTCTTTATGCGGTAAGGATGTATATCCCCGCGGAGAGCCGCATCCATATCCCTGCGGGAGATGGGAATGTCGGTTTTGACAATGTATTCCTTCTCAACCTCGTATGAAGGATGCATCACCTTGTTGGCCAGATTCCCGTCATTTGTGTACAGAATCAGTCCGCTTGAGTCCTTGTCCAGTCTGCCTATATGAAACAGCAGGTTGTTCCAAGGCACATCTATGAGGTCGACAGCGAAACGGCTCTCGTTTGGGTCGTAGTTTGAGCATACATACCCGACAGGCTTGTTGAGCGCATAATAGTATAGTCTGTCCGCAGGCTCAGCAAGGACAGCGTCCACATAGACGACATCGCTCTCCTGGACACGCGTCCCCAGGATATCAGCGACTTTTCCGTTAACCTTGACCCTCCCCTGCCTTATCAGTTCCTCGCAGGTTCTGCGCGAACCGAATCCGCTCTTGGCAAGATAGCTTTGCAATCGTATTGGATAATCAAGCTTCATCGTTTTCAAACCTCTGCTTATCGATTTCAGACATCTTGGGAAGATCGCCTATGCTCTGAAGCCCAAATTCATAGAGGAACTTTCTTGTCGTTCCATACAGGCATGGATGACCCGGCACATCTTTCCTTCCGATGACTTTTATATAGTCCCTTTCGCGGAGAATCCTCATGATTGAATCGGACACGACTCCACGTATGTTGTCAATCTCCCTTCGTGTTATCGGCTGGCTGTACGCCACGATGGAAAGAGTCTCCATGGCCGCCTTGGAAAGCCTTTTGTCCACCTTTTTCCCATATGCCTTCCTCAGACCTTCATAGAGATCGGCGGATGGCAGGAACTGCCATTCATCATCGGTCATAACAAGCTGCAGGCCGTGCAAGTGCTTGAAATAATGCTCCTCAAGCTCCGAGAGCGCAGCCTTCGCATCATCCTCGGAGAGTTCTGTCATCTTTGTCATCCTCTCCATGTCCATCGGCTCGTTCTCCAGGAACAGAATCGTTTCCAGAAGCCTTGCATTCATAGAAAGAGCTTTTTCGTCCATCAGTCATCACTCCTGTCCGCATTGGCCTCAACGTCATCGGGCGGCATGACCTCGTATCCCTCAGGCCGCCTCCATATGGCGATGTCGCCGTAATCAGCGTCCTGACGTATCAGAATCAGGCTGTCCTTGACGCTTTCAAGAACAGCCAGAAACGCTGAAATCACGTGCTCAGGCGAATTTATCTTCACTATCACATCCGTGAAATGAATAACGTCATTGCTTTCAAGCAATTCATTCATAAGGGTGACCTTCTCGTTTATAGTCACTTCCTCATATATATTGAAGACTTTATTAGAAAGACTGTCAATCTTCCCCATCAGGTCTGCATAAGTCCTCAGCAGATCGACAACATCGACATCGTGCCACAGCTCCTCGTCCGAGAATGGAAGCATGAACTGTGCCTTTCGCCTCTCCACCAGGAACTCTCCCTGCCTCTCAGAGCCGAACAGCAGCTGCGAGTATTTTTTGAACTTCTGATAATCAAGGAGCCTTTGGACAAGCTCCTTGCGGGGATCCTCGTATTCCTCGTCGAATTCAATGTCAACGGGCAGAAGCATCCGGCTCTTTATCCACAGGAGATCTGCGGCCATCTTGTAGAAATCCGACATGTCGCCCAGAGAGGTCACGGCCTCGGATCTCATGTAATGCATGAACTGATCCGTTATCTCCGCGATGGGGATGTCATAGATGTTTATCTCCGACTTCTGGATAAGATACAGAAGCAGGTCAAGAGGCCCTTCAAAGGCGGCCGTCTTATATGAAATCGCTTCTGCCATCAGCTCTCCGCCGGCTTGCTGTTCACTTCTTTATTGTTGCCGAACATCAGTTTCCGCAAATCTGTCTCGATGGTCTTCTGAATCTCGGGATTGCTCTTGAGGAATGATATCGCATTCTCCCTGCCCTGCCCGATTTTCTCTCCATCATACGAGAACCAGCTTCCGCTCTTCTCTATGACGTTGTATTTCAGCGCGGCGTCCAGGATGCCTGAGCAATAGCTGATGCCCTCATCGAACATCATGTCAAGCTCCGCCTTTCTGAACGGAGGGGCCACCTTGTTCTTCACAACCTTTATCCTGACCCTGTTTCCCACTATATCGTCCGCGCCGCGGGATATCGACTCTACCTTTCTGACATCAAGCCTCACAGAGGCGTAGAACTTGAGGGCGTTGCCGCCTGTCGTTGTTTCCGGATTTCCGAACAGCACGCCTATCTTCATTCTTATCTGGTTTATGAATATTATCGTGGCCTTGCTCTTGGCAAGTATTCCAGTCAGCTTGCGCAGAGCCTGGCTCATAAGCCGGGCCTGAAGCCCCATGTGGCTATCCCCCATGTCGCCTTCAATCTCCGCCTGCGGGGTGAGGGCTGCGACGGAATCAACCACTATGATGTCCACGGCGCCGCTTCTGACAAGCGATTCAGCCACCTCAAGCGCCTGCTCTCCGTTGTCCGGCTGGCTTATCCACAGGTCATCGGTGTTGACGCCGAGCTTCTTCGCATAAACAGGATCCAAGGCATGCTCCGCATCGATGAATGCCGCTATCCCGTTGAGCTTCTGGGCCTCAGCTATCGCATGAAGGGCCAGAGTGGTCTTTCCTGATGATTCAGGCCCGTATATCTCTATTATCCTGCCCCTTGGGTAACCGCCGATTCCAAGCGCTTCATCAAGCAGAAGCGATCCGCTGGGGATGCACTCTATGCTCTCCACCTTGGAGCCCTCGCCCAGCCTCATCAGCGATCCTTTGCCGAATTGCTTGTCAATCTGCGCCCTGGCCGCTTCAAGCGCCTGTCTCTTCTGCTCTATCAGCTGGCCATCATCAGAAGCCTTTGGGTTTTCCTTAGCGTTTGCCATCCATCTCTCCTTGTTTCAAGTTTTATGAATACAGCGGTGAAAATCGGTTTTTCGCTGAGCTGCAATCAGCTTCATGTCCGCCTGGTCATTATATCTTCTTTTCTGCCTTTGTGTCATAGATAATCGTCACGGGGCCGTCATTTTCATAGAAAACATGCATATGCGCCCCAAACACTCCGGAAGCCACCCTTAGGCCCTCGGCCGAGAGCCTTTCCTTGAACAGCTCATATAGACGCTGAGCCGTCTCGGGGGCAGCCGCATTGTCGAATGAAGGCCGGTTGCCCTTGGAAAGATCGGCAAGCAGCGTGAACTGCGAAACGACAAGGACGGCGCCGCCGGTCATATCCTGGATGCAGAGATTCATTTTGTCATTCTCATCCCGGAAGATCCTGAGCTTCGATATCTTGCGGACAAGATGATCGACATCCTTTTCTTCGTCGCCCTGCCCGACCCCCAGATACAAAAGCAGCCCCTTGTCGATGCTTCCGACAATCTTGCCATCGACCTCGACCCTGGCATCATTGACCCGTTGGACGACAGCTTTCATCGGGAAGACATCCTTCTTACAAACCCAGCCTTGTCCGGATTGCTGAAGAACGACGAACCGGTGACCACCGCATCCACTCCTGCATCCTTGAGCAGATCGATGTTGTCGAGCCCTATCCCGCCATCGATGTTTATCAGATATTTCCTGCCACGCTTGAGCGCGGCAAGCTCCTTCACCTTTTCCACAGAAGACGCCATGAAGGCCTGTCCTCCGAAGCCTGGCTCCACGCTCATCACGAGCACCTGATCGACTTCGTCCAGAAGAAACATTATCGCCGACACAGGAGTGGCGGGCTTCAAGCTCACGCCGCACTGAACGCCCAGACTCTTTATAAGGCGCAATGTGGCCATTATATCAGGGCAGGCTTCATGATGAACTGTGATGCAGGAAGCTCCGGCCTTTGCAAACGCCGGAATAAGATGATCCGGATTCTGAACCATCAGATGGACATCAAGGAAAAGCCCCACGGCTTTCTTTATATCGTATATGATCTTGGGACCGAACGATATATTGGGCACGAAGGTTCCGTCCATGACGTCAAGGTGGAGCCAAGGCGCCCCGCTTTCTTCAACTTTTCTCACCTCGCTGCCGAGCTGCAGGAAGTCGGCTGTCATGATCGAGGGAGAT
>JBHCBD010000018.1:0-51358 GCA_041798905.1 Spirochaetales bacterium | reverse complement strand
CTCTCCACAAGCTGGATGTATGCGCTGTAGTAGTAGACAATCTGCGGAGCAAGACGGCCGAAGTTGATGGAGTTTGCGCTTGACAGGACGAGGTTGTTTTTCTCGCAGAACTCCCGTGGAATCTCGTTGAAGATCCGCTTCACCATCGTCTGCGTGGAATCGAAGTTCCCGGTGACTCCGCAGGCAAGGGTGTTGGAGCCGCCGATTGTCGTCATCTGGGCTTTCTGGATGGGGCTTATTCCGCTCTCGGGGTAGAAGGCCAGAACCCTTGTTCCTTCCACATCCATGAATCCTCTCATGGCGGAAGATCCTGTGTCGCCGCTTGTGGCGGTGAGAATCACGATGTCCTTTCCCAGGCCTTTCTTGCCTGCCGTCTTTGTCATCAGAAACGGAAGGATAGAGAGGGCGATGTCCTTGAAGGCCGCGGTGGGGCCGTGGAAAAGCTCCAGGAAATGCAAGCCTCCGGCCTCTTTAATCGGCGTTATGGCAGTGTCGTCGAATTTATCCGAATATGCAAGACGCACGCATTCTTTTATTTCCTCCGAGGTGTATCCGTCTAGGTATGATGACAGGATTTCGGCGCTTATGTCCAAGAAGCTCTTTCCAGCAAGCTCGCTAGGATTGATTCTGGGAAACGCAGCCGGGGTGTAAAGACCGCCGTCCGGAGCTATCCCCCTTAGAATGGCTTCGGGTGCGTCAATAGGGGCGGATGCGGAACGTGTGCTGAAAAGCAAAGACATGAAAAACCTCTTTTAAGACCTCTTTTATGGTAGCTTGCAATTTATCCTGATGTATGATACTTTGTCTTTCAAATAAAAACAAGTGTTTTTAAAATAAAGACACATTCAAGAGGAACGCAATGAAAATCGGATTGCTAGGCATGGGAACCGTTGGCGGCGGTGTTTGCGAACTTGCTTCGGAAATGGATGGCATGCAGGTCGTCAAAGCGCTCTGTCGTCATCCTTCTGCAAGCTTCATGACATCAGATTTTGGTCAAATATTGACTGATTGTTCGATTGAGACTGTAGTCGAGGCCATCGGAGGACTGGAGCCGGCGTTTGAATATGCTAGGAAAGCCATGGAAAGCGGAAAGAACCTGGTGACGGCGAACAAGCTGCTTGTCAGCGTCCATGGGCCGGAGCTTGACGCTTTGGCGAGGGAAAGAGGCGTTGGCTTCCTCTTTGGCGCTGCCTGCGGCGGCGGCATCCCGTTCTTGCAGAATCTCAAGAGCGCAAGGCGGGTTGACAGGATTGACAGTGTTGGCGGAATCCTCAACGGCACCACAAACTTCATGCTGGACATGATGCATTCAAAGGATATGGATTATTCTGAGGCGCTTTCTCTTGCCCAGAGCCTTGGATATGCCGAGAGGGAGCCTGCAAGCGATGTGATGGGGCTTGATTCGGCCAGAAAGCTTGTGCTTGCCGTGATGGTTGGTCTGGGCAAGGTGGTAGATGCCGGCGATATCCCATCGTTCGGAATAGCATCTATACGGCGTGAGGATATAGCCTTCGCGAGGCGGATGGGGCGGGAGTTCCGGCTCTGCGCTCAGGCGTCTTGCCGCAATGGTTTCATCGAGGCTTCCGTGATGCCTGAGCTTGTTCTTCCCTCAAGCCGGGAATACGCCGTGAGAGGCTGCCTCAATCTGGCTTGGCTTCGCGGAAGACGCTGCGGCTCACTCTGGCTCTCTGGTCAGGGAGCAGGCCGGCTGCCCACTGCATCAAATGTCCTGCGCGATGTGGCTTCGCTTGAGAACGGGAACCTTCATATGCTGGAAGATAAGCTTGAAAGCGCCGCTGTTGATGTTTCGGAAATGATGGCGCGGTTCTATCTGCGGGTGGGAGAAGATGAAAGCCTGGATGGCGTTCGGGTGGAGAGGGACTTCTGCGAGGGGGATTTCAGATTCGTGGAGACAGCCCGCTCAAGCTTGAAGATGATGATGGACAGGTTCGGGAATCGCGGCGATTTGATGATCGCCCGGATCCGGGAGGAGGATAGATGATAAAGGTTGCGAAATTCGGCGGCTCCTCGCTTGCCGATGCAGAGCATTTCAGGCAGGTCAAGAGGATTGTCGATTCAGATCCCGGCAGAATATGCGTTGTTGTCTCCGCTTCCGGGAAGCGTTCAAAGGCGGACAGCAAGATAACCGACCTGCTCTACCTTATCCAGGCGCACAAGGATTACGGGGTGAGCTATGATGACATCTTCTCCATGATTCGCCAGCGTTACCTTGATATCAAGCGGGAGCTTGGCCTCAAGCATGACCTGGAGGGAGAATTTGACCGGCTCAGAGAAGATCTCAACGGGGACATCGGTGTTGATTATCTGGTTTCCAGGGGCGAGTACCTGACTGCCCGGCTTATGAGCGAATATCTCGGCTTTGCTTTTGTTGACGCAAAGGACAGCGTGTTCTTCACGTATGACGGCAAGATAAACTTTGAAAAGACCTACAAGGCCATCACCGAGGCGGCTGTTCATTCTCCTAGGTTCGTGATGCCAGGGTTCTACGGCACTTTGCCGAACGGCAGGATTCATGTGATGAGCCGAGGCGGAAGCGATATAACGGGGGCGATGGCCGCCAATGCGCTTGACGCTGATATATATGAAAACTGGACTGATGTGTCCGGCATCCTTATGGCCGACCCGAAGGTTGTGAAGAATCCGCAGCCTATTTTCCGTATAACATATGATGAGCTCAGGGAGCTTAGCTACATGGGGGCGGCTGTCCTTCATGAAGAATCGATTCTTCCGGTGAAGGAGAAGAACATCCCGCTGAACATCCGCAACACCGACCGTCCGGAAGATCCCGGGACGCTGATAATGGAAAGCATCGATGACGAAGACAAGGGGGGAAGGCTCCTCACTGGAATAGCGGGGAGGAAGAGCTTCTCTGTCCTCACTGTCTACCAGAAGCACATATCCACCGACACTTTGATAATCAGGAAGACGCTTGAGCTGCTGGAGTCGTGCAAGGTGGAGGTGATGCATATAACTCTGGGCGTGGATAGCTTCAATGTCGTGATGCCGTCATCACAGGCGGGAGACAGGATATTTGACATAATATCCGAAATAAAAGGCAGCCTGAAGCCAGATGGAATAAAGATAGATGACAACATAGCGCTCGTAGCTTCGGTGGGCCGGCGGATGGTGAGCGTGCCGGGAAGCTCTGCAAAGCTGTTCGGTGCGCTTGGTGCGAACAACATAAACATCAGGATGATCGCCCAGGGGTCTGAGGAAATCAGCATAATAGTGGGCGTTGACAACAAGGATTTTGAAAGGACCATCCAGACTCTCTATGAGGGTTTCATGAAGGAGGAAGTCAATGAAGCGGTATAGGCTTGCTGTTCTAGGCGCAACCGGCATGGTCGGCAATCAGATGGTCAAGGTTCTGGAGGAACGGGGCTTTCCGCTTTCCGAGCTGAGGCTTCTGTCCAGTCCCAGAAGCGCAGGGAGCGTTGTCAGGTTCAATGGTGAAGATATAGTTGTCCGGGAAGCGGGCGACAGGTCTTTTCATGACTTGGATTTTGTTCTCGGGGCGGTCAGCGCAACGGTGTCGAGGCAATATGCTCCGCTTATAAAGGAGGCTGGGGCGGTATTCATAGACAATTCGTCGGCTTTCAGAATGGAAGATGATGTGCCTCTTGTCGTTCCTGAAATCAACGGCGGCGATGCCTTTGGGCATCATGGGGTTATAGCAAACCCAAACTGCTCCACCATAATAACGATGGTTGCTTTAGGCGGGATAAGCAGGCTGACTGAGATAGAGAAGATTGTGGCCTGCACCTATCAGGCGGTTTCCGGAGCGGGACAGGAGGGGATGATAGAGCTTCAGAGCCAGATTGCGAATCCTGAAGCTCCTGCAAAGGTTTTTCCATGCAGGATTCTTTCCAATTTGATTCCATGGATAGGCAGCGCGCTTGAGAACGGCTATACGACAGAGGAGATGAAGATGCAGAACGAAGGACGCAAGATACTTCATCTTCCCAATCTGAAGGTCTGCTGCACCTGCGTGCGGGTTCCGGTCATGCGAAGCCATTCGATAGCCGTTCAGTTCGTTACGCATGATAAAATCAGCGTTGAAGAGGCTATTAAGGCTATCAAAAATGCACCGGGGTGTTTCATGGCGGAGGATATTGGCGGAAGGAGCTATCCTACTCCGCTGGATGTCTCCGATCAGGATCTGGTCTATGTAGGAAGGGTCAGAAGGGATTTGATTGACGATGAGAGAGGACTGGCCTTGTGGTGCTGCGGGGATCAGATACGCAAGGGGGCGGCTGCAAATGCCGTTCAGATTGCACAGATGCTTGTCGGAAGAGGAGCGGCCGGCAGACGGATGTGTGTTTAGGACAGAAAGAAGAATACGGAGAAGCTGGAACTCTTGCATCGAACTCTTTTGGAATATCCACAGGCCGGGCTGCTTGGCCGCTATGTGTCAAGCCAGTTAATACAAAGCGCTTAGCGCGGATTCTTCAACTGTTTCTGCCACAGCTTTAAAGAACGGATCAATATTCTCCTCGTGAATGAATTTCAAACATAAAGGCTCCTCAAGTTTTTCTTTGAACATATTGATGGATGAGGAATAATGGCAGTGCCTCCAGTTTGAATATCACCTTGGTTAAGAGTGCAGAGGTCGACTTTCACCCCACCAGCATCCGTAATTGATTTTTCCTGCCTTTGGGCAGAACCCAAGCTTAATATCCAACCTCATGATTTATCTTCCCCTGAGAACGTGACCGTTTTTCACTCCAGTGGTTTTCCCGTCCTTGACTGCAAGTTTGCCGTTGACAAAAACATATTTTATGCCAATATTCTCTTCAAGAGGTTTTTGATATGAACATTTTGCATTCACAGTTTTATAATCGAAAACAACAAGGTCTGCATCAAAGCCTTCTCTGACATACCCCTTGTTTTCAAGTCCATAGACATCGGCGGCAAAGCCTGTCATCTTTCTAATGGATTCCTCCAATGATAATAGTTTCCTTTCTCTGACATAGTCTCCAAGAATCAGAGGAAAAGTCCCTATTGCCCTAGGATGCGTCATTGTCATGAAACCAGGAACGTAAAGAGAATCTGTCCCATACATGCAAGTTGGTTCAGCAACAAGGTAGTCAACATCAGCTTGAGACATTGAAAAGCAAATATCGCTTACTGCACCTTCGTTTTCTTTTAAAAGCTTGATAAAGGCGTCAAAAGATCTTAGCCCCAGTTTGTTGGCATACTGTTCGATGGTAAGGCCTAGAGCCTCTGGAGTGTTTGGAGAAGATATAATAAGAATCCCATCAAAACCGCATTCCAAAAGGTCGTCGTCCCATTTTTCCGTTGGATGGATTATGCTGTTTTCAAGGTCATCAATAAAGGCTTTATCATTAAGCCCCTTAAGAATGTTCTCCATTCCCATTTTTACAAACTTTGGTGGAAGAGTTGCGCTAAGAGTTGTAGATGAAGCAATGTAAGGATAAACGTCATGGGTTGCTCCTGCCTCTTTAAGCATTTTGGTTGTTTGTTCGACTTTTCCCCAATTTTCTTTTCCAACTGCCTTGTGGTGGGAAACATTTGCTTTCAGTCCAGCCTTCTTTGCTATTTCCAAAGCTTCTTTTACGCTGTCAATTAATCCGTTCCCTTGGTTTCGAATATGGGAAGTGTAGATTGCGTTTGTGCCTTTTAAATAAGAACACAACCGCGTTAGTTCTTCTGTGGTCGTAAAAACGCCTGGAGCATACATAAGCCCTGTTGAGAGTCCAAGAGAACCTTCCTCAAGGGATTCCCTTGCAAGCTTTCCCATCAGCTTTATTTCATCTTCTGTTGCAGGACTTGGATTCAAACCTTTTACAGCAAGTCTTAATGATCCTTGAGCTGTAAACATTGCAAGATTTATGCCCATATTCAGGGTTTCTATTGTATCAAGGAGGTTCCCAACGCTTTTGAAGCTTTCAGCATTTGGATATATTGGAGCCCCAAGAGCCTTGTAGTAACTGCAATAGTCAGCAAAGTGTTCAATAGCAATTGGGGCTGGAGAAATCCCGCACTGACCACCTATCTCTGTTGTGATCCCTTGGCAGAGTTTAGATGCTCTTAAAGGATCTATAAAGGCAAATAAATCAGAGTGCCCATGAGTATCAATAAAACCAGAACTTAGAGTTAATCCTGTCGCATCAATCATTTCCAATGCAGAGTCTGTTTGTGGATTAATAACCAGCTTCCCATTCTTTATACCGATATTAAGAACTGAACCTTTTTTGCCGCTGCCATCAATGACGGTGGCGTTTTTGATTAAGTAATCTAGCATTGACACCTCTATGCTTTAACCAAGCCTTTCTTGAATAGAAGACGGGCTATCAGAACTCCAGCAAGGACTAGAATTGGCATTACAAGAGATTTGTTGATAATGCCGGTTCCAAGAAGTATGCAACCAAGAGCAAAAGGGGCAATGGCAAGTTTATAATGCTTTCCAATCATTCCAATACAGAGGGCTCCGAACAGGGCAGGTACAATATTATCAAAAGCAGGCTTTAAAACCGGAGATGAAAGAACATCTGACAGAGGGACGATCAGGGCAACTCCAAGTGCAATAATTACAATGCTGACCACTGCAGAGACTGCCATGGCAATTGTTGAAATCACATCAGACTCTTCTGTGTAGCTTGCCGGGTCCAGACCTGATGCCTGCATAGCGGCAATAGACGATGGAATCTTAAGATTTGTAAAATTCCCTGTTAAAATCATTATATAGTACCCTGAAGGGCCAATCATTGGTGCAATGCTCAAGAATTCACATAGACCAACCGGGATCATTAAGATTAACACATTTCCTGCGCCCTTGAGGATGAATTTCCAGTTAGCTGGAACCTTTAATAATACAATGATAATAAAGGCATAAATCAATGTTGCTAAGCTTCCAACAATCAAACTTGTTCTTCCGAATCTATGGGCTTTTTTTGTATATTCAAGACTTTTTTGATTCATAACTTAAACTCCTATTAAAGTGAAGGCAGAACTGCAATCGTCATTGCAAGAATCATGCTTATAGAAAGGCTGAAATCACTCAACCATTTCAATTTCCCAACCTTTTTGGTGAGCAGTGTGAGAAGAAGCATGATAATAGCGCTTGCAATCATTGTTATCAGGGAAGAACCTCCTTTTACTACAGGTTCAGCAAGAAACCTTGCATAGAGAGAAACAATCAAAGTTGCCATAAGGACTCGGCTCCACGGATTCTCTGTTGAGCTATCTGATTTTGAGAGCGTTCTTGCAAGCTTGTTTTTGTAAGGCTTGAACAGAAATATTGCAATGCTAAGTGATGCAAAGGATCCAATTGTCATTGTTGTAACTGATGTCAAGAAGGCTGTTGCATCGTAACCTGCTCCGCCAAGTTCCACCCCCGCTGCTTCAGCGCCAATATTTGCAGCAAGCAGTTCATATGACAAAGACCCGATAATTGATAATCTACCCCAAGAAACTGGTATTCCAAGGACAGGTGCGAGGGTTATCAGGGCAATGACAATGGCAATTGAAGGTACAATGCTGGTAAGAGCTGAAACTTTTACAGCCGTCTTCAACCGCACTGAATCAATGTTTAGTTCTTTTGCTCTATTTAAGGCTCTGACAAGGAATACGGCGGACTGCCAGAATACTATCAGCAAGAGCACTGCGACTCCGATATATAGAAGCGAGTTGCCAGTAAGGTCAGACAAGTTTCCCATTTTTTACTCCTTTTGGTGTTGATAACTGAATTATATCGTTGAAAATTATTGATTGGTAATATAATATTTTAGGGTTAAATTATATTATTTTTAATATAACTTTGCGAGGATTTCGAAAAAATGAGGATAAATCAAATTGAACAATTTGTAACTATTGCAAGAGAGGGTTCTATAAACAAGGCCGCTGAAGTTCTGTTTATATCCCAGCCAAATCTTTCGGTTTCAATGAGAGACCTTGAAAACGAAATTGGGGGAAAGCTATTTACACGAAGCGGCAGAGGAGTGGTGCTCACAGCCCTTGGCAGTGAGTTTTTAGCCTATGCTGAACCAGCGCTCAGGCATTATGGAATACTAAAAGACTTTGCAAGAAAAGCGAATCTGCCGGCAGAAAAGCATCTTTCTGTGGCAAGCCAGTACTTTAAGTTTGCAACAACAATTTTCAGCAGAATCTGCACAAAGTATAAAGATAACCCATTTGAATTTAATTTCTATGAGGGATCCTCTTATGACGTGGCAAATCGCGTGCTTATACAACAGGCAGACCTTGGCCTTATTGTTGTCCCCATGCATAGAAAACAGCTTACCCTTTATTTTTTTTCAAAAAGAGGACTTGAATATCAGCCTTTGATTAAAGAAGAAATTGCCATTATTCTTAGAAAAGATCATCCTCTTTGCAAGAAGGGGCTTAACACTATAAATAAGGAAGAACTGCAGGCTTTCCCTCTATTAATCTATCAAGATATCAACTATAACGATTCTAATATCCTTGATGCCATTAGAAAGGGTGGCATGAGGAGTAAGATTGTTGTAAACGATAGAGCATCTCTTTATGAGCTTTTAGAAAATACAGATGGTTATACACTTGGCGCCCATAACGAAAGTGCATATGAAAACACGGAATATTACTCAAAGATAAATGTTCTGCGTCTTGAAGATAGATGTTATCAAATGGAAATAGGCTGTCTTAAAAGCATGAACAGGCCTTTGTCTGATATTGCAAGTGAATATCTTGAGGGGGTTAAGAATATACTCTCTCACAGGCCCTCTTGTTCTCAATAACGGAAAGCACTATAAGAGGGAAAAGCAGCAAGCGGAGAATTGTGAGAATCGTTTTTCATGAAGTCAGCAAGGTTTGTGTGCTTTATGCTGTTTCGTTGCTGAAGCAGAGAATCCATTGCAGCAGCATATTCAGGATAGTTGTCCTTTATTGATTCCAAAGGCTTGAACTCTCTATCACAGGTTTCTCTTGGGACAACTTTTTTGGTGTCAATGCATTCTACTGCTTGCCGGAGTTTTCACTCCAATAAAAACGGAGTCATATAGAAAGGCTTATAAAGCAATGCGCCGTCTTTTCCTACGTCTTTTTGAGAGATTAGATATGTGTCACGGATATTTGCTGAATATTTTTTTGAGAATGCTCCAATAGATTCGTGCTTCCCGGTTCCCGATGATTTGACCTCTATAGCTGAAACTTTGTCGCCACTGGAAATCAGAAAATCAATTTCATAGTAATGGGTGCTTTTTTCTTTCTCCCATGTATGGTAGTACAGTTCACGGCCGGAAGCCGTGATCATCTGAGCCGTCAAGTTTTCATATAGGAATCCAAGATTGGCGGGCAGCTTATCAGACAGAAGTTTTGCATATATCTCATTCTCTGCAGCAGGTCTGTCAATAAACATCAGTGTAACAAAAAGGCCCGTGTCTGAAAGATACAGTTTATAGCTGCTGAAATCCTTTGAATCAGAAAGACTCACCCTTGGATCTGTTGTGTTGTAGCATGGCAATACGGTTTTTGAATCAAGCAACTCATACAGTAATTCTTCTGATTTGGGTGTTGTCCTCTTCCCAATCGCTGAAGAAATCCTATATCGCCTGAACCCGCTTGACAGTTGGGCGGGAATGGAATGGTACATGGAGGAGATTCTTCCTGAAGAATCGATTTTTCTGAAATCATCTTCATATAGAGTGATTATCTGGCGTTTGACCCTGTCAATTTCAACGAAGTTCTTTCCTTGCACATAGGCTTCAACAGCCTGCGGCATTCCGCCAACCGCCATGTATATGCGGAGATCTCGCATCAATTTCCTGTTTGTCGATTGCCCTATCGCTTTTTTTGTTTCAAAGATTGTCCTAAGCAGTGAATAGTCATATCCAACAGCACTGCAGAACTCTTCATAATCCATTGGATGAACCGGGATTTTAATCTCTTCGGATGGAACAAGGATATTCTTCACATTCTTCTTGATTGAAATAAGCGATCCGGTTTCGAGATAATGGTACCGTCCATCCTTGACCAGATGCTTGATTGCCTGCCTTGCTTTTGGAAAAAGCTGCACTTCATCAAATATGACAAGAGACTCATGTTCATGGAGCGTGATTCCGGTTTCCGCTTGAAGCCTCAGAAAAAACATATTCAGGTTTCCGACTTCATTAAAGCACTTGATTATTTCATTTGAAGTCTTCGAGAAATCTATAAGGATGTATGACTTGTATTCGTTCTTTGCAAAGTTTTCTGCAATGGTTGACTTGCCAACTCTTCTTGCGCCTTCAAGCATAACAGCATAATGACCTGCATAATTTGCTTTCCAATCCAGCAGCTTATCATATACTTTTCTTTTAAACATAAAATTCATTCATCCTCCGCAATGGCAGAGTAACATTGAACTGTCATTTCTTCAATATTTTATTTCGCAATAATACGCATTTCTTCATGTTTTAAGACGGCTATCATGACGCCAAGGCGCTCGGTGTGAAGACAAAATCCGCCTCTATGAAAACCAGCGCACACCATAGACCTGGGAATCGTAGGGCGGCATGGAAATGTTTTTGCTTTTGTGAGGGAAAAATCCATGTCATGTGCTCATTCAGTGAAAAAATAATACACAATTCGGCAGTTTGGTAAAAAGGTCGCTTGTCAAGAAAAGCGGACTCTGTGGATTCGTTTGGGGGCCTTTTCATTTCAAAGCCGCGATGCCGGCTTTTATTTGCGTGATTCTCTCGTGTGAGAACTGCGCCCCGACCTGCATTATTATCTCTCCCGCCACGTATGAGGCGATTTTGCCGCTCAGGTCTATGTCGAGGCCCATGCACTGCCCGTACAGGAAGCCTGCGGCGTAGATGTCGCCTGCCCCTGTGGTGTCGATTGCCTGCTGCGGCCCGGATACGGCGATTTTATGAGTCTCGCCTTCATGCGTGATATAGGAGCCTCGCTTTCCGTTCTTCACTATCGCCGTGGGGCAGAGCTTGCCCATTGATTTGCAGCATTCAAATGCATCGTAGTTGTCAAACAGAATTCTTGCTTCCTCGTTGTTCGCATAAACGATGTCGCAATCGTTCTTTATGAGCGAGAAGAAATCCTCCCTGTATCGGCTTACGGCGAATGGATCGGCTATGTCAAAGCTGACCTTGACATTGTTCTCATGGGCCAGTCTGAGCGCCTTTCTGATGGCGGCTTTCTGGTTCTCCGTGTCCCACATGTATCCTGTGAAATGGAAGAAGCCGGCGTTCTTTACTGCGCTGTCCTGGACATCCTCAGGGGTATAGAGCCGGTTGGCTCCTAGGTATGTGTTCATCGTTCTCTCGGAATCCTCGGTCACAAGGATTATGGATGAGCCGGTCGGCTCCGAGCAGGTGCGCAGCTGGTTCCCTACGGCGTCCTCATCAAGCCGTTTCTGGTATATATGCCCGAACTCGTCCTCTCCGATTTTCCCGGCCAGGGTGGCGGGCACGCCCAGGGCCGCCAGGGTTATTATCGTGTTGGGGCAGGAGCCTCCGCAGGAGTATGAGGCTTCCTTTGACTGGATGTAGTGCGCAAGCTCGATTCGCTGGCCCTTGGTTATGAGCTGCATCGTGCCTTTGTGGATGCCCAGTCTTTCTAAATCATCCTGTGATATGCTGACTATCACGTCAATCAGCGGATTTCCTATTCCATATACGGTCTTGACCTTTTCCATGTCTATTATAGTAACTGCATTTAGGTGCCGGTTCAATGTCTTATCACTTGTAAATTCCCGCTTTCGCAGTTAGGATTATTGCATGAGTTCGTTCCTGATAAAAGGCAAGGGCATTCTTGAAGGCCAGGTGCGCATAAGCGGAAACAAGAATGCGGCTCTTGCCTGCCTTTTCGCCACATTGCTCACCGATGAGCCTGTGACCATCTCCAACATCCCCTTGATAGAGGATGTGAAGGTGGCGATTCAGATTGTCCAAGAACTGGGGCGCAAGGTGACCGCCGTGGCCGATGGTGTCTATAGGTTTGAAGGAACGGATTTGAAAAACAATGTCTCAAAAGAGCTTGTCGGCCTTGCAAGAGGGACAATACTGCTGGCTGGGGCGTTTGTTGGCAGGGGAGTTGATTTGAGGCTCCCCCCGCCGGGCGGCGATGTCATAGGACAGAGGCGGCTTGATTCGCACTTCCAGGCCCTCAGACAGCTTGGCGCCCGATGCGAGATTGACGAGGAGGGGTTTCTTTCCTTCCATGCGCCGCATCTTGAAGGCGCTTCGATTTTTCTGGATGAAGCGTCTGTGACCGCCACTGAGAATGCGATAATGGCGGCAAGTCTGGCAGAGGGTGATACGACAATCTACAATGCCGCATGCGAGCCTCATGTGCAGGATCTCTGCCGCATGCTTTCGCTTATGGGATGCAGGATAACGGGAATAGGTTCAAACCTGCTTTGCATAAGCGGAAGCAGGAAGCTAGGCGGCTGTGATTTCTCGCTGGGGTTCGACTATATGGAGGCCGGCTCGTTCATCGGCCTTGCCGCCGCCGCAAAGGGTGAAGTTGAGCTTCTTGATGTTGACATCAGGCAGATAGAGGTTTTCTTCGGCGGGTTCGAGAAGCTTGGCTTGAAATACGTCAAGACAGGCCCTTCTTCGATTTTGATTCCGCGCAGGCAGAGCAGGCTGATAAGGCGGTCGATTGACGGCCGGACGATAAAGATAGACGATGCCCCATGGCCGGGGTTCCCCACTGATGTGCTCAGCATAATCACAGTCGCCGCCACGCAGATGAAAGGCGCTGCGCTGATTCATGAGAAGATGTTTGAATCCAGAATGTACTTTGTTGATCATCTTATCCGAATGGGAGCCGATATAATCCAATGCGACCCGCACCGGGTGCTTGTGGCAGGGCCTTCGGAACTCGTGGCTTCTCGTCTTATAAGCCCGGACGTCAGGGCGGGCATGGCTCTTGTGACGGCGGCTCTCTGCGCAAGCGGAGAATCCGAGATTCAGAATATATACCAGATAGAGAGGGGCTACGAGAACCTTGAGCAGAAGCTCAGAGCCCTCGGAGCGGATATAAGGCGGGTTGATTGACAGGGCAAGTCAATCCGGTCTGGATAAGATGGCAAAGTGGCGCCGAGGCTTGGTCGGGGTGTCTTGTTGTAATGTTTGACCAAGCCCGGAACCTATTTAAAACCTTGTCAGAACTTGGACAGATAGGACAGCAGGGCTTCGTCCCCTTCGCATCCGCGCAGAACCTTGCTCGCAAGCACCTTTCCAAGCTGCACGCCTTCCTGGTCGAAGCTGTTGATGTTCCATAGGAATCCTGCGAACATCGTGGCGTTCTCGTAATGGGCCAGCAATGCGCCCAGAGCCTCTGGCGTGAGACGCTTTCCGCTGATGAGCGAGGAGCATCTGTTCCCTTCGAACTGCTTGTTAGGGTTGTTGTCGTCTTTTCCAAGGGCGAAGGCGACAATCTGAGCCACGAGGTTGGCCACAAGCTTCTGCTGGCTGGTGGAGCCGTTTATCGTGACATCGCAGCCCGCCTGGCTTTCGGAGAAGCCGATGAAATTCATGGGAACCGTGTCTGTCCCCTGATGTAGAAGCTGGTAGAATGAATGCTGTCCGTTTGTGCCAGGCTCGCCGAACACGATGGGCTGTGTTGAATAGTCCAGTCTTTCGCCGAAGCGGTTGACGCACTTGCCGTTGCTCTCCATCGTAAGCTGCTGCAGGTGAGCGGGGAATCTCAGCAGGGCCTGCGAATACGGGAGAATCGCCAGGCAGGGGTAGTTGAGGACATTCCTCAGATAAACTCCGATGCAGGCGTCCATCATGGCCGCATTCTTCCTTACATCGGGTTCCAGGCTCATCACATCTGCCTGATGAGCCCCTGTCAGTATTTGCTCAAACACTTCGAATCCGCAGGTGCAGGAGATAAGCACCGCGCCTACTGCGCTTGTGCCGCTGTAGCGTCCGCCGATGTAATCGTCTATGAAGAAGGAATCCAGAACATCGGGGCTGTTGGCCAGAGGGCTTGAGGACGAGGTGACGGCGACCACCTGGCGGCTTGCATCGAAGCCTTTTATCCGTGATAGCACCAAATCTCTGTTTGTCCGGGTTTCGAGCGTTGTGCCGCTTTTTGAAACCACGATGAACAGTGTTGTTTCAATATCAAGCCGGGAAAGCACCTGGGCAGCGTCATCAGGATCAACGTTGCTTATGAATTCGCCTTTAAGGAGCTTTATGCCTCTTGCTTTGCAGTGGCCTTCAAGGGCGATGTGCAAGGCTCTGGGGCCGAGGTCTGACCCGCCTATGCCGATCTGGCAGACGGCTGAGAACCTCTTTCCTGTGCCTGAGCGCAGCTCTCCGCTTCTTATCTTCTCCGAGAAGGCCTTTATCCGGTCTAGCTGCTCCTTGTAGAACAATCGCTTGTCCTGTCCGTCTGCGACAACGCTTTTATCAAGCACGGCTCCGCGCAGAAGGTGGTGAAGAACCTTGCGGCGTTCTCCCGGGTTCATGATTTCGCCGCTGAGAAGCTCCCTGTACTTTTGGATGAGCTCTTGTTCGTCTGCAAGCGATTGGAATATGTCGATTATGTTTTCATCAACCGGCATTGCGGCGTATGAATACTCAAGATCCGCCCCCATCTTGATGCTGTAGTCTCGGATTCTCTTTCCGCTGAGCGCTGTCTTCAGATCTACGCATCTTGCATTTGCGAGCTTTTCAAATGACTTTGTTCTGTCGAGGTTGGTGTGGTTCACTTCTTGTTCTCCCTTATGACAGTGTATTGCAATTCGCTTGTCGTGTGAACTGCGGATGCGCTATAATAAAGCATCAGATTAAAGGAAGGCCGCAATGTTTGATTTCACTTATTATGCTCCTACAAAGGTGTTCTTTGGCCGGCATGCTGAAGACAAGGTCGGTTCGGTTATAGCATCCTATGGCTTCAAGAAGGTTCTGGTTCATTATGGAACATCCAGCGTGAAGAAGTCAGGGCTGCTGGACAGGGTCTTGAAAGAGCTTGATAAGCACAATATAGCCTATGTGGAACTGGGCGGCGTGGTTCCCAATCCCCGTCTGAGCAAAGTCCGCGAGGGCATTGAGCTTGCGAAGAAGGAGAAGGTCGATTTGCTTCTGGCTGTCGGCGGAGGCAGCGTGATAGATTCGGCGAAGGCCATTGGCTATGGAATCGCAAACGACGGCGATGTCTGGGATTTCTATATAAAGAAGCGCAAGCCTTCAGCCTGCGCTCCGGTGGGCGTTATCCTCACGCTTTCGGCGACAGGAAGCGAGATGAGCAACTCATCTGTGATAACAAACGAGGATGGATGGCTCAAGAGGGGATGCAACACGGATCTGGGGCGTCCGTTGTTTGCTCTGATGAATCCTGAGCTTACCATGACGCTGCCTGCCTATCAGACGGCAAGCGGCTGCACCGATATAGTGATGCATACCCTTGAAAGGTGGTTCACCCACGGGGGCGGCAAGGAGCTCACCGACTCAATCGCCGCTGCTCTCATGAAGAACGTGATGAAGCAGGCCTTGATTCTAAAGGACAATCCCCAGGACTATGATGCACGGGCCGATGTCATGTGGGCGGGAAGCCTTTCGCATAACGACCTTACCGGCTGCGGCGGAAACGGACGCGGCGACTGGACTGTGCATGGGATGGAGCATGAACTAGGGGGAATCTTCGATGTTGCCCACGGAGCGGGGCTTTCCGCTGTCTGGGGAACTTGGGCGCGTTATGTCTATAAGGATTGCCTTGATCGCTTTGTAAAGCTTGCCGTCGATGTCATGGGAGTCGAGAGGCTGGCCTCGGACGAGGATACGGCGCTGGCCGGTATAAAGGCGATGGAGGGGTTCTTCCACTCGATAGCCATGCCGATTTCCATCCACGAGCTTGGGATAAAGCCGACAGAGGCCCAGCTTGAGGAGATGGCCCGCAAGTGCGCCGAGGCCGGAGGTGGGCAAAGGGGATCCGCCAGGATTCTGCACGAAGCCGACCTTCTCAAAATCTACCAGATGGCTATGTGATTATCCTGCAATGAATCGCTTCAAACGAGGCGGCATGACATAAGCCGCAGAGTTATAAACAAGTTATCCACAGGTTTTTGCGTTTGATATATCAAATGTCTTTCTGCGGTAATGATTTATGCTGTCAAGCCAGTGGCATGGCTTATTCAGGATTTGATTGCTGTAGGAGATAAAATCTTTGTAATAAAGGAATTATTAAAAAAATAACAAACAGATTCGATTAAAATATTATATAATTTTTGTTAAAGAACAAAAGCGGTCGGCTGCGTGGCGGAAGCAATTCCCGTCTAGGTTTTCAACAAGTTATCCACAGGTTGCCAATTACTTAACAAATGTTTCGTATTTATGGTCGATTCTTGCTTTGCATGGCTGATTGCACGATGGCAAGCGCATAAACGGCGGCGGTTTCGGCTCTCAGGATGTTTGTTTCCAGAAGCGCAGCTTCAAAGCCATTCGCGCTGAGAAAAGCGCATTCATCCACGTCCAATCCTCCTTCGGAGCCGATGAGAACGGCCGCCGGGAAGCTGAGGCCGCCGGCTATGTCCACAAGTGTTCGCTGTTCCGGAAGGCTTGTCTGATGGAGGAACACGGCTTGGCCTTTTGCGTTCCAGTCTGCAGGGACGTCCTTGATGTTTATCGGGCCAGAAAGGCAGGTGGGGGCAAGGGAGCCGCTTTGCTGTATCGCTTCCTTTATCTGGGCGTCCAGCCTGTCATGTCTGACCGGGTCGCTGCATGAGAATCGGCTTTTCACAAGGACGATTCTGCTCACGCCTATTTCGGTCGCCTGGCGGACAATCTGCTCAAGCTTCTTTTGTTTTGTCACGCACTGGTAAAGGGTGATGCTCCCAAGCGCTCCGCATTCGGGAAGCTCATCTGTGGCGGCTATCGCCTCGTTTGCCGGGCAGGTCTCCACTATGCACGCTCCGCGTCTGATTTGGACAAGGCGCAGTGACCATAGACGAGCTGCGCTGTCACGCGCCGTGATTCTCTGCCCTATGGGGAGGCGAAGCACATTGCAGAGGTAGTGGGCGTCCTTCCCTTTTATTTCAAATATTCGCTGGCCCTTGAATGATGGGTCTAGAAGCAGGATTCTCACTTCTTAACCCCGTTCAGATAATCAATCGCCGTGCTGAGGCATTCATCGTAAGCTGGGTCGATGATGAACTGCTTGTCTCCCGGCAGACGGTTGATGTATTCGTACCGGACAAGTATCCTCAGTATTTCATGACGTATATCGCCGTACTTTTCAGCGTCAAGGGAAAACGCCTCGATGTTCTCATCTGTGAACTCGGGATGTGCGTTCACGTATTCTGGTATGACCCTGTCGTTGTACACGTTTGTGTATGTTTCCGCCTCCTCGTCAGTCATCTCCAGCTCCGGAACCTCGATATCCGGCTCTATCCCAGCCTCATGTATCTTCTCACGTCCCGGTGTTGTGAAGCTGGCGTTTGTCAGCGATACATAGCCTTCGTCAAATGGAGTGACGACCTGCATTATTCCCTTGCCATAGGTCTTTGTGCCGATTATGGTCGCCCTGTTGTTGTCTTTCATCGCTCCGGTCAGGATTTCGGATGAGCTTGCGCTCTGTCCGTTAACGAGAATGGCGACTTTGACCTCCGGCTTCACCAATACAAGCTTTCTGGCATAGTAGGATTCGGGCTCAGCATCCTTCTGGTTTATCCTGAGGAGTTCGCCGCTGCTTATGAAGGCATCGGCTATTGAAAGCGCCACGTTTATATCTCCGCCTCCGTTCGACCTGAGATCTATTATGATTTTCCTGATGCGGTTCATTTCGTATTCAATCAAGGCTTCGACAACTTTCTCCCATGTTGAGCTTGTGAATTCGGTTATGCGGATATAGCCTATCGTGCCGTTGTCTATCATGGTGTATTCCACTGTCGGGACAGTGACGATTTCCCTTGTGAGATTCAGGTCAAATGTCAGATTGCCCCTTTTGACCGTTATGGTCACATGGGTTCCCGGCTCTCCCTTCATTCTGGAGGCGCATTCATTTGCCTCAAGGCCGGTCACATCCTCTCCGTCTATTGCTATTATGTAATCATCTGACCTCAGGCCGGCTCTTGAGCAAGGAGTGTTGGGGAACACCCGGTCAACAACGCAGTATAAGGTGGAGGGATCCTCCGGATCCTGATATTGCAGGTGTTTCTTTGAGAAGTAAAGGCCGATGCCCCCGTATGTCCCCATGGAGTTCTCTATATATTCAGCCTTGTCGTCTTCCATCACATAGTAGCTGTATTTGTCGTCAAGGCTTTCAAACAGCGCCGTGGCCATATTCTCGTAGGCTTTCTTGTAGTCGATGTCATCGTAGAAGTTCTCGTCTACGAACTGGAAGAGCCTGAAAAGCTTCTCTATGTAAAACGATACCTTGTCGTCTTCTGTCTGCGTATCTCCGTCCTGCGTGAGCGCTTTCGAAGATTGCGTCAATGTTGACGGCGATATCATCTGATTTGACAGGATCTCCTCCGGGCTGCCATGCGCAAGGAGAGCGGAACCCGAAGCGAGAAACAACATAATGGACAATGCCAGTGTCAATAGCTTTCTCATACAGATGAATATACTATAAAATCCGCCGGTAGGAAATCCTATTGACCCGTGAAGGCGGGGCGGCTAAACTTTGCTCATGCATCTATATGTGGATTATCCTTCGTTCATGAGTCCCTATGTGATACCCGGGCTTTCTGTGCGCTGGTATGCCATTATGTATCTGGTGGCGTTCGCAGTCACCTACCTTATCATGAGGCTGGAGAGAAAGAAGGCGATGATTGACATCAGCGACGATGACCTTCTCTCTCTCTTCACGCTGGGGATATTGTTTCTCCTTCTGGGGGCGCGCCTGGGATCGGTTTTCATCTACAGTGATGAGCGGTTGTATTACCTGCTTCATCCTTGGATGATATTCTGGCCGTTCGAGAATGGGCGTTTCGTGGGGCTGCCGGGGATGAGCTTCCATGGAGGAGTGATAGGACTTGTCGTGGGAGTCTGGATTTTCTGCCGCGGCAGCAGAAAAAGGGCGATGGCTGAGTATCTTTCGGATGTTTCGCTGATGGGGAAGAAGAGGGCTGACAAGAAGTCCAGAAGCCGGGGATACGGGTTTTTCCAGATAACCGATGCTCTGCTGCTTGGAGTTCCTCTGGGCTATACATTCGGGCGTCTTGGCAATTTCCTGAATGCCGAATTGTACGGAAGAGTCACCGATTCAAGCATCGGAATGCTATTCCCCGATGCGGCAAGGCTTTCGACTTCGGTGGAGTGGGTGGCGGACATGGCTTCTCGTCTGGGGATAGCGTTCAGCGCAGGCGATTATGTGAATCTTCCGCGTTTCCCCTCGCAGCTCATTGAAGCTTTGTTTGAGGGGGTTGTGACGTTCTTGATTCTGTGGTTCCTGATAAGGCCGTTCTCCGCCAGACGCCCCCATGGGCTTATCTCCGGATGGTATCTGATTCTCTACGGAGTCTTCCGTTTCTTCATCGAGTACATGAGGGAGCCGGATGCGAACCTTGGCTATGTGCTGAGCTTTGGAGGCCACGATGGCCCGATTGAGCTTTTCCTGTCTTTCTGGAACTTCACGATGGGGCAGGTGCTTTGCTTTGTGATGGTTATTTGCGGCGTGTTGATAATACTGCTTTCCGGACGGTCAGACCGCATTGGGCGGTCAGGCGGGCGGTCAGGCAGCGTTGGGCGTTCAAGCGATTTCGGCCATTCAGACAGCTTAGACCGGCCGGGCAGAGCCGGCAGGTCAAACAGTTCAAACAAGACATTCGGGGAGAAATGAGGCCGATTGAGGCGTTGATGATTTAAACGTTGATGATTCAGACGTTGATGACGATAGAAGAGGTGGTGACGATGGGAGCGGCGATGACGGTTGCGACAGTGATGACGACGGGGGCGAGCATGACGATAAACGATAAGGTCAGGGGCGTTCAGGCCCTGATGGAGAAAGATGGGCTGGATGCTTACATAATCTATGGCTCAGACCCGCACAACAGCGAGTACGTCTGCCCGCGGTGGCGGACGAGAGAGTTCATCACAGGTTTTTCGGGGAGCGCCGGGACTGTCATGATAACAAGAAGCGAGGCTCTTCTCTGGGTCGATTCGCGGTACAACATACAGGCGGCCGAACAGATAAAGGGAACGGTTTTCAAGCTTTTCAGGTATGACGATCCGGGGGTCATGAATTTCAAGCAGTACCTTGAGGCCCATGCGGGAGATCTTCATGTTCTGGGAACCTCGGCTGACTGCCTGATGAAGACGGAGCTTGATGAGCTTGAATCCAAGGGGTTCAAGGTGGTGCCGTCTGCGGATTACCTTGACCGGATATGGGCAGACCGTCCGCCTGTTCCGTTCTTGCCCGTGCGCAGGATGGATGACAAGCTATGCGGGTTCTCCGCCAGCGAGAAGCTTGAGCAGCTGAGGAGACAGTTCGATGGTCTGGATTATATGTTCATCTCAAGTCTTGATGACATTGCATGGGTTCTGAACCTTCGAGGACAGGATATCGCCTATAATCCCGTATTCCTTTCCTATCTTCTTGTCGGCAAGGATGACGCTGTGCTTTTCGCCGATTCCAGAAGGTTTTCAAAGGATATGATGGAATCTTTCAAGCCCTTCCTCAAGGTCAGGCCTTACGAGGCGGTCTGCGATTATCTGAAAGCGCTGCCCGCCGGTTCCAAGGCGGGGCTGGACTTCAAGCGCACGAACATGCTGGTATACAACGCCTTCCCGGCTTCGGCGGTGTTCCGCAACCAGATGGACAAGACGACCGAGATGAAGGCCTGCAAGAATGAAGCGGAGCTGGCTGGAATGAGGCAGGCCCATGTTCTGGACGGCGTGGCTCTTGTCAATTTCCTGGCAAAGGTCGAGGCGAACCCTTCGGGCTGGACAGAGATGAAGCTGACCGATGCGCTTCAGGAGGAGCGGGACAAGCTGGCTGATTCAAGGGGGCCTGCCTTCGGCCCTATCGCCGGGTATGCCGAGCATGGGGCAATGTGCCATTACAGCGCGACAAAGGAGTCTTCAAGCGCCGTCAAGCGAGGGCTGGTCGTGCTTGACACCGGCGGGCATTATGAGATGGGAATGACGGACGTCACCAGGACGCTTTGCTTCGGAGAGCCGACAGCGGACGAGAAGCGGGATTACACCCTTGTTCTGAAAGGGCATCTTGCGTTGTTCCGGACTCGCTTTCCGGAAGGAACCTGCGGCTTGCAGCTTGATGCGCTGGCGAGGCAGTTTCTGTGGAACAATGGCCTTACGTACAGTCATGGCACTGGACACGGGGTGGGTTTCTGCCTTTGCGTCCACGAAGGGCCGATGTCGATTTCGTACAGGCCGAATGCCCTTTATCCTCTGAAAGAGGGCATGGTGATAAGCGATGAGCCGGGCCTGTACCTTGAAGGACGGCATGGAATCAGAATAGAGAATCTCGTTGCGGTTCAGAAAGCCGAGACGACTGAGTTCGGGAACTTCTTTAAATTTGAATTCCTGACCATGTGCCCATACGAGCGCAGGCTGATTGACAAGAGCATGCTGACTGACGAGGAAGAGAGGCTGGTGAATGAATATCACGCTGAGGTTCTTGAGAAGCTTTCGCCGCTTGTCAGCCCGGAAACGCTGGATTATCTGAAGGGGGCGACCAGGCCGCTGTAGGGCTGCGTGGCTGCATTGCAAGCAGTGTTAAGCTATACAAGCAGTGTTAAGCTCTGCAAGCGGTGTTAAGCTCTATTCTTGGGAACGGAGAGGCTGGAGCCATCGCCGGCCTCCCTTTTTATCAATCTAGAAGAAATTCATATTCTCGATATATGAGGTTATCTTTGAAATCGAAAACATCCAACGATCGCATTCCCAAATCATTTACCAGGCAAGCAGCTATTCTGTTTCCGTCATTTGATACCTGCATATTTTGACAGACGAATTGAACTTCTGAATTTTCATATGCTTTCTGCATCGTCTCCATATAGCTCTGAATGCCGCAGATTGTTCTTTCCTTTTTACCAAATAATTCCCAAACAATTTCCGCATGCAGGAATCGCTGGTAGCTTTCCCAATCCCGTTTGTTCTCGGCCTCGAAGAAGGCCTCTAGAATCTCTTTTGTTTTCATGAAACCTCCTGTAAGCTTGATTTTTATCTCTGAATTTTTATCTCTGAATGTCCACTGACATCATACCATGAAATTATATTTTCCGGATACAGGCCGGCTGGCATGAAGGAACCGGGGAAGGCGCAAGGTTGTTCCTGTTTTCTGCATATCGTGGAGATTATAAATAGAAACAGCTTGAAGATATCGATGATCTTAATAGAATGTGTGATGCGGACAGGGTGAGGATTGTTGCGACAGACGGCGTCAGCTGTTATATAGCCAGCTGTCTGAATGAGGATTGAATTATATTCTATGTTTTCTGGGGCAGTGTTTGAGGATGCTTTGAAAAGAAACATATGGATAGAGCGCCGTTCATATAGTAGAATCGGGGGAAAGAGGTTTCTTTGATGTATGTCGTAGCTGATGACCTGACTGGTTCAAATGACACTGCCATGCTTGAAGTTCATTGATGGAGGCTAAAATGAAATTATCATTACCCTATGGAAAGGAATTCCTCAGCATCGATGTTCCTGATAACAGGCTGAAGGGCGTGCTTGTATCCAGCCTTCATAGCTACAAGGCGGAGAAAACACAGGCGGAGCTTGTGCAGGAGTCACTGGAGAATCCGATTGGCAGCGCAAGGCTCTCGGAGCTTGTGAAGGGGAAGAAGAAGGTTGTTCTGATTGCAAGCGACCATACAAGGCCTGTTCCCAGCAAGGTGATAGTGCCGCCAATGCTGAAGGAGATACGGAAGGGCAATCCTGATGCGGATATAACAATACTGATATCCACAGGCTGCCACAGGGCCACGACAGAGGCCGAGCTTATCGACAAGTTCGGACGCGAGATATTTGACAACGAGAAGATTGTGGTGCATGACTGCGGCGATGATGAGATGCTTGTTCATATCGGAACACTGCCAAGCGGCGGGGAGCTTATAATAAACAAGCTGGTGGTGGAGGCGGATTTTGTCTGCGCCGAGGGTTTCATTGAGCCTCATTTCTTTGCCGGTTACTCCGGAGCGAGGAAGAGCATTCTTCCCGGAATAGCCTCAAGGACGACTGTTCTGGCGAACCATTGCAGCGAGTTCATAGCGGATCCGCATTCCAGGACCGGAATACTTGAAGGCAATCCGATTCATAAGGACATGATATGGGCGGCCAGGAAAGCGAGGCTGGATTTCATATGCAACGTTGTCATAAATGAAAAGAAGGAAGCCATCTACGCAGTTGCCGGAGATCTTGAGAAGGCGCACGAGGCGGGGTGCAGGTTCCTTTCCTCGCTTTGCAAGGTGAATGCAAAGCCTGCGGATATTGTGATTTCAACAAACGGCGGGTATCCGCTTGACCAGAACATTTACCAGGCGGTCAAAGGCATGACGGCGGCTGAGGCGACCGTGAAGAAGGGCGGCGTCATAATCATGCTGGCTAAATCAAATGACGGCCACGGCGGAGAGCATTTCTATCATCAGATGGCCGATGAACCCGATATTCAGAAGACTTTGGATTTGTTCCTGTCCCGGGGAAGGAACGAGACTGTTCCGGATCAGTGGCAGACGCAGATATTCATAAGGATTCTTCAGAAAGCGACTGTGATTTATATATCAGACGCTCCAGACGATGTTGTCAAGGCGCTGCATATGGTTCCGGCGCACAGTCTTGAGGATGCCTTGAGGAAGGCTGAGAAGATCGCAGGGGATCCAAATGCGACTGTCACGGCAATCCCGGATGGCGTATCTGTAATGGTCATATGATAGAGTTGATAGAGTGATTTTTCTCCCGCCGGGACGGTTTTCTTTTTTCCGGCATTTCATTAGTATAGAGTAAGCTTGATGCGGAATTCTGTTTAATGGAGAAAAGATATTTATGGTAAGTGTTGGAAAACTCAAGAAAAGCGGGAAGATAACGCGCAAAGGCCCTGTCATCCTTCTTATTATGGATGGAGTGGGGTTTGGGAAATACGAGGATGGGGATGCGTTCAAGGCGGCCATGACGGAGAATCTTGACCGTCTCTTCGCAACCTGTCCGTGGACGAGTCTCAAGGCTCATGGAACGGCGGTGGGGCTTCCTTCTGATGATGATATGGGAAACAGCGAGGTCGGGCACAATGCAATGGGCTGCGGAAGGGTGTTTGCCCAAGGGGCCAAGCTGGTCAACGAATCAATCTCCTCAGGGAAGATGTTTGAGGGCGAGACGTGGAAAAGGCTTGTTTCAAATGTGAAGGAGCATGGGAGCGTCCTGCATTTCCTGGGGCTTGTTTCGGATGGCAATGTGCATTCCAACATCCATAATCTGATGGATATGGTGAAGCAGGCGAAGGCCGAAGGGGTGAAGACCGTGCGTGTTCATGGGCTTCTTGACGGCCGCGATGTGGGCGAGACTTCCGCTTTGGAGTACTTTGATCCGCTTGATGAGTTCCTGAAGGGGCTTTCCACCGATGGCTTTGATGCCAGAATCGCCTCAGGCGGCGGCAGGATGGTCATAACGATGGATCGCTACAACGCAAACTGGGATATGGTGCGCAGAGGCTGGGAGATTCATGTTCACGGGGAGGGCAGGCAATTCGGCTCGGCCCACGAGGCTATCGAGACGCTCAGGAAGGAGACCGGCGCAATAGATCAGGATCTTCCCGGTTTCGTCATAGCGGAGGACGGCAAGCCGGTGGGGAAGGTCAATGACAACGACAGCTTCATCTTGTTCAACTTCAGAGGCGACAGGGCTATTGAAATCTCCAGAGCCTTTGATTCTGAAGAGCTTGCAGAGTTCGACCGAGGCTATGTGCCTAAGGTTCAGTATGCTGGAATGATGGAATATGATGGGGATTTGCATATACCCAGACAGTATCTTGTCCAGCCTCCGGCCATCGACAAGACTCTTGCCGAGTATCTGTGCGCCACCGGCCTTAAGCAGTTCTCCATATCGGAGACGCAGAAGTTCGGCCATGTCACATACTTCTTCAATGGGAACAGATCGGGCAAGTTCGATGACAAGCTTGAGGAATATGTGCAGATTGATTCGGACATCGTGCCGTTCGAGCAGAGGCCTTGGATGAAGTGCGCCGAGATAGCCGACAGGCTTATACTTGAGATAGAGAGCGGGAAATGGGATTTCATGAAGCTTAACTTCCCAAACGGCGACATGGTGGGGCATACCGGGGTGTTTGAGGCTGTCGTCTGTTCGATGGAGGCTCTCGATCTTCAGATTGGAAGAATAGTCAAGGCGGTGGAGAAGGCGGGCGGTGTGCTGCTCATAACGGCTGACCATGGCAATTCAGACGATATGTATGAGCATGACAAGAAGGGCAACGTCAAGTTGAAGGCTGACGGAACGCCATGCGCGAAGACCAGCCACTCGCTCAATCCTGTTCCTTTCATCGTTTATGATCCGCAGTATGGCGGAGAGTATTCAAAGGAGCTTGAGCCGGGGCTGGGGATCACGTCCGTCACGGCCACTTGCATGAATATGCTGGGCTACGAGGCGCCTTCGTTCTATGACAAGGGGATAGTGAAGTTCAACTGATGCGGCAAGCCAAAGCTGCAAGCATCAAAGGGCCGCTTGATTCAAAGGCGGCCTTTCATTTTTCTAGATTGATTTTGCCATTTAAGTTTTGCTGTTTCAGCTTCAATCCGTCATGGAAGGCTTTCCCGACAGCTTCTCCCAGAATGCGGTAAGTGTTGCTGAACGGGTCAAAGGAAATCGGCATCACCAGCGATGTGTCCACTTTGCCGTTTGCATCAAGCACACGTTCATCAACGTTGACATCGATTATCTCGGCGACAATGGAACAGCCGTTCTTCTGCACCATCCGGCACTCCAGCACGACTGGAATCTCCTCTGGATAAGGTGCGTTGACTTTGCCGGCTCGAACCATATGGAATCCAGACCTCTCCACCTTGTCCGGCGTGGTTCTGCCGGTGACAAGGCCGACATAATCGGCTGAGACGACATGCTTTGCATCGGCGAACGCAAGGGTGAAATCCCCGTTTCTTTTTATGTTCTGCGTTGTAAGATGATCTTCGCTCAGGCAGATGACCGCTTTGTTGTCATCGTATATTCCGCCCCATGCGGCGTTCATCAGGTTCGGCTTCCCTTTCTCATCGTATGTCCCGACAAGCAGCACTGGAAGCGGATAAAACACTGTTCTTGAACCAAGACTCTTTCTCATGCCTGCCTCCTTATCGTCATATGACCTCGCTCGTTATATCCGTGGCTGCGTAGCTTCTGGTTCCACGCTTTATCATGATTGAAAGGATTATCTCACAGGCCACGAAGAGGGAAATGCCCAGATACTGGGTGACCAGAGAGTTGGAGAAGGCTATCATGAAGTCGCCGACAGCCAGGCCTGCGATTGACAGCTGCTTGAGGACATTGTATGCCCGAAGGTTTGAAAGCATCCCGGCCAGAAAGCTGACAAGGACTGCGGCGAACAGTATGCAGACAAGGGTGTTGTATATGTTTATCGTGTTCAAATGCTCCATGTCTGTGATTCTTGGCCCGAAGATCATTATGAGGACGGAGCCGGCAACCCCGCTTGCAACGTAATTATTCACAGAGATGAAGCTTTTGGACAATGGGATTATCGATAACCCGCAGAACATGACCGATGTCAGTATCAATGAAAAATAGAAAACGGGAGCCACCAGGTCCTGGCTTATCGGCTCCCTGTATGAATATTGGGCGTAGAAGGCGAATATCCTTACATTCTCCAGTGAGGTCGAGAGAAGAAGCACATGGGATATCTGGAGATCCAGCATGCTTGTTTCCTTGAATCTTCTGTAAAGGATGATGGAGAATATGAGATTCGCCGTCGTCTGGATGGAGCAAGGTATTGATTGAAGCACCATGCTGCGCATTCGCTCGCCTTCGCTCATTCCCATGATGAGAACCACGAACACCACCGCAGAGATAAGGCATTGGATAATCAGCAAGGCGATCTTGACAGCTTTGCTGTTCATGTCGTTTCTCCGAATGGCACAGGAACAGTCGCAAAGATGGCTTTTCCGCTGACATAAGAGCCGAGCGTGCATAGGAGCGTGTCAAGCAATGTTCCCAATCCATTCATGACGGGAAGGACGGCAATCATGAGCATCTCGTTCCCTTTGAGGTCGAACCCCAGCATATCGGCGGCCATCACTGTGACGAATATTGACTCAAAGCCGAGGTTGGTTGAACAGAGCATGCTGTAAAGAGTGCAGACGCAGGCTATTAGCGCGACGTTCCTCAGTCCCAGTATCTGTATGTTTGACCGGGTGCACAGCGCGCATAGGCAGATCGTGCTTACCATGGCGGTGCCGCCCCTTGTGAAGAAGGTGGAAAATGGCATTGCGGTGCTTGTGACACGTTTCTGAACCCCCAGGTTCCTTCTGGCGAGATGGTATGCCCCGGTCAGCGGAAGCAGGATGTTTCCGGAGAAAAGCCCCAGGAAAGCTGTGGCCAGAGTCCTTGCCATCAATTTGTAGGGGTTGTCTTTGAAGCCGGTGAACAGGAAGAACAGCAGGGGGATTATGACCAGTATTGCCGCTGCAACCGCTATCGCTGCTGTGATTATGAAATAAGGCACCTCAATCAGGCCTGATGCCAGCAGCTCCTTGAACCAATAGGCGCTGTAGAATGCCACGAAAAGCCACGAGAGGACGGCCATCAGGCGCGATAGCCTGTACATGATTTCAGAGAATGAATTAGCCACAGCATATGCGGGCTTGAAGGCATCGCTGTCCGGCTTGGCGGCGAACCCGAATATGAATGAGGTGAAGACCACCGGCAGCAGGAAGGTTGGCGAGATGATGAGGTTTGCAAATGGACTGTGGGCGATGGGGTTGCAGCTTGCAAGAGTCTTGACCATGCTCGACCTGAAGTTTTCAGACAGCGTTATGTCCGAGGTGAAGAGTCCCTCTCCCACGATGGGAAAATCGCTTGGGAATCTTGTGAAGGCAAATGCTGTCAGAATTGACAAGGTCAAGGCGGTGAAGATGCTCCACGCCGTTGAGACCAGATACACCTGACCGATTGCGCCGCGTTCCTTCCTTAGGGAGGCCGTGGCGGAGAAAAGCGTCACGGCGACAAGCGGCATTAGGATGAACGTTCCGATATTCATGATGATGGATGTTGCATATCCCATGAAGGCGTCGAATTGCGGAATGGCGCCCAGCAGATAGGCGGCGGCGAATCCCAACAGAGAGGCAAGAATGCAAGATAACCAGGTTTTCATCTGATGCTCCTTTACAAAAGGTTAATCCTTAGCGCAAAGATTGTCTAGGATGTAATTTGATTTGCGGACCTTATCCATCCAGAAATCAAGCTTCTTTTCATATGCCATGCCATTGAGCCGCTTTTCTGCGAGTGCATTTGCAGCCAGGCATGAAAGGGCCGCATCTATGAAGGCTTCGCTTCTGAACCATACGACACCTTCGTATAGGTTGACGCCTATCATTGAGCGGAAGGCCTGGTCGTCAAGCAGGGTTTCTATGTCCGCCTGCTCCCTGAGGCACATCAATGCTCCGAGATGGACGCTTTCGCTGCTTGCTCCTAGCGCAAGCGGAAGCATCAGCGCATCCGCTATCCGCAGCAAATCGGCCAGCTTCTTGCTCTTGTCAACGAAAGGCTGAAGGAACAGGAAGGATGTCAGGATATCGGATTCATGTCCGTTCAACTGGCAGGCATAACGGAAGAAAGGCTTGGAAAGCAGTCGTTCAAGGTTCCTGATATCGGATTCTATCTGATTTCCGCTCATCTTCATCGGCTTCATCCCTATCATCGCAAGCTGCGGTTCAAGAGACAGCATATTGCGATGCAGCTCTTCAAGCAACGCAGAGAGCTTTCTCCGCCGGGCGGGGGTGAGCCTGCTGTCGACGGCGAGCCTGATGAGCTGCGGGTAGTCCGATTTGAGAAGATTCAGAGTAATGGAGAACATGGGTGACAGCACAGCTTTTCCGAAAGCTTCCTGGAAGTCCTCGATAGGGCTGTCCTTGTATTGGTCATGAAGGCGGGCAAGAATGCCGGACTGGTCTTTCATGGTTCTTATGTCAATGAACACCTTTGTCTGGAAGCCTTCGAGATCGATGGGCAGGCCGTTTCTATGGATTTCCCTGCAGGGGATAAGGTAAGAGAACCTTGTTCCGAACCATCTGGCCACCGTGTATTCGTCTGGGCCGTCCGTTATGTCCAGAGCGCTGGCGACTGTTGTCGTCATAATGTCTCTTGTCCCATCCGGGTGACGCACCATCTTTTGGGCGCTGCTGTGGATTCTGGCTCTGCATCGTTCATATTGGTTGTTGTAAAGCACCAAGGTCTTCAGGCCGGCATTGCCATTTGCGTACGCGATCACTGATTCTTCTATGTGGTCATGGTTGCTCTCTGAGCGGGCATCGAATATCTGGAAGTCGGCGCAGCCGGAGAAAAGGCTTCGTTTCTTGAGCAGCGGGAATATCTGCTGCATGTGGCGTTTGATGAGCGCTTCATCCGGTTTCTCGTCACGGTAGGCGCGCGTGTACTCCATTCCGTATTTCTCGGAGAATCCCTGTATCTGCCCATGTCCGAACATCGGCAGGCCGGGCAGGGTCGCAAGCAGGGTGCAGATTCCGAAGTACTTGTCCCCGTTGCCGAACTGGGCTATCGCCGGCTCCTCGTCTGGGTTGTTCATGAAGTTCACGTATCGCTTGAGAATCTCGGGGTCGAACAGCAGCGTGCTTTTTATCATGCTGCGGAACTTCTGGTTCTCCTGATCCCTCAGCATGTTCATGAATGCGCTGTTGTAGACTCTGTGCATTCCCAGCGTGCGGACAAAGTAGCCTTCCATCATCCAGAATGCCTCTGCCAGGAGCAGGGTGTCCGGAACCTCTGCGGCGACTCTGTCCACGACTTCCCTCCAGAATTCCGCAGGCATCGCCTTGTCGAATTGCTCGTCGCTCATTGCATATGCGCCGCGTCCGGCTATGTCGGGCTTGTCGCCGGGCCGGGGATACCACAGCCGTCTTATGTGCTTGCGGGCAAGGGTCATGGCCGCATCGAAGCGGATTATGTGGAAGTTTCTGGCGATATTCAGAATCTCTTGAATGACAGCCTCTCTTGTATCTTTATTCAGATAATCAAGCTGTGCAGTGTCATTCCAGGGCATTGTTGTTCCATCGTTACCATGGAAGATATAATCGGCGGCGCCCGTCCTGCGGTCTGTCCTTCTGAAAACCACGGCCGCATCGGAGCGGGAGTAGTAGTGGTCCTCTATCTTTATTTCAATATCCGGGTCACCGGACAGGTCGGGGCCGTTGAAGGTATAGGAGGGGAATGGGCTGTATGGCTGCCTTATAAAGTATTCGCTATGGCTTTTCATCCATTCTGAATCAAGCCCTGTGTGGTTTGGAACCATGTCGCTTGCCAGCCGGATTCCTCTTTCCTCGCATCTCTGGCGCAGATTCGTGAATGCGTCCCATGAGCCTAGGCGCTGCGCTATTGAATAGCTTCTTATGGAGTATGCTGAAGCGGCGGCTTCCGGATTGCCGCACAGGTTCTTTATTCGGCGTGAGGATTCGCTTCTCTCCCACAGTCCTATAAGCCAAAGCGCATTGAATCCGCTGTCCTTGAGCTTATCAAGCTCCTCGTCCGGAATGGCGTCCAGCGTGCTAATGTTGCGCCCGTATGCCTTTGAAAGCTGGTAAAGCCATACAAGCGTGTTCTTTGCAATCATGACCACATTGGGCATCCAGTTGCGGTCATCTGAGAATGACTCGTATTCCTGGACGAGCGATGTGTAGTCGGGGGCGGGCGCAGGGCCGGGGCCTGTCATTTGCCTGGGCGAGAACTCCTCCTTCAGCATTCCACGCGTCTTTTCAATCATCAGGGTCAAATAGTCCCCCAGAATCGCACCCCAGCTCTTCTGTATAAAGCCGAGCTGCTTCTCCAGGTCGTCTGGGAAAAGCCTTGCCGGTTCGGATAGGTATCCGAAGATGTCTTCCTCGGGATTTGTCTTTCTGGAGAGCCGCTCTCCCTCGTCGTCATGCAGCCCGCCCAGCAGGCCCAGAAGGCTTGTCGCCGAATCGGGGATTTTCACGGCATCGCTTGCCATAAGGTGTCCCAGGGCTTTCATCATGGCTGGGTTCGAGAGGATGACTTCGCAGATGAAAAAGCCTCTGGTCTGGTTCTCCTGCTCAATGAAATCGGGGGCCTGGGTTTTTTCCACCGCTGGATATTCTTGTGCGAAGAACTGTATGACGGCCCGGACTTCATGGTTTCTTTCCCCCAGGGTTGAGAAGCGGGCGAAATATTCGTGGTCTATTGTCATCAGGAAGTGGTTGAGCACTGTTTGGTACGCCATATGGATGAGGGCGCAGGAGACAAGCTCGGTTTCGTGCAGGTCGGAGGAATATGTCCGGTTGCAGGCTTCTGCGACTTCTCTGGCCTGCAGGATGAGCCCTGTCATTGTGTCGGCTGTGAAAAGCGGTTCTGAAAGCCCTGTGTCTTTTCTTGCTTTCCTGAGTATCCTGAACTCTCTTCTGTCAAATTCCATCTGAACTCTCCCCCTCCGGCGCTTTATCGGGGCCGCCCGAAGCCGCCGCTGCGTTTCTTTCCTTCCACGGCTGCTGCGGCTGCGCCCCTCATTGTCCCTGCATTGCATTCCTCGCCATCATTGCCGCCGCAGCCACAAGGTCTCCAAGCTGCGGCTTCTCCTCTTCTGAGAAACCGCAGAGGACGTAGGATGCCATATCCTGTCTTGATGGCCGTCCTATTCCGAAACGAAGCCGCTGGAAATCCCGGGATCCTATGTGCTGGTGTATGGATTTCAGTCCTTTGTGTCCTCTGAGGCCGCCGCCTTTTTCCAGCAGAATCTGCCCGAAGTCAAGTTCGGAATCGTCATGGAAGACCAGGATGTCCTCTGGCTTGACTTTGAAGTAATCCATGGCCTCGCGGACTGAAATCCCGCTTTCATTCATGAATGTTTCAGGTTTCAGGAGAATCCAATCTCCGTCCATTGCATAGGTTCCATGGAACTTCTTCTGCCATCCGCTGATTTGGAAAGCATCGCATATCTGCCAGCCTATGTTGTGTCTTGTGCCTTTATACATCGAGCCGGGGTTTCCAAGGAATACCAGAAGCTTTTTCATCTCTTCCAATAATAAAGGCATTTGGAGATGTTTACAAGAAGCGTGAAGGGGTATAAGCTTCGATAATGCATGGGAAGAACAAGGCCGTTTGAAAAGTGCATTCTCGTCATAGGGGTGTTGTCAGCGATGGAAGACGTCTCGGAGGCCGAACGCAGGCTTGAGGAGATGTTTGGCCCTATAAAGGAGAGAACGGTTCCGGTGCCTTTTTCCTTCACTGATTATTACGATTCGGAAATGGGAGAACGTCCTGAAAGACGCTTCATTGTTTTCGCCAATCCAGTCGATCCTTCATCCCTTTCCGCCATCAAGCTCAAGACGAATGAACTGGAAGAGCGTTTCAGCATAAATGGACAGAGACGCATTAATCTTGACCCCGGGGTTCTCAGCCTCGGCAGCCTGATTCTGGCGACTACAAAGCCAAGCGCCCATCGGATTCCGCTTGCCGATGGAATCTGGGGCGAAACGACATTGATTTATCATCATGGGACGTATAATCCGCTTGATTGGACCTACGCAGACTATCGCAGTTCTGATTTCATAGTTTTTTTCAACAATCTCAGGAAGCTGCTCAAGTCGCCTGCCCGTCAGTGATTCAGCGTTTTCGCCATTTCGCCCGCTGGCCATTTCGCCCACTGTGTGTTGGGAGGGGGCGGATTTGAGGTTTCGCAGAAGTTTTTCCAGGACAATCATGGTTTTATGCTGCATGAGCCTATGCCTGATTCTTTCCGGATGTGAATCGGGATTGCTGACGAGGCGGATTGGTATTGTGATTCCTGTCCACCCATGGGAGAAGGTTTCGGGTGAACCGCTGTGGTACAGCATCGAGATGATTGGAAGAGGATATCGGAAGATCCTGCATTGCCCCGTTATCGGGGAAGCAGCGGACGGGGTTTCCGGCGGCTCTTCAATGCCGGCCGGGCGGCGCTTTGAGACAGAGATTCCCTTGGGCAAGGCTCTGGTTGTGCTGGCGGTTCCTCTTGGCTATGGCTGCCCATTCGGAGGGTTCGCATCTCCGGGCAACGACGACGGAGATATTGTATTATCACAGCGTGAGGGGGTGATTGCAGCTTGGCTTGCCTTGCTGGATGGCAGATGCCTTGATAATCTGAATTTCCCTGCTTTGATATCCTGCATTGAAGAAAAAACCAGTGATTTCAGGCGTGTATCCAGAATCAGGCTATTGGATGATATAGGGAACAATCGACTTTCAGGCAAATCAGTTTCTCTGGGAAAGCAGGCCACGGTAGAGAATCTGGATGTTCCGCCGGGGCTTTGGGTGTCTGAATTCGCATATGATGGAGGATTCCTGGCCACGGCATCCTATGTGCCTGCCGTCACGGTCAGCCCGGGCGCTGTGAGGTACATGAACTTTGAGCGGAATCTCATGCTTTCGGTTTTTTGCAGTGATGGTCTTGAAGTCTCTTGGTCGCTTGGCGTTGGGGTCGTTCGGGACTAGCCAACAGACTTTGATTTGTGTACTATTGAAGCAATGGAATCCCTTAGAAATCTTTACAGGATTGGCTATGGCCCTTCAAGCAGTCATACAATGGGGCCTCGTCTTGCGGCAAGCATGTTCCTGTCGCTGCATCCGGATGCCTTTTCATACGAAGCTGATTTGTTCGGAAGCCTTGCCGCAACAGGCAAGGGCCATCTTACGGACAGCGCCATAAGGGAAGTCATGGCCGGCAGGAATATTGAGATTCTGTGGTATCCTGATATCGAGAAGCCGTTCCATCCCAATGCGGTCACCTTCAAGGCAAAGAACGAGGACGGCGGCATTATCAGCGAGAAGACTTATTACAGCATAGGCGGGGGCCAGGTTGTCGATGATTCTTATGCGGCTTTGGCCATGAATGAAGAAGACAACACCGCCAGGAACTCTCATCTGCTTATAACCGAGGACAATCAGGTTTATCCTCAGGAAGTATCCACAATGGAGAAGATTCTCAAATACTGCGACAGGGAGGGGATGCAGATATGGGAGCTGGCGCTCAGCTTCGAGGGCGAGGGGATTCTGACCTACATGAAGGAAGTCTGGCGCGTGATGAAGAAGGCCGTTGAGCAGGGGCTTGATGCCGAAGGGGTGCTTCCCGGGGGGCTTAAGCTTGCAAGGAAAGCCGGGCAATACTATCAGCATGCCAGGGATTTGAAGGGTTCGCTTGGCGAGAATGCGCTTGCCATGAGCTATGCGCTTGCCGTTTCGGAGCAGAATGCTTCAGGAGGCTTGATTGTCACCGCTCCCACCTGCGGCTCTTCCGGGGTTCTCCCAGGGATGCTTTATTTTTATCACAGACGCATGGAGGTTCCTGAGATACGCATCCTGCGCGCTCTTCTTACGGCTGGGATAATAGGCAATGTCGTCAAGACGAACGCTTCCATAAGCGGAGCCGAGGTAGGCTGTCAGGGAGAGATCGGAGTGGCCTGCGCCATGGCAAGCGGAGCCGGCGCTCAGCTTCTGGGCGGGTCTATATATCAGGTGGAATACGCCGCTGAGATGGGGCTTGAGCATCATCTTGGGCTTACATGCGATCCGATGATGGGGCTTGTTCAGATTCCCTGCATAGAACGCAACGCAATGGCTGCCTGCCGGGCTGTGAATGCCGCCGCATATGCGCTTCTCAGCGATGGCCGCCACAAGGTTTCCTTTGACAATGTTGTTGATGTGATGATGAAGACAGGTCATGCGATACCGTCTTTGTATCGCGAAACCTCAAAGGGCGGCCTTGCGACTCTGACGTACTCGAATTGATATGCGCATAACAGGCGGAAGATACAGGGGAAGGAACATAATATGCCCGCCGGGGATAATAAGGCCGGCCATGGACATGATGCGGGAGTCGCTGTTTGATATCCTGGGGCCTTTATACGGAATGAGTTTTCTGGATTTGTTCACCGGAAGCGGCTGTGTAGGCATAGAGGCGGCATCAAGAGGGGCGGAGCCTGTTCATATAGTGGAGAAAGATCGGCATAAGAAGGCGACTATAGAAAGGAACATGTCTTTTGTGGATAGTCAGATACAGCTCTTCATGACGGATGTTTTCAGGTTCATTCCGACCGCCAGGATTCAGTACGATATGGTTTACGCCGATCCGCCGTTTCCTATGAAGGAGAAGCTGAGGCTGCTTGAGGCCGCTGACAGGAAGAATATTGTCAGAGACGGAGGGTATTTCATAATCCACTATCCTGCGGAGGAGAAGGCGGTGTGGCCGGAGCGGATGGGCGGTCTGGTGTTCCGTGATGAGCGCAAATACGGCAGGAGCGTTCTGAGGTTCTATCGGAAGGAGGAAGCTGAAAAGGGGGATTGCGAGGGGGCAGGCAATGATGAGGATAGATGAAAACAATGTGTTTCATGACACTTATCTTATAAACAGCTACGATGTTGATCAGGATTACAGGGCTAATCTGAGTCTTTTCTTCAAGCTTGTCCAGGATGTGGCCGGAAATCATGCTTATCTGAAAGGCTGTGCGCTCCCTCATCTCAACAAAGAGGGAAAGACCTGGGTGATAACCAGGAGCGTTCTTGATATATTCGACTATCCTTGGTGGCCGGAGTATGTTGATATAGAGACTTTCCCGTTGCAGTACAGCGGATATCTGGCGCCAAGGGGGACTTTCATAAGCAAGCAAGGCGGAGGGGAGCTGCTGGCCAGATGCTTTTCCAATTGGTGCATCTTGGATATAGAGCATGGACACAGACCGCTGAAGCCGGATTTTCTCACACAGAGGCTTGGGCTTGTGAATCCCGAAGCTGAACGTTACCGGATAGGGTCGCGGCGTGACAAGATCGACTCGTATGACGATGTTGAGAATATTCGCTGCCTCAATATAAGAAAGGCCCATATGTCGTACACCGACAGCGACTACAATGGCCATATCAACAACATTTCGTATCTCAACTGGATAATCAGCGGCCTTCCGGCTTCGTTCCTGAAGGACAATCTTGCCTCGCATGTTGATATCAGCTGGCTTAAGGAGACGTATCTCGATGATGAGCTTGCGGTGCACATCGGCTCGGCTGAGGCTGAGGCTTTATCGGGCTGCAATGATGAGGTCAGGCTGTACGCAAAGATACTGCGTCATGAGGGGGACGGATCCGAGACCTGCGTCTGCACCGCCCGTCTTGATTTCAGGCCCATTGCCGGCTTTCCCCGGCGCAGCGAAGCGATTTGAGAAGCTATTTGAGAAGCGGAAAGCGGAGGTGTCAGTTCCTAGCTATTATCTGGGCATTGAGGTCATATAGGAATGATTCGAACATCCTGGATGCCTGCTCTGCCTGGATCGGGCGGATTGACGGATGAGCCTCCTTTATTTCTCCCATCAGAAGACTGGTCAGCTTTATTATGCGGACAGGATTCATCGGAAGGAGAGTTCCGGTGAGCGTTGACTGAATCATCTCCGAGTTGTGCATGCCTGTCTGGAGGAAATTGAAGCAGGCTCTTGTTTCGGCTATTGAGTTCTGCATCAGCTTGCAGCGTATGGCGCATATGACGGCATCCTGGCTCTCTGTCATGGGCGAGCCTGTAGCCTTGAAGAAAAACTGGGAGTCCTTGCATCCATTCACATGGAGCTTTGTCACAAGCGCCGATGGCGGAAGAACCAGATTGCCTGTCTTGTCAAACATCTTGTCGACCGCTATCCATTTGACGACAGGCTTCTTCCCTATGATACGGCATTCGGCGGTCGCATCAAGAGTCGACATTATGGCGGCGAAGGAGGTCTTTATCCGCTGCGTGCAAAGCGCCCCTCCCACGGTGGCCTGATTTCTGACGATCTGGGTTCCTATTGAGGAGAGGGCGGCGCATATTTCAGGGGAAAAGAAAGCCCGGGACAGGGAGACCGCTGATTGAAGGGGCGCCATGGCTCCGAACTCGACCGAGGCGTCGTTTCTTGTTATCCGTTTGAGCTCGCCCATTTTCTCAAGGGAGATTATGTCAATCGGCTCCTTTGATGGATATCGGAGCGCCTTGCCCATCAAGTATGTCCCCCCGGCCCAGAATATAGCGGCAGGATTCTTTCTCTTGTAGTTCACAAGCTCTCCCATCGTTTCGGGGGAGAACACTGTTGATGATCTAAGATCTTCGTACATTTCTTCTCCTCCTGTACTCCAGGCAGGTCTCTATGACCTTCACCAGCTCATTTGATTCGGTGCAGGCGCATGAATTGAGGGAAAGCTCCTGGATGATGAATCGATTCTGCTCCGCCTTGCTTTTCTCTATCTCGCTTTCTCTTCTCAGCTTGTTCTGGTCTATCGGATTCATGGAATAAAGCTTTTTCTCAAGGGTCTGGAGGATGGATTCTATTATCAGCGTCTTGGATGCATAACATTGCTGGCACGGGATGCAACCCACCTCCCTGTAGCCCCTGTCGATGTCGCGGTACATCCGTGTCTTCTTGAAGCTGTCGAAGGTCTGTATATCGGCATTCTGGATTCTGAATGCCGGCACCAGACATGACAGCGCCGCCTGGGAGTTCACCATCACTATGCAGTTTCCGCAGTAAGCTCCGGTGCATTTCGACATCATCGACTCGGTCTCAACTTCATCCAGGAGAATCTGGAGAAGCGGCTTGTCCGAATTCACGGATAATGAGTATTTCTTGCCATCTATGCTGCAGTTTATCTTCATTGCTTCATTGCCCCTTGATCACTTCCAGAAGGTACTCGCTGTTTACCGGAAGCTTTATATGCTCCACATTCATTGCCTGGCTGAGCGCAGAGGAGAACGCCGCTTCCAATGCGCCTTTAAGCGCCTGATTTGCCGATGATGCGCTTCCGGTGTCCTGGGCGTTGATTGCAATCACGTTCTCCATGTCGGAGGCGGGCTTGCCGCCAAGCTCTATTATTGTGGATTCAATCACCCGTCTCATCTTGGTTTCAAGGACATCCTGATTATAGACAATGCTGAAATACGAGTTCACCCAGCACTTTTTCACCACTGGGATTATCAAGACCGGATCTATCTCTAGCTCCAGAACCACCGCCACCCATGCATGGCTGTCGAATACCGTGGTTTTCTTTTCTGATATGAAGGTCTTTTCAGCTGATATTGGAAGCGGTTCCTTGAACCGGCGGCCGTTTATGCTGTCGCAGGCGTCTGAAATCAGATTCGCTATGTTTCCAATGTCACGCGAAAGGACATCCGGCCCGGAGTTCACGACATTCGGAGATGCTATATCCTCAAAGGCGATGTCATCCTGGGATATCTTCATGCGCTTTGATATGAAGCTGCTCCAGATTGCGTTGACATAGCTGTTCTTAGGGAAGCTTGTGTTGAGTATCAGTTTCCCGTTGGAATCCAACGTCATGCGTATCTTGTATTCCGGAAGCTCCTTGAATTGGTTTGTGAAGCCGTTGATGCCGGGTGCGCAGGCAAGCCCTATCCCTCTGGCGTAGTTAAGAAGCGAATTCAGCTTGTTCTTCTTGGCTTTTTGCTGCTGGAAGGCGAAGTGCTTGCGCTGGAAGCCGGAGATGTGCGAGATTTCGCTTATGCATTTCTTCAGCGCATCGTAGCTTTCGGTTGATATCCGTTTCTGGTATTCCGGATAGGGGGCTATGTGGTCAAGCCTCCATGTCATGGGCGACCGTCCCGTTTCAGAGGCTATCTTGGATATCTGCATTTCGGAGGAGCATATGCTTTCCGAGAAGCCCAGGGTTCCGAAGAAGTTCGCCGGAGCTTTGCTTGTTGAGAACAGGCTTGTCCTTATGGAAACATTCGGAACGTGGTACAGGGGCATGAGCCCCGATATTATATGGGCGGCCATTTCATCCTGGAACAGCGGATAAGCCCCAAGGTCAGCGCTTGCGGAAACATCCTCCGCGACAACGTTGCCGTTGTTATCCAGAACGCTTGTGCGGCTTATCACAAGCTCGGGCTTGAAGACCGGGAAGATGGTGGAGAGTTCGGCGGGGCATTTGCCTTTTCTGGCCGCCACTGCCGCTATGGCCGCCAGAGTGGATGGGGCTATGAGGTATTCGTCCTTTGGGGAATAGTAGTCCTTCACCCTCACGACAACCTTCTCCAGAGGGATTCCCGTGACATCTGAAACTGTTTTCTTTACATGAAACGGCCATTGGGTGGGGCATTCTATCCTGACCCCATCGCCTGCGGGCACCGCCTTTACCTTCAATATGGAATGGGTCTGGGTGCTTCGGCGGCCGAAATAGCAGACTCCGTTGACTTTCTTCTTGGTTTCATCGCCGATGAACGCCGCCGCATCTCCCCATGAGATGGAGCAAGATGGAAGCTCGACGCTTGTCGTATTGGATTTCTCGTATTCTATCAATATTTCCTGAGCCAGGAGCTGGCTGCTTTCGATGTCGTAGCTGAAGATGGCCAGGATAGGCTGTCCGGCGTATTCGACCTGCGCAGAGGCGAAAATCGGGAATTCGGCGGCGATGACCTTTATTTTGTTGGCTCCTCCGAAATCGTTTGCGGAGACAACTATGATATTGTCCTCGGTCTTGGGAATGCTGATGCTTTTTATGATGCCCCGGTCGATGGTGCTCCTGATCATCACACCGCATAGCTTGTCTTGGGCTGGCTCAATCGCTGTTCTTCTATCCACCATGGCTTGAGGATATCATCAATGCGCCTTGCGTTCAACATAAGAAGCTTATTGCCAGCCTTGGATTTCTGTCGGAATGCAGCGCCTGCCTGCGGGAAATGCTTGGCCGGAATAAGAAACTGTGGAAAACCAGTGGCGTTATGGGGTAAAATGGAGTCATGAGCCAGACGATATCAGAACGTGCAGAGAAACTGCGGAACGAGCTTCGGCTTTACCAGAAGGCGTACTATGTCGACAGCCGCCCTTTGGTCAGCGATCTGGAGTATGACCGGCTGATGGATGAGCTGATTGCGCTTGAGCATGAGCATCCGGAGATCGCCGACCCCGCCTCGCCGACTGTCAGGGTGGGGAGCGACCTTTCCGGCGATTTTCCGGAGTTCCATCATACAATCCCTGTTCTTAGCTTGGATAAAGCGTATTCGGATCAAGCCATCATATCCTGGGTTGAAAAGACGGAGCAGAAGGCAGAGCATGGCCTTTCTTTCGTGATAGAGGAGAAGATAGATGGCATATCGATGGTTCTTTACTATGAGAAGGGGGTTCTGGTCAGGGCGGTGACCCGCGGAAATGGCTTTATAGGGAATGAGGTGACAGCCAACATAAAGACGCTGTCCTCGGTTCCTCTGAAGCTTGACGAGCCTGTTGATATTGTTGTCAGGGGAGAGGTCTACCTTGGCAAGGCGGAGTTCGAGGCGATAAACAGGACGCTTGAGGAGCCGTATGCGAACCCCCGAAACCTTGCGGCGGGTTCGGTGAGGCGGAACAAGAGCAGCGAAACGGCGCGGATTCCGCTTGATATCTTCTGCTATGAGGGCTTCACCGACCAGATGCGCTTCTCGGATCATATCCAGATTCTCAGCTATCTCAAGAGGCTGGGCTTCCGGACGAATCCCAATGCAGGTTATTTCTGCGCTTCAAAGGATGAGGCGGAGAAGCGCCTGGAAGAGGCGGGGCTTGATATTGCTGCGGGGTCCTTTGCCGATATACCGCAGTACATAGGAATGAAGACCGACAGCCGTCAGGCCCTCTCCTATGAGATAGACGGGCTTGTGTGCAAGGTGAATGAGATTTCTGTCCGGGACATGCTGGGGTATACGGGGCATCACCCCAGATGGGCCATAGCCTATAAGTTCGAGGCTCCCCAGGCGGAGACCTCTGTGCTGGGAATCGATGTCCAGGTTGGGAGAACCGGGAGAATCACTCCGATGGCCCGGGTGAAGCCGGTTGAGCTTGGCGGAAGCACGATTTCAAATATCACTCTGCATAATCAGGATTATGTTGACGAGCTGGAGCTTGCCGTCGGCGATACGGTGGCGATAAGCAGGAGAGGCGATGTCATTCCGGCGGTTGAATCGGTGACAGAGAAGAACAATGATGGCAATACAACCTGGCGGATGCCCTGCAAATGTCCTTCGTGCGGCTCAACGCTGGAGAAGAGAGGGGCGCATCATTTCTGCCCTGACTATGATTGCCCGATGCAGGCCAAGCTGAGGATAGCTTTCTTTGTGGCCAAGGGCCAGATGGATATCGAGGGCTTCGGGCCTGAGACTGTCGCCTATCTTTATGATAATGGATATGTGAAGACGATTGAGGACTTGTTTGACTTTGATTTCACGGAGCTTTCCAGTCAAAAAGGCTTCGGAGAGAAGAAGATTCAGGCCTTGGCCGAGGGAGTGAGGAACACCCGAAAGGCTTCATTCAGGCAGGTGCTTGCTGCATTGGGGATACCGGAGTTCGGACGAAAGGCCGTGGACAGCCTTTGCGACAGCGGGCTTGACGATATGGACAAGCTGCTTGATATCGCCGACCGCCGCGACAAGGACAGGCTGCTTAAGGTGGATCAAATAGGAGAGAAGTCTGCTGAATTGCTTATTGATGGCTTGAATTCACCGCATACAAGGTGTTTGATAGCCAAGCTCAGGGATTACGGCATCAAGATGAAAGATGAAAAGACGTCAGAAGAGGTTGAGCGGATTTTCACAGGCCAGTCATGGTGCATAACCGGCTCATTTGAAAGCTTTGCATCAAGAGATTTGATAACCCGGATTATAACCGACCGCGGCGGCAAGGCTGTTTCGGCTGTGTCCTCCAAGACGACAGTGCTGCTGGCCGGGAGCAATGCCGGCAGCAAGCTTGCCAAGGCGGAGGAGCTTGGGGTGAGGGTGATGAAAGAGGACGAGTTCCTCGCTTTGATCGGCGGGATGGATGCAGGCAGACAAGAGGAAATGCAGCCCGGCCTTTTCATGGAGGGGTGAGATGGACTTGAAGGTGAGGGTCTATCTGCTGGAGAATGGCAGAAGGTTCATGGGAATCGGAGTTCAATGGCTTCTCAGGGGAATAAAGGAGCATGGCTCGCTCAGACAGGCCGCCATGAATCTGGGTATTTCTTATACAAAGGCCTTCCGTATGATTTTCGATCTGGAAAAGAGCCTCGGCTACAGGATTCTGGATAGGCATAGGGGAGGTCAGTCCAGAGACGGGGCTGTTTTGACTTCCTTTGGAGAAGAGTTTATAGTTTTATATGAGCAGTTTCAGCGCCTTTGCGAGGACTGCGCGCAGTCGGCTTTTCTGGATTTTGAGAAGAAGCTCTCAGCCATTGAGAAGAAATCCGGTGAAATGCTTGGAAGAGAGGAGGCTTGACATGGAAACAAGGAAATTTGATTTCTCTATCATGACTTTGGGGAAGGCCAAGATAGACTCTCCCATAAAGATGAGCATGGAAGCGGGGGATGGAATCGCTGATTATGTCACCGATGAAGACAGGATATTGTTTGACATAGACACCCTCACGACAAAATCCGGACATGTTGTGCCTGTCTGTGAGGATACTGTTGAGCTTGCGGGCCCCAGGGAGTATATATACTTCAACCCGTCTCATGTGCATGCGGCCATCTGCACCTGCGGAGGGATATGCCCCGGATTGAACAACGTCATCCGGGCTGTTGTCCGCTGCCTGTGGTATCGCTACGGAGTGAGAAGGATAAGCGGAGTGCGCTACGGGTATCAGGGGCTTCTGCCTGATTCGCCGTACCCCTTCATGGAGCTTAATCCGGACGTTGTGGACGATATCCAGGAGCGTGGCGGAACGATTCTGGGAAGCGCGCGGGGCGGAGGCGACAGGGTCGAGGAAATAGTGGACACCTTGGAGCGGAGCAATATAAACATTCTGTTCTGCATAGGCGGAGACGGCACTCTGAGGGGTGCGGATGAGATTGGAAGCGAGATAAACCGCCGCAAGCTTAAGATGAGCGTCATAGGGATTCCCAAGACGATAGACAACGATCTCAGCTTCATTCAGAAATCATTTGGCTTTGACACAGCGGTGGCCATGGCCGTTCCCAGCGTCAGAGGTGCGCATACGGAGGCGCGCAATTCCATAAACGGCATAGGTCTGGTCAAGGTCATGGGACGGGCGTCCGGATTCATAGCGGCCAGCACCTCTCTTGCGCAGAGCGATGTGAACTTCTGTCTGATTCCCGAGAATCCGTTTGATCTGCACGGCGACAACGGTCTTCTTGTGCATCTTAAGAAAAGGATTCTTGAACGCGGCCATGCCGTCATCCTTGTGGCGGAGGGGGCAGGGCAGAATCTGATTCCCAAGACAGGGGAGAAAGATGCATCGGGCAACGAGAAATTCGCCGATATCGGAGTGTTCCTTAAAGACGAGATTGCAAAATACTTCAAGCAGGAGGGGATTCCGTCCAGCGTCAAATACATTGACCCCAGCTATATCATCAGAAGCGCCCCGGCGAATTCTTACGATTCGATTTACTGCGCGCGCCTTGGAGCCCATGCGGTTCATGCGGCAATGGTCGGCAAGACGAAGGCTCTTATAAGCATGATAAATGACAGGTTCGTTGAGATTCCCATAAGCCTTGCGGTTTCAAAGCGCAATATGGTGAATACGGAGGGGGCTCTCTGGCGTGATGTGCTGGAGAATACAAGGCAGCCCCATTCTATGAAGAACTAGGGTGCGGTTCTCGTCACTTTCGTATCATGCTTATGCCTTTTTCGAGCGTGGCTGCATTGATTCCGCCGCGCACCCCCGCTATCAGTTCGCCTGAGCTGTTGATGAAGTATGTGGCGGGAATCGATGCAACGCTGTAGGCGACGGCAGCCTCCTGCTTTGTATCAAAGAGGCTTAGGAAGTCGTATTTGCTTGATTTCAGATAAGCGGATGCCGAATTGACCGTTTCCCGGAGCCCGTCTGTCATGTTCACGAACAGGAATGCAACGTCTTGGTGCTGTTTGACGGCCTCTGCGAAGTGGGGCATCTCTGCCTTGCAGGGAGGGCACCACGAGGCCCAGAAGTTCAGCACGATGGGCTTGCCTTTATAATCGGACAGCTTGACGGCATTGCCTTGGGCGTCATAAGCGGTGAAATCAGGAGCCTGGCTGGCGGCGAACGCCGTACAGGAAACAGCCAGCATAAGAGCGATGATTATGATGCGCTTTGCTTTTTCATTGATTGTTGTCTTCATTGGTTCTCGATTCCTCAATCGCTGTTCAGAATACAATCAGCTGTGTTTCTTGCTGATAGGAACTGGATAGTCTCTGATAGCCTATATATGCTCCGCCGACTACTAAAATCAGGGCTATTATCAAAATCAGGACTTTATATTTCATGTTTGGCTTAAAGCCATGCCTCCCATCACGCCGGTGGCCATCAGGATTCCCGTGACAATCAGGAATATGCCGCAGACGATTCTTATCACGTTGTAATGATTCTTTAGAAATGCTATGGCATTCCCAAGCCTGTCTATAAGAAGCGAGCTCAAGAAGAGGGGAAGCCCCAGTCCCAAGCAGTAGAAAAGCAGGAGCAGCAGGCCCTGTGACATGGTTTCAGCCGCTCCGGCCAGCATGAGCGCTGAGCCCAGGAAGACGCCCACGCATGGTGTCCAGCTTATGGAGAAGACGATTCCGAAGACGAAGCTCTCCAGGAGGCTCGCCCCTTTTTTCAGAGCGCCTGTTCCTCCGTTGAACAGACCCAGCTTGATGACCCCGATGAAATTCAACCCGAGGAATATCACCACAGCCCCGCAGATGACATCGACTAATGCGCGATAGGTGACAAGCAGGCTTCCGATTGCGCCGGCGAAGGCGCCCATGGCCATGAAGACCAGACTGAATCCCGCTATGAAGGAAATCGCCCCAAGCCAGGGCTTCTCGCTCTTGTTGGCGGCGAAGAATGTTATATAGGCCGGAAGAAGCGGAAGCAGACAGGGAGAGATGAATGTTATTGTTCCTTCAAGGAACGATATCAGGTACTGCATGATTTGATATTATTAAAATAAACGGAGTAAGGAAAGAGAGAGAGTCACAATGCCGCTTTGCATGGAAATCATAACGATGCTGCGTTATCGATAGCTGTTTTCTTAGAAAATCGACATAAAACGAATCCGGTGATTATTTTTTTGTTATCCCAAAGAAAACTTATTGAGTTTTAATGAAAACCTTGAATGTGCAATGGAATTCTGAGGCAAAGACCAATTATTTTAATATATTTTCAAACTGTAAAAAACAAAACATCAAATTTCCTTAAAACATATTGACCATTTTTCCGGATAGTTGTATTTTAGTGCCATAGAGAACGACAGTTTTTTGTTTCTCTACCTCCTTTTGTTCCCCTAGGTTTAACCTCCTTTTTTCCTAGGGGTTTTTTATATCCATTTTCAGCTATATGCCCCCGGATCGGAACAGGCCAGAACCCTGCGTATGACGCTGTTTTCCAAGCCTATCAGCCCTGGGTCTGCCGCCAGTGTCTCATCTGCATCGGAACGGGCGGCCTCTATCATTGCAAGGTCGGATGACAAATCGCCGTATTTCAGCCGGAAGAAGCCTGACTGCCTGTTGCCTGTGATTTCTCCGGGGCCTCTTATCTGGAGATCCTTCTCGGCTATCGCAAATCCATCGTTTGTCTGCCTCATCACCCCAAGGCGCTGTTTGGCGTCATCTGTCAGGCTGTCCGAGAACACCAGGAAGCACCAGCTTTGGAGCGTGCTTCTTCCAACGCGCCCCCTGAGCTGATGCAATGCGGCCAGCCCGAATCGTTCTGCGTGCTCTACCACCATGCAGGTGGCGGAAGCCACATCGATTCCCACCTCCACCACGGAGGTTGATACCAGATAGCTTAGCTTGCCTGAGGAGAAATCGTCCAGTATTCGCACCTTTTCTTCCTCGTCAAGCTTGCTGTGGATGAGGGCGGAAGGCACATCGGGGTAAATCTGCCTTAGATAGCTGAACATTGTCACCACATCCCTCAGATCGTCCTCCGGATTCTCGTCTATGCGGGGGTATACGAAATAAGCCTGATGGCGGCGTTTGAATTCAACTCCGATGGCAGAGTACATGCTGGCTCTGCGTGATTCCGGAACCAGGCGCGTGATGATGGGAAGCCTGCCCGGGGGCATTGTGTTGATTGTGGACACGTTTAAATCTCCGAACACCGTGAGGGCAAGCGTTCTGGGGATGGGGGTGGCTGTCATGAGAAGCACATCGGGGGTCTCGCCCTTGCCCATCAGGGCAAGACGCTGCTGCACTCCGAAACGGTGCTGCTCATCTATTATTATGTATCTCAGATTCTTGAAGACGACTGATTTGGAGAAGAGGGCGTGGGTGCCTATGATTATATCTATCTCACCGTTCTTCAGGGCCTTCAGAAGCGGGGCGCGCCTGCTGGCCGCGAGGCCTCCTGTCAGGAAGGCTATCCGCACGCCGGACTTTTCCATTAGCTCTGCCGCCTTCTGGGCATGCTGGCGGGCCAGAAGCTCGGTGGGAGCCATGAACGCCACCTGCCCCCCCGCGCTTATTGCGTGGAGAGCGCTTATCCATGCCACCATGGTCTTGCCGCTTCCGACATCACCTTGGAGCAGTCTGTTCATGTGGCTTGACGAACTCATGTCCTGCCGTATCTCCTCCAGCGCCTTCATCTGGTCGGCGGTGAGCCTGAACGGAAGGCTTTCTATGAAATGACGTTCGATTTCGCTTTGTGCGGCATCTGTGCGGCGCGACGAGGCGGATAGTTTCCGCCGGGCTGTCAGCTGGAGATAGAAAAACTCTCCGAAAGCCAGGGTTCTTCTGGCTTTCTCCGTCATCCCGATTGAATCAGGGCTGTGAATCTGCCTTATGGCCTTGTCGAAGCTTATAAGCTTGTGCTTTGCCATGATGGAAGAAGGCAGCTCGTCTTCGAATCTTGTGACTCTTGACAGCACGCTTTTCACATCACGCCTTATTGTCTTCTGCCCGAGCGACCCAGAGAGCGGATAGACCGGAAGAATGACGCCGAATTCAGGGGGCGGGTCTGAACCGATGAAAGGAATGGCCTCGAACTGGCTTGATTGCAGCTCTCCGTAGTTCTGCCCAACCGTTGCGTAAAGGTAAAACCTGCGCCCCGGCCGCATGACATCCTTAAGAAAGTTCCTGTTGAAGCAGATGAGCGACAGGTTCCTGGAATAGTCCGGGGTGCTTATATCGGTGACTATTATCTTAAGTATGCGTTTCGCTCCGAAGAAAGCGGAGCCTTTGACCGCAACGAACGTGTTGACCAGCCCGCTTTCATCCTGCCGGCCGATGGGGATTATGCGTGAACGATCTTCGTATGCCCGTGGGGCAAGCCCCAGCAAATCAGCGAAGGTGTCAACTCCCAGCGCTCTGTAGGAAGCCATCGCCGCCTTGCCGACCCCGGTCAGGTTGGAGACAGGTTCTTTCAGCTCCCTTATGAACATCCTGCCACCTCAGAGCAGAAAGGCTTCCAGCACCTTTCCGATTATTGAGCCGGCAATCTCAAGGACTGCAAACACTGCCAGTGTGGTTTGAATCAAACGAAGGTCTGTAACGGCTCTTCCCTTGTAGAAAGCTGTATAGATTTTAAAAACCACGCCATTGAGAACCTTGTCGATGGCATCTTTTATCTGCATCGAACGCGGGTCTATCCTGCGCTCGATATTGAGCCTTATGATGAGAACGATTATGAGGATTATGTTTATCGGCGATAACACAGAACGCCAGATTGTAGTGTAGAATATGGTTATCACCCCGCCGAACGTCAGCCTGCCTGTGACGGCAAGCAGCTTCATCATCCCCCTGAATACGCTGAGAGCCACAAGCGCCCACATCGGCGACAGATCCAGCCTTCCGCCCTTGTAGAACAGTTTCCTGAAGAAGCCGAGGTAGGGGCCGGTTATCTGTCCGAGGAACATCCGGAAATTATCAAATGACTGGTTTCCGGACTGGTTTCCGCCGTTGGGGCGCAGACGGTTCGAGAGGATAAGCTGCAATATCAGAAGGAATGAATAGATTCCTGCTATGTCCGAAAGAAATGATGCGAAACCTGCCACTATGTCCTCCTCCAAGGTCTATTCGAACCAGGCTTTCCGCACGGCCTGATTCTGTTCAAGGTCATCAAGAAGCGTCTGGTCGCATTTGACGCAGAAGCTTGAGCCAAGCAGGAAGGCCGTTTTCTTCTCAACGAACTTCGGCGTTGTTTCCGGCTCCTCTTCATCATAATCCTCGTTCGCCATGTCTTCTGAGAGGATTATGTGAGATGCCAGCGGGCCTTCGTGCTTCAAGAGAATATCCGATATCTCCTGAAGCGCTTTCTGGCAGCATTCATTCTTGCTTATCTCGATATAGCAATCCTTCATTGAAAGGGTCAGCATTTCATTGGGGTCTTGGAAGAACTTTTCAACTGTCATGGAAAGCTGGTCTTTGAATGTGGAGAACTTGCCGCGGAATCCATATATCCCGTCTTTATGAACCACCTGGCTCATTTTCTCCCAACAGTCGGTGAACACCGTCAGATCGGCGCTTCCATTGAAGTCGCTTACCGTTATCTTGGCCATCTTGGTGTTCTTCTTTGTTGTTATCTCCTTCATCTCCCTGACCATTCCTATGACATTCTCGATCTTGTTCTCCTTTATCGTCTCGGGGGCGGCCAGGTTTATATGGACGCATCGCTCCCAGGCTTTCTGATAAAGCTGCAGAGGATGGCCTGAAACATAAAACCCCAGAAGGTTCTTTTCGTGGTCAAGCTTCTCGTTGAACGAGTAATCATCTTGCTCTGCCATTGTGAATGTTTCCTTCCGGATGTCTTCCTCTCCGAACAGCGACATCTGCCCTGCGGCGGCTGACTCGCGTTCGTCGCGCACGAACTTGGCCGCTTCCTGATAGTTCGCCATCAATGTCCGCCGGTTTGTTCCTGCGAAATCGAATGTGCCGGTGTCTATCAGCGCCTCGATGGTCTTGGAGTTCATCAGCTTGTTATCCCCGCGTCTGAGGAAGTCCATGAAATCCTTGAACGGGCCGTTCTGCTCGCGCTCCCTTATGATTGCTTCGGATGCCGAGTCTCCAAGGCCTTTTATTCCGGAGAATCCATACACTATCCTGCCGTCCACAACGTTGAACTGCGAGTCGGAGTCATTTATGGACGGCGGGCAGATCTGTATTCCCATGCCCTTCGTCAAGGCGAGGTATTCTGCGAATTTATCAGGGTTGGTCGCTTCGTTCGTCAGGTTTGCGGCCATGAACTCCACGGGGAAATGAGCTTTCAGATACGCTGTCTGGTAGGCTATGATGGCATACGCCACCGCATGGCTCTTGTTGAACCCATACCCGCCGAAAGGCTCAAGCATTGTGAAAAGCGATTCGACATGCGACTTGTCGCGTCCCATGGCGGTTGCGCGCTCAACGAATTTCTTGCGCTCCTCGGCAAGCTTCTCTACTTTTTTCTTGCCCATTATCTTGCGCAGGATGTCCGCTTCGCCGAGGCTGTAGCCCGCCATTATCCGGGCTACCTGCATCACCTGCTCCTGATACACGATGACCCCGTATGTTTCGCTCAGCACCTCCTCAAGCTCGGGGTCGGGGTACTTTATCGGAGTCACGTGGTTCTTGCTGTCGATGTACTTCGGTATATTGTCCATCGGGCCCGGCCTGTACAAGGCGTTCATTGCCACTATCTCCTCGATCTTCGTGGGCTTGAGCGCCTTCAGGTATTTCTGCATTCCGGGGCTTTCAAACTGGAATATGCATACTGTGTCGCCATCGCCGAAAAGCTTGTACGTAGCCTGGTCATCAAGCGGGATATTCTGTATGTCGAAATCCGGCAGTCTTTTTCTGATGAGCTTCTCGGCGTGCTTTATGAGCGTCAACGTCTTGAGGCCCAGAAAGTCCATCTTGACAAGCCCGCAATCCTCGATGACATCCATCGTGTACTGGGTTGTGACTATCCCTGTCTTGGGATCCTTGTAGAGAGGGACGTACTTTGTCAGGACATCATGGCCTATGACGACTCCGGCGGCATGCATCGATATGTGCCTGTTGAGGCCCTGAAGGCGCTGTGCAACATCGAACAGCTCGGCATATGCCCCGCCTTGGTTCCTCTTGTCCTGCAGCTCGGGGCTTAGTTCCAGGGCTCTGGCTATGGGCATGTCCTTTGTCTTTTCGTTGTCTGGATCCGAATCGGGTATGTGCTTGCATATCTCGTTCGACTCCGAGAATGGGATGTCCAGCACTCTGGCGACATCCTTCATGACCGCCTTTGCCTTAAGCGTCCCGAAGGTTGCTATCTGCGAGACCCTGTTCTGACCATATAGCTCTGTCACGTGGTCTATGACCTTTCCTCTGTTCTCGAAGCAGAAGTCTATGTCGAAATCGGGCATCGATATGCGTTGCGGATTGAGGAATCTTTCAAACATCAGTCCATAGCCCATCGGCTCCACATCGGTTATGTCAATGCAGTATGCGACCAGCGACCCGGCTCCGGAGCCGCGCCCCGGCCCTACGGGGATGTCGTGGCGCTTAGCCCATGATATGTAATCCTGGACTATGAGGAAGTAGCCCTCGAAATGCATCCCTATGATGACGTCAAGCTCATACTCAAGCCTGTCCGAAAGCGTCTCGGTGACTTCAGCGTATCGCTTCCTGAGGCCTTCCCGCGCAAGATGCCTTAGATACTCCGCTTCGCTGCTGAAGTTCTCCGGTATCGGGAAACTTGGAAGAAGGGCGCCGGGGAACTTGATTTCAAGCTGACAGCGGGAGGCCACCTCCATCGTGTTGGCTATGGCTTCAGGGTATTCGGAGAAGAGGGCGGCCATTTCGTCCGGGCTTTTGAAATAAAACTCCTGGGTGTCGAAGCGCATCCGCTTCTCGTCCGACTTTTTCTTTCCCGTTCCGATGCACAGCAGTATGTCATGGGCGTTTGCATCGGAGGCCTCCAGATAATGGATATCGTTTGTGGCGACTATCTTGACATCATTCCTGCGGGCGATTTCCACAAGACGGGGAAGAACCGTTCGCTCCTCGGAAATCCCGTGATCCTGGATTTCGATGTAATAGCGGTCGCCGAAGACTCCCTTGTACCATTGCACGGTCTTCTGCGCCTCTTCATCCATGCCCAGGAGGAGCAGCTGCGGCAGCTCCCCGGCCAGACAGGCGCTGAGGCATATAAGGCCTTCGTTGCGGGCGGACAGCGTTTCCCTGTCGATTCTGGGCCTGTAGTAGTACCCGTCTATGTACGCTATGGAATTAAGCTCCATCAGGTTGTGATACCCAATGTCGTCCATGGCCAGGATTATAAGATGGTAGTATTTGTTGTCCGGGTCATGATTAAGCCTGCCTTGCGGGGCTATATAGAACTCTGTTCCGATT
>JBHCBD010000017.1:0-62286 GCA_041798905.1 Spirochaetales bacterium | reverse complement strand
GGCAGGTGGAGCGCATGGTGCATCAATGCATCTCGCTTCTGAATCTGCCGGAGGGCAAGATAATAGGCGTTGGCATGGCGGCGCCCGGAAAGGTCGATATAAAACGGGGAAGAGTTGTTTTCTACCACAAGATAAAGGGCATGATCAACTATCCCATCGTGGCCATCCTGCAGGAGCGGCTTGGGCTGGAGGTCACGCTGCACAACAACTGCGCCGCCATTGCTTATGATTTGTTCAAATACGGCGGGCTTGGTTCTGAGTCATCGCTTTTCTGCTTCCTGCTGCGCTCCGGAGTGAACGGAACTCTGGTTTCAGGAAACGGGATATTCCTGGAGTCCGATCAGACGACCTTGGAGGCCGGCCATATACCGCTTGCGTTTGACGGCCCCGGATGCTCCTGCGGTCTTCAAGGCTGCCTTCAAGCGTATTTCTATGAGCTTGACAGGGAGTACAGCGGCGAAAACAACGTCAACCTGTTCTCAAATCTGGAGGAGCCGCTTTCAAGGGGCGATTCAAAGGCCCTTGAGATTGTCCGACAGGCTGCTCTCTATCTTCATGCTGAAATAAAGCTTATATCGCGCTTCCTTGCTCCCGGGGCATTTGTGCTTGTAGGGCTTGGAGATTTCGTGCCCAGAGCTATCGCCATAGAGGCTGAGAAGCTGCTCAAAGCGGATGTGGATTCGATGAACGGCGCAGCCAGGGTCATTCATTGTCAGCAGTATGACACGCTGATGGCTCAGAGAGGCGCGAGCGATCTGGTGCTTAATCGCTTTTTCTCGGACTGAGCATCCAGCGCCGGAGCCATTGCGAAGCCAGCTGCAATGTTCCTGTCACGATGTTCCGCTGCGGTGTTCCGCTGCGATGTGAGGGGCAATGTCCCCGCAGTTGAATTCCAAGGATGAATCATATAAACTTGTCATCATGAAAAGCGATTACACCATAATACATAGAAGTCAGAACATAGGCTCTGTGATAAGCAGACTTCACAAAGAAGAGCTTCTGTGCGTTATAATCCAGGACAAGGGCAGCCTTGACGACCTGCTGGACTCAATCCAGTGGTACAAGGACAACATGAACTTCTCCATTCATGTCGCGCTTAACAACGACAAGGAGAAGCTGGAGAAGCTTTCTTCCCTGCATCCGGACATAACTTATCTGGTATTCAACAGCCCAGTGTCAATGGGGGCGAGAATCAATGCCATGGCGACCGAGTGCTATTCGACCTATTTTCTTGTGGCAAGAAGCGATGCGCAGATTGTCAGATTCGATGGCGGCGCTTTGATTGATATGCTGAGGGACGATAACCAGATTTGCTGCATCAGTCCGGTGCTGAGGAACCAGCTTGATGAAGTCGTGCCGACTCTGCGTGTTCCTGTGTTCACGGGCAAGCGTGAGATAAAGACGGATTGCTTCAGGCCTGATGGCAGCTTCGAGACCAATGTCTCGTACGATACGCTTTATCCTTTCTGGGGGCTGGGGCTTTATAAAAGGGCTGTGTTCCAGCGGCTCCGCGGGATGGACGAGCTTATTCATTCCTCCTATTGGCAGGCGCTTGACTTCGGAGCCCGCAGCTGGCTGTTTGGATTTCCGATAGTCGCTACGAACAGCCTCCAGGTGAAGTTTCCGATGAAGCTTCATGTGTCCGAGAATGTATCGGAATACGAGGGCGTTGAGCGTTGTTACGCCAAGGTGCTGGGCATGCGTCAGGTGAATGGAAGGAATTATCTGGAAAGATGGCCCTACATGAACAAGCGCCGGCTTCTGAGGGAGGAGGTTCGTCCCAAGCTTGCGTTATACAAGACTGATTATCAGCGGATTTGTCAGGATTTCTCCAGGCCGGCGGAGTGATGATGAAACGCTGTGCTCTTGTTTTGTCTGTTCTGGTTTTTTCTTTCTTGCTTTATGGAGCGGATCCATATGCCAAGCCTGTGGGGCTTGTTGTCATTGACCCGGGCCATGGCGGGCATGATCCGGGCGGGATTGGCAATGGACTGCAGGAGAAGGATATAGTTCTGAGCATAGGCCTCATGCTCAGGGAAGAGCTTCAGAGAAGAGGGCTGGATGTCCGCATGACCAGGACGGATGATGTTTTCATGGAGCTTGCCGATCGTTGCGCTTTTGCGGCGGGGCTTGGATATGGTCTGGATGAGAGCGCTGTTTTTGTTTCCATCCACGCAAATTCCTTCCCGGTTGAGACGGCTTCGGGATTCGAAGTGTTCACAAACAACCGCGGGAAGGTGACGAATGTTCTGGGAAGCAGCTGCCATCCGTATTACGGCTTCCGTTTCGCTTCATTGACGAATAAGGAGATAAGCGCTTTCAGGTGGGATGATTCCCGGCAGCTCTGCGAGTCGGTTGTCAGTTCAATCTCCGCTGCCCTGCCGCATATGCGCAACCGAGGCGGGAAGGAGGATGACCTTTACGTCCTTAACTGCACCCCGATGCCTGCGATTCTGGTGGAGGTCGGATTCATCTCCAATGCAGAGGAGGCGCATAGCCTCGGCTCGGCTGAATTCCAGCGCAGGATGGCAGCGGCGATAGCTGACGGAATCAGTGGTTATTCTTCACAAATCGCCGTTCCGTGAAACATCTGCGGCCAAGGGGCGAATAATGTCCGATGAAACTTTAATAAAACATTGTTTTGTAGTAATATTTGCTCCGAAGGAGATTTTCCTATGATTGATCTCAGGGAGCTTAAGAGTAGGCGTGATGAAATCGCCAGGAATATAGAGAACCGCTTCATGAACTGCGATGTCGATGAAGTCATCAGGCTGCAGGATGAGCGGTCGCAGGAAATGCAGAGAGTCGAGGCGATGCGGAGCAGAAGGAATGAAATCGCCTCGTTGATGAAGTCCAGGATGGATGAGGCGCAGAGGGCGGCCTTGATTCAGGAGGGCAAGAAGCTGAAGGAGGACATAGCCGATGCGGAAGCCCGTCTGGAGGAGATTGTCGCCGAATATGACCGCAAGGCTCGGCAGCTTCCCAACTATGTCCATCCCGATGCTCCTGTGGGAAAGGAGGACAAGGACAGCGCCGTTATGCGGTTTGTCGGAAAGCCTCCGGTGTTTGATTTCAAGCCCCTTGACCATGTGCAGCTAGGCCAGAGCCTTGATCTGCTGGATTTCGACACCGCCGCCAAGGTCAGCGGCCCGAAGTTCTACTACATAAAGAACAAGGCGGTGGTTCTTCAGATGGCTCTGGAGAGGTATGCTCTTGATATGGTGATGAAGCATGGTTTCATTCCGATGATAACCCCGGATATCGCAAAGGAAGAAGTGCTGATGGGCACAGGCTTCAATCCAAGGGGGGCGGAGAGCAACATATACACTGTTGAAGGAACTGGCACTTGCCTTGTCGGCACTGCTGAGATAACCTTGGGCGGCTATATGGAGGACAGAATCATCGATAAGAAGGATCTGCCCATAAAGTATACGGGTCTGTCCCACTGTTTCAGGCGCGAGGCGGGCGGAGCCGGTCAGTATTCGAAAGGGCTGTACCGTGTCCATCAGTTCTCCAAGCTGGAGATGTTCATCTTCTGTCTGCCTGAGCAGAGCGAAGAGCTTCACCGGGAGCTTCTGGCTATAGAGGAGGAGATTTTCTCCGGTCTCGGGCTTGCCTATCGGGTCATCGACACCTGCACCGGCGATCTCGGTGCGCCGGCTTATCGGAAGTTTGACATCGAGGCCTGGATGCCGGGGCGCGGTGAGGCAGGGGAGTACGGAGAGGTGACTTCTACCAGCAACTGCACTGATTACCAGGCTCGGAATCTCAATATCAAGTTCCGCGATGATGACGGCAAGACGAAGTTCGTTCATATGCTCAACGGGACCGCTGTCGCTCTCTCAAGGGCAATGGTTGCCGTGATGGAGAATTTCCAGACCAAGGAAGGCTTCATAAGGGTTCCTGAGGCTCTGGTTCCTCTATGCGGCTTTGATATGATAAAGTGATGTCATCCCGCCAGCCTTCAGGCTGGCGTTTTCATCAGGAGGCGATATGGCTGTTTCGGGATTGTTCACTGATTTCTATGAGCTTACGATGATGCAGGGGTATTTTCTGGTGAAGAACAACCCTCAGGTGGCCTTTGACATGTTCTACCGGAACAATCCTTTTGATGGCGGATATTCTGTGTTCACCGGGTTGCAGTCGGTTCTGGAGCAGCTTGAATCGTTTTCATTCTCAGATGAAGATGTGAAGTACTTGAAGTCGCTTGGGAAATTCGCCCCTGAGTTTCTTGATTATCTAAGGTCTTATCGCTTTGGCGGCACTGTCTATGCCATGAAGGAAGGTTCGGTGGTGTTCCCGCAGGAGCCGCTTGTCAGAATCCACGGCAGCTTGATTGACTGTCAGCTCATAGAGGGGCTTCTTCTCAATACTCTCAATTTCCAGACTCTTATCGCCACCAAGAGCGCACGGGTCTGCCAGGCTGCCGGGAATACGGCGGTGATGGAGTTCGGATTGAGACGCGCCCAGGGAGTCAATGGGGCTAACAGCGCAAGCCGCGCCGCTTATGTCGGAGGGGTGGCTCTGACAAGCAACACCCTCGCCGCGAAGGAGTTCAATATACCCACCGGCGGCACAATGGCGCATAGCTGGGTGATGTCGTTTGACAGTGAGCTTGAGGCTTTCCGGGAATTCGCCAGGATTTATCCCGACAATTGCATCCTTCTGATTGACACATATGACACTCTGGAATCGGGGATTGATAATGCCATAGCGGTTGGTCTTGAGCAGAAGGCGAAAGGGCTGAGCATAGGAGTGAGGATTGACAGCGGCGACCTGTCGTATTTGCCCAGAATCATAAGGAAGAGGCTTGATGAGGCGGGGCTGAATGATGCGACCATATGTGTTTCAAATGATTTGACGGAGCAGATAATACAGGCTCTTGTGACCGATGGCGTTCCGATTGACAGCTGGGGCGTGGGCACGCATCTGGCCACAGGCGGCTCGCAGAGTTCATTGAACGGTGTCTACAAGCTATCGGCCAAGATCGGCCCTGACGGCTCCTATGCTCCGGCCATGAAGCTTTCAAACAGCTTTGAAAAGACGACTAATCCGGGTATAAAGCAGGTGTATAGGTTCTTTGGCCCTGATGGACAGGCTCTTGGCGACCTGATAACGCTTTATGATGAGCATATGGAACCGGGGCAGGACTATATGTTCTACCATCCGTTCAGTGATGATATGTTCAAGATGAAGAGGACGGCCTATGCTGAGTTCACTCCGCTTCTTCAAAAGATGATGGAGAACGGCAGGATATGCGTTGATTTCAAGCCGCTTTCCCAGATTCGCAGCGAGGTCAAAGAGAACCTGCAGCGTTTCCATCCAAGTTACAGAAGGTTCATAAATCCCCATATTTACAAGGTTTCGCTTTCAAGCAGGCTCAAGACGCTCAAGCGTGACCTGATAGAGGCGGCAAGGCTGAGATGAATTGTCAGTCGGTGATGGGCATTGCGGAAGCATGATGATAGAGATCCTCAAGGCGGTTTTCCTGGGGCTGGTTCAGGGCATCACCGAATGGCTTCCGGTGAGCAGCACCGGTCATATGATACTTGTGGACAGCTTCCTTAAGATGGAGGTTTCCACTGAATGCCGGCAGCTGTTTCTGGTGGTGGTTCAGCTTGGCTCGATACTGGCCGTCATTGTCCTGTACTTCAAGAAGCTGTGGCCTTCGGAGGGGAAGGTCCGGGTTCTGTGGCTCAAGATAATAGTGGCTTCGGTTCCCGCTGGAATCGCCGGGCTTTTTCTGGAGGGCTTCATCGAGGACAGGCTTTACAATGTGGGTGTCATATGCGCTGCGCTGATAGTCTATGGCTTGCTTTTCATCGTGATTGAGAGGGGCAATAAAGCGAAAGGGGATGTCTGCAGGATTCGCAGCCTTGAGGAGATAGGCTATGTTGACGCTCTGAAGATAGGGTGCTTTCAGGCGCTTGCCCTGATTCCGGGAACCTCGCGCAGCGGCTCCACGATTCTGGGCGGGATGATATGCAGCGTGGAGCGTCCGGTTGCCGCCGAGTTCAGCTTCTTCATGGCGATTCCCATAATGGCGGCTTCAAGCGGGCTTAAGCTTGTAAAATCGGGGTTCGGCTTCAATGCGCTTGAAGCATGGGTGCTTATAAGCGGAACTGTGATGGCCTTCCTCGTGTCGCTTGTCGTGATAAAGGCGTTGATGCGGTTCGTGCGCAGTCACAGCTTTGAGCTGTTCGGCTGGTACAGGATTGTCCTAGGCGTGGCTGTGATTGCAAGCTCCTTGCTGGCGGCAAGGTAGGGGGCGTGGAGGGTGGCGATTAAATATCAAGGGCAATTCAAAAAGGATTACAAGCTGGTTCCCACAGCCGTCTTTTCTGAATTCATGTGTCGCTCAGCATTGACAAATACATATCCAGCCTTTCGTTGAGATATCTTGCAAACAGACTTTCCATGGCTGACAGATTGCGCTTGACATGGTATTCATCAAATGCATTGTAATATGCTTTTCTGTCGGTGAACTTGATGTCGATGGGTGGGAAGCCCGCTTTCATCAGTTCCAGATTTACAAGCAGCCTGCCTGTTCTTCCGTTGCCGTCAATGAAAGGGTGGATTTCTTCAAACTCTATGTGAAACCTTGCCAGCTTTGTTATGATATGCTCCGTGCTTTGCGCATAGCTTGTCAGAAGCTGCTCTATCTTGGACTGTATAAGATAAGGCTCTGCTGTATCGTGGAATGCTCCGACTATGCGCACAGGGATGCGGCGGTAAACGCCGCTATCTTCATGTCTGTCTGCAAGAACCAGATAGTGGATTTGCTTTATTATATGCTCTGAAAGCGGGGTTTTGTTTCTCACAATCTCCATTGCATATTCAAAGGCCTGCTTATGGCCGACTGCTTCCAAATGGTCTTTCAAGGGTTTCTTATCAACAGTGAGGCCGCGCAAAGCCATGTCGGTTTCACGCAGTGTAAGCGTGTTGCCCTCGATTGCGTTGGAGTTGTAGGTGTATTCCACGCAGAATTCTTCTGCCAGCCGTGCTGCTTCTCCATCTGTAAGCGGACGCAAGGAATCAAGCCGCATTTTCTTCTCGTTGATTAATGGGAGCATGCTTGCTGCTTTCTTGTATCTGCCGTCAGATGGCTTTGCCGACTCTGCTGGAATCTTCCAGGCGCGACCATCATGATATGAGCCTGGAATTTTCCCCTCGGCGCACAAGGCACGTATGCGGCGCTCCGATATTCCCCATTTCATGGCTGTTTCATTTACTGTCAGATACATATAACGGTTCCTGTCTGCAAAGCCAGTAAAGCATAATATCGGAACAATATCAAGGATATCGGAATGATATATTGCAATTAACGGAATAATGCAATATGGCGTGCAAATACATATTCGTTTGCGGCGGGGTCTTCAATGATGATTCAGATGACTGCGTCCATATGGGCTATTATCTCAGCCCTGTTTTTAAGCCCTGTTTTCTATAGGTCTTGTGGAAGCGGTTCTTTATGGTTTCCTCGCTCGTTCCCATAATCATTGCAAGCTCCTTGTTTGTCAGGCCGCCTCGGTGGATGTAGAACAGGCTTATTGTGTCCTTCTCAACATCTGAAAGGGCGGAGAATCGTGGGTGGTTCCGGATTTGCATGTTTATTTCCTGTTCTTCATTGATTATGCCTGCAAGCTTGGCTCTGATGTCCTCGCTGTTTTTCTGTCCATGTTCATCGATGGCTTCCTCAAGCATCACTTTCTGGGCAATGAGTTTCTTGCGCTCCTTGATAAGCTGTTGCTTGCCTCGCAGCGTGTCCTTTATCTCCGATTGGAATATAATGAAGAGGAATGGGAAGAAGAATGCTATGTATATGAGCGTTGTCAGAAACTGTGAAGGGTATTCGCCTTTGCCGTGGAATATGAAGGACAGCCCCAGGCAGATTGCATTCAGGATGGATATGGATAGAAGATTTCTCTTGGGATGTGTCTTCAGAAATCCATATCGATAGGCGAGCAACAGGCTTATGGCGAACAAACCCCAAGGGTAGAAAGTGGACAATCCATCGTCAAAGAATGCTTGGCTGTGTCGATACACCGACAAGCGGGAAGGTGATATTTGACCGGAAAGACACCTCTGGGCTGAATGACAGGCAATTGTCGGCCATCCGTTTCTCCAAGGTCGGTTTCATCTTCCAGACATTTGACCTGATACAGACTCTGACGGTGGAGGAGAACATATTGATGGGGCTTGCGGTCGGGCCGGCAAATCTTCGCAAACCTCTTGGAAGCTATGACCGCGAGATAGGGGAATTGATTGAGATGGTGAGCTTGCAAGCCTGGAGAAGGCACAACCCATCGCAGCTTTCGGGAGGGCAGAGGCAACGGGTGGCAATAGCGAGGGCGCTTGTGAAGAAGCCTTCAATCATACTGGCAGACGAGCCTACCGCCAATCTGGATTCAAAGAACGCCCTGCTTATAATTGACTTGATGAAGCATCTGAACAAGGAAACGGGAACAGCTTTTCTATTCTCAAGCCATGATGCTTCCCTTATGAAAGAGGCCGAAGGGCTTTATGAAATCCATGATGGGGTGATTGCTAAAAAGCGATAGCTTCATTTCGGCTCCTCCAGCGAGGATGCCTTCTGGATTGCATGGCCTTTCTTGGAGAGCGACAGTATGGCTTTGTCCAGCGCTCTGCGTTTCTGGGCGGCCTGGTTGAACAGCTCTCCCTGCATGGGCGAATCGCCATCGTGCAGCTGATGCAGCCCCAGTCCAAGCAGGCGGATTCCTTCTCCCTTCTTCCAGCGCGACAGGAACGCCTTGCGTGCTGTTTCATAGACTTGGCTTGTGTTAAGCACCGCTTCGTCTGGGGTGGACTGAACTGTTGTCGTTTCAAAATCCCCGTAGCGTATCTTGACTCCGATTGTCCGTGGAAGCACATGCTCCTCAAGCGCCCGGAACATCACCTCCGTGGCCATCTGGTTCAGCAAGGCAAGAAGCGTGTCCTGATTCTTCAAATCCTCAATGAACGTCCTCTCGGTGGAGATTGAGTGGCTTTTGGTTTCAGTTTCGAAGATTCCGGGGTCGATTCCACGCACCGCCTTGTAAAGATAGGCTGCAAGGCTCTGGCCGAACATTCTTTCAAGTTGCGGCCTGTCGATCTGGCGTATCTGACCTGTGGTGCAGATTCCCTTTGCCCTTAGCAAGGAGAGGGTGCTCTTGCCGATTCCCCAGAGCTTGGGGAGCGTGACCTTGTCTATGAAGATCTCTTCCTTTGAAGGGGAGACGACGCACACGCCGTCTGGCTTGTGATAGTCGCTGGCAAGCTTGGCCACGAAGCGGTTCTGGGCTATCCCCACGCTTGCAGTGAGGTTTGTTTCATCCCAGATAGCCTTCTTCAGCTTCCGGCAGGCCTCCCGCGGCGGGCCGAAAAGCAGCTCCGTTCCCGTCATGTCCATGAACGCCTCGTCTATGGATACCTGCTGCACCGATGGTGAGAAACGGTGGAGTATCGCCATCACCTGGTGGCTCACCTGGCTGTAAAGCCTGTGATTTCCCGGGATGAATATGCCATTCGGACATAAGCGCAGGGCTTGGAGGGACGGCATGGCCGAATGCACGCCGTATTTGCGGGCTTCGTATGAGCAGGTGGAGACAACGGAGCGCTTCTGAGGCATGCCGATTATAAGAGGCTTCCCCCTGTATTCAGGGTGATCTCGTTGCTCGACCGAGGCGAAGAAAGCGTCAAGATCCACATGAAAGAATACGTTTCCCACGCCTTGATTATAATCCCAACAGTGGCTTGACTCAACCTTGACTTAACATTGAGGGCGGCATTGAGAGCATTAAAGGCGGCATTTAATCAATCAGGATTGGCGGCGCATCTGATAACAGGAACTGAGCGTGTCAGCAGCGTGTCAGCCCCGCAGCGTGTCAGTCCTGCCGCGAACCGGCATTCAAGCTGGCATTTCTGATGCACCGCCAGAACTCGCCATCGCTGATTCCTGATGCCCTGAGCATCCTCGGGTAGTGGCTGGCGCTGGTCATGCCGGGCAGGGTGGTGACTTCATTCATGTAAAGCACCTTCGCTTCATCGTCATACAGGAAGTCTATTCGTCCGTATGCGCGGCACCCCAGAGCCTTGAATATCTCGATTGCCTTGTCCTGTATCATCGTTTCCATCTGCGGGCTGATGTCGGCCGGGCTGGACAGGTATGCGGTGTCCGTTATGTACTTTTCATCGTATGTGATGAATAACGATTTCCGCCTTAGCTCGCATACCCTCAGAGGCCGGATTGCGCCTTCCTGCTCAAGAATCCCGCATTCAAACTCCCTGCATGGGTTCACGGCATGCTCAAACAGCACCATCGGGCTGAAGCGGCGGGCGTTGTCAAAGGCCTTTACGATGAGGGCCTTGTCGTCTGTTTGCAAGACTGATATCCCCACGGAGGAGCCTGAAGCCTCCGGCTTGACAATCAAAGGAAACCACAGGCCGCCGAGGTCTTCAGGCTCAGGGCAGGAGGAAAAGCATCTGCCGGGCACGGCCTCCATGATGCCCTGCACAAAATCCTTTGTCCGCTGCTTGGACATGCTTATTGCGCTGGCCAGCAGCCCGCTTCCTGTATACGGCACATTGCAGCTTTCCAGAAGGCCTTGAAGCTCGCCATCCTCGCAGGAGGTCCCATGGACAAGGAGGTAGGCCAGCGTTATTTCAAGTTTCTCTCCGGTGGCAAGCAGGTGGATTCCGCTTCCGGGGACTATGCATAGCCTGCCCGATTCCGGAGGGACGGCAAGGCTTATCTCATCGGCAAGATACCATGTTCCATCCTTTTCTATCTTTATCAAGATGAGATTGCCCTCGTTCCCTGCTATTCCGATTTGGGAATTCTGAGCGCTTCTTACGGAGACTTCATGCTCTGGCGATCTGCCGCCATAAATCAGGGCCGCGGCTTTCCTGTCCTCGCCGGCTCTTGCACAGGCTCTCACTGCGAAACCTCCTTCTGTGATAAGTGTCTCATGCTGCTCTGACCTTCTTGCAGGACTTCTTTCAGGGCCTTCATCTCATCCCAGCTGACCTTGCGGCCTCTTTCGAATTCGATTGTCTTCTCGTGCCCTTTGCCAAGCAGGAGGGCGATTGTGTCCGAATCGCTCAGCTCTGCCGCTTTCCTGATTGCTTCTTTCCTGTCGGGGATGAGATAGACAGCGGCTCTGGCTGCATCGATGCCTTTCATTATGTCAGCCGTTATCCTGTCAAATCCCTCGTCCCGAGGATCCTCGCTTGTCAGTATAATCGCCTGGCAGTTTCTGGAGGCGATTTCACCAAGCCTCGGACGCTTCACGCTGTCTCTCCGACCACCCGATGAGAACACGGCTATAAGCCGTTTCCCGGGGCAGACCCTGCGGACAAATGAGAAAAGACGTTCGTAAGAATCGGCTGTGTGGGCGAAGTCAATAAGGAAGGCGCCGCTGTCTGTTATTATCACTTCCATCCGGCCTTTTATGGGGCGCAGATTGGAAAGCAGGCTCAGGGGCAGGGGCCTTCCGATTATCAGCCCCGCCGCCTCAAGCGCAGCGATGGCATTGGACAGGAACATCTCGGGCCCGTAGCAGAAGCGGGTCACCGCCTGCATCCGGCTTTTAGCTGGAGAGGCTTGTTCGTCGCTGTCTGAGCAATCCTCGGTTTCCGTGACTGCGCAATCCGCAGTTTCTGTGACTGTGCAATCCGCAGCTTCCCTCACTGTGGCTTCCATCTGATGCTTTTCGTGGAAATCCAGATGATCAAGTTGCTGGGATGTTATCTTGAGATTGTCCAAATCATAGCCTGATATGCGATATCCCTTGAATGATTCGATTATTCTATCCATATATGGGCTATCGTTAGGATATAGGACAAACCCATCCGAGGTTGTCTGCCTGGCGAGGTTCAGCTTGCAATCCACGTAGTCGGCGATTGTCTTGTGGAACTCCAGATGCTCGGAGCTTATCGTTGTATATATGGCGCCGTAGAAGCGCAGCTGAGATAGCCTTGAGGTCGCAGGGCTGAGGGCATGGCTGGTCGCCTCCATTATGACAACCTGCACCCCGTTTGCCCGGCATCTGTGCAAGAAGGCATAGATTTGGTCAGCTTCAGGCGTGCTTTGACGATACGGGGAGTCGCAAAGGCCCGTGCCATCGTCCATGCTCACCGTGCTGAGAAGCCCCGTCCTGATTCCTTGGGCCGAAAGAAGCCGGTGCAGGAATATGCATGTGGATGTCTTGCCGTCTGTTCCCGTCACTCCTATTATCTTAAGCCCTTCATCCGGAGCGCCGAAGAATATGCGGCACCAGGCGGCGTATTGCGCCTGCGGGTTGGTGCAGAAGATGAAGCGCACAGAGGGATTGTCGGCGGCGAGGTTCACAGTGCATCGATTGCGTGTGCAGATTATCGCCGCAGCGCCGCTTCTGAGCGCATCTGCGATGAATTGCTGTCCATCCGCTCCGCCGGAGATTGGAAGAAAGGCGAAGAACGCCCATCCTTTCCTGCACTGCCTGGAGTCATAGCTCAAGCCTGCTATGGACACGTCATCTATGGATGCGTCATCTCCTGCGATTTGAACGAAATCGGACAGTTTCTTCATGCCCCGATTCTATCAGCAAACACAACCCGATACTAGATGATTCGCTGTTATTCTGCTATCATCTTCCTATGGCTGGCTGCAATCGCAATGCCTCTGGAAAACGGGGCAGGAAAGCCGCAGCGCTTTGAGAAGGTTTGGAGAAGGTTTAGGATTTGAAGCATTTAACCGCCATTTTGATTGCTTTTGCCTGCGTCATGGGAGCTTTTGCCTCTCCCATAGCGATACAGGATGTCAAGGGAGAGGCGCTGGGCGGAATCGGCATGACTTCAAGCGACGAAGATTTTTCATTTTATTATAATCCGGCAAGCTTGGTGTTCCGCCGTGAAGGCTCTCCGTTCTCGGCCAGCTTCGCCTATTCCGATGGGCTGGACAGAAACGCATTCTCCAATGGGCTGCCCAATGCGATTCTGAGCGACCCCGCAGGCTATGCCAATGTCAGGTTCTCCGGACGGAACGCCGCTGTGGGGATAAGCGTGTCAAGCCGTCTTTTTCTGGACAGCTATAGCGACGATGGCACATACGCCACCTATGATGTTGTGAATACCGCTGATCTGCAGCTCGCGGTCGCCTATGGCTGGGAGCATATAGCCCTCGGATTCTCGGTGAACGGGGGGAACTCCTCTCAGAGGGAGGGGATAAGGATAAGAGACAGCAACACGATAGGGGATTATGCCCTTCAGACGCTCTTTGAGCGATACAGCCAGGTGCTTGGCTCGGAATTCCTGTCATTATCGGCGGGCTGCATGGGCAGGCTGGGAGATTTCACGTTCGGCCTTACATTCGGCGACATGACCTGGATTGCCCAGGGAAACGAAATCAAGTTCAGCCTCGCCGCCATGCTTGCGACAATGAATCTGGGGGTGCGCTACTCCGGTTCAAGGTATGACAGCAGGACAGCAGGCCTCGTGATGGTGGTTCCAAGCTTCACGCTGGAGCTTCACAATGCGTTCCTCAGCGCCTTGGACAAGGCGGATTACGATGCCGTGCTGCCGGCCGCTGATGTGAGAGAGAGAAAAAGCGAGATATGCGCGGGGCTTGAGCTGATGCTGCAGCTCTCGTCTGATTTCTCGGTTTCGTTCCTGTCGGGCTTCACCTCCGGCGGGCTGGACAATCGGTTCTTCTCGGGAGCCTCGCATTCGATTGGATTGAGCGCAAGGAGCAAATCGATGAAGGGCAGTTTCGCCCTTGTTGTTCCTTTCTCGGTTTATACTGGTGCTTCCAGCGCAGTGAGAATCAGCGTCGGAGCCGATTTCTTCCTCTGAATCTTCATCGTCTCAGGCAGATGAATGTGGCTTGCGGTGCTGCTTGACCATCCTTGCCTTGACATAAGGGGAATTGATTTTGTATATTCACTTTGATAAGGAGTCTTGAAGATGTCTAAAGCTCACAGAGGGTTTGGTATAAGAGACCAGAAGAACAACGGCAGGGGCGCTTGCCCGATTTGCAACCGCACAGGAATCAAGGTTCTGTACGAAGCGACCGTTGATGGACAGGCCACGAAGGTCTGCAAGCAGTGCAACGCAAAGCTTAAGAACTCGAAATAAGCTGGCTTTCTGCCATGGGAAAAGGACTGAATCCTCATCAGTCCTTTTTTTCGTCTATAGGGGGTGTGTGGATTGGATTTCGCCGGCAAGAGGATATTCTGCATAGGAATCAAGGGAACCGGACTTTCAACGCTTGCCGTCATTCTTGGGAAATCCGGGGCGTCAGTCAGCGGATGCGATAGCGGCGAGAGATTCCCAACGGACGAGGTGCTTGAAAATGCTGCCATCCCGGTCTCGAAGGGTTTCGGGGAGGATCTGCTTCCGGCTGACTGCGATGCTGTCATTTACAGCGATGCCTACAGAGCCGAAACATGCCCGGTGCTTGGAGCGGCGCACAGGTCGGATGCCGAGGTCTTCTCGTACCCTCAGTTCCTGGCTTTGCTCACGAGGCAGACACGTTGCTTCGCCGTATGCGGCACGCATGGCAAGACGACGACTACGGCCGGGGCGGCTTATCTTCTCAGCCGCGGCTTGAGGAAAAGCTTTCCTTTCTTTTCGATATTCGGTTCAAATATCACCGGGATGGGGCCTGTGTTCCAAGGCACGGATGAGCTGCTGCTGGAAGCCTGCGAATACCGCGGCCACTTTCTGCTCTACAAGATCCGGGGGGCGCTTGTCACCTCGATAGAGATGGATCATCCGGACTGGTTCGAGAATGAGGAGGCCGTGTTCCGAAGCTTCTGCGATTTCGTGGGCGGCATCGACAAAGGTGGATTCCTGATACTGTGCGTGGACAGCCCTCGCGTAAAGGAGCTTGCCGGCTGGGCAAAGGCGAACCGAGGCGATCTTGGGCTGATTGAATATGGCTTCAGGGCGCATTCTGTCTTCCGGCTCCGCCGCAATTCTCATGGAACAGACTGCAGCCGCTATGGAATCGATCTTCTGCCGTACAGAGACTTCGATTTTCCCGTTTATTCAGATGCGATAGCCTCCGATTACTTTGGCTCGGCGCTGCTTGCCAGCGCCATCCTGCTGGACAGGAAAGACCCCAGGCTTTATTTCGATGGAACAGAGCTGATAAGCGATGAAATACTGGGAACGCTCGTGGGCGCGATGCTGAAGGAGATGGAGTCGTTTCCTGGCGTGAGAGGCCGCGGCGAAGTCATGATTCAGGAGGGCGGCTGCATCTATGTTGATGATTATGCCCATCATCCGACCGAGATAAAGGCCTGCCTTGAGAATCTGAGACGCCGGTATCCCCAGTCCAGGCTCTGCGTTGCGTTCTGCCCTCATACTTTCTCCCGCACTGATGCGCTGATGAATCAATTCATAGACGCTCTGAGCCTTGCTGATGTCGTCGTTGTCCAGAAGACCTATGCGAGCGCCAGGGGAGAGACCGCTGCTTCGGATAATGCCCGCATTCTGGCGGATAAGCTTGAGGATAGGGCGCTGAAACGGATGAGAGGTCATCTTGAGTCGGCTGTTTATATTGAATATGATGAAGATGCCGCGGCGTATCTTGCCGGCAGTCTTGGCTCCGGCGGCGTCTGCGTCAGCCTGGGGGCCGGGAACAACAGCCGGATTCTGAATATGGTCAGCAGCATCAGGAAGGGGGCGGGAAGATGAGAAGCATGACAGGCTACGGAGCCGGCGAGGTTCAGACGGAAAGCTTCATACTGAGCGTTGAGATCAAATCCTACAACAGCCGGTTTCTGGAGATAATCCACACGATGCCTTCGGCATTCGCCTGCTTTGAATCTGACATAGACAATGCGATCAAGGGCGTTGCCGTGCGCGGCCATGTAGAGGTCAATGTGAAATACAAGGCGCTGAGGAGCAATGTCAGGATAACAGTTGACCAAGGGGCGCTGGAGCAGTACTCCGGTGCGCTTGACCAGATTGAATCGTCTCTGGGGCGCGCAGCCACCTTCTCATTCTCCGATCTGGCGCAGGTCGAGAACCTCATAACAGCAACGGAGAGCTTCGACCCGCAGGAGTTCCGGCCATCTCTCATGACAGCGGTGAATCAGGCGCTTTCAGTGTTCTCCGAGTCCAAGCAGCGTGAGGGAGAGGTCACAAAGGCCGACTTGCTGAGGCTTCTGGATGGGCTTGATGAGGGCTTCTCCGTTGTCAAATCAAATGCATCCCAGCTTGAGAGCGTCATCAAGGAAAGCCTGATGGCCAGGTTCAACGAGATGCTGGGCGACAAAGGCTATGATGAAGGACGATTCCTGCAGGAGGTCGCTGTCCTTCTTGTTAAATATTCGATAAATGAGGAGATATGCCGTCTTTCCGCCCACATAGATGAGGCAAGGAAGCTGATTAACGGCGAGACGCCCTGCGGAAAGCGGCTGGAATTTCTCTGTCAGGAGATGAACAGGGAGATAAACACCATAGGCAGCAAGAATGTGATGGTGGATATAAGCCAGAAAGTCGTGGCGATGAAGGACAGCCTTGAGAACATAAGAGAGCAGATAAGGAACATTGAGTGATGAGAATAGCTATTTCGGGCAAGAGCGGCTGCGGAAACACGACTGTTTCCACCATGGTTGCCGGCAAGCTCGGCTTTCCGATGATAAATTTCACATTCCGAAACTTGTCAAAGGAAAAAGGGTTGGATTTCTGGGAGCTGTGCAATATGGCCAAGCAGGACGACAGCATCGACAAGGAGCTTGACGCAAGGCAGGTTCAGATGGCCTTGGCATTGCCGGACTGCGTCTTGGGTTCCCGTCTGGCGATCTGGATGCTGAAGGAAGCGGATCTGAAGGTCTACCTTGAGGCTGATGAGGATATCCGGGCGCAGAGGATACTAAAGCGCGAAGGCGGTGATTTCGCCTCTGTGCTTGCCCAGACCCGGGGGCGCGATGCCTCTGACACGGCGCGGTACAAGAGGATATACGGCATAGACAACAATGACTCCTCCGTGGCGGACATGGTGATTGACGCCGGTTCAATGACCCCTGAGCAGATATCCGACTTGATAGTTAATAAAGCCCGGTCACTGTACAAAGATTGACAAAAGATATACAATGCCATTCTGCGAATGGAATAAGTGCGAAAGCAATAAGGAGAGCGAAGTGAGCATTCTGCTTGATAAACTGATTGACAAGAACTGCAACGTCTATGAGATGACCTGCGTGGCCATAAAAGAGGCCACGTTGCTTTCGGAGAAAGCCGGCGACACTGAGATTGAGAACAGCGGCAAGAAGGTGGTTTCCCTTGCCCTTGAGAAGGTTCTCGATGATGAAGTCGAATTCACTGGCGGCGATGAAGCAAAATAGCAAGGGCAAGGTCATATTCCTCTTTGGTCCAACGGCGGTCGGCAAGACCGCCTTGCTTTTTAATATATTCAGCAGAGGATTCGAGGTGATAAACGCAGACTCGGTTCAGGTGTACCGCCGCCTTGACATAGGCTCTGCCAAGGCAACCGCCGAGGAACGCGCCGCCGTACCGCATCATCTCATTGATATCCGTGAGCCATGGGAAGGCTTCTGCGTCGGTGATTTCGTGAGCCTTGCCGATGAGGCGGCCGATGAAATCCGCAGCAGGGGCAATGTTCCTGTGATATGCGGAGGCACGGCTTATTATTTCAAGCATTTCCTCTGCGGCCTGAGCAAAAGCCCCAAGTCCGACCCCCGGATACGCGCCGCTGTCAAGGCGATGCTTGAGGAGAAAGGGGCGCTGTGGTGTCATGAGGAGCTTGGCCGCCTCGATCCGCAAAGCGCCGCGAGAATCCACCCGAACGATGTCTATCGCATCACAAGGGCGCTTGAGGTCTGCATGAGCGGGCAGGGGAAGCTTTCCGATTTCGCCGTTCCAAGCACTGTGCGGGATGGCATGGATGTCCTGATTCTGGGGCTGACACGCCCCAAGCCGGAGCTTGACGAGCGCATTGCACGCCGTGTGGACATGATGTTCGATGATGGGCTTGTCGAGGAAATCAAAGGCCTTGTACGGCTGGGGGCCTCTTCCGAATGGCCATCGATGAAGGCTATAGGCTACCACGAGTTCCTGACCGCCATCGATTCCGCAAAGGCCGCTGGCTGTGCCGATTGCAATCTTGATGAGCTTGATATCAAGGCGATAAAGCATAGCATCGTGATGGATTCAATCCACTATGCCAAGCGTCAGAAGGTGTTCTTCCAGAGCTTCTCAGACGTGATATGGCTGAATCCTGAAACAGATGAGGGGCGGATGAAGGCGCTGGTGGAGGAGTTTCTGAAGGAGTGAGGCTGTTCGAAGCCTCGCATCTGGAACCGCATAAGGAACCGGATTTGAAACCTCAAATCCGGCTGGTTCTCCTCTGTTAAAGCAAAGCGTTGATTGCAGGAGCCGTACTGAAAACTATTGCTAAAACTGGAAAAAGTTTTCAGTAGCAGTGAAAACTATGTTGAGATCTGAGAAAGCTTGCAGTACAATCGATGCAGAGGCGGCGAGATGATTGTCAGAGAGCATTATATTAATCAGGTAAGACCATTTTATGAATCCAGCCTTGTCAAAATCATCACAGGCATAAGACGGAGCGGCAAATCGGTGATACTTGAACAGATAATGAATGAAATCAGAGGCAAGACTGATAATATTCTTTTTCTGAATTTTGAGGATAAACTGACGACCGGGCGCATAAAGAACCATTCAGACCTCATCCACTATGCACAGGACAACAGGAAGCCCGGCAGGCTGTATCTTTTTCTTGATGAGCTTCAGGAGCTGGATGGATGGCAGGAAGCCTGCAAGACCTTGCGACTGCATGATGTCTCTGTTTTCATAACGGGTTCAAACTCCAAGCTTCTATCCGGAGAATTCACGAAGGAATTGGGCGGCAGGTATGTCTCCTTTCGCATAAGGCCGTTTGTTTATAAGGAATTGACGGAGTACGCCGGACAGCTGGGGAAAGAGGTGACGATTTCAGATTATCTGGTCTGGGGCGGGTTCCCCGGTAGAATTGAGCAGCCGGATGAATCTTCGCAGCGCAGGTATTTGAATGACCTCGACAATGCAATTGTCATCAATGACCTTATACGCAGATACAGGATAAGGAAGACATCCTTGTTCACTTCCCTTGTTGATTATGTGCTTAGGTCAAATGCAAGGATATTCTCGGCCAAGTCGATTCATGATTACATAAAAAGGGCGCATGGCTTCTGTTCGGTCAATACCATAATGAAATACATTGAATACCTCCAAGAGGCATATATCATTGAAAGCATCGCCCAGTATTCCACGAAAACGAAGCAGGAATTGGCATTCTTCAAGAAAATCTATGATGGCGATGTATGCTTCAACTCGATCAGGTGCCCTGATAATCGTTATGACCTGACTCACAATATGGAGAACATAGTATACAATGAACTGCTGTATATGGGGTATTCGCTCAGGGTCTTCAACCACAAGGGAAGGGAGATTGATTTCCTTTGCGAAAAAGCAGGCAAGAAATATTACGTGCAGGCAGCATACAGCGTGGCTGACGATAAGGCATACGAAAGGGAGTTCGGAGCGTTCGAATCACTTAGCCAGATTGACAGGAAGATCATCATAACAAACGATGATATCGATTATTCGACCAGCAATGTGCAGCATATCAGGCTTAAGGATTTCCTGAATATGAATGAGCTTGGCTGATTGCCGTTGACCGTACTGAAAACTATTTCCGAAATCGAGAAAAGTTTTCAGTAGTGGTGATTATCGGCCGGAAAGCCGCCTCTAGAACGGCCTCGTCCTTTCCGCATAAGGAACCTCGAAGCTGTCGATGAGCGTCAGGCTTTCAGTGGAGATTCCGCTTATCTCAAGCCAGCTTCTCTTCTGGATGAAATCGAATCTCTGAATCTGCCTGTAGACATATACGGTCAAAGACCGCGGCTCCTGGCTGTCAGGCTCATATTCTTCCTGATCTTCCTCAAGATAGCTGTACGGCGCATACAAGATGGATGTCGCAAGAATGGAATCCTCATCAATCCGCATTGTGCTTAAATCCGAGACTCCGTATATGATGGAGCCTTTCAAGAGCGGCACTTGTTCCGAGGAGAGCCATTGCTGAGGGGACATTACAAAATCAAAGCCTTCATAGCCCAGACGTGCGGCCTGAGTCACCCTTAAAGCCGTGACCTCGTTGAACGCCGGGCTTGAGACTCCGTGGACAAGGGTATCTGTCAGCCTTTCCACGTCAAGCGATGTCTGCGCATCGTAGTAGTATGCGACTATCTCCTCCGGGCCAAGGCCGGCGCTCTGCGGCGGGCCGAACTCCTTTATAAGATAATTCCCTGTGAAATATCCGATTGTGATGACAATGACGGCTGCCAGTCCGACTATGAAGCCCCTCTTTTTCCAGAATGACGCTTTCTTATAGAGCTTCTCCAGCCTCGCCCGCTGCGCCCGCAGCTCATCTGTGTCCATCAAGTCCCCGTCTGGCAGCCGCGCTCCCGACTCGGCATCCGGTTTCCAGCTGATGCTGCCAAGCAGATTGTCCAGGCTTGCGTTCTTTCGTTTCTCCAGATAGCTGTCTATGATTTTGGCCAGGCTCTTGTCCGCTTTTGTGTTTGAAAGCCTTAGGAACCGGCTCTGCGAGGTTCCCCTGACCATCGGGTCTGCGAATGGCAGGATGCCGGTCTGGGCGAAGTACAGCAGCTGCACCATCTCGTTCTCCAGTGCTGCGCCCTGAGGGCTTTTAACCCAGCTCAGAGCGATTGTCTGCTCGAAGTTGTCCTCATCATCGAGGCAGAAGCGTATTGCATCCGTCAGCTGATCTGAAAGGATTATCACACCCTCCTCGGTGAAGTAGATGCTGTACAGGGGAAGCATTCCGTTTTTCAGCGGAAGCTCATCCTGATTGCAGGATTTCAGAGCATTCCATAGAAGCTTTATCTTCTCCAGCGCCTCCGGCAGCAGCGAGTTATGCAGCTCACTGACGGGAATCGGCATTGATTGGCATTTAAAGTCAAGCAGGACGCTTGAACCGCCGGCAAGCCGTACCTGAGCATCGATATGACTTTTCGCATCTTTAGAATAATAGATGCATCGGGAGCTTGAAAGATCCTGCCGTGCCAGCAGGCTGCCCTGAAGCGTGGATATCGTCAGCGAATACCCGTTCTCTGTTTTCGTTATGTCGTTTGATCTGAACATTGTCTGCCCTCCGAGAATGCGCAGCGATAAGCCGGATTCCCCACTGCTTCTGCGATCGTCGTCCATTCCCAGCCCAAAGCATCAAGCCACATCCGGCCGCAGTCCTTTCCCGACACTGCGTTGGAGCTTACAATCACAAGCGCATTGGGAAAACGCCTCATCAGCGTTTCCAAGATAAGTTTCAGCCCGTCCCGATTCGCATGCTCCGCCAAATCCTCCTTGATGGCGGCATCGCAAGGCGTCAGGAGCGGCAGGATTCTTGCATGTGGAAACAGCTGCGACATGATGGGGTAGAGTTCCTCGCAGCCGGGCTCTTCCTGAAAGCAGGAGAGATTCACGCCTATGCCGGGGATAGGGGGTACTATCTGCTGGATATTGACGCTCCAATTGTTCCCTTTCACGCATGTTTGCGGAGTGGTCACAGCTATAAGGTTACTATCATCTGCAATAAAGTTCCGATGTAGGCTGGATAATATGAGAATTGTTTGCGGGTCAAGATTGGCCGCATAGCCAAAGGCCTGCTCCCAGATGGCTTTTATCAGCGAGTAATGGGCGTGGGGAACAAGAAGGCCGCAAGGCAGGCTGGAGAGCCTGAAGCTCGGTTGCGCCGCTTGGAAGTCCATCTGCGCCGGATAGAATACATCCTGATGAAAAGGCTGGCAGCAGCTTTCGGAGCACAGCGGTTTTCCCTTGCCATGAGATGAAGCGCTTGGCATGCCGCTGGCTATTGGATTGTCAGCCTTCATACGAGAACTCCTTTGAGCCCAGCACCGCCTCGGCCCTCTTGCGATCCGGCTTGATTGTGAGGTTCTTCTCCTGTGAAGGCAGAACAAGCCCCACAGGGCCGTCCTTTGCCCGTCTGAGGTATTTCACTTGGGTGTAGTGCAGGTTCACCGAGGCATTGTTCCTCTGCTTTGAGTACAGGGCGGCAAGGTTCGCCGCATCCAGCATCACCTCAAGGGGGATTGTCTTGCCTTTCGGGCAACGGACAAAGACGTATCCGCCCGGGCAGTCGCGGGTGTGAAACCAGTAGTCGCTTCCTTTGAAGCCATGCCGCAGAAGCTGGTCGTTCTCCTTTGCTGTGCGGCCTATCGTTATCTGGAATGCGCCGCTCTGGCAGGAGATGCCCGCTTGGCTCTGAGGCTTTGACTGCGGCGGCTGTGAGTGGGCGAGGGCGGCCTTAAGCTTCTTTATGTCGGCTTGCAAGTCTTCCGATGGGGCAAGGATGGATTGGTAATATAGCTGAAGCCTGTCTATCCTGGTCTGTGTTGCCTGCCACTCCTTCTGGGCATTCTCAAATGCGCCTTTTGCCTTCTTGGCCTTTTCATAGAATGAGGCGACGTGGGCTGAGCCGCGAAGCGAGGGGTCGAGGGTTATCAGACGTTTGCCGCCTGTGGTGTAGTCCTCCACCTCAATCGAGGTCTGGCGAGGCTCTATCCTGTTGATGTTCGCTGCCAGCAGGTCGGCGGTTATCCTCAGCTCCTCATAGCCGCGGGTCTTTTCCATTGTCCTTTCCAGACTGGCTCTTGTGGCCATCTCGCGGGCAATCGCGCGGTCGCGCTGATTCTCCAGGCTTGCTCTGAGCTGGGCCGACTGGCTCTCAAGGCTTGTCCGGGTCTGCTCCATGTCAATCTGTTCGTTGAAGCTCAGACCCTCGATGCGCGGGCGTATCGTGAACTCTTTCTGCATCGGGCGGCTATGGGGCGTTCTTTCTTTCAGACCCGCCTGTCCCGCCGCCCGTGTTCCGTTCATGATGTCTTCTTCCGTGGCTTCTGCCGGGATTTCAGCTTTCGTGGCGGCTTCTTCCGTGCCGGCTCCCGGGGTAACAGCTCCCGTGATGGTTTCTGCCGAGGTTTCGCCGGGCTGCTCTGTCACCAGAGTCTGTCCTGACATTTCGTTTCGGTTGGGCCGCCTTAAGAGCAGGTCAAGTATCCTGAAGCCGGAGTCTGTGACTATTATATTGGCTCCGGGGCCGCTGAAAAGGCGGATGAAGATGTACATGGTCTGCTGGCTGCGCAGCAGGGTCAGCCGAATCTCCCTGTCACCCGGCTTCTGCTTTACGGCGACTATCCGAGCGCCTTCTATGTTGGCTCTTGCGAACTGCACGAAGCGCTGAAGCTTTGCGGTCTTGGATTTAGCCATGCTGACGTCAGTGAGGCAGATTCTGCTGTCCGATGTCCCGACCTCAGTATACAGGGCGAAGCCGCCCTCTGATTTTGTGTAGAGCATCCATGTGAGGGCGTGGAAGGAATTCTGAACGACTTTCTGGATAAGCGCACCCTCCAGGTGCAGCTCAGACAGAATCAGCTCGATTTCTCTCCAGTTAAGCGGCATAGCGCCTCCTTGATTTCGCCGGCCATATAGAACGAACCTGTCACAAGAATCGCCTGCTGTTCGCCGCAGAGGCCGATTGCCGTTGCCAGCGCCTTGTCGGGGTCTTCTTCTAATATAATCGTTTTGGAATCGGGGGGGAAGCCGCCCTTGGCCTCCTCAACGAATATCTCGTATATGAGAGATGGGTTGCTTTTCTTGAATGTGCCTGGCCGCGAGACGATGATTGCATCGAAGGCCTTGAGCATCATTGATGTGAGAGTTCTGTAATCCTTGCCGCTCACGCAGCAGAAAATGGCCACCTGGCCGGGTTTGCTGTAGACAGCTTTGAAGGTCGATGCGGCGCTCTCGATTGACCGGGGCGTATGCGCTCCGTCGAAGTAGATCGGGCGTTTGAAGAAATGGCGCTCCATCCTGCCTGGAAGCATGTTGTTCTCAAGGGCCTTCTCCGTTTCCCCTTTCCTGTAGAACCCTAGGTCATGAAGCGCCAGCAGGGCGAGGGCGCAGTTGTCCGCCTGGACTTTCCCCAGCATCTTGAGCGAGAGGCTGACATCAAGGCCTGATGCATAGCGAAGCCTTGCGCTTTGCCTCTCATCCAGGCCGCCGCAGGACGGCAGCTGCACATCTTCGCTTACCAGGGCATCGGACAGAAAAGAGATGCGGCTTCCCTGGGCCTTGGCCTCGGCTAGGAACACGTTCTTTGCGTCATCGGGCTGGAAGGAGACGAATACAGGCACGCCCGGCTTTATTATCTTGGATTTCTCTGTCGCTATCAGGGAGATGGTGTCTCCCAGTATTTCAGTATGCTCCAGTTCTATGGGGGTCAGGACACAGGCCTTGGGCATTATTGCGTTAGTGGCATCAAGCCTGCCTCCAAGCCCTGTCTCGATGACCGCCCACTGGCAGCCGGACTTCTTGAACAGCATGAAAGCGTAAAGAGTGTATAGCTCGAATGTCGTGGGGGTGTTCTCGCCGTAATCCTCGCAGAACGAGAAGCCTTCAAGACGGGCTTTTATCTCATTGGCGGTTTCCAGCAGCAGCTCGTCTGAGAAGAACTCGCCGGCCATTGTGAAGCGCTCGCGGTGATCAGCCACATGCGGCGACATGTAGAGGCCTGTCTTTATCCCGGCGGCCTTGAGCCCGGCGGCGATGTATGAGGCTGTGGAGCCTTTTCCCTTGCTCCCCGCTATGTGGATTGAGCAGAAGCTCCTCTCCGGATTGTGAAACCTTTCCAGCAGGGCGCGCATCCTGTCCAGCCGATGGGTGCGCCTTGGAGCCTGCTGTCCGGCGCCGGGAAGCTTGACGTTATTTCTGGCTGTCATGTTGCCGGCGATGTTCGTGAAGCTGTCCATATACGATGTCACTTGTTTGAAATCGGTGAAAAATGGCTTTTGCATGGCTTTCTGTAATCTACTCCATAGTTGTTCTCTTGTCCACAGGAACAGGGGCGTAGGCGTGCCGTCCCGGGCGTAGATGTGCCGTCCCGGGGCGTAGGCGTGCCGTCCCGCGCCCAAGATTCCGATGATCCCGTTTTCTAAAAGCGCCGTCCCGGGGCATGGGCGGGTTCTGGGATTCAAATAAATGCAGCGGTTGTTATTGACAAAATGTCAGAGAATGTAAAAAATAGGGGGAAAGAGTTTCAGTCCTTCAGATAATTCAATGCGGGCTGAGCAGTTCGGAGGAATGATAATGGCTAAGGCTAAGCATAATCCAACTCCCTGGAAATTCCTTGAGGAGTATAAGGGCGAGTTTTACAACGGGAAGTGGCCGACTCTTCCCGAGATGTTCAACATAACCGTCAAGCGTTTTCCGGAACGCAGATGCTTCGAGTGCTTCTCCCCGGAGCATGTCGTGTATTCATATAAGGAAGCCCACTCGATTATCAGGGAGCTGGCGGATTTCATGGCGGCGAACGGCGTGAAGCATGGGGACAGAGTGGGTGTGAGCGGAAAGAACAGCCCCGAATGGGCGATGGTATACCTCGCTGCCCTGTATGCCGGCGCTGTGATTGTTCCGGTTGATGCCTCGCTGACTATCGAAGAGATATCCCATCTGATGGGGTTCGCAGAGGTCAGGATGGCCTTCGCCGATTCCGACAAGCTTGCCAAGCTGGATTTGCCGGATGCTGCTCTGTTCAGCCTGGAGAAGGGCGGGGAGTTCCCATATGCGCTTGATTTGAAGTGCGGGCAGAAGCCTGAGATTGTTCCTGCCAAGTGCGAGGAGATGGCGGCTCTGCTGTTCACCAGCGGAACCACCGGCGTGCCTAAAGGCGTCATGCTGAGCCACAGCAATCTTGTGTCTGACTGCTATCATGCCCAGGGCTTGATGAACATATTCCACACCGATGTCTTCTATGCGATTCTGCCTATACACCATGCGTACACGATGCTGGCTGTGTTCATAGAGGCAATCTCGGTCGGCGCAAATTTGGTCTTTGGCAAGAAACTGGTTGTCAGCACGATATTCAAGGAGATGAAAGAGGCCCACGTGACGATGTTCCTGGCTGTCCCTATGCTTTACAACAAGCTGCTTTCGGCGCTTATGAAGGGAGTGAAGGACAAGGGGCCTTTTGTGAACGGTCTGATTCATTTCCTGATGGGGATTTCAGGATTCTGCAAGAAGGTACTGCATTTCAACCCTGGCAAGAAGCTGTTCGGATTCCTTCTGGATAAGGTCTCGCTTAAGGACAACAGGATATGCATAAGCGGCGGAGGGCCGCTTCCGGCCTCTACGTTCAAAAGATTCAATCAGCTGGGCATTGATTTCGTCCAGGGATACGGCCTGACCGAGACGTCTCCTATTCTGACGCTGAACCCGATATTCGATTATGAGGAGTCCAGCATAGGCAAGGTCATACCGACCATCGAATGCAAGGTTGTGGATGCGGATTCAGATGGCAACGGGCTGCTGTTCTTCAGGGGAGAGAGCGTAATGATGGGGTACTACAAGAACCCGGAGGCAACGGCTGAGATTCTGGATGCGGATGGCTGGATAAACACCGGTGATATCGGTCACCTTGATTCCAGAGGGTTCGTGTATCTGACAGGCCGGGCAAAGAACATCATCGTGACCGAGGGCGGCAAGAACGTGTTCCCGGAGGAGATTGAGGATGCGTTCCAGCTGTACTACGACATTGAGCAGATATGCTGTCTGGGCTATAGCGTCGACAAGGCGATGAAGACCGAGGCGGTCTGCTCCCTTGTGTATCCGGCTGAAGCCTGCGTCAAGAGCCTGAACGGCGACAAGACGGCGGTTGAGAAGCACATCAATAAGATCATAGATACTGTGAACAAGACGCTGCAGCCTTATCAGAGGATAAGGAAGGTCATAGTTGTCGACGAGCCGCTGGAAGTCACGTCCACAAAGAAGGTCAAGAGGTTCGTTGTGACCAAGAAGTACAAGGAGCAGATAAATGGATAGCAAGGACAGGAGCTTCCTGCGTTCACAGGCCCAGACACTGAAGAGCGTTGTCATGGTGGGAAAGGCCGGCATGACGGATGAGGTGCGCGATGCCCTGCGCGAGGCCCTTGAATGCCATGAACTGGTCAAGGTGAAGTTTCAATGCATGAAGGACAAGGTTCACGAGATAGCCGAGGCTCTGTCAAGGCTCACTGACTCCGAGCTGGTTGCCGAGACGGGCTTCACGGCGTTGTTCTACAAGCGCGCCAGCAATCCGGAGAATCGTAGGATTCTGCTTCCATCCAAGGCAAAACGTCTATGAACGCATATTGTCAATATTAACTCCATGTCAGAATCCCGCAAGGCGTTTTTTGCGGGATTTTTCATCATATTGTCGTAAAAAGCGTGTTAAATGCCATTTTCCGGCTAGTTAATGTTGACTAAAATTGATGCTTTCATGAAAATTATCCCGAGGTTAAGAAAAATGGATATCTTTGAGAAATGCAATGATTATCAACTTGCGAATGAAGCCAGGAAAAAAGGCATTTATCCTTATTTCCATTGTCTTGAATCAAAGCAGGCCCCCGAGGTCATCATGGAAGGCCGGCGCAGGATAATGCTTGGCTCCAACAACTATCTGGGGCTGACGACAAATGCGGATATGATAGCCGCCGGGCATGAAGCCTTGGACAAATACGGCACCGGCTGTTCCGGATCCCGCTTTCTGAACGGAACTCTGGATTTGCATCTGCAGCTTGAGAAGGAGCTGTGCGATTTCCTGGGGAAGGAGGCCTCCGCCACTTTCTCCACCGGATTTCAGTCGAACCTGGGGATAATCAGCTCGCTCTGCACGAAGGGCGATTTCATAATATGCGACCGTGAGAACCACGCCAGCATCTATGATGGGGCCAGGCTCAGCTATGCCGAGATGGTCAGATACTTCCACGGTGACATGGATTGCCTTAAGCGCGTTCTGGAAAAGGTCGGTTCTGATGCGCCCAAGCTCATAGTGACGGATGGCGTGTTCAGCATGAGCGGCGATATCGCGAAGCTTCCCGATATTGTCGAGCTTGCCAGAAAGTACAACGCCAGGGTGATGGTGGACGATTCGCATGGACTTGGCACGATAGGCGAAGGAGGCCGCGGAACGGCGTCTTACTTCGGGCTGGAAGATCAGGTTGACATCATAATGGGGACTTTCAGCAAGTCCTTTGCAAGCCTTGGAGGATTTGCCGCGGGGAATTCGGTTGTTATTGACTATATGCGGCACACCTCAAGGCCTTTCATCTTCTCGGCGAGCATGACGCCGGCGAATGCGGCTGTGGCCAAGGCGGCTCTTGAACACCTGATCGCCCATCCGGAGCTGAAGGACAGGCTCAACAGCATCGCATCATACCTTAGATCGGCGCTGAGAAAGAGGGGAGTGCGGTTCAAGGAGACCACAACGCCGATAGTCCCCATCTACACCACGGACAGGGAGACGACTCTCAGGATTGCAAAGGATCTCTTTGATGAAGGGGTTTTCGTGAATCCTGTTCTTCCGCCGGCCACTCCCGAGAATGAATGCCTCATACGCACAAGCCTGATGGCCACAATAACCGAGGCGCTTGTGGACGAGGCTGCCGATAAGATAGCAAAGGTCCTGGCCAATTATCTGTAGGGCGGGATGCTTTTCCCTTGACCTTGATGGTGGATTTCCGCTCATCGAATGTGAAGCAGGAATGCGGAGCAAGGAATCCGCGAAGAAACTGAAAAGAAACTGAAAAGCAAATAAAAGGGGTTGCCGGGCGGTCCACACTAAGGGATTTTAATTCTTAAAAGAATAACGGCATAGCTGGCATTAAGCTTGTTATGCCGTTTTCTCTTGCTCATCGGGGATTTCAACGGCCCCGATGAAATTCCAGTAGATGATGATAGTCTGCTTTTTTGTCCGTGTGCCGGGTATCTTTTCCGGTTGCAGAACCTCGATTCTCTCTACAAAGGAGCGAATGATCTCGGCGTTCAGTTCCGTGATATCCGTGTATTTCCGCATCATTCCAAGATCCGTATTCAGTCTCAGCTCTTTTGCGGAATCGGTAGATTCAACCAGTTCCGCTTTATGGGCTTCCAGCTGCTTTTGCTCGACTTCATAGGGTACCGACATCCGAGCATACCGTTCATCACTGATCTCCCCCTCAACATTCTCCTCATAAAGCTCCTGCATGATCACATCCAGTTTTCCGATGCGAGCTTCGGCCTGTGCAAGCTCACGATTGCTGTCACGAAACTGACGGTTTAGATTCTTTTCGCTTTGCCGAGTGGACCAACTGAACGAAATCGTCCTCATGCTCACGAGCGTAAGTGGTAATACGCCGCAGTTCCCGGAGCAAAATCTCTTAGACCTGAACGTTGTGAAACTGATGCGCGAGGCGCATCCGCCCTTAATCTTCTGGTAGGTGGCGCACACGAAATATTTCTGCTCATATGTCCATCCTATTGCCCGGACCTGATATAGTTTGGCTCCACAGTCTGCGCAGAACAGCATTCCCGACAGGATCGGCATTTCGCCCATCGGGAGTGAGCCGCCGTCGACCGCCGCGGATACGCTGGACGATATCGAAGGTTTCCTGATTGATGATGGCTTCATTCGTATTCTCGAAAATCTGCCATTCTGACGGATCGTTCCATACCTTTTTCTTGCATTTAAAAGACTTTTTCCGGGTTTTGAAATTCACCGTATGCCCCAAGTACTCCTGCTTAACAAGTATGTCGGCTACTGTCCGCTGTTGCCGGGAGCCGGGTTGTTGGCTCTTTCGCCGGTGTTAATACCCAGAGCACGAAAATGCTCAGATGGTGTAGGAATACCACGGCGCATCAGTTCCTTGGATATCTGTGACGGACCTTTTCCTGCAATACACATTTTAAAGATATCACGCACAACAGGAGCAGCTTCATCGTCTATGATTCAATGGTTTTTATCCTCCGGGTCTTTCAGATATCCATATGGCGGATTCGTACAGAGCGGTTTTCCGACATTACTTTTGGCCCAGAATACAGCTTTTACCTTTTTGCTGGTATCCTTGGCATAGAAGCAAATCTGACGGTTTTCTCAAAAATATTTAATAGCGTGTTTTCTGTCATTCATCTTCCACTGGAGACGAGAGGTGATTTTGAGCGGAGGATTTCAAAACTCTTTTCACTTTCCAATGGAGGGCTGAAACGCTATTTGATGAAAACAGGCAAAAAATAAGCTGCTCCGAGGAATTAATCCTTAGAACGAATTGAAAAAATCACATTTTCGTGATATAATCAATCTGTTATCTGTTTATGATATCTGACACGCATATGGAGGTGTATTCATGGCTGTTAGCTATAAAAAACTATTTCACTTATTGATAGATAAAGATATTTCGGTAGTTGACCTGCAGCGGCAGGCCGGTTATAGCGCCAATATTTCAACACGGCTGAGAAATAACAGCTATGTATCGCTGGAATCGATGGAGAAGATATGCCGGGTGCTTGACTGCAAGTTGGACGATGTCGTGGAATTTGTACCGGACGAGAAATAAAAAGTGTCAGCAGTGATGACACTTTTCAAAAGAGAGGTTTTCTTAATGAACGAACTTTATAATACTTTCGCCGTGATAGCGCAGATAATAGAGGAAGCCCGTGATAATGCTTATCGCAAGGTAAATGAGGAATTGATACTCATGTATCAGCGTGTAGGGCAATTTTTGTCTGAAAAATCAAAAGAAGCAAACTATGGGGACGGATATATTGATTCGCTTTCCGATTACATCCAGCGTCAATTCCCCGGTATCAAGGGGTTTAATCGGCGTGGACTTTATCGCATAAAGCGGTTTTATGAGACATATGCCAATAATGAGAAAGTGTCAGCACTGCTGACACAATTGAGCTGGACAAATCATTTGCTCATCATGTCTGGCAGTAAAAGTGATGCAGAACGGGAATTTTATATGCGCCTTGCTGTAAAGGAGCGCTACAGTTCCCGTCAGCTTGAGCGGCAGATGGACAGCGGTTACTATGAGCGGTATATGCTTTCCAAAAGTAAATTACTGCCGGAGCCGCTTAAGTCACAGCAAAACCCATTCCTTGATCAGTATGTGGTGGAATTTCTCAATCTGCCGGACGCCTTCCACGAAAACGATTTCCGTAAGGCGCTGGTTAAGGGAATGCGTGATTTTATTCTTGAATTGGGCAAGGACTTCACGTTTGTCGGTGAGGAATATCCGATACAAGTCGGCGGAGAAGATTATCGGATTGACCTTCTGTTTTTCCATCGCAGTCTGCACTGCCTTGTGGCGATGGAACTGAAGGTCGGAAAATTCAAGCCGGAATATGTTTCCAAAATGGACTTCTATCTGGAAGGGCTGGATAGGCAGCTTAAAAAGATGGATGAGAATCCGAGCGTAGGACTGCTGCTTTGTGCATCCAAAAATGATGAGGTAGTCGAGTATGCCATGAGCCGGACGCTCTCACCTATGATGGTGGCGCAGTACCAGCTTAAGCTGCCAGATAAGGATGTCCTGCGGAAGAAGCTACAAGAATTGGCAAGCTTACCGGAAATCGAAGAAACCGCAGGAGGTGATGATAATGCCTAACATATCGCAAATAAAGCGTCAGCGGATGCTGGATTTTTTGGAGACGATTAAAAAGGAACACAAGGACGATGACGCCATGCTCATTGCCCTCGGCGAGATTGAGAGTGAACTGAACGCCAAGAAGTACGGTCTTGTCTGGGAACAGCACGAAGAAGCTGTGGATGTTAAAATGCGTACCCATATACCCGTCTTCAAGGAAGTTTCGGAGCGGGAGATAACCGCTGTACCCGGCGGCGCATACAATTTCCTGCTGGAGGGCGATAATCTGCATAGCCTGCGCCTGCTCGAAAAGACGCATGCCGGGAAGATTGATGTTATATACATCGATCCGCCATATAACACGAAGAATAAAGACTTTGTGTATAATGACAGCAAAATTGGAGAAGAAGATGGATTCAGACACAGCAAGTGGATCTCCTTCATGGCGAAAAGACTGAAGCTTGCAGAAAAACTAGTATCTGCGAAAGGCTGTATCTTCATCTCTATCGATGATAACGAGCAAGCCGCATTGAAAATGCTGTGTGATGAAGTATTTGGAGAAGACCGATTCGTTGCTCATATACCGTGGAGAAAGAGAACGGCAAAATCTGACGTTCCGTTTGGCGTATCTCAGGACTGTGAGAGTATCTTGTGCTATGCAAACCCGATGTTCAAAGCTGCGGTCAGAGGAAAAGAACGTAAGTATTATGAAACTGATGATTTTCCGGGAAGACCGTGGCGATTTCATGATTTGACAACACAAAGAACCATTGAGGAGAGACCGAACAGCAATTACACAATGAAAAACCCAAAAAACGGAGAGGAATTTCCTGTTAATCCATTACGTTGTTGGGCTATTACCATGGATACATTCCAACAATATTACGATGAAGATAGAGTGATTTTCCCTGGGGATTATGACTTTCTCAAAATTTCAAAACCTGTACTGCGATACTGGAAGGAAGATGATGTGAAAAAGTCTGGCGCAGATTTTGGGCTTGTGGCTGCAAGTACATATCTGCCATCTGAAATAGTAGGTATGACGCAGGATGGCACAAAGGAAATCACCGACTTATTCGGAATCAAGAAATTCAGTTATCCAAAACCTGTGTCGCTTATAAAATACCTGATTGAGATAGCTACTGTTCGTGATGCCGACGTAATAATTCTTGATTTCTTTGCAGGATCCGGAACAACAGCACAGGCTGTTCTTGAGTTGAATCAAGATGATGGTGGGCAAAGAAAATTCATCTTATGTACCAACAATGAAAATAATATTTGCACGGATATTACCTATCCACGAGTAAAAACGGTCATTACCGGGATTCGGCCAGATGCCACCAAATATTCCGACGGACTTCCCGCCAATCTGAAATACTACCGCACGGGTTTTGTCTCTAAAGATGAGGAATCCCTCTCCGATGCCCTACTCGAATATATTACTGAAATGATTCAGTTGGAGCATGGTGTAAAACTGGATGGCAAGCAGTATATCATGGTTTTGGATGATGAAGAGGCAGATGACCTTGCTGCGCATTGGGATAAATATACGGATGTCAAGGCTTTATATGTTTCTAAAAATGTGCTGTTTACCACGGAGCAGAATGCTCTGTTCCGGGATGTGGAGATACATATAATTCCGGACTACTACTTCAATTTTGAACTGAGGGAGGTGGGCGAAACATGGTAACGGGACTTACACTCAACCTGTTTGATTTTCAGGAAAACGCTGTTTTGCAGTTGCTCGATATGACTACGGACAGCCGCAACAAGCAGACCATTGTTGTAAAATCACCCACAGGCTCCGGCAAAACGATTATCCTTATCGGTTTTGTGGATGAATATTTGAATAAGGTGAATTCCAATACTGCTATCATTTGGCTCTGTCCCGGTAAAGGCGATTTGGAAGAACAGAGTCGCCAAAAGATGCTGAAGGTGGCACCGCATCGGAATACGCAGAATCTGTTTGATGCGCTCCGTAATGGATTCCCTGCAGAAAGCACTACCTTTATAAATTGGGAACTTGTCACGAAAAAAGGCAATACGGCTATCCGCGATGGTGAACGCAAGAATCTGTATGACCGCATTGCCGAAGCGCATCGCAGCGGTATGGACTTCATCGTTATCATTGATGAAGAGCATTCCAATAATACGGCAAAGGCCAAGGACATCATCGACCATTTTTCTGCAAAGAACATCATCCGTGTCAGTGCAACGGCTGTGGCAAACAAGCGGTATGAATTTATTGAAATCGACGAGATGGATGTCATTGACGAGGGGCTTATCACAAAAGCTTTGTATGTCAATGAGGGCATCGAGGACAATATGGAAATCACGGACGATTACGATTATCTCCTCGATTTGGCGGATGCAAAGCGCAAGGCTATCGCCACAAGGTATCAGGAAGTGCTGTCGGAGGGAAAGATTATCCGTCCCCTCGTACTGATCCAGTTCCCGAACGGTCAACCAGATACTATCCGCGCTGTGGTTCGAAAACTGGAATCGATGGGCTACACCTATGATAACGGTATGGTGAGTATATGGATGAGCGAGGACAAGCGCGATCTCCCGGATAATTTGACGGAAAATGACGCTACGCCTGTATTTCTGCTTATGAAACAGGCTATAAGCACGGGATGGGATTGTCCCCGTGCGAAAATCCTTGTAAAACTGCGTGAAGGCATGAGTGAGCAGTTCGAGATTCAGACCATCGGACGCATCCGCCGTATGCCGGAGGCAAAGCACTACGATGACGATCTGCTCGATTTTTGCTATGTATATACCTTCGATGAAAAATATAAAGCGGGTCTGTTGGCAACGATGGATAAGGCTTATGAGACAAGACGCCTATTCCTGAAACAGAAATGCAAGACATTTTCGCTGGAGAAAGAATACCGTGACCTAGATTTTGACGGTCTCGGTGAGCGTGAGGTGCTGAACCGCATTTATGACACACTGGTAGAGAAATATCATCTCGGTACGGATAAGCAGTGTAACAGACTGCTCCTCGAAGGAAATGGCTATGTCATCGGAGACGAAATACTCGGACAGGCTCTTCATGGCGTTTTCATCCGCACCGATATGGTGGTTGAAGCAACTTCCTATTACGGCACCCGTAAACGTGTGGATACGCACAAACATGGTATGCAGTTGCTCCATAGCACCGATGCTATAAAAACGGCAATCGGTCTCTCCACGGGTAAGGTCAAAACCATTCTGGAGCGTCTGTTCCGTAAAGGCGGCAATCCAAAGAAAAAGCTGCTTGCCCTGAATACAGCGGAATTCTATGCGTTTGTGATTAACAACGAACATCTGCTGCGTGACGAATTCCGCAGGATTACCACAGGCATGGCGCAGCAAGGAAATATTCCGCTGACGAAGAAGGGCGTGTTCCATATCCCGGAGCAGGACTTCTTCAAGTACGATCCCGGCGTAAAGGACGAGATTGAATACCTGTCCAATGCCTACGAGGAATATACCTCCGGCTATGCCACCTCGCTCATTCGCAGCACATCCGAGCAGTTGTTTGAACAGTATTGCGAAGAACAGGACGATATCGAATGGGTATATAAAAACGGCGATACCGGGCAGCAGTACTTCTCTATCGTCTATCTGGATGGTTTGCAGCATCAATGGCTCTTCTATGCTGACTATATCGTTATGAAAAAGGACGGTACAGTATGGGTGATTGAAACTAAGGGTGGCGAATCCAAGGGTAAGGATAAGAACATTGACATTCAGATAGGTAATAAATTCAACGCATTTAAGAATTATGCTGCCGTGCACAGTCTCAATTGGGGCTTTGTCCGGGATAAGGATAATCGGCTTTATATAAACAACACCAAATTTGTAAGCGATATGGACGATGACAATTGGAAACCCTTAAGAGATATTTTTTAATTTATGTATAGGGAGAGGTAATGCTTCATGAAAAGGATTTTTATAAGTTTTGTGAAAGAAGATATCCGCTTAAGAGATTTGCTCAGAGGGCAGGCTCGTAATGAGAATTCTTCTTTTGAGTATGTAGATATGTCGGTTAAGCAGCCGTGGGATTCACAGTGGAAAACCAATTGCAGGACACGAATTAAAGGATGCGACGGCATGATAGCCATTATCTCTCAAAGCAACGCAATGCAGATGGACAAATATGGGAAATAAAATGTGCTCAGCAGGAAGGTGTTCCCGTTCTCGGCATTTATGGCTATAACACTCATGTCGGTTCAATTCCGAGTGATTGCGGATATGTCAGGATAGTGGACTGGACATGGTCGAACATTTCTGATTGGTTAAGAACCCTGTAACGGAGGACGAGTATGGATAATAATGAATCTAAAGATGAATTGCTTCTTGAACAATGGCAGACTTGTGTTGAGATGGCGAACTCTATCAGTCAGCGCCGAGATACAATGAACAATATTTTCGTTACCTTGAATCTGGCAATCATGGCAACTGTTTCTATAGTATGGGATATAAAGTCAATACTTATTCTTGTTGCCGGAATAGTTGTTTGCGTCTTATGGCTTCTGTTTATTAGGAATTACAAACAGCTTAACTCCGTCAAATTTGACGTTACCAATGGAATAGAAAAGAAATTACCCGTTCAACCATTCTGTGAAGAATGGGATAAATTGCAGAGCAACAAAAAATACATGGATGGGACAAAACTTGAAAAGTGGCTCCCGATTATGTTTATTGCTCTGTATATTGTCACGGCTATCATTATCGTTGCTATCAAATTAAATACAGGAGGAACTCCCTAATGACGTATAATCTATTCATCAGCCATTCATGGACATACAGCGATGCGTATGAAAAACTGGTTGCGCTACTTGATGCAAAACCATACTTTAGTTACAAAAATTATTCTGTTCCAAAAGATGATCCCATCCACCATGCTTATTATGACTATCAGTTAAGGGCAGCAATCAAGGCGCAAATGCAGCCTGCAAGCTTCGTTCTCATCCTCGCGGGAGTATATGCAAGTTATAGCAAGTGGATAAGTATAGAAATCGAACTTGCACAACAAATGGGCAAAACTATTATAGCAATTGAACCTTGGGGTTCGGAAAAGACTTCAACAGTGGTGAAAAAAGCCGCTAACAAAATCGTTAAATGGAATACGGATTCTATAGTAGATGCTATACGTGGCTATTAAAACATGCATAAAGGAAACGACCATACAGGAGCATTGCACTCTTGCATGGTCGTTCTTCTGTTGACCCGCTTGAAGAAGGTCGGCTTAAATTTGCTTGTTTTTGCAAATCCCTAAGTGAAGTCCTCCAATGGCAACCCCTTTTTAAAAAGAAGGGAGCATGCTATTTTTCAGCCGCGTTCTTTGCGTCCTGGATTTCCTTTCTCCTCTCTTTGCAAAGCTTGGCGATTTCTCCGAGGGCCTTGCGCGCTCTGGCGGCAGATGCCTTGACTCCTTTTCCCTCGAATTTTTCGTTTTCAGCGACATAAGCTTCGAATAAAGCAACCAACTGATCATGATTAGACATATTGAATGCCTCCTTTAAAAGATTAATTAATCCTACCATATTTTTTTTGTATCACAAGCGTTTGCATCTGAAAAACTGTAAAAAAACCAAAAAAAAACGTGATTTCAGATGGGTTTGAAGGGTGTTTTCAATGGAATCAGACCTCTCGGCCTTTCCAAATCACCTTTTTATTCGCCTTTCGCATGAACACGCCGCGCCAGTAAATATATATGATAATAAGGAACGTGATAGGCTGGGAAACGGCCGCCTTGAAGCTGAAGCCATGGAACCGGCACCCTATGAACCATCCGGCCCAGAGCAGCGCTCCGCCCGCAAGCATGAGCATCGCCCCTGTCTGGAAACCCATCGTGAGCATAATGATGGCTGAGATTGGCAGGGATAAGGCGCATGGGATCAGGATTGACACAGCCACGACGATCAAAGGTATCAGCGACCGAGGAATCACGCCCAGCAAGCTGCGCGAAAGCCCTCTGATGGCATCGCCGAAATCGGTGTACATCTGACATGTGAGCACATGCTTCAAATCGGCGAACAATGTTCTCTTATGATGTTTGACCATCTGGCGCGTCAGGCTGACATCGTCGGCTATCTGATGCTTTATCGGTTCGAATCCGCCGCAGGCCAGCAGGGCATCCTTCTTCATGAAAAGGTATTGGCCTATGCTCAGGGCGAAAAAGCTCAGCTGGAGCTTCTGCTGGATGAGGAGCGGAACCATCAGGCTTGTGCTGAACACCATCGCGGAGACTGTGAGTTCAGTCCAGTAGCCGGGGATATCCTCCGCGGGGAAGCCGGACAGATAATCGGCCTTGCGGTTCTCAAGCAGCGTCAGGCCAAAGGCGACGCTGTCCGGGGCATGGATTGTGTCCGCATCGGTGAACAGCAGGAATTCTCCGCTGCTTCTCTGAAGCATCTGGTGCATTCCATAAAGCTTGCCTTTCCAGCCGGATGGCAGCGGAAGCCCTTTTATGTAATGAACGCGAGGGTCTTTCTGTTCGTATTGCTTGATTATCTCGGCGGTTCTGTCCTCGGAGGAATCATCCAGCGCAAGGATTTCGATGTTCCGGTAATTCTGCTTCGTCATTGACTCCAGACAGCGGCCTATGTTGCTTTCCTCGTTTCTTGCGGGAATGCAGATGGTGACAAGCGGCCCGTCTGTGAGCAGCGTCCTGGGCTTGAGCTTTCTAAGCGTAAGCACGTTGGACACGGTGAGCATGAATGAGTAAAGACCCATTGCGAAAATCACGATTCCAAGGATTCTCAAAACCATCAAATGCTTCCTCCAAGAAGTTCGCTCAGCGTTCTCTCTATATTCTTGTCGCCCGTGTACAGTTCCCGGGCCTTCTGCAGATACAGCGCCGCCTCGCTTTTCTTATCTTGCTCCTTCAATGCCATCCCGATTCCGCTGAGGACAGAGAACCTGTCCCAGGGGCTGAGCTGCCCGAATGCTTCAAGACGCTTCAGTATATCATAGGCTTCGGGGATATTCCTGCCTCCTATGGCAGGGGCGTAAAGCCTGCGGTTCGCATACATCAAGGCCACGGATACCTCCTCCGGATTCTCTGAATACGCTTTGTCAATCAGCTTTGTTGCTTCCAGCCCTTTGGACAGGTTGAAAAACGGCGATGCGAGATATTCGATGCTCCTTATGTCTGATTCCAGCGCAGGCAGGATGGCGGAGCAGGCCGATGGGATTTCTGATTGCAGCCTCTTATGCAGCGTTTCGGCTTCCTTCAGCAGCGATTTCGCCAACGAGCTGTTCTTCTCCGGACATTCAAGCATGTACCGGGCGACTAGAGTGTCTGCTTTGATCCTGACGCTGGTCAGCTGCCAGTCTTGCAGCTGCGGCTTGGAGAAAGCGACGCTGGATTCAAGGTCAGAGCGTAGCTCTTCCATGGCAGTCAGACAGGCGTCAGGGTTCTCGGCGTTCAGAACCATCGTCTCAAGCCGGACGAAAGCCGGGATGTCGTTTAGAAATGAGAGGCGGTCTTGATAGGCCCCCGGAAGCAGGGCCGGCAGCAGCGCAATCACGATCACGGCCAGTTGTCTCTTCACTTCGCAATGCTCCTTATCATGTATCCGCTCTTCACCGGAGCTTTTGTGCAGAGGTAGCAGGTCTGGCAGTGGTCGATGTGCGGGACTTCGTTGAAGTTCTCGTCAAGGGTGCGGTATGAGGAGTCCTCTATCTTGAGCACGTCCGGGCCTATGTATTCAATTGTCCTTCCTGCAGCGATCTGGTTGCGTATGTCAATCTCCCATATGTCAGGCCTTGCCTGCCTCAGGAACTTCCCAAGATAGAGATAATCTCTCTCGTAGCCTGCCTTAGCCGGGATGTCAATCGGGCCATGCCCATAGAAGAAGCCTGTGGAGAACTCTCTGTGCGACACATTGAAAAGCTCGTCCCTGTAAGGCATGTAGTCGATGGAAGGGGCTGCCAGCGCATCTATCGCCTTGCGATACGCTCTGGTGACTGTCGCCACATAGTAAACGCTTTTCATCCGGCCTTCTATCTTGAGAGAGCTGACACCCGCATCTCTGAGATCCGCAAGATGGTCTATCATGCATAGATCCTTTGAGGATAGTATTGAAGTGCAGCCATCTTCCTCAGCTATAGGGTAGTAGATGCCGGGGCGCTGCTCCTCCTCAAGGGCAAGGCGATAGTTCCAGCGGCAGGCATGGGCGCAATCGCCTTGGTTGGCGCTTCTGCCTGCGAGGTGAGCCGACAGGAAGCAGCGCCCGCTGTAGGCCATGCACATTGCGCCATGGACGAAGACCTCCAGCTCAATATCCGGCGCTGCGTCCTTTATCCGCTTTATGTCGATGACAGATGCCTCTCTGCCCATGACTATTCTCTTGAATCCCAGGCTCCTGTACAGCTTGACGCTTTCTGAGTTCAGGCAGTTGGCCTGAGTGGATAGGTGCAGATTGATTTCGGGGAAACGATTCTTAAGAATAGCAGCAAGGCCAAGATCCGATACGATGAAGGCATCGAAGGGGAAAGCGGCTATCTCGTCAAGCTGTTCCTTCAATGCATCGATGTCTGACTCTCCGCAGTATATGTTGAGCGCCCCGTATGCCTTGCCGCCGTATTGAGCCTTTATCTCCGCTATTCCTGCGGCATCAGCTTCCCCGAAGTTTCCGGCCTTTGCACGGAGAGAGAATCTCCTGAGCCCCATGTAGACGGCATCTGCCCCGTAGGCGAATGCCGTCTCCATTTTCTCTATGTTTCCGGCCGGAGAGAGGAGTTCCATCATGCTTCCTTGAAGCTTATCACTTCCACGCCCTCTGCCATTCCCGGGGTGCGGTCGGCGGTGAAGGCTATCTGCAGAACCTGATGTATGTCGCTCACGATATAGAAGACAAGCCCGCTCTTCACGCAATCGTCAAGCTTCTCCAGATCTTTCTTGTTCGACTTTGGAATTATGACCTGCTTGAACTTGTTCCTTGCCACCGCAAGAACCTTCTCCTTCAGCCCGCCTATCTCCATGACCCTTCCTGTGAGCGACAGCTCGCCCGTCATGGTCAGCTCGGGGCAAATCAGGCTGCTGGACACCAGCGAGTAGAGGGCGCAGCATATGGCCGCCCCCGCGCTGGGGCCGTCCTTTGGCGTGGCGCCGTCAGGAAAGTGGATGTGGACGTTATGGGAGTCAAACCATTTCTGATCCAGCCCAAGCTCGCTTGCCCTTGAGCGCAGGAAGGAGAAGGCTATGTTGGCCGATTCCTTCATCACGTCTCCAAGCTGCCCGGTGAGCCGCAGTTCGCCTTTGCCCTCCGGGATGCTGATGGCCTCGATTCCAAGCGTTGTCCCTCCATATCCGTTATAGGCAAGGCCTATCGACATTCCCGCCTTGTCTGCGCGTATTATGTCATCCTCTGTGTAGATGGGCGAGTCAAGATAATGCTTGATATTGTCGAGGGAGATTCTGACAGGACGCTTGAAGTTGTCTTTGTCAAACGATTCCAGCGCTATCTTGCGGTGTATTCTGTCAAACGCCTTCTCAAGGTTCCTGACACCGGGCTCCCGTGCCCAGCCCTCCGCTATGTAGTTCAGCATTTCATCTGATATCTTCACGTCCGCCGGCTTCAATCCATTCGCCTTTCTGGACTTGGGGATGAGGTAACCTTTGGCTATCTGAAGCTTCTCCTGGCTTGTGTAGCCTGAAATCTGTATCACTTCCATTCTGTCAAGCAGCGGTCTGGGTATCAGGCTCTTGTCGTTTGCCGTGACGATGAACAGCACATGTGATATGTCAAACGGGACATCAAGATAGTGATCCCTGAAGGAGATGTTCTGCTCCGGGTCGAGGACTTCCAGCAGCGCAGCTGCCGGGTCGCCTTGGTTGTTTGACATCTGAAGCTTGTCAATCTCATCGATCAGGAACACCGGATCCTTTGACTTTGTGACCCTAAGGCCCTGGATTATCTTGCCGGGCAGGGCTCCCAGATATGTTCGCCTGTGTCCCTTTATCTCCGCCTCATCCCGGACGCCGCCCACTGAGAAGCGGAAACATTTCTTGTTGAGCGCCCTCGCAATGGACAGCCCTATTGAGGTCTTCCCGACTCCGGGAGGGCCCTCTAGGCAGATTATCGAACCCTTGGTATCGTTCTTCAGCTTGCGCACGGCGATGAACTCCATGATGCGTTCTTTCACATCCTTTAGGCCGTAGTGGTCATGGTCAAGTATCTGCCGCGCCTTCTCAATGCTGTAACGCTCCGGCTTCGGGTCTTCCCAGGGGAGCGAAAGGATTGTTTCTATGTACGACAGCGACAAGCCATACTCGTGGGCGTACGGATCCATCTGGGCCAGCTTCTCAAACTCGCCCTGCACGGTCTCGCGGGCCTCCGCATTCAGCGGGGCCTTCTCGAATCGCTGCTTGAGACGGGTCATCTTGTCTGTGACCGATGTCTTGCCCGCCGCGCCCGGCTTGGAGGAATCGCTGCCTTCAAGCTCCTCTTGGATGGATTTCATCTCTTCGCGGAGTATGTATTCGCGCTGACGCTTGTCAACCATGCGCTTCACTTTGCTTTCGATGGTGGACTGCATCTCTATGACGGCTTTCTCTTTCTGCAGATAGGCCAGCACAAGCTCCACTCTGGAAGGGATGTCGACTGTATTGAGTATGTTCTGCTGCTCATCGGCGGATATATCAAGATTGTTTGCAATATAGTCGGCAAGCCTGCCCGGATTGTCTATGTTGGCTATGTTCACCTTCACTTCTTCAGAGAACACCGACGATATTGACGAAATGGATTTTATCTCCTTGTTAAGCAGTCTTGTATATGCCGTCATCTGCGCCTTTGGCCAAGCGAAGCCATTCTCGTCTGAGAAGAAATCAACGCTGGCGATGAACTGGCTTCCGGTGGAGAAGAATCGCTTTATGGAGAATCGTCTGACGATGCTTAAAAAGAGGCTTATGCCTCCATTTGGAAGGTTTATCTTCTTTAGTATCCTGGCATAGACGCCGACCTTGTGGAACTTCTTCTCGTCATTGAGGTTCTCCGACCCGAATTTCTTGCTTAGGATCTCAAACACCCTCATGGCGCTTGGCTCGTCGATTTCCTGCGGAACCTGCTCGCCTTTCTCGAAGGCCTCGTAGCTGGCTATGAAATCGTCTATCTCGGCTTCCTCTTCTTTTGTCAGAGGCGTCTGGTTGGGCGAAGGGTCGGGAAGCGTTTCTTTCAGAAGCACCAGCCCGATTTCATGGCGGGGCTCTGCGGCGGCTACGATTTCCAAATCCCTCTCATTCGTTATCGTCAACGGTGACAGCACGCCGGGAAAAAGTATGCCGTTTCGAAGCGGCAGTATGTAAAGGTTCCTCGGCAGCCTCTCGTCTTCATTCTTTATGATTCTGTCGCCGGGCGACTCAGTGTATTTTTCAGTCTCTTCCATCTTCAATCTCTTCCGTTTTCAATCTCTTCCGTTTTCAGTCTGATTGCTTTATAAAATATCGTTTTCCATGGCATCTAAGCGTCTTGTCAGGATGCCAAGAGCCTTTGTAATAATCTAATTGTTTTCTTGCCAAAAGTGAAGTGCATGTGAGTGCATCAGAGGCGTTTGGACAGATTGGCTCCCTGACGTTCTCACAGAGCGTATGCTGTGCGCTTTGCAAAACGCTCATCGATGGCTTTGGCAATCGCCGCTGCGCCTTTTGCATTGGTGTGCATGCCATCCACCGTGGCTCCAAGGCCCCTTGAGGCTGAAAGCTCTGCGGCCTTTTCCTCAGACCCGCTGATGAACGCTCTATCCTCCATCAGTTCGTCAAGATTCCCGCCCAGCATGTCATCGTTGCCCTTGAGCAATCCCAGCAGGGGGGTGCGTATGTCCAAGAAGCGTTCCTCGCCGATGTGCTTTCTCAAGGCGTTGTTCCATTCGGTGCCAAGTCGGTTGAACAGATTCCCGATGTTTTCGGTCATCACCGTGACAGCGCAGACCCAGACGGGGCGGGGCAGGGCCATTATCGCTTCGGCGTACTGAGCCTCGCGTTCCAGAACAGGCTTGAGAATGGCTTCGAAGCCTTCGCCCTCCAGGAATGACACCGTATGGCCACGCACCGCCATCCTGAGCCTCCAGTCCTGGAAAGCCTCGAAATCGGCGCCCGCCTTGGGCTTTCTCAGCGGCAGGCAGCCCCATGACCTGCATATGTCCAGAATGTCGTTCCCTCCGCCCTCCAGCACAACGTCCGCCGACTCCCTTTCCATGAAGCCGAGGGCCCTGTGCGTTATCTGAAGGCAGTTCTGTCCGTCTATTCCCCTGAAGCTGTATTTGTCCTGCGGGAGATGATTCCTGTAGCTTATTCCGAACCTGTTTCCTGTGAGGCTGTCGCCGAATATCGTCATCATGCGTCCACAATAGAGCAAAAAAGGGTTTTCCACAACATAAAAAAAGCCGCCCCATCGCAAGGGCAGCCATTCATTGCGTGAAGCTTGGCTCAATAGGCCTTCGACGAATGAAGCTTTCTGACTTTCTTCATCTGCTTCCTCGCATTGGCCTTGTTGACTCTGTTCCTGATGGTGGATGGCTTCTCGTAATACTCGCGCAGCTTCCATTCCCGGATGATGCCTTCCTTCTCAACCATTCTCTTGAAACGCTTGATGGACTTCTCCAGCGGCTCGTTCTCCTCAACTCTTACAAATGCCATATATCTCACCTCCTTTGCCAACCGGCTCAGACTGCTCTGTAATAATGACGATTTGAAGGGAATTAGTCAATAATCAGGTCAAATATCACCCGTGTTTTCAGGTTTTCTTGAAAAGCTCTGACGTCTTCCTGAAAGCCATCTTTCCCATCTTAAACTTGTTGCATTTTGTTGCAGATATGATATGATTGAATCGGTGAGGCTCATCGGTCGTCGCCTTTTATTATTGGATTTTAGGGAGAAAAACGTGGAAAGCAAGCTCATAGTTATCGCAATAGGCGGGAATTCACTTATAGAGGATCCGAAGCATGTGACTGTGGAATCTCAATATGAGGCAGCGCGTAAGACGGCAGCCCATATAGCGAGGCTTATAAAGGAAGGGCATAGGGTGGTGATAGCCCATGGCAACGGGCCGCAGGTGGGGTACATTCTGCTCCGGGCGGAGCATAGCAAGGACATACTTCATTCAGTTCCGCTTGATTCCTGCGTGGCGGACACCCAGGGGGCTATCGGATACCAGCTCCAGATGGCTCTGAAGAACGAGATGAACAAGCTTGGCATCAGCAAGGACGTGGTCACTGTTGTGACCCAGGTCGAGGTTTCGCCGACTGACGCTTCATTCCAGAAGCCCACCAAGCCCATCGGTTCTTTCATGACAAAGGAAGAGGCGGAAAAGCGTGCCTCAGAGCAGGGATGGAACATTGTCGAGGATGCTGGGCGCGGATACAGAAGAGTGGTGGCAAGTCCGATTCCAATTGATATCGTTGAGCTGCATTCCGTCAGGACATTGCTGGACAACGGCGTTATAGTCATAGCCGCCGGCGGTGGCGGGATTCCTGTCTGCAAGCTTGACAATGGCGCTTACAAGGGGCTTGAGGCCGTGATAGACAAGGATTATGCTGCGGCGCTCATGGCCAAGAAGCTGAATGCTGATTTGTTCGTGATATCAACGGCGGTTCCGGAAGTCTGCCTTGACTACGGGAAGCCCAATCAGAGGAAGCTTGGGAAAATGAACATAGACGAGGCCTCCCAGTACATAGCCGAAGGGCAGTTCGCTCCGGGAAGCATGCTTCCGAAGGTCAAGGCCATGGCCGATTTTGTCAAAGTCACCGGCAACATGGGAATAATAACCGATCCTGAAAACCTGTACGATGCAGTATATGGCGACAGGGGAACCAAGGTCGTGCGATAATAGACTTCATGGCAATTCAATACAAGTTTCATGGGCCATATCGATGGCCCATGATTCTTTTCTGTTGCCAAAACATCGATGCAAAGGTAAATTAGACAGGTGAGCAAGAGATTTTCTGCCTTTCTGATGATAATCGCCGCGGCTTTGCTTCCGCTGTTCTCCGCTAGCTTTCAGCCGCCCAGGGAGGCGCAGGGATTTGATTCCGAAGTGATGCTTTCCGCTTGGGACTTCTCTCCCGAGGTGGCTGACAGCGCGGCCTTGGACGAATACGGGATTTCGCTTGTCGTGACGACAAAGGGAGACGAGGTTTTCACATGGTTCGGGCATGTGGGGCTGATGGTTTCGTATCCGAACGGCGAAAGAGTGCTCTTTGACTACGGACTGTTTTCTTACGATGATGATTTTTACAAGAACTTCGCCATGGGCAGGCTCTGGTACAGCATGAGCGCAAGCCACATAGAGACCAACATTGAGATTTACGATAAACAGAACCGCTCCATGAAGGAGATACCATTGAAGCTTTCACCGGAAAAGAAGCAGGCTGTCTTGGATTTTCTTGTTTTCAATCACCGCCCTGAGAATTCCCGGTATCTCTATCATTACTATCTTGACAACTGCGCAACCCGTATACGCGATATACTTGACTATGCCACAGACGGGGAATTCAGGAAATGGGCGATTGAGAGAGGAGCGTCTTCCTCCTTCCGGAAGGAGGCGGCCCGCGCGCTGGAAGTCAATGCATTCTGGGACTATTTCCTTAATTTTCTCCAAGGGGGCCGGATTGACAAGCCGATAACGCTGTGGGATGAGATGTTCCTTCCTGAAAGGCTGGAGGCGGCGGTGCTTGAATTCGGGCTTGGAGATGGCGAATCAGCATTGCTTGACAATACGTTGGACGACAATCGTCCCAAGACGCTTGCAGAGTACAGCCTCATCCGGGAGATTGCAGTCCCTCTTGCGATAAGCCTGGCCATATCCGCATTCTTCATCATCTGCGCGCATGGCGGATGGAGAATGGCATATGGAATCGGAGGGTTTGCCGTCTATCTTGTCCTCGGACTGGCCTCGGCTCTCCTGGCTTTCATGTGCTTGCTCACGAATCATGACGTTGCATGGTTCAATGAGAATCTTCTGTTCATCAATCCGCTTTTGCTCTGGCTTGCGTGGAGAAATCTCCATATGGCTTTTAAAAAGACGGAGGATGCAGCGATCATCGCGCGGATGGACAGGCTTTTCTTCTATCTTGCGGCAGCTCTTGTCCTGCTGAAGATTGCCTTCCCGCATGCGTTTTATCAGAACAACCTCCAGCAAATCATCACAATAACCCCGATATATGCCTCCAGGGCGTTTGCAAGGCTTCGGCGGAAGGCGCCGTCAAGGCCGCAGAGCCTGCCGGTGCGCAGCCCCTGCGATTGCAATGACCTGATTTAGCGGTGATTCCAGCGGAGACATCCCGTTTCAAAGCGACATCCCGTTTCAACGTGTCATCACGCTTCATCGCATCATGTCGTTTTATGGCGTCATGGCACTTCAAGCATCATGGCCTGACTCTGTTTATTCCAATCACGGTGAGCTGGAGCGATTCCTGATTCCTGAAGCTGTTCTTGCCCAGGTGGAATGCGACGTCGACTATATCGCCCTCGGAGAACTCGTCACCGAGCTTTCCGGCGGAGTTCCAATAAACAGCAGGCCACTGGTACTCTCCATGGCTTATTGTAAGACGCAGATGGCCTGCCGGGCCTTTCTGAGCCCTTAGTATCTGGGTCTGCTCTATCCGTGCATTGCGGGCGAGGAAAACAAGCGGCGGATTCTTCTCCCCATACGGCTCAAACAGCTCTACTGTCTTCATCAGGTCAGGGGTCAGCCGTTCCGGCGGCACAACGGCGTCCACGATTATGGTTTCATCCTCCTGCTCGGGGCAATCCATGTAATCCGCATCTTCGGATATCCTCGCAAGCAGTTCTCCCAGGTTGCCATCCTGTATAGAGAAGCCTCCTGCATACTTGTGACCTCCGAAGTCCATGAACAGGTCTGAGTACTTCATCAGGAAATCTCTGGTGTTGATATCTCCGAAGCTTCTCATTGAGCCTGAATGCACTCCTTCGGTGGTGGCGGTTATCACAATCGAGGGTGCGTTGAACTGCTTCATGAGACGGTTCGCCATGACTCCGGCTATGCCGCGCGGAACGCTGTCCTCCTGCAGCACCACCAGTTTGGTTCCGAACAGCTCATAGCTATGCTTCGCCTTTGGCAGCAATCTATCCCAGACGTCCTCTGAAAGGCGCTTCCGCTCCTTGTTCAGCATTATAAGCCGATTCGCCCCATCTTCGGCAGCAGGCTGGCTGTCGGCAAGCAGCATCTCGCATGCGATTCTGGGGTTTCCAAGCCGTCCCGATGCATTTATGCATGGGGCTATCTGCCAGCCTATGTCGGTGGAGGCAAGGCGCTTGCCCGCCAGGCCCAGCTTAAGCATGAATGGCTGCATGGACGCCCTTGTTCCTTTCTCCAGCTTCTCCAGTCCGATTCGGACAAGGACTCGGTTTTCGTCTTCAAGCGGCATCAAATCGCTTATCGTGCCGATTGCCACTAAATCCAGAATGTCCGCATAGCCGTCCCCCAGCTGTGGATATTTGAACCTTGCATAGGCCGAAAACATCGATATCAATGTGTCAAGCTCGCTTTTCACCTTTGCGAACCTGGAGGCCTTGCTTTTAAGCGACAGGCTGAACAGGGTGGCGTTTTCTACTATCGGCATGTATTTCTCAAACTCCGGTCTAAGGTCGATGAGATTGATTTCAATTGACTTGCCGAAGGCTTTGCGCAGCATATCCTTCTCATAATCAGCATCCAGGACAGCGACAGGGGCAGAGGAGCCTATGAATCCAAGCGCCCTGCTGTCAGAGGCCTTCATGACCCCCGGAACGACCTCCTCCACAATGCGGTCAATCAAGGCGAGGTTCTCAAGCTTTGCCGCCTCTATGACGATGACATCGTTCTTCTGGACTAGGTGCAGGAGGATTATGGGCTCGTTGTAAAGCTCCGTCATTGATAATCTGAGCGCCCATATGCATTTTGCGACAACTCCGCAGGCCGCCAGATGGGGGAACGGATAGCCGCAGCCCTCTGCTTTAGGATTTATCATGCAGCGGGCAGGAGGCATGGCTTCGCCTGATAGGTGATGATCGCACACCAATGTGTCCATCCCCAGGCTTGCAGCGTATTTGATTTCCTCTATGCTGGAGATTCCGCAGTCGACTGTTATCAGAAGCGAAGCTCCGGCGTCCTTCGCCGCTTTCACGCCTTCCATCGTCAGGCCATATGGCTCATCGTTCTCCGGGAGGGCGTATGAGCAGTCAAGTCCAAGACGCTCAAGCTCCGTCTTCATCAGCACGGTTGAAGTGATGCCATCTACATCTCGGTCGCCGAATATCCGCACCTTCTCCTTGCTTTCAATGGCTTCTTGGATTCTTTCGCAGAAAGTCTCCATGTCCTCGAAAAGAAAAGGGTTGTGGAGCAGGGCAAGCTCCGGGGATAGGTAGAACCGCAGCTGTTCCGGTGCGGTTATGCCTCTCTGAGCCAGAATCGTGCTGAGAATCGGGTCAATCCTGTAACGTTTTGCGAGGTCAGCGGCGACCGCGCCATCCAATCTCTCCTGTGTCCATTTCATCAAAATATATGTCAACCTTGTAAAATTAAATTCATTGCAAAAAGCCGGATTCAATGCGGCCTGCATTCAGTGTATCATAAAAGAAGGCGATTAGGAACGTGGTTGATGAAGACAAGGATGCGGCTATCATTGCAACGGCAGATATGACTGAATCATATTATTGACTAATTCCCCCCCCCCTATAGAATTAAAATAATCTATCTGGAGGGAAGCCAATGAAGAAAACTGTTTTGATCATATTGGCCGTGCTGATGGCCTTTGTGATTGTCTCCTGCAAGCAGGATGTCGAAGCGTATGTGGAGAAGGGTTATTCCGTAGGAGACTACGGCCCGGCAGGTGGAAGGATATTCTACATCAACCCGAATGCGGATGCCGATGGGTGGAAGTACCTTGAGGTCTGCACCGTGAAACTTGAGGGCGCTGGAACATCTGCTGATGTCTATTACTCAACATTTGACCCAGCCGATGCGGAAAGCTATATGGGTGCGGGCAGTTCTTGTCACCTCAAGGTCGAGTTCATCGGTGCAGAGACCGGGATGGGCAAGGGTCCGTCAAACACGGCGAAGTGGAACAAGGCGCTTGCGGATCAGCATGTGTATTCAAGCATTTCAAAGTATGCTGCAAACACACCGACCAAGGCGACCGCTACCGCATTCTCCATCGCCGCCGCCATGACGACCGGGGGAAAGAAAGACTGGTTCATCCCATCGGCTGAGGAGGCGAAGGCTCTCTGTGCAAGCGGACTGGTAAGCTGCGCATATGGGATATGGACAAGCAACCAAAAAACCACCAATGCAGAATTTTGCCCAATCGGGGGAGCTTCAGCGGATTCCTTTCCTTATGACAGCACACAAGGCCCCAACACATATTGGTATGCCATCAGAAGATTCTGATTGCTTTAGTGACCGGACAGCATGATTCAGGGAGCCGCAGAGATGCGGCTCCCTCTGTTTGCAGTTGAAAACCTCCGCACGATGCGGCCGCATCAGACCATGCCGCTTTCCACAGTTCTGAGCCGGTGGCCCGAAACCTCATCGGCATACGATATCATCAGTCTCCTGAGCCGGCTGGCAGTTGACTGGAGCAGGGGAACCTCGATGGCCTGGTTGAAATCCATCTGCAATGTAAGCCCGAAGTATTTTCTGGCGCCGGGGCCCAGGAAAAGCCTTTTGTCATCAGCGCAGTTCTCGCAGCAGAAGAAATTCAGAGATGCGCTGTATGCCAGAACCTGATTCTCGCTGTACGGCTTTTCGCATATGGGGCAGAGATCCATGTCTGTGGTGAATCCGGCTGCTTTCATAAGCTGCCAGACGAATTGTATAAGCACGATGGACAAGCCAGGCTCCTCATGGGAGCGTGACAGTTCCTGCAGTGCAGAGTAGAGCAGTTTGTAAGTCTGCCTGGGGTCCGGCTCTCCAACCTTGCGCCCAAGCTCCGCCATGAATGAGGCGATGCCGACCTGCCGCAGACTGAATTCAAAGGGACAATCACTTATCAATGAAACGTCAGTGAGACAATAGCGCCTGGTCTCCGGGCTGTGCTGGAGATAGAACTCCCCGATTGAGAAAAGAGGAGGCCGTGAAGCCTTCCGGCTTTTCTGGCCTCCGTAGATGACTGCCTCAATTATGCCCAGATCCGGGGAGAGGAGAGTGATGCCCCTGTTGATCTCCCCGAGCTTTCTGGTTCCGACCACGATGGCCTCGGTCTTTATGTTCCGTTCCATCGGTTATCAGAGTATGTAGGGAACGTTGACATTATGGGACTGGTAGACGACATAGGTCTCAACTTCGGCTATATCGCTTATCTTCACAAGCTCTTTCTTGAAGAAGTCAAGCAATGTGAAGTCATGCGTTTCGCTTAGCATCACCTCGGCCATTATGTCGTATCGGCCGGTCACCACAGTGGCGAACACGACGCCTTTAAGCCCCAGCAGATCCTTTGCCTTTGTTTCCAGGTCGCGGGTCTTGAACTTGAAGCCCATGAACACCAGCTGGATATCCGGCATCATCTGCGGATTGACAAGGCCTTGTATCTTGAGGATGCCTTCCTCCATCATCTTGTTCACTCTGGAACGGACAGTGTTCTCTGTTATGTCCAGTTCCTGAGCGATTTGGCTGAAAGGCTTGCGCCCGTCATAAAGCTTGCGGACTATGGCTATGTTTGTATCATCCAGTCTGTTCATGTCGGTCAACCGTTTCCTCAGCCATTCTTCCTGGCGAACTCTTTCATGAAGTCGGCGAGTGCCTGGACATCTTCCTTGGGAAGCGCATTGTAGATTGAGGCTCTCAGTCCGCCAACCGAGCGATGGCCTTTAAGCCCGAGCATTCCGGCGGCCTTCGATTCCTCGACGAACTTCGCTTCAAGTTCTTCGTTAGGAAGCCTGAACACAACATTCATCCTGGAGCGGTACCTCGGGTCGACAGGGCTTCTGAAGAAATCCTTGTTGCCGTCGATGACGTTGTACAGGATGGAGGACTTCTCATTGGCTCTCTTGAGCATTCCTTCGGCGCCGCCGTTGCGCTTTATCCATTCAAGGACTATCTTGACAACCCAGATCGAGAACACGGGCGGAGTGTTGTACAAGCCTTTTTCCTTTGCGTGGAGCTCATAATCCATATAAGCGGTCAGGTTCTTGTTTCTCCTTTCCAGCATATCGCGCCTCAGGATGATAAGGGTGGCCCCCGCCGGTCCGAGGTTCTTCTGGACACCGCCGTATATCATTGCGAACCTGGACACATCGACAGGTCTTGAAATGAGGTCGGAGGACATGTCCGCAATCAATGGAACATCTCCGGTATCGGGGAACTCCTGCCATTCTATGCCGCCTATCGTTTCATTGCTGCACAGATAGACATATGAGGAGTTTGCGCTGGGCTTCACCGCCTTCGGATCAGGCAGGGTGGTGAACTTCGAGTCCGTTCCATCAAAGTAGACATGCACATCGCCAAGCTTCCGGGCATCGTCACAGGCTTTGTTTGACCATGTGCCGGTCCTGCAATAGTCGGCGGCTTTTCCGGGGATCAGGAAGTTTGTCGGAATCATGGTGAACTGCAGCGTTGCGCCTCCGCCCAGGAAGAACACGTCGTAATTCTCCGGAATCGCCATCACCTCGCGCAGATCTGCGAGGCAGCTGTCGTACATATCCTCGAACATCCCGCCTCTATGGCTGGCTTCGATCATGGAAAGGCCCTTGCCGTTGTAGTCGACTATCTGACGCTGGACTTCCTCCAGCACCTCAACCGGAAGAGTTGACGGACCTGCAAAGAAATTAAGTTTTCTGGACATATTAAAGCTTTCCCTCCTTCTTCAGCTGCGCGATGAGAGCGCATACCTCCTCTCCGATTCTGAGAAGGTTCTCAACGCTGTTGGCTCCCACATGGGGCGTCAGCGTCACTTTGTCCGATTTAAGCACGCTGTAGTTTTCGAAATCAACCGGATCCGATGGATAGACATCGGTGCAATACCATCTCAGGCCGCCATCGTCCAGCGCCTTCTTTACAGAGTCCGCATCGATGACAAGCGCCCTGCAGGTGTTTATCAGAACAGGCTTGCGCGACATCTTGGATATCATCTCGGCGTTGACCATGCCGCGCGTCTCATCTGTCAGCGGAAGGTGAATCGACACATAATCGGCATCATGGACCGCAGCTTCGGCGGTCGGAACCATATCGGCCGCATCGGAGGTCTTCACGTACTTATCGTATGCGACTACCTTCATCCCGAAGGCCTTTGCCCGTTCGGCGACCTTGGTGGCTATGTTGCCTATTCCCAGAAGTCCGAGGGTCTTGCCGTGCAGCTCTGTTCTCTTGGCATTCTTAAGCCATTCGCCTCTCTTCATTCCCTGATCGTAAAGCGGGAGGTTGCACGGAACGGAAAGCATCAGCGCCATCGTCAGCTCAGCAACCGCTATGGAGCTGGCTTTAGGCGTGTTATGCACCATTATGCCCTTGCTTTCAGCATAGGCTTTATCAATATTATCGATTCCGACCCCGCCGCGGATAATCAATTTAAGGTTCTTGGCCTGATCGATGTATTCTGGCGTGCATTGGGTCTTGGCCCGGACCAGAACCACATCAGCCTCAGGAAGACGGTTCTTGTCAGACGTGACTTCGCCGAACTGGGCAAGCTTCTCTGGCAATGATGCATCGAAAGCATCAGAAATTAGAATCAGCATATGGAAACACTCCTTTTCCGTGCGGATTGTGTTTTGTGCAGAAGACTGCAAATCCGCATCAGTCATATACCAGAATTAATTCTAAGGTATCCTTTGGATAAAGTCAATTTTTATTTGAATAACTTAGTTAAATCCAAAAGTTATCTGGAAAAATTGAATTTTCCTTAATTTTGATTCAATCTAGACATTAATATGGACAGCATGTCGTTCGTTGCTGTTTTTTTTGGTTGAACGTGATATCATATGAAGAATCATAAGGAGGACTGAAATGGGCAGATTGGATACGGAGTATCTTCGCCTCAAGCTGGCAAGCCCTGTCATAATGGGCAGCTCGCCGCTTACCGGCACTCTGGATAATTTGAAGAAAGCTGAAGACAATGGGGCAGGGGCGGTGGTTGTCAGATCGCTGTTTGAAGAGCTCATCGTCAATGAAACGCGGTCTGCCATCGATTCCGCCGCCGGATTTCTGACTCATTCGGATGCCGAAAGCTTCCTGGAGGGGGCCAGCAGGGATTTCTTCATAGACAGGTATCTGAAGCTTGTCCAGGACGCCAAGAAGGCCCTTGACATACCTGTGATTGCAAGCATCTGCTGCAACAGCCAGGGCGCATGGGTGGAGTACGCCAAGCGGTTTGAATACTGTGGAGCCGATGCCCTGGAGCTTAATTACTACATCCTCGCTTCGGACTCAAAGGTGAGCGGCAATCAAGTGGAGAAGATGTATCGAGATCTTATATCGGCGGCCAGGAAAGCCGTGAGCATCCCTCTCTCGATAAAGATAGGGTATCAGTTCTCCTCCCTTTCGAATATGATTCAGAGCTTCTCTGAGATTGGAATTGATGGGATTGTCCTCTTCAATCACTTTGTCCGTCCCGATATCGATCTGGATAACGTCAGGATAGATGCCAAGCTCCTTTATAACAAGATGAATGACTTCTCGGAGGCTCTCCGCTGGATTGCGCTCATGTCTGCGGAAACCAAGACGGATTTCGCCGCCAGCACGGGAATCAGGGATTCCTCTGTCGTGCTCAAAATGCTTCTTGCCGGAGCAAGATGCTGCCAGCTTGCCACCGCCGTATATGAGAACGGCTTCGAAGTGATAGGCAAATTCAATTCAGAGATAGCCCGGTGGATGGAGCGGCATGAGTATTCAAGCATCAAGCAGTTCATGGGATTGCTTGCTCAGGAGAGGATAATGCATCCCGAGCAATGGGAAAGGTCGCAGTACATAAAGTATCAGGAGAAATAATGAGATGGAAGCGAAATACGATCTCAAGTCCCTGGCCCCTTATGATGAAGATCAGATGAAGGAGGCTATTCAGAGGCTTCTGGATTATCCGCAGTTCCTGAACAACCTCGCCTACTGCATATACAAGGGGGGCAGGTTCTCCACTGCCAAGCTGTCACGGATACTTAAGAAGAATATTCCTGAAACACTGACCCAGGTAAGAACCTGGCAGGATTTCCAGAAGATGGTGACTTGCCGTTATCTTCTGCCGGCCATTGAGCAGAATTCAATCGACAGGTTCACATTCTCGGGAATCGACAGCTTGGATCCCGGCTTGTCTTATATCTTCATATCGAATCACCGTGATATAGTGCTTGATTGCGCATTGCTGGATTATGCGTTGTTCTATGGCGGCTTCAGCAATCTCTGCGAGATGTGCCTTGGCAACAACCTCATGGTGAACCAATTCACAACTGATATTTTCAAAGTGAATGGCGGAATAACCGTGATGAGGAACCTGCCGACCCATGAGGCGCTGCAGGCATCCAGGAATCTTTCCGAGTACATCGAGCTTGCCCAGCATCAGAAGGGGAGCAACATATGGATAGCCCAGAAGAGCGGACGGTCAAAGGATGGAATAGACAATACCTCCACAGCAGTGATAAAGATGCTTTATTTGGAGTACAAGAAGCGCGGCATTCCATTTGAAGAGGCTGTAAGGCGGATGCGGATAGTGCCGGTGGCCATCAGCTACCAATACGACCCGTGCGATGTCCCGAAGGGCCGCGAGCAGATAAAAAGGCTTAAGAGCGAGGGAGTTTACAACAAGAGCAGATACGAGGATGTGCTGAATCTGCTGCGCGGTCTTAGAAAATGGAAGGGCAATGTTCATCTTTCTGTAGGCAAGATGCTGGATGATGATTTCGAGAGTCCCGCTGAGGTCGCAAGGGAGATAGACAGGCAGATTCATCTTAATTACAAGCTGTGGGACACCAACTGCTTCTGCTATGATTTCATCCACAACTCAGAGGATTTCCTGCCGATGTACGAAGACTTCAAGGAAAGGGCCTTCTTCCATCGGTACAAGAAGATAAAGATGGATGTCCTGGACTTTGTGCTCCGGAGCTATGCGAATCCGGTGGAGTCATATATCCACGAAAAGGAGCTTATGGGAGAGCAGCCGTGAGAAAGCTCCGCGCTGCCTCAGCTTCATGCCCTGCCATCCCCGGCCCTGCCATTTGCACTGCGCTTTGTCTTGTGCTTTGCCTTGCATTTTGCCTTGCGCTTTCAGGCTGCGTCAGGGAGGATTTCCACATTGACCGCATCATCGCTGTCCCATATGTCGCATCGGAATCCGTATCGTCAGAAATAATGGATTGCATGAGGATGGACGATGACAATCCGGATTACGGTTCGTTCGAGCTTGCTCCCGGATGCCGCATGGGCATGGCCTTGTATATCCAGACTTCGCTTGATGAGGGGGAGAGTCCGCTTTCGATGGCCGTTGCATCGCCTGACGGGGTTCTGGTCTGGAGCTTCACTTCTTCCTGCGTGACGTATGATGGTGTCATGTATGCCGGATCCTCCGATATCTGCATGCCCATGGGGGTCAAGCTTCCTGAAGGCGTGTGGACGCTTGAGGTTGCCTTGCCGGACGGCCGTGAGTTCTCAGAGAAGTTTGACTTGATTTATAAAGCCGATGCCGCGCAGGATTGGAGCGGGGAGCACCATGGCGTGCTGTACGTATCTTCATATAGTGGCGACCTGAATCTCGCCTTGCTCAGATCTGTTGTCGATGCGGAAAGCGCCGGAAGTCCGGGGCGCGGCGATTAGACGGGATTCAGGAGAATCGCCCGACCGCTTCTCGGAGGCTCTGCTCGCTCATCTCTGTAACGAAGACCCTGCCATGCGGGCAGACTGGCTTCTCCATGGCAAACACCTTGTCCAGCAGGCTGAGGGCTGACAAGACATCAAGCTCATCTCCGGCTTTTATGGCGGCGCGGCAGGCCAGGGTGGAGAAAAGCCCTTTCTCGACTTCCTCGATATCTCCGGTGCTGTCTTTTATGAAGGAGGCGATCTTATCCTCAACGCCCTTGGCAATCAGCGGAAGCGTGTCTATTTCCCATAGAAGCTCATCAGGCCTGGTAAGCTCTATCCCGTAGTCGGAGTATATTGCGGAGGCTTCAAGCAGAAAACTGTCAGTATCCCTTTCCACTTCGAATCGATACGGTATAAGCAATCGTTGTATCTGCGGGTTTTTTTTGAATTCATCAAACAGCACACGCTCATGGGCGGCATGCTGGTCAACGAAAAGAAGCTTGTCCTCTTTTTCAACCACAAGGAAAAGCCTGAACGCCTGTCCGATGTATCGATACGCCCGCTTTTCCATCTGTGAGAACTGGCTCAGCCCGTCTGCGCCGCTCTGACGCTTGCCGGCGACTGATTTCGCATTCTCAAACCACTTGGGGTCGAATCTTGGAGCAGTATCCCGCCCGCCGTGCAATGCACCGTGCTGAGAGGCGTTGTGCAGATTCCTCTGGGCGGAGGCATCATGGCGGCGATTCGATCCCTCAGCGGGGCAATGGACGCTTTCTGCGTCTGACGGAAAGAAGCTAGGCTCATTCTGCCTCAGCTCCGATGAAGCCATTGATTCCTCAATGTCGGGCATATCGGGCTGAAAGCCTTCAATGCCGGCGGGGGATTCCGGCTTTATCACCCTGATGACCTTGCGAAGCTGGCTTCGTATCATAGTCGTTGTCCAGCCCTGAATCTGGGATTTTATGCGGATTCTGCACTCGCGCTTGGCTGGGTGGATGTTGAAATCGACAAGCTCTGGATTTATTGATACGAAAAGGCAGAAACAGGGGAACATCCCTCCGGGGAACTGCTCCGAATAGCCCGTGGTCACAGCGTTTACAAGCGGAAAATCATCCACGCAGTGATTGTTCACGAATATCCTTATCTGGCTGCGGTCCCTTCTGTGCGATTCGAAGACAGTCCCTACGCCGTACAGCTTGAAATTCTCATTCTCCGCACTGAACTCGGATACATCGCCTGGCAGGAAAGCCTCATCGTGCGAAAATACATCGATCACCCTTTGCTTATGCTCTGTTGCCGGCAGATGCACTTTGAGCTCCCCATCGGAGAACATCCGGAATTCGATTCCCGGGAAGGCAAGAGCTTTCTGAACCAAGATGCTGCGGCACATGGAGGCTTCGGTGACGGGCCGCTTGAGAAACAGCTTCCTTGCAGGCAGCTGAGAGAAAAGCTCCTCCACCCTTATGCGCGTTCCAGACGGCACCGAAGGCTCGTCTGAAACAGGCGTTTCCGATGCATTGTCCACCGTCTTGGCTTTGCCATTGCTTGCTATGGTCATGCGGGAGCAAGCCGCAATGCTGTAAAGCGCCTCGCCCCTGAAGCCCATTGTCGTTATTCTGAAAAGGTCATCCAGGACAGATATCTTGCTGGTTGCATGCGAATGGCAGGACATCTTGAGATCCTGCTCAGACATCCCTTTGCCATTGTCGGAAACGGTGATGGAGGATGTTCCTCCGCCCTCAATCCATACCGATATGCTGGAGGCTCCGGCATCTATGCTGTTGTCAAGCAGCTCCCTGACCACCGATGCGGGCCGCTCTATGACTTCACCTGCGGCGATTCGCTGAACCAGTATCGGGTCTAGAAGACGTATGCTCATCTGGGTGAAATCTTCCTGTCAAGCTTCAAGGTGACTCCGATTGCACCGGCAGGCAGCAGGTTGCCGTCCTTCCGTCTTGCGCCGAGTTCAAGCCATACCTTCGCAGAGCTCAGATTCACATAGGCATTCAGCGATACATTTGAAAGGCTGCTGTCCACAAAATTGAGCAATGCAGTTCTCAGGGAGAAAGTCCCCTTTAAACCGTGGTAGAGATCCATCATCCTGGTGGAGAATCCAAGCTGGCTGTAATTGATGCCTGCTCCCCATTTTTCATATTCGATGCCGATCTTGAGCATGGCCACGTCTGAATTGATCCCGGCATAGCTGCTGTCGGCTATTCTCCATGAACCGATTTCAAGCGGCAGATCCAGATATCCGGCTATGAAAAGATGCCTGAACAGCCGAAGCTCCAGATTGGCTATCATGTCAAGCGTCGTGGCATCGGGCATCACCGCCTCATCGAAATAACCGCCCAGGGACTGGGCCTTTGTGTCATTGATCATACTGGAGAAACGCTTGCCGTGGTTGTATGCGCCGCCTATGTCAAGCTTGAAGGAGCCGCTGGCGCTCTCCATGCTAAGGCGCCCTTCCAGCATGTATTTGCCGATAAGCTGATCAATCTTAAGCGGAACGATGCTTCCGTTCAGGGCAGTGGCATGGAATGTCATCTTGAATGCGTTGCTGTTCACAATCGGGAATCCAAAGTCTATCAGCGGATATAAATCGAGAGTGAAAGGGTTCAGATCCGTTATCCTCATGTAAGCTCCGCCTGCCATGGAGAACCCATATCCACTGAACGGCAGGTATGCGGCTCGGAATCCGCTCCATATTGAATCGCCGCGGTATTTGCCCAGATCGTCTGCGAACAGGGTCAGGTCGATTGCATCGGTGTTCAGACTGGCCAAGAAGCTCATGCGCCTGTGGTCATATAAGCCATCGAAGGCATGATCCATCGTGGCAATGAAGGAATCAGGGGCGAATCTGAATGTTTCATCTGTCCCCAAATAGAGGTGGAACACGCTGTCCTGAGTGCCGACCTTCACTTCATCTATATAGCCCAGAGCGTATCGTGTGATATCGAGAGTCGAGGAGCCCTGTGGCACATAGGCGTTCTTTATGCTCTGACCATCGAACGGGTACAGCAGGTTGTCAAAAAGATTTAGCCTGAGGCTGAATATGTTGTATCTGATAAAAGGCTTGACCGAAATCCCCGCCTGCAATCCAAAGGAATACCCACCGTATGCGGTGATGTCAACGCCCATGTCCAGCATGCGTGGCTTGCTTGCCGTTGCGGTGGTTTGCTTCTGGACAGAAGGGGCTTCGGCCTGTGCTTCTGATTCCTGCTGTTCCGAGCCGGCCGGCTGCAACGTTTCGGCCGCATCCTGCATGTCGTCTGCCGCCTCTGAAGCTTCGCTGCTGCGGATTGCTTGAACATCAAGCTCAGGAGCCGGAGCAGCTGCCTGATAGGAGGCTTCCTCCGGCATGATGACCGCCATTTCTGCTTCTATGGCCGCCTTTAACAGCGATGCGGCCATCTCGTTGGAAATGCCATCAGCCAGTCTGAATGCCGTCAATGACGAAATGGAGTCGAATGACTCGTCGGCAAACAGCTCCGAATGCTTGGCAAGCGCTTCAGAGAGAGCTTGTCTCTGCAAGTCTGTTATCTTGCTTTCAGCGAACTGAACTACAGCATATCCGGATCCCACCATGGCGTTCAGGCCATCATGGACGGTGAAAGCCGCTCCCAGATATGAATTCAGGGCATTCTCAAGCCGGGCCACCAGATCGCTGTCGTTTTCATAAAGCTCTTGAAGCCCGGCGGAGCCGGAGGAAACGGACACCACGCCTTCCGAGGGGAATGAGGCTATAAGGTCTGCCCCCATGGCTTTTCCGGCGAATGCAAGACCCGCTCTCATCTGATTCTCGTCTATTGAAGACGGGTATGTGAACGTCACAGCCTCATTTGAAACCGTTGCATCATGCGCTTCGCCTGTGATTGTGATTCTCAGGGCTGCCGGACTGGAAAGCGTCACATCCTGTCGGGTGAAATCCGGAACGAGTATTATTTGTCCTGAACCTTGGGACAGAGCCTTGAGCTTGGCTCCGTTTTCAGTCATTTCAAGCGCTGATTTGCCGGTTATGATGGCTTTCAGCGTTGATTCCGATATCATGCCTTCGCCGTAAAGCGAGAATGCAGTGGAAAGCTCTTTCAGTGATTCTGAGCTAGGCTGCCAGGCGGTCATTGTTGAAAGCTCTCCCGCAATCTGCCTGCGGTATGACAGCATCTGCGCTTCGCGTTGGTCTGAAAGCGCCTTTTCAAAGGCCTCTGCATCGGCTTTTGCCGCCTCAAGGGCCAGGCTTCGAGCCTTTATCTCAGCCAGGCTTGCGGATGCAGCGGAGTTTATGCATGAAATCAAAGCGTCCCTGGCCGCTTCGTTTGAGAACCCGGCAGGGTAGGTGACGATTGCCCTTCCCGCATCGATTGAAGCTGCGCTTGCCCCGGCAAGAGCCGTCACGGCGGCCTTTCGTATGACTTCAAAGCCAAAGGATTCAGGGAATTCAATGAGCGCCCTGCCTGAAGCGATGGCCAGCGAATAGTCATATCCTTCGACCTGCCCCTTTGTCCTCAGCGGCACGTCTGCCTTCACTGAAACTGAAGCGGAGGCTTTTCCCTTAAGGGCTTCGAACCTTGATTTGCTGAAAGCCTCAGCCATGTCGGTTAGGAAGCTGCTGACCTGTGATGCGGGGACGTTGCTTGCATAGCTTATCTCGATATTGGGATCGTTGAATCTGACAACATATGTGCCGATGGCTGTCTTGCTGGCGGCAAACGCCGCAAAGTCGGAGAGAGAATTTTCCGGAAGATATGACGGCCCTGATATGACGGCCTTTGACTGGGCTATTGTTCCGGTTATCTGCGTCCCGAGGAGGAAAGCGCTGAAATTCACTTTGTTGGACAGCATTGAATCCTGATATCTGCCATAGGCATTGGAGAGCAATGCAGCCAGATGCTCTGACGGCATTCCATACGGGTATATGAAACCGGCCCTGTCTTTGTCTATCGAAACAAGCGATATGCCGTATTGGGAAAGCTCGGAGAACGATGACTCCGCAAAGCGCGCGAAAGCTGAATCCGCCATGCTCTCCGGGAAAATCAATGTTCCTTTTCCCTCGTGCAGGATTGATTGAACCGAAAGCTTTCCGAAATCCATGACATAGGAACAGGTGGCCGTCATCGCATTTTCTCTGAATTCTTCAATGGTTGCCAGCGTTTCAGAGGCCTGCTGGCTCCCGAAGTCCCTGACGAATCCCGGTTTCAAAGCGAACCGCTGCCTGGATACCTTTGAATAGGCCATCGCAGAGGCTCCGCTTGCAAATGCCTTTTCCTCTGACTCCGTTGATATGACTCCCAGCAGGCCCTCAGAGAAGGCCGCATAAGTCATGGTGGGCGTGCTGACGAACAACGGGCTGGAAAGAAGACCGGCCTGCACTTCGGCGGCTCCGCTTATGAGCATGAATGATGGGTTGTTCTCATTCACGCTGATTGCAAGGAGCATTGAGCCTGGCATCAAGGAAATCCGCGCATTCTCGGTTGTGATTCTCAAATCGACTTCGCCCGCCCTGAAGCTGTACCCATCCTGTATCTCGGTTATTGCATTGGCGCTTGCATCGATGGCCTTTCCGTTCTCGTCGCAGATCATGACCTGGCTTAGGTCAAGCGCATCCAGAGTGACCGGAGCAGTGAAAGCCGGCAAGACGGCCATGATCGCAATCATCAGAAAAATGGCTGATTTGAATAGACTTCTCATATAGCACCCCTCGTCCTAGACGGACAGAAACTAATCGTTTGCAAGGACAATTATATCCTATTTATGAATTATATGCCATTTGCAGTGGATAAGAAAGACATGCTCCGTCATTTGCTGCGGATAAAAAAGACATTTCATGCTATTTGCAGTGACGGCAAGGAGTTGTCGCCTCATTTCATGTGGGATCCTGTGAAACCGTGCGCACTGAATACATGCTCTCTTGCAAGTCTGTCCATCTTGGCAAGCTCCTTTATTATCGGCTTGAGCTTGGAGCGGATGTTTGTCTGGTCATATGGGCAGACCGGCTTGACAACCGGAAGGTCGTATGCGGCAGCCAGACGCGCGGTGACGTTTTCCTTTATTTGAATGAGGGGGCGTATTATCCGCATCTTCCCCTCGAAGAAACT
>JBHCBD010000016.1:0-44031 GCA_041798905.1 Spirochaetales bacterium | reverse complement strand
CCCCGTGGGATTCTGCTGGGCGCAGGACTTCTCTCTGCTGATGAGGCAAACCGATATTTGGACAGTGTCAGAAAAAACGAGCATGAACCGCTGTCTGGTGATGAGGCTGCCTATTGGAGAGGTTTTCTGGCGGGCATGCTGGAGGTTTCGTGTGTCTAGTACCGCAGAAGCAAGGAAACGGCCAGTAATGTCTGATTCAGGTCATCGCTTTGGATATTCATCGCATCAATCTGCATTGCTTTCTTCTGTGCGAACAATATCCGCAATTGCAGTGCTCTTTTTGCTCCCCGAGATAGTTTCTTCACACAGGAATAATCGGTTGTATGAGGATACTTGGCAAGCTGGGAAAGTGTCAGTTTGTCAAGTTCATCCTTGTATTTGCCCAGAAGCCATCCGGACTCGATTTCCACGGTTGAATCAGGGAAAGCCGGGACTTCACCGTCGTAATCGTATTTTTCCAGATCGAAGTTTTCTGAGTAAAGGATCCGCGCGATGAATATGACTTTTGATAATACTGAATGGTTTTCCATGGTTTATAAGCTTATCAGAAAAGAATCTTGCAGTGGTGGACTCTGCTTTCAGGCTCACCAACGGAAGACTGGACGTCAAGGCGATCCTCGCTCTAAAGCGCATAAATGTCTCTGACGACACAGGGCGCTGGCAGAGGGCGATGGAGGCGATTGACGATGCCCTTGAGGTCAAGGCATCTAAGCCTTGCCTGAGGATATACAACAGGAATCCCCGAGGCAGATACGAGCTGGTTCCGATGGACTTCACGGATATCGGATGAGGATGGAGCGCGGATGGAGCAGCCGGAGCTTTTTGAGTGCAAACCCGACAGGCATGACTTTGACCAGGGCGGCATAGACGCCGCTCTGGCAGGATCATGCCGGCGGTTCTACCGTCGCTCAGAGGTCGCCTCCATCTGCCGCACCACATACAGCGTGGTCCGCCAGGCCGTGGAGAAGATGCAGCTCGACGCGCTCTTCATCGGCGGGGAATACCGGGTTCCCAGCGTGAGCATACATGACTGGATATCTGACATGGAGAGGATAGAGGGCATGCAGGAGGCTTATGATGTGTGGATGGATTCAAGGACGATCCCCGAAGCCTATTCGCTGTCCGGGATGTGCCGCTCCGGATGCATGTCCAGGGAGATGGCTCTCAGGCGGCTTTCCGCCAGCTGCGGGAGAGCCCTTGCGGAAAGGGTGCTGTCTACTGATTTCTCCAAGTATGACGCAGTCGCTCCAGCAACGGAGCACCATCTTGCTGACTGGTATGGTCTAGAGCGGCTGGACATGCCGTCTGAGGCGGATGTCTTTCACTGGTCAGGAATCCTGGCGGTTGACCCGAGGACTCTGGCCAGGCTGGGAGGCTGGAACGGGGGTGAAATGGTCAGCTGGGTTGATTTCAAAGCTTTTCTTGTTAGCAAGGAGCTGGTGAATCAGCCTGTTCTGATGGCAAGAATGGATGGACAGGCGGCAGAACCATTCGCTGATGCTCAGCCCAGCCTGTTTTAAGGAGGCAAAATGACTTTTGCAGAAGCTAACAGAAAAATCGGACAAGCCGAAAGGCGGGATCTGATACGGGAAATCCTGAGCAAGGATTACAAAGTCGAAAAAACGGTCACCGTCGCATGCTATGGCTGCACGCACAGTCGCCAATGCTGGTTATTCAGAGCATCAAGGAAGATTGGATCTTTCCCCGTCTGCTGCGCATATTGCCAGAAAAAGGAGAGCTGCGATGAATCATAAAGCAGGCGATGTTGTTTTAACCAAATTTGGAAAGGGGCAGATCATTTACATCAATCCAGACGGAAGGCTCGCTGAGGTTCGGTACCCTTCCAGGACATCATGCTTGACCAGGTATTACCACATGGAAGACTTGCAGGCGCTGCCGGTAGTCTTGAGGCAATGCTCAATGCCAGGAGAAAAGGGAATTGTACAGAAGAACTTCACCTGAGATAAAGTCATATGTGATTGAATACCACAAAGGAGTAGCCCCGAAGGAGATGGCCAGGCGTGTGTCAGAGCTTTTCGGAGAGCCTTGGACCCATTCCAGAATGAAGAACCTATATGGCCGCAATCATCTGTCCAGCGGTCTGGACAGTCGATTCCATAAGGGGCATGTGCCTGCGAACAAGGGGCGCCGCATGGAGGAGTACCTGGATCCGGACCAGATTTCACGAATCAGGGCCACTCAGTTCTGGAAGGGACACCGTTCAAGCAACGCCTTTGATGTGGGGAGCGAAGTGTTCAGGGGGGACGGATACCTCTGGAGGAAGATTTCGGAGCCTGACGTATGGAGGCAGGTGCATATCTTGCTCTGGGAATCTGAGAATGGCCCTGTGCCTGATGGCATGATGGTGACATTCCTAAACGGTGACAGGCATGACATCAGGCTGGAAAACCTCGCGCTCATAACGAGGCGTGAGAACCAGAACCTGACCAGACGGGGTTTCAGGGCAGCGGACGAGGAGATCACCAAAACCGGCCTTAACATCGTGCGGCTGATCAACGCCGCAAAGGAGAGGGAGAATGAAGGCTAATCTTGCGGATCTGAACAATGTGCTGTTCGAGCAGATTGAGCGGATAAATGACGATGAGCTCACAGGGACTTTGCTGGACGAGCAGCTGAAGAAGACAAAGGCCATCACATCGGTTGCGTCCACGATAGTTGCTAATGCGGCGTTGGCTCTGCATGCGGCGAAGATTCAGGCTGACGAGTTCTGCCAAGCCTCGCTTCCTGACATGTTCTCCATTTCGGAGAAAGCTCTTGTTAAGTAGTTGAGTAGAGAATTAACACTGGATTAAACGGTTCTTCGGAGCCGTTTTTTGATGTTTAAAAACACGGTAAAACACGCTTGGACACGCCAAAGCACGGCAAAATTGTTTCAAACTCGCCGGATTTTTGTTGCAAAAGTCCGGATTTTTTTTCATGTTTGGCCGAATTGTACAAAAAGTCCGGATTTTTTTTCATGTTTGGCCGAATTGTACACTGTTCGACTCCCCAACGCAACCTTATAAAACCCAAAAGGCAACCGAAATGGTTGCCTTCTGTGTTTTGGAGGTGGGGGGATTCGAACCCCCGTCCTAACGGGCCACCCCAGAGCGTCTACAGGCTTAGTCGATGTGGGTTATCTCAGCCGCCATCCGGCATACCGACACGCAAGATGGAGACCCAGCCTGATTTTGTTTTCCCCATCCGGCTCAGGCTTCGGAAAGGTGAGGCTCAATCGTTACCTGCTGGGGGAAGGATGAACCCAACTTCCCCGGGCAAGTCGTTCTGGTTGCTTACGCAGCGAGAGCGAGAGTTGTTTCGTCAGAGACGATTTCGTCTTCTTTCTTGGCAACTAAATTTTTTGCTAGTTTATGGAGTTGGCGCTCCGCCTGCAGCTGAGGGCATGGACTGCCGCCAGTCGAAACCGGTACACCCCCTGAATGGGAAGTGCCTTCATGGAAAAGCTACTTCATCGGCGGTTGAATGTCAAGCAATCTTTATCCGTGCTGCCTCTTGCTGTCTTGCTGATGGGAATGTTATCAGCATGGCAGGGGGAGGGTGTTGGCATCCGAGGATTTTGCTGAATAGTGTTAACCTGATGAAGGGTGAGTGCGTTAAATGGTGCTAGTCAGATGACGAGTGATAGTGTTAAATTGTGTTAGTCAGATGACAGGTGCATATGCTAAATTGTGTTAACCTGATGATGGAGGAGAATGCTAAATAGTGTTAGCCCTATGACGAATGAGTGTTAACCGGCGGTGAGAGCGGGATGAAAGCGGCGAGAGTCGTCTAATCCCGACTAGCGCGTATCTAACCACCGAGAGATGTATTATGACCTAGTAAGACATGACGCATGCCTGACAAGTTTAGGTACGGGCTTTGGGATTTTGCTTGCAGGGTTGCTTGGTGGGTGGTTTTCGTGTAAACTGAAAATACGTAATGAATTTCAGTTGATTTTTGGCGCAAGGTTTCAGGACAGGATTTTGATAAGCGGCTAAAAGCCTTTGTTGTAGTTCTTTAGCTCGCGCTGTGCTTCTCGTTCGAGGTCTCTGTCTTTTATGGCCTGGCGCTTGTCGTGCAGTTGTTTGCCGCGGCAAAGGGAGATCTGGACTTTTATGAGGTTGCCTTTGAAGTAGACTTTGGTGGGAACGAGGGTGAAGCCTTTTTCCTCGACCTTTCGTCTGAGGCGTTTGATTTCCTGCTTGTGCACCAGGAGCCGGCGCTGGCGGTCGGGCTGGTGGTTGAATGCGCCGCTGGTGGCGTAGGGCTGGATGGTCAGGCCGATGAGGTAGAGAGAGCCGTCGATAATGCGGGCGTAGCTGTCGCCGAATGAGAAGCGGTTTGTTCTGATGGATTTGACCTCTGTGCCCACGAGGCTTATGCCGCATTCGATGTCCTCAAGGACTTCATAGTTGAAGTAGGCCTTGCGGTTGGTCATGCAGAGCTTGTATTCGCTTTTTTCTGTCTTGGCCATTTTCAGTCCTCGTGAATCAAATCCAGGCTATGCGGAATCCGGCGGTGTCGGAGCATTCGGACGGGTCGATGAGGCCGACGGAGCTTCCATTGTCCTCATGAAGGTAGGAGCCTCCTTTGATTATCTTGGAGCCGGACAGCTGGAACGCTGAGACGCTTGCCATGAGCTTGTCATAGGCGGCGGGGTCAAGGATTCGGAATGCTCTGGCGAGGGGGATGAAGTCGGTTGAGGTCATCTCCCAGACACCTCCGAGCATTGAATCGAGGGAGCCGGATTTTGATGTGACCAGCAGCGATTTCTGCTGCTGCGGTTGGGAAAGCGCGGAGAAAGCGGCTGACCATTGCTCCTCTGTGGGGAGGAAGACGGTTCGGCCGCTTTGCTGCGAAAGCCAGTCGCAGAATGCCTGGGCTGCCTGATGGCTTATGTTCCGGATGCTCTTGTTGGAAGGAAACAGCAGGCTGGCGGTCACGCCGGCGAGGTAGTAGTCATCGGCCTTGCCTTCTGATTTGAGGGTTTCCAGATTGTCCTTTTTCCATTGCGGGTTGGCTTCCAGGAAGAGGGTGTATTGGTAGTCGCTCACTTCGAAATCGGAGATGGAGAATTCTGTGTTGTTCTGGACGTTTGTCAGGGCGGACACGGAGCTCTGGTAGTCGAGGGAGGGGGAGGACTGGCCCATGGAGAAGATGCCTTTGCTGACTTTCTTGCCGGTGAATGATAGGGGGCCGGCGTTCAGGGTGTCATCGGACAGGGTTATGGTGCTTTCGATTGGGGTCTGGGAGGCTGCGAACTTTGAGGCAAGCTCCGCTGCGGAGTGTTCGGAATGTGCGGAGGTGGTGGAAGATGCGGCAGGTGTGACGGAGCCGGAAGATGCGGCAGGTGTGGAAGGGGTGGCGGGGGATGAAGGGCTGCTCTCTGATTGGGTCGATGGCTCGCTGCTGCCTGACGGTGATATTTGGCCAAGGAAAAGGGCATCCTGCAGGGAGAAGTCATAGTCAAGCTTCAGGGTTGCTGCGGCTGACTTTGCATCGGAGAGCATCTGGGCTGAGGTTATGCAGGCGAAGGCGAGTTCCATGGCGTCTTGGTCGACAGGAAGGCCAAGGGCGGCGAAATCGGTGAAAAGAGGGGGATAGTGGTGTGTTTCGTCGTATTGGATGACGGCGCTCTGGGCGAGGACGTCCGAGAGGAACTGCCGGTGGATTTCGGCGGAGAGGCTTGGATTGACTGTCTGGGTGCCTGAGAATTTCATGCTGCGCGGGAAGACCCATGTGAGAAAGAGCGGATGGCCGACTTTCAGGGTGGCGGTTTCGATTGTATTTCCGTAGACTTTGAATTCGACTTTATGCTCTCCGCTGGAGACCCAGGCGGTGAAGGGGGTGCCTCCGGCGTATTTGCCATCTATGTAGACGGCGCTGACACCGGCCGGGCTTGTGAATGAGACTCTCATCCTGCCGTTGAGGATTCCGGGCAGGAAGCCAATCAGGAAGACCGCCAGGATCATTATGACAAGATATAGGATTGTCAGCCATTTGCCTGGCTTCATGCCCCAGAGGGGTTTTATTTTCACGGGTTCCACTTGGACGGGTTCTTGTTTCTTTCTCATGTTGTTAAATTAGCTTTCCCTGTTCGTCTTGTCAACTAATCGGGATAGTGCTAAATTATGGTCATGGATCGAGTATATGACTGGGTTTTGAAGGTCACGGAGGCGCGCCTGACCAGAAGGAAGGCGGCGAAGGCGGCTGAGAAGGCGGAGAGGGGCTTTCTTGCCGAGGTCTGGGGCTGGGCTGATGCGTTGCTGTTCGCTGTTGTGTTCATATTCCTCATGAACCAGTTCTTCTTGCAGATTTTCCTCATTCCGTCCCCTTCGATGGAGGGCACTCTTGAGATAAAGGACAGGGTGCTTGTGAACAAGCAGGCTTATGGGATCGAGGTTTATCCGGGCGGGCCCAAGATATTTGATGCCAGGACGCCTGACAGGGATGATATAATCACGTTCTACAATCCGCAGTATGAGAGCAAGGGGCCGTTCTTTGATGTTTTCTCGCAGGTTGTTTATCTTGCCACGTTGTCGTTTGTGAACATCGACAGGGATGAGGACGGGAATGTGAGGGAGAAGCTCTATGTGAAGCGGACTGTGGGGCTCGGCGGGGACAGGATAAGGTTCGTCAATGGTGATGTGCTTATAAGGCCGTCCGGAACGCCGGGGTTTGAGAGCGAGGAGGATTTCAGGGAGGGCAATGGATATGATGATGGCCCTCACAGGAGTCTGGATGCGGGGCTTTATCCGGCTATAAACGCCCGTGCGCGTCTGATTGCTTATCAGGAGGGTGGAGTAACCCAGGCGAATACGCCGGCTCATCTGATCGAGGAGTATAAGAGGATTGAGGGTTCATCCCGTTATTATGATCTTTATCAGCATAATGCGGCGCATGCCCAGGCTGCCAGCCAGCTTGATCCTGCGGATTTGTCCAAGAGAAGCGCCAGCGCTGCGTACAGGCTGGGGATATATGTGCCTTATGGTTATGTGCTGCCTTTGGGCGACAACAGGGATAATTCGTCTGACGGGAGGTACTTCGGCCCTATAAGCGCGGATGATGTCAACGGGAAGCTGAATGTCGTCCTGTGGCCGCCGGGGCATTGGAAGAGTCTTGTTTAAAAGAGCCTTGTTTAACATAGATCGTCAGAGAAAGCTGTCGCTTTATCTTCATGTTCCGTTCTGCAAGAGGAAGTGTTCGTACTGTGCCTTTTTCTCCAAGGCCGGCTGCCGGCCGCTTGTGATCGAAGGCTATGTGCGCAAGCTCATCGGAGAGGTTGCTGCTGTTTCGGATTGGTTCGGGAGGCCGTTTGACACTGTGTTCATTGGCGGCGGCAATCCCGGAGTGCTTGGCGCAGAGCAGCTGCTGGATTTGTGCCATGCATGCTGCAGGAACGGGCATCCGCAGGAATTCACTGTCGAGATGAATCCGGAGAGCATTGCAGCGGCGGGCGGGGATTGGCTGCGGCCTTCGCTTGAATATATAGACAGGGTTTCAATCGGCGTGCAGAGCCTTGATGCTGATGTTCTTGCTGTGCTTGGCAGGAATTCTTCGCTGGAGGAGACGCTGGCGGGGATTGATGTTTCCCAGAGGCTCAGAAGGGAGTTCGGCTTCTCGCTTGGATATGATCTGATGGCTTGTGTTCCGGGGCGGCAGCGGCGGTGTCTTGAGGATATAGGAAGGCTGTTTGAGATTGCGGATTTTGACCATTTGTCGTTGTACAGTCTGACGATGGAGCCGGGGACGGGGCTTTCTGCCGCGGTGGAGAGGGGGGAGCTGCAGGTTGTTGATGATGACAGCCAGGCGCAGATTCTGATTGACTGCTGGCGAGAGATTGAAAGTCATGGGATGATTCATTACGAGGTGTCGAATTTCGCCAGGCCGGGTTCGGAGTGCCGTCATAATCTTGCCTACTGGCGGATGGAGCAGTACATTGGGCTTGGGCCTGGGGCTGCTTCCACCGCTTTTGACCCTTATACCCGCATAGAGTGCCAGGCTGATCTGGGGATGTACATGGAATCGCCGCCTCTGTCCGGTTATCGTCAGGAGCTTCTGAATAGGGACGAGCAGGTCGAGGAATGGGTCATAATGGGAACGCGGATAAGGGATGGGCTGTCATCGGATGAGTGCATGAGGCGGTTCGGGGCTGGTCTGCCGGAGCTTTCCTATCCGGGCTTTGTCTGGGATGGGAAGAGGTTCTTCCCGACTGAGGAGGGCTTCCTGCTTGCCGATGGCGCTGCCTGCTATGCGGCGGAACGGATATTGGCCGCTCTGTGATTTGATTGTGGTATATGGGGGCCGGCGCGGGTGTTTGACCTGTTCTGATGCATTCCATGCCCTGAGGTCTGGCATGACCGGATGTTTGATTGGCATGCGGACGGGGTGACTGAACAGAAGAAGCCAGGATACTTGACCGAGCTGTTAATGACGTGGTAAATTTATATGTTCTTAATCTACAATGGAAAGAGGTAAGCATAGATGTCAGGGCACAGTAAATGGGCTACAATCAAGCACAAGAAGGGAATAGCGGATGCCAAGAGAGGGCAGGCTTTCACCAAGCTGATAAAGGAAATCAGCGTCGCCGCCAAGACGGGCGGGCCGGATGTTGAGTCCAACGCAAGGCTGAGGACAGCTGTCCTGAAGGCCAGAGCGGAGAACATGCCGAAGGATAACATAGAGAGAGCCATAAAGAAAGGTTCGGGAGAGCTTGGCAACGCTGTTTACGATGAGCTTACATACGAGGGCTACGCGCCTGGCGGCGTGGCGATAATTGTAGATGCGCTTACGGACAACAAGAACAGAACGGCGGCGGATGTCAGAAGCACTTTGACAAAGCTGGGCGGCTCTCTAGGAACCACCGGCTGCGTTTCCTATATGTTCAATACAAAGGGCGTGATAACTTATGACGGCGAGAAGTACTCGGAAGAGGAGATATTCGCCGAAGCGCTTCAGCTTGGCGCAGAGGATGTGTCGGAGGATGGCGGCGTGATTGAGGTTCTGACTGATCCGAGCGATTTCGCCAACGTCCTTGAGGGCATGCAGAAGGCGGGCTTTGAGCAGGACAGCGCCGATATCTCCAAGATCGCCGACCAGAAGGTGCTGCTTGATAATGAGAAGGCTCAGAAGGTCATGAGGATAATCGACAGGCTTGAGGAGCTTGATGATGTTCAGAAGGTCTCCACCAATCTGGAGCTTCCTGATGACTACTCCGAGGAAGAAGAGTAAGGGTTATGAGGATTCTCGGAATCGATCCGGGGCTTGCTGATACTGGCTGGGGTGTTGTGGACTTTGTCGAACAGCGCTGCCAGCCTGTTTCTTATGGGGTGATAAAGACTCCGGCAGGCGAGGATCTTCAGAAGCGGATTCTGCTCATAGTTTCGCAGCTTTCCGAGGTGGTGGCGAAGTTTCAGGTTCAGTGCGCAGGGGTGGAGGAGATTTTCTTCACTTCTCATTCGAAATCGTCTGCTCTGAACGTGTCGAAGGTCATAGGGGCGATTCTGTGCGAGATGGGCAGACTGGGTGTTCCTTGCAGGCTTTACTCTCCGCCTCAGATAAAGTCCTCGATCACGGGATATGGGGCGGCGGACAAGAGGCAGGTGCAGGAGATGTCGAAGCTGATACTGGGTCTTGATGCGGTTCCGAAGCCTGACCATGCGGCGGACGCTCTGAGCGCGGCGATATGCCTGGGGAACACTGTTTCAACGGAGATGAGGTTCGGGATATGATAAATGCGGTTATAGGGGATGTGGTGTTCACGAACGGGCAGACGCTTGTGCTGCGTGCTTATGGGGTGGAGTATTCGTTCCAGGTGTCGTCTCAGACCGCTATGAGGATATCGCAGCTTGAGTCCTCGCAGCGCTCTGGGGTCAGGATATTGGCGTATCTTCAGCATAGGGAGGATGAGATGTGCCTCTTCGGATTCTACGGAGAGGAGGAGCGGCAGCTTTTCATGGAGCTTATAAAGGTTTCCGGCATAGGGCCCAAGCAGGCGTTGAAGATCCTAAGCGGCGCAAGCGTCCATGATTTTCTGGTCGCCTTGGATCAGAACGATATAAAGTTTCTTTCTCGGATTCCCGGTCTGGGTGTCAAGACTTCTCAGAAGATACTGCTTGCCATGAGGGACAAGCTTGTCGACCTTGGGCCGGGGGGGGCTTATTCGGCTTCGGCCGGAGCCACGAGGCGTTACAGCGACCTTATTGCGGCCCTTGCCGAGATGGGCTATGATAAGAAGCAGGTCGCTGATGTCATATGCGACCTTGAGAAGAGCAACAGCGAGTCACTTGGAAAGATGAGCCTCCATGAGCAGGAGGAGTTTCTGTTCCGCAAGGCGCTTGGGGCTTTATGAATGGCAGGGTGGCCTGTGAAGCGGTCGGAGGAAACAGCCGGCTTGCGGTTGGATTGTCAGCTTGCTGTCGGGTGGATGGCTGCGGGCTTGCGGCGGTGGCCGCCGGTTTTTCCGCCCGGCCGCGGTATCCGGGGTTCGGGCGCTGATGTTGGTTTCACGGTCATGTTTGACTGGCGGGAGTGATTGATGGAGCAGGAAGAAGGGCTCGACCTTAAGATGACATCCCTGATGTCGACGGCTTATCAGGGGGACTCCGATCTTCAGGAGATTTCACTGAGGCCCAGAAGGCTTTCCGAGTTTCAGGGTCAGGACAAGATAAAGAGCAATCTTGAGGTGTTCATCACCGCAGCGAGGGAGCGCGGGGAGGCGTTGGATCATGTTTTCCTCATAGGGCCTCCGGGGCTTGGAAAGACTACGCTTGCCTCTATAATCGCCAATGAGATGGGCTCTGATATCAAGATGACTTCGGCTCCTGCGCTTGACAAGCCTAAGGATCTGGCCGGGATACTGACCAATGTGAGCAAGAACAGCGTGTTCTTCATCGATGAGATACACCGTCTCAAGCCGGCGCTGGAGGAGATGCTTTACATAGCGATGGAGGACTACGAGATTGACTGGGTCATTGGCCAGGGGCCAAGCGCCAGAACGATGCGCGTCCCCATTCCCAGGTTCACCCTTATCGGAGCCACGACCAAGGCGGGCATGGTCTCTTCGCCATTGCTTTCAAGGTTCGGGATAAACTGCCGTCTGGAGTTCTACGGAGAGAATGAGCTGGGGGCTATCATACGGCGTTCGGCCGAGATACTTTCCGTCAAGATAGAGCCGGAGGCGGTGGGGCTTCTGGCGTTGTGCTCACGCGGCACTCCGAGGATTGCCAACAGGCTGCTTCGCAGGATAAGGGATTTCGCGGAGGTGAAGGGTCGTGGTGTGATAACTCCTGAGATTGTCCATCGGAGCATTGAGAAGCTTGGGGTGGATCTCAACGGGCTGGAGGAGCAGGATCGGAGCATTCTGAGGACGATAATCGAGTTCTACGGAGGCGGGCCTGTGGGCGCCGACACGCTTAGCATATCGGTCGGGGAGGCCGTGGAGAGCCTTGAGGACTTCTATGAGCCCTATCTTATTCAGAAAGGGTATCTCAAGCGCACCCCCAGAGGCAGGATGGTCACTTCAAAGGCCTATGAGCTTCTGAAGATCAAGGAAGATAATAATGCTGGTCAAGGATTTCTCTTTTGATCTGCCGCAGGAGCTGATAGCCCAGGTTCCTTCGGAAGAGCGAGGGGCGTGCAGATTGCTGGTCATCGACAGGAGGACGGGCGAGCTTGCCGATTCCTCAATGGATCATTTCATCGACTTCATCGACAAGGACAGTCTTATTGTGGTCAACAACACCAAGGTCAGGAAGGCCAGGGTCTATGGGAACGCCGAGACGGGCGGAAGGGTGGAGTTCCTGTTCACCGAGGACAACGGAGACGGCACGTACACGGCCATGGTTTCAAAGGGCCGCCGACAGAGGGTCGGGAAGCGATACGAGTTCCTTGACCTGTCAGGGCGGCATTACGCGAATGGCTGGATTTCAGGGGAGAAACCTGACGAGCTGAAGGTTGTCAGCTTCGACAGACGGATGGATGAGGATTTTTTCCTCAAATGCGGTCATGTGCCTCTTCCTCCGTACATCAAGAGGGAGGATGATTTTCAGGATGAGAAGCGTTATCAGACTGTATACGCCTCTCAGAGCGGAAGCGTGGCCGCTCCGACCGCCGGGCTTCATTACACGCCTCAGATGCTTGAGAAGATAAGGGCAAAGGGTGTTCGGATAGTCGAGATAACGCTCCATGTGGGGATGGGAACCTTTCTCCCTATGAGGAGCGAGACTCTGGAAGGGCATAGGATGCACTTCGAATCCTACCATATAAGCGAGGATGCGGCGCATCAGATAAACGAAGCCATGCGCGGCGGCAGGCGGATTGTGGCTACAGGCACCACTTCGGTCAGGACTTTGGAAAGCGCCTGGAATGAGGAGCTTCAGCGTGTGGAATCGGGGTATGGCAGGACGGATCTTTTCATAACCCCCGGTTTCAGGTTCCACGTGGTTCAGCAGCTTCTGACGAATTTCCACACCCCGGAATCCACGCTGCTGGTTCTGGTCTCGGCTTTTGCCTCAAGGGATATTATGCTGAGCGCATACAGGCACGCCGTTGAGCAGCGGTACCGGTTCTTCAGCTATGGGGATGCGACTTTCATAAGGTGATTCATAAGGTGACAATGCCGAAGGCCTCTGCCATTATCTCCCGGGCTATCTGCTCCTTGGATGCGGTTCCGTCAAATCGCATGAGCTTGACTTCGGCAGGCATCATGGCGAATGCTTTCTCGTAGTTCGCCTGCACGTTTTCCAGGATTGATTGCTGCTCGAATATCTCTTTCTTTGAGCCGCGGGAGGCAATGCGTCTGACGCATTCGCTTGGAGGCGTGTCGATGAAGAGAACGGCCTCGGGGAAGGGGAAGCCGGCGTTCAGCGCAGCCACTTTCTCGAATGGGACGCTCATGGATTGGTATGCGAACGACGAGAAGAAGTATCTATCGGAGAGGACAATGGCCCCGCTGGCTATGGCCGGGCGGATGAATCTGGTGACATGATCCTCTCGGTCGGCTGCATAGAGGTAGGCAAGGGCCTGCGGGGAGGCATCCTCCTCGCCCCTGAGTATGCTTCTGGTCAGCTTGCCTATGGGGCCGTCTGATGGCTCGAATGTCATAATCGCTTTGCGGCCGGCTTTCTCCAGCTGGCTGCCAATGAGCTGAAGCTGTGTGGTCGTTCCGGCTCCGTCCAGCCCCTCTATGACAAAAAAACCTTTCAGAATCTCTTCCATCCGCTGTATCTCCCGTCTGTTTCGCTTGTTTGAGGTGGTGTAATCATACTGTTTTTGGTTGAGGTCAATCAATATAATTTGGTATACTGCTTCAGATGAAATTCCGTGTAACGCCTGCGTCAGTGATAGTCTCTGTTTTGATTGTGGTTCTGATAGCGGCGGCATCGGTCTTTCTGGCTGTGCAAAGCATAGCTGAAAGCGCTGTTGATTCATTTCTACAGTCGATAAAGCTGCCTGAGGGCATTGCGATTGAGTTCAGCTCCATGGACAGGCTTTTCCTGCGCAAGGTTGTTTTAAGTGACTTTTCTCTGAAACTTGACGCTGAGCCTGTCTTTCAGGCGCAGTCGGTTGAGATATCCGCTTCGCTTGCTTCCATAGTGATGCATTTTTTCGGCGGAACGGATGTGTACGATGTGAGATTCGATTCACCGTCTTTAAGAATCTCGCAGAGGCAGCTGGAAAGGCTGAATGAGATTTTCAAGTCCGAGGAGGATATTGAGCCTGCTTCACAGCGGATTGACGAAGCCGGCCCTTACCGCCTTGACCTTTCGGACAATGACTTTCAGCAGGCCTACGAGGATGCGCGCGCTCTGATCATCAGGAGTCGTTCTGAGAAGCTTGCTGCCGCTGAGTCGGGCAAGGCCGGCGAGAGCGGTTCTCTGCTGGAGCGAACCGGGCTTCGCATATGGATTGCGGGAGGTTCTCTGGCGGCGGAGCTTGACGCTGTTTCGATAAGGGCGGATGGAATCGACAGCGCCTTGTCTCTGAGTCAGGGCTTGCGGTTGCGCTCCGCTAATGTGAATCTGCATGAGATGAGGTTGGTGATTGGCGGACAGGAGGCTGCTTTCCAAGGGCTCAGGCTCGCATTGGACGATGAGCTGGATCTGTCATTGTCGTTTGACAGGGCAGAATCCGGATGGGCTCTGCTGGAGAATGGGTATGTCGAATCGGGGCTGATGCCTCTGTATGCGAGGCTTGCGTCAGGCGATGCAGAATGGGCGCAAAAGGACATCTCGCTTTTTGTCGTTGTTCAGGAGGCGTCGCTCGATGCCGGAGGAGTCACAGTCGGAGCCGATTCCCTGCGGGCCGAGGTGAATGGGAATCCGGACACGCTGGATTTTGTCTGCAACGGCAGCGTTTCATCCGCATCTGTTTCAAACGGCGGTTACAGCGGTCTCATGGGTCAGCTTGATTTCGTCGCGGAAGGGAATCCGGAGCGCATCGACTGCAAGGTGTCGGCCAATGGGATTGAAGTCGGATTGTCGGGACGCAGGATCGGCATTCTGTCCGGCGCGGATCTCACCTCAAGGCTGGAGCCTTCGGCGATGAGGGCCGCCGGGGTGTTGCTTGTTTCGGAGGCAGGCATCGGGGCTCTGCCTGAGATAGGACTGGAGGGAGGAAGGATATTTGACCTGAACCTGAACTTCTATGCCACGCCTCAATCCCAGAAGGGCGATTTCTACGCTTTCGTGACGGGAGAGATGGAAAGCAAGCTGCTTGGGAGCTTCAGCGCCGATCTGCTTGCTGATTTCAGCGTTGACGGGTCGGATGATTATTCCATAAACGCGCAGCTTAGATCGCTTGGGCTGTCCACGCTCGACCAGAAGATCGATGCCCAGGTGAGCGTAACGGAGAAGACGGCGGAGGCTTCGGCGCTCATGGGCTCGGATGTCCGGCTGAAGGCTTCCTTTGAGCCAGAGCAAACCAGTCCGCTCAAGGTTCTGGCATCGGGATTTGGTTCGTCCGGTCTGGATTCTTCAATGCTAGGCTCGGGTTCTTCAATGCATGGTCTGGATTCTTCAACGCCTGGGCTGGATGCTGTTCCGCTCACTGAAGGTGAATCAACGGGAACGGGGAGGCTGAACGGCGTGCTGAATGTGCGGCTTGAGGATTTCACTCCGTCTGCATATGGCTTCTATTACGGGCTGCTTTCTGACGAGATGAGGCAGATGATTGGCGAATCGACTTCGCTTGACCTCTATTTGAACGCATGGCTTGATGGATTGCGGCCATTGGATATGAGTTCAAGGGTTGAGCTTGCCGTGCGTGATTTAAACTTGGGGGACAGCCGTTTCAATTTCTCGGTAACATTCGATGGCGCCGTGGCGGACAAGACGATGTCTGTGAACAAGCTGATTGTGTCCTCTGCTGATTACCGGATTGATTATGACGGAACAATACGTTCGGATGTGATGAGGCTAAGGCAGTCTTCCGGTGTGTTGCCTGAAGGCACGCTTTCGCTGAAAAGGACTGATGATGCTTCTGAAATAGCCTCTCTTGAGCTGGCTGCGCTTGGGGAGAGGAGCTATGTGTTTTCCTTCTTGGTGGATTCCTTGCCGGATTTCAGCTATCTGGGGACGCTTGAGCTTGGAGACAATGTCGATTACCGGATTGATTCGACTCTCTCTTATGCGGGGGCCTCTTATCCTCTTGGCATCAGCCTTGACTTCAACGCAATGCGATTCAGCGCTTTGTCCGATGGTCTTGGAATCGATGTCGCCTATCAGAACAAAAGGCTCGCCATTGCCGCGGCCGCCAGCGATTTCACGTTCATCCTTCCGGAGAGCGGATTGCATTCGCTTTCGTTTGATTTGAATGCGCTTTCCAGAACCGACAGCAGCATATTCAATCTTGATTGCAACGGATTCTCGCTCAAAGGCAAGGCGCTTTCGTTGCTGGCCTTTGATCTTCATGCCGATTCTCAGAATCTTGTCATTGACGGCATCCAGTATGGAGCCGGGTTTCAGTCTGACGCAAAGAGTCTTCTGACCGGCACGGCCGATTTCAGGTTTGATGATATCCGTGCTTTGCTTGGGGGCGATTTCTCCTCCTTCGAGTCGGTGATACGACTGGAGAGCGAATCCGGTGAACGAATAAGCCAAGCCTACAAGGACGGCAGGCTGTTTGTCGATGTCGATGGCTTCGACCTTGCCAGGGTCAAGCTTCAGGGGAAGGCGGGCATAAGGCTTCTGGGCAGGATAGGCTCTGATTTCTTCGGGCAGATTGAATACTCGAACGGCGCTCAGGGGCTGAGCTGCGATATAGCCTTGGATTCCAACGGCTTCCGTCTTGTGAACATGGTTTCGGCGCTGGACGGGGTTCGACTGGGCGATACCAGCGTGGAGTACAGCAGAATCACCCGGATGCTTGACATAAGGCTTCTCGGATCGTTTGTCCAGAGCTTCCATGACGGGGATCACGTATCCGATGTGGATGCGCATCTTGCCATGCATGCAGGCGCAATCGCCGGCATGCTCTCAGATTTGATTCCGGAAGACGGCGGCTCGGTTCTCTCGCTTCTGGGTTCTGGCTTGGATTTATCAATCATCCTTGATCAGTTCAGTGCGGTGCTCAGGATTGACAAGCTCAGCCTTGGCGGCTTTGAATTCAAAGGTGACGAAATCTCAATCAGCCTGTCAGACGGGATGCTCAATGCGCACGGCTCTTGGATTGATCTTGGGTACAGCTTCCCTGAAAAGATGATGAGCCTTGAGCTTGATCCCGCTTGGGGCATCGGCTTCTCGATGAATGGCCGGCTTGACTTTGACGATCTTGATCTTCATGTGGATTCGATTCATTTCCCGCTTGTCCTGATAAATCAGATGACCGACATGACTCTGTCCCCGGTCAGGGGAGGGGTGGCGAACGGTTCGCTGCATGTTTCCGGCCCCATCGCCGATCCGCAGCTTGATGGAACGCTCAACGCAGACAATGTCTCAGTTTCGGTTTTCCAGATACGGGACATTGTCTTCACGGTGAGCAATGGATATGTCGCAGTCCATGGCAGGCAGATTTTCAGCCCCAGGCAGAGGATTGAGTTCTACAACGAGAGGACAAAGGAGCATGGATACGGCATATTCTCAATCGCCGCCGATTTCTCCACTGGCTTCTCCTATGATCTTGTTCTTGATCTGCCTGATGGAACGGTTTTGCCTCTCTGGGTGCCGATGGAGGATATAGGCCTTGATTTTGCCTGCGATGCGGGCGGATTGCTCCATGTGGGTTATGACGATGGGGACTACATCAAAGGCGCCTTATCGGTTTCGAACATGCTTGTGGATTTCAGCTTGGATGACAAGGAGATTCCCGACTGGTATTCCAAGATAAAGTCCTTCATTGACTTTGAGCTTGATATCTCTTTCTTGAGCAACAACGTCGTGTGTTATCCGACTGTCGACAATCCTATCCTCAATCTCACGCTCAGCGAGGGGAGCAAGCTGAAGGTTTCATATCATCATCTTTCAGATGAATTGCTCCTTTCGGGCGACATGAGGATAAGGGGAGGCGAGATTTATTATTTCCAGAAGGATTTCCTTGTGACACAGGGCAAGCTGAACTTCTCGCAGGATTCTGTTTTTGACGATGAGGGGGGGCTGAATGTTTCCCTTGACCTGCAGGCCAAGATGCGTGACTACGATTCCAATGGAAACAAGGTGGATATCTATCTTAATCTACAGAATTCTTCACTGAGCAGTTTTCAACCTTATTTCACAAGCATTCCATCGCTTTCGGAGAATGAGATTCTGGAGCTTCTCGGCCAGAGCATTCTGCCTTCCAGCGTGTTCAGCTCATCGCCGAGCATCTCCTCGTTTGCCTCTCTGACAGTGGCTGCCGCAGAGGCCGCCGGCAAGCTGGGGATAATATCGACCGGTGAGGCCAATCTTGGGCTGACGAATGTGATAAAGAACTCTCTTGGGTTGGATATTTTCTCTGTCAGAACCAATTTGCTTCAGAATATTGTCATAGATGCGCTCCCCGGCAGTGTGTACAATTCTGATTTGTCTCCCATTTCAAAGTACCTGGACGGCACGAGCATCTATGCCGGAAAATATCTGACGGATGGGCTTTTCCTCCAGAGCGCGATAAGCCTCAAGGCGACCGCCGACAATAAGGCGGGAATGGGGAGATTCCTCAGCCGGGACTTGAGGATTGACCTTGAGATAAGCTTGGACTGGGAGAATCCGCTGGCCACATTCACGGTCTTCTCTCAGCCTGGAGAGTTGTCGGTTTTCAATCTTTTCGATACTATGGGATTCAGTGTTACCAAGAGCATTCAGTTTTGATAAAGGCTTTAGGAGTTGGAGTTCAGAATGAGGATATTTAAGAAAACGGTCATGGCTATTATTGCAACGCTTCTTGTTGTGGCCGCCGCGGCTTTTGCCGCAGACGATCTTTCCGGCAGGATAATGCAGGAAATGATATGCGAGGGGCTTCAGCATGTCGATAAGAACACGGTTGACAATACGGTGTTCCCATATAAGGGCAAGCAGTACAGCGACGACCTGTTTCTGGAGCTTGTGGGGAAGCTGTATGACATAGAGGGCGTTTCCTACATAGATATCGACGCCAGCATAATCCCGGAATCAGGGAACATCAGCGTGACATTTCATTTTCATGAGATACCGGTGGTTTCCTCGATAAGCGTTTCGGGGAACTCAAGGCTCAAGACGGCGGCTATAAAGGAGGCGGTGACATCCATTTCCGAAGGCGATTTCCTAGACCCGGAAATGGGCTCGCGTCTTCAGCTGCCCGCAGCCGACATAACGGCGTTTTACCACTCAAAGGGGTTTGGGGATGTTTCCGTGTCATCCTCGTGGACTCTTGATGAAACCGCCAATGAGGTGGCTCTTTCCTACGAGATAACCGAGGGCGTTCAGAAACGGATTGTCGCCGTGGCGTTCGAGGGCAACGAAAATGCTTCTTATTCCACCCTGAAGGGCCTGATGAAGCTCAAGGTCAAGTCGCTTTTCAACAACGGGTATCTTGATGAGTCCATCGTTGAAACGGATCGCAATGCCATTGTGGCGCATTATCAGCAGCAAGGCTTTGTCGATGCCCAGGTGAGTGAAGTGCGCTACGATGTGCGTGAGCCTAAGGAGGGGGAGAAGGCGAAGGATTACACCGAGATAATCGCCACCTTCGTGATAAATGAGGGCAAGCAGTGGAAATTCGGCGGACTGTCTGTTTCCGGAAACACAGTGTTCTCCGATGAGCGCATCAGAGAATTGGTGACGATGGAGGAGGGCGAGACGGACAATCTGGAGAAGCTTTCCGGGATAATCTCCTCGATAACCGATCTCTATTACAATGACGGCTACATCTTCATGTCCCCGTCGGTGAGCGAGTTCCGCGATGAGGAGGCCCTGAGCATCGCTTACGGGCTGACGATAGTCGAGAATGAGCGCAGCACCGTATCCAAGATAGTGCTGAACGGGCTTTCCAAGACAAAGGAATATGTGTTAAGAAGGGAGCTTGCGCTTACAGAGGGCAAGATTTTCTCTAAAGCCGATCTGGTGACGAGTTACAAGAATCTGTACAACACAGGGCTTCTGACGAATCTGAGCTATAAGATACTCCCAAGCGGAGAGGGCAATGATGTCGTGGTTCAGTTTGACCTCGAAGAGGGCAAGCAGATGGATATTCAGTTTGGAGCCACGTTCGGAGGCAATGTTTCAGGATTCCCGATCTCCGGGTTCCTTCAGTGGAACGACAAGAACCTGTTCGGCGAGGGAAAGGATTTCTCCATAGGCACGACTCTCTCTCCTGACACCCAGTCAGTCGAGGTGTCGCTCGGGGATGATTGGTTCGGCAACAAGCGATGGGCAAACAAGATAGCCTTCTCATTCTCCAGGACGCTGATGGAAAACGTGCTTCAGCAGGGCATTGGCTCTGAGAGGGATGACGGCAAGACAGACACATACGCATATCCGCTGGGATATGCCAGCTACGCCGCCTACGAAGATGCGGGCTATGCGGTGCCGGATTCCAACTATCTGATGAGCTACAAGCTCATGAAGTTCAACCTGGCGTACACGACAGGTTACACATTCATATTCGAGCCGGGGCGGCTCAGTCTCTCCACAGGGCTTTCAGTCGGCCTCAATAGGGCGTATTATGATCATTCTCAGTACAATCCGTATGAGGAGCTGATTTATAAATACGGCGAGGCCTGGCAGTTCTCCAACCGGCTGAACCTCTCAGTTCAGTGGGATGGAAGGGATTTGATTTACTATACATCAAAGGGCTATGTCCTGAGCCAATCGTTCACATATGCGGGCGGTGTGCTGTTCGGGCTTTCGAACTACATCAAGTCGGTGACCCAGGCCGCCGGTTATTTCTCGCTTTTCAGCGTCAAAAACGACGAGGGCATTGTGAATAACTGCGTGTTCTGCGCCACCACGACTCTTAATCTGATGCTCCCTCAGTATTACAAGGCTGACGGGGATTCATCCTGGGCATGGCACGACGCCGGGGAAGGCGCCACTAAGTACGAGATGCTTTACATCGATGGCATGACGGTGGGAAGGGGCTTCGACGTTGTCTACGGGCTTTCATTCCTATGGGACAACACCCTGGAGATTTCGTATCCTCTTGTCAGGGATGTCCTGAACTTCGAGGCGTTCACATCCGCCACGGCGGGGCATAAGACGCTGGCCGGCACTTCATTTGACACTATGAAGTGGTGGTTCGCCGGCGGCGCGGGAATCAAGCTCAAGATTCCAGGATTCCCGATTGGGCTTTATGTGGTAAAGAACGCCACGTTCAACGTTGATGAAGCCTCGGGCTTCGCATGGGATGATGGCAGCCTGTTCTGGGGCACGAAGCTTGTTCTTGCGATATCGACAAGCTTGATTTAGACGGCATTGGCGGCATGATGCAGGCGTGGATCTGAATTCTTGGAGAAAAGCAGCGGCGGTATGGAAGCGACTCCTTTGATGCAGCAGTATCTTTCCATAAAGGAAAAGCACAGGGATGAGGTGCTGTTTTTCCGTCTTGGCGATTTTTATGAGATGTTCGATGACGACGCCAGGGAGATCTCCAGGATTCTGAATCTGACGTTGACCCATCGTAATTCCAGCCCGATGTGCGGCATTCCGTTCCATGCGGCGAAGAATTACATCAAGCGGCTGCTTGCCTATGGCAAGAAGATAGCGATATGCGAGCAGCTTGAGCTGTCCGACTCTCCTAATCAGATTGCCAGGCGAGAGGTGGTGCAGGTCATAACGCCTGCCACAGTCGTGGAGCAGGAGTTCCTGGAGGGCGGTTCGTATAACTATCTTATGTCGGTGTTCAATGACAGCTGCGCATACTGCGATATATCAACAGGCGATATGCGGCTCAAGCATCTGGGCGGTTCCGACAGGCTTGCCGGCCTTCTGATGCTGATGGAACAGATAAGCCCGTCAGAGGTTCTGGTCTGTGATGATGAATATTTCCTGAAGGACGATTTCCGGGAGGCGCTTGATTCCAGGGGCTTGCTGATAAACAAGCTTTCCGCATCGTATTTCTCGGTCAAGGAAGGCTTCAGGCTTCTCTGCCAGACCGCCGGCACCGAGAATCTGGAGGGGTTTGGCATTCAGGCCGGCGACAAGCTGCTCGGGCCAGCCGGAGCTCTGCTCAGATATGTCATGGAAACTGCCAAGCCGGTTTCCACACGGTATTTCAACTTCTCCGTTGTCAACGACTCCTCATTCATGCTCATTGACGAATCGACACGCAAGAATCTGGAGCTGTTTGAGAACAATCAGGACCATACCAGGCGATATACGCTGTTTGATGCGGTGAACAAGACGAGAACCGCGGGCGGGCAGAGGCTGCTTGAAAGCTGGCTCAGCTTCCCTTTGGTGAAGATAGAGGATATCAACTTCCGTCAGGATTGGGTCAGATGGCTTGTCTCAAGCCGCGAGGAGCTTGAAGGCCTGCAGAAAGAGCTTTCCGGCTCTCTGGACATGCAGCGGCTGGCCAACCGGGTTGCCCTGAAGCGTTCCATTCCTAAGGATCTGGTGGGAATAAAGCAGACGCTGGGGTGCTTCTTCCGCATCATATCCCGTTCGGCAGAGAGGTATTGCTCCCTTTTGCCGGAAAGCATTGATGCCGATACGCTTTCTGCCCTGAATTCAATGATGATAAGAATTGACAGGGCGATAAACGAGGATTGCAATGGCCCGTTCATGTCCGGAATGGTGGTGCTTGACGGCTATGACGAGGAGCTTGACAGAAGCAGGGATCTTGTCCGCCACAGCGACAGGATGTTTTCCGAGTATCTGGAGAAGGTGAAGTCCGAAACCGGCATCACGACAATCAAGATAGTCAACTCCCGGTTGACCGGATATGTTCTGGAGGTTTCTAAATCGCAGCTATCCAAGGTGCCTGCGGACTTCTTCCGCAGGCAGACGCTTGTCAATTCCGAACGTTACTCGACCGAGGAGCTTGCGGGGCTTGAGATGCAGAGCCAGCAGGCGAACAGCGCAGCCGAGGCAAGGGAGAAGGCTTTGTACGATGAGATAGCCTCAGAGGTTTCCGCCTGGAACGAGGCTCTCAATGAAATCGGCCGGTTCCTCAGCGCGCTTGACTGCTTCCAGAGCTTCGCCGCCCAGGCGATTGAACGGGATTACTGCTGTCCGTCTGTTGTAAGCGATGATGCGCTGGAGATTCACATGGGCCGTCACCCCGTGGTCGAGAAGCATCTGCCTCCCGATTCGTTTGTAGCAAATGACACTTTGATGGAGGACGAGAGGTTTTTCTTGATAACAGGGCCTAACATGGCGGGGAAATCGACTTATCTGAGACAGACGGCTCTGATTGTGCTTCTTGCCCATACCGGCAGCTTCGTTCCGGCGTCAAGCGCCGTGGTCGGCGTGACTGACAAGATATTCTGCCGTGTCGGCGCATCTGACAATCTGGCCAGGGGGGAATCGACTTTCCTGGTGGAGATGCAGGAGGCGGCTTTCATACTGCGCACATGCACCAGGCGGTCGCTTGTGATAATGGACGAGATAGGAAGGGGGACAAGCACGCAGGAGGGAATGTCAATCGCCCATGCGATAATAAGATTTCTTCTGGGGAAAGAGGCCAAGACGCTTTTCGCAACCCACTTCCACGAGCTTGCCAAGATGGACACCTCCGGCATGGCGCTGTACACGCTTGCCGTTCAGGAGACCCCGGGGCATGTCAGGTTCCTGAGAAAGCTTGAACGCGGGTCTGCCAGCTCTTCGTATGCCTTGCATGTCGCCAGGATGGCTGGAATACCCCAGAGCGTGCTTAAGGACGCCGCAAGCTTCCAGAAGAAGCATTTCGCCGATTATGGCACAAGCGATCAGGGTTCGCTTTTCACGATGGGCGAGGAGCAGGCTGAAGAAGATGAGAGGCACAAGGCAGAATGGCAGAAGCTGAGCGAGGCTCAGAAGATAATCCGGGAGATAGAATCGTTTGACCTTGATTCCTCAACGCCATTTCAGTCGATGGTGGAGCTGCAGAAGCTCAAGGAGCTTTCAAGGGCTTTCCTTTCTGATTTGGATTGAGTTCTCGGCGAGCAGCAGACGGCAGCGGCAAGGCGTTCTGTTTTAATCTGTTTCAGTGTTTTCGATGTTTTCAGGATTTTCAGCGTTTTCTTTGTTTGCGCCGCTCTATGGGCATGATGAGCAGTAGCCTTGCAGATTCGCTTATATCTGAGTCTTACGATGGATTTGCAGTCAGATGCCCGCATTGTTTCTGTGTGCTTCCCCACGAAGGGGCGCCTTGTCCGTTCTGCAGGGAGCATCCGGGAATTCGCCTTTATGTGATAAGCCCTTATTCGGGGAAGTCGCGTCAGGTGGTGGAGCTTCTCAAGTTCTACGGCAGGAAAGACTGCGCCGCTGGCGTGGCCGATGTGTTCCTGCATTTCATAATGAAGCTGGGTCTCAGGGGAGAGGTTGCGCTTGTTCCCATACCTGCAAGCAGAAAGGGCAGGAGGGAACGCGGATATGATCAGATGACTTTGGTTGCAAGGCATCTTGCAAGGCGTCTGGCAAGGGCAGGGGTGGATTGCAGGGTCTGCCATGCGTTCTGCAGAACGGACTCCGGCCAGCAGAAATGGCTGGGGAGGAAAAGGCGGCTTGAGGGCTGCCGCCTTGCTCTCAGGAACACGCCGGTGAGGATAGGGAACGCAGACATCATCATAATAGATGACATCTGCACCACCGGTGCGACTCTGCTGTCGGCGATAAGGCTTATTGGAAGCGGGCTTGACATTGAGAGCGGACTTGGCCAGAGACTCCAAGGCAGCCAGAATCTCTCTTTGCACCCTTGCCGCCTGCGCATTCCTTTTCCTCAGCGCCGCAGCTGCCGCCAATGCGATGAAAAGGGAGAAGGGAAAGAGCTGGAGGCGGGGATGGGGAGGAATCCGAATATAATGGCAATGGCATGGCTGGGGGCGGTATACGGGCAGTAGGGACGCTGCAAAGCGGTTCATTGCACCCTGGTCTTTTCTGCCAAGGCTTGGCTAAAATGTGGTTTTTGACCCCAATTCCACCTCCAATGCTCTATTATGTTGACAATTCTTTCAGAAAAACGGTATAGTTAATCCAGATACTGTATTTGAGGATAAGGGATCGAAAGCTTCGGTCCCTTTTTTATGGAAAATGCTTAAGGATGAGATAAGACAGAGCAAGCTTTTCTTGGATTTGACTCCTGTGCTTGAGCCGATGGGGCTCAAGGTGCTTTCCGTTTCGATGTCCAGAATCGATTCTTCCTGCAAGGTTTCCCTCATAATAAAGAGGGCCGAGGGAAATGAGAGCGTGGATGACTGCGCAAAGGCATATGGAGTGGTTTATCCGAGACTGTCGCTTGATTGCAGGGATCTTGAGCTTGAAGTATCCACGCCGGGAATACAGCGGGTCTTCAAGGATGTTTATGAATTTGAGCTTTTTGTCGGCAGGCGCTGCCATCTGTATGACGGCGGAAGGAAGGCTTCCTTCACTGGAATCATATCAAGATGCGGTGAAAGCTCGGTGTTCCTATCTGATTACAAGAATGAGGACAATGGCGAAGCCGGCGAGTTGCTTGAGGTCAGCTTCGCTGACGTGAATAAGGCTAAATTGGATTATAAATGGGAGGATGTTCATTGATGTCCGGATTGCGAGATGCTATTTATGATATTGTCGATGAAGAGAAGGGCATGACTGTCGAGAGGGTGAAGGAAACCATCGAGCAGTCTTTGCTTGCGGCTTATAAGAAGAAGTTCGGGGTGGACGACAATGCGGTGGTCACTTTCTCTGATGATCTTGATGATGTGACCCTGGCATCCAGGAAGAGGGTCGTTGATGCGGCGGAGGATGACCTTGACCGGATCCATGAAATCTCGCTTGCAAAGGCGAAGGAGCTGAATTCGGATTCGGAGGAGGGCGATGAGCTTCTCATCCCGGTTGATCCGGCATCATTTGACCGAGGAAGCGTTCAGAGCGGCAAGCAGACGGCGCAGCAGAAGCTGCGGGACATCCAGAAGGATGAAATCTACAATGAGCTTAAGGACAAGGTCGGCCAGATTGTCGTCGGGACGCTCCAGAGCGAGCGGGATGGCGATTATTTCATAGATCTGGGCAGGACGCAGGGCTTTCTTCCTGCCAGGAACCAGAGCCACAGGGATGCATACCAGAAGGGCGACAAGGTCAAGTGCCTTCTGGAGAGCGTTGTGCAGGATGAGAAGAATCCGAGGATGCTTCGGATAATACTCTCCAGAACGAGCGACAAGCTGGTCGAGCGGTTGTTTGAGCAGTACATACCGGAGCTTCAAGGTCTGGAGCCATCTGTTGGAATCGCCAAGATCGTCAGGGAGGCCGGCTACAGGACAAAGGTCGCCGTGTATTCCAAGCGCGGGGATGTCGACCCGGTCGGAACATGTGTCGGAATGGGCGGGCAGAGGATAAAGAGCGTGATAACAGAGCTCAATGGCGAGCTGATTGATGTTCTCAAGTGGGATCCGAATCCGGCTGTTTATATACAGAATGCGCTTTCCCCGGCGAAGGTGTCCCAGGTCTACATAATCGATGAGCGAAGGAAGACCGCGGTGGCGATTGTGGATGATGAGCAGCTCTCGCTTGCCATAGGCAAGATGGGTCTCAACGTCAGGCTGGTCAACAGGCTTTGCGACTGGCTGGTTGATGTGAAGACAAAGGATCAGTTCGCCGAGATGGATATTTCAAAGGAAGTCAGGAGAGCTGCGGATCAGCTGTTTGAAGCGCCTGATGATATGCCTGAGGACATGCCGGAGGATATGTCTGGGGGTATGTCTGAGGACCGGCCGCCGTATGAGGAGCCGGAGTCGGCTTCTGAGACGGATTCGGATGAAGAGGAGCTTATGCTGAGCGAGCTTCCAATCTCCGAGGATATTGTCAAGAAGCTGAATTTCTACGATGTCTATTCGGTTGAGGAGTATATAGAATTGACTCCTGAGGATTTCGCCAACATGTCCAAGCTTTCCCATGAAGACCTTGATTATGTGAACAGGGTGATTTCCGAGAATGTCGACTTTGTCGAGGGCGGTGATGATGAGGGCGAGCAGACTGTCTACAAATGCCCGAACTGCAGCGCGATAATAACAAAAGACATGACTGAGTGTCCGAATTGCCATGTGGGATTGAGTTTCGAGTAGGATTTAGAGTATTGTGTATAGGAGAAAGAGTTTATAGATATGAATGAAGATGCGCCGAAGGTAACATTGATAAAACAGCCCAAGCCGCTTGATGCAAATCCGGCCTCCAGCCAGTCTGCGTCTGTGGAGAAAAAGAAGGTGGTTGTCAAAAGGAAGGTGATGCTGAAGCCTGCTGCGAAGGAGGCTTCGCCTGCGCTCAAGCCAGCGATAAAGGCCGAGCAGACTCCGCCGAGGGATAATGCCCCTGTCTCCGAGGATGCCGTTTCATCTTCACATCCTGAGAAGGCCAAGCCGGTTATGCCGCCTAAGCCGGCTATGCAGTCCAGGCCGCCCAAGAGCGCGCCTGTTGCTCCGTCTACGGTCGATCCTTTGCGCAACGGACCTGTCATAATACGAGACTCTAATCTTCCTCCTATCGATTTCAAGCCAGCTTCGCGGGTTCCTTCGTCTGGAGGGCCTCGGCAGGTGGGCATAGTCGGCGGCCGTGATTTCTCCGGTCAGCGCAGCGGCTATCGCCAGACGGGAAATCAGCCTTATGGCTCCCGCTACTCCGGCCAGGGGCAAGGGGACGGGGCTCGCAGAAACGGCGGGTTCGGAAATCGTCCGTTCACGCCAAGGACAGGCGGTCAGGGCGGATTCGGTGCGCCCAGAGGCCCGTATGCCCAAGGGCAGAGACCGAACGGGTACCGGTCGGAAGGCGGCTTCCAAGGGCAGGGCAAGCCGGGCTTTCAGAACGGAAGGCCGGGCGGTTTCAATTCGGGCAGGCCTCGTCAGGGCACGGGCGGTTTCAGAAAGCCCATGGGCGGCCCCTCTCAGTCAGAGGAGATGCCGATAAGCAAGACGAAGCGCGATTATTCGCGCCGCAAGGACAACAATGAAGAGGCGTCTTGGGAGACAAGGAGAGAGGATCGCGAGACATCGAGCGCTTTCCAGTATAGGCGCAAGGAGTCTCGCACTTCATCAAACGCTGTCCCGAAATCAATTGACATTCTTGAGAACATAACGATAAACGACTTGGCCAAGAAGATGAATCTGAAGGCCTCCGAGATTATTTCCAAATGCTTCCAGCAGGGCATGATGCTGACGATAAACCAGCAGGTCGATTCTGACACCGCTGCGCTTATAGCCTCGGATTATGGGTGCGAGGTCCATATCGTGAACCTGTATGATGAAACGGTCATACCGACAGAGGCCACCAGCGAAGAGGATCTTGAGCCCAGGGCGCCGATTGTCACAATCATGGGACACGTTGACCATGGAAAGACGAAGCTGCTTGATGCAATCCGTTCTGCCCATGTGGCCGAAGGAGAATTCGGCGGCATAACGCAGCACATAGGCGCTTACATGGTCTCCCTTCCCGGCAAGGGCGATGTTGTGTTCCTGGACACTCCGGGCCATGCAGCGTTCACCATGATGCGGGCACGCGGAGCGCAGGTCACCGATATAGTGGTGCTTGTGGTGGCGGCGAACGACGGCGTCATGCCTCAGACGGTCGAGGCGATTGACCATGCGAAGGCGGCGAAGGTTCCCATCATAGTGGCTATAAACAAATGCGATCTTGCCGATGCCAATCCGGAGCGGGTGATGCAGCAGCTCACCGCCTATGATCTGACGCCTGAGGAATGGGGAGGCAAGACGCTTTACTGCCGGATATCCGCATTGAAGAAGCAGGGAATAGACGATCTTCTCGATACGATACTGCTTGAAGCGGAGATGCTTGACTTGAAGGCTGTCCGTTCATGCAGGGCGGAGGGCAAGGTTCTGGAGTCCAGAATAGACCAAGGGCGTGGAAGCGTGGCCACGATAATCGTCAAGAAAGGCACTATACACGAAGGCGACTATTACGTTGCCGGTGTCTATTCAGGCCGTGTGCGCGCCATGTTCAACGATCGCGGCAAGAGGATAAAGGAGGCCGGGCCATCGACTCCTGTCGAGATAAGCGGGCTTTCCGGGCTGCCCAATGCAGGCGATCCCTTCCAGGTGACGGAGGATGAGAAGCAGGCCAGGATGGTGGGCAACAAGCGGCAGGAGCTTGAGAGGCTTGGACAGGCCAAGAAGTACAAGAAGGTCACGCTTGACAACCTTTACGAGAAGATAAAGCTTGGCGAGACGAAGGAGCTTAATGTCATCATCAAGGGAGACGTCCAAGGTTCTGTCGAGGCCTTGCAGAAGGCGCTTGAAGAGCTTTCAAACGATGAGATACGGCTTTCCGTCATCAGGGCGAGCGCAGGCGCTATAATCGAGAACGACATAACCCTTGCCTCTGCAAGCGAGAATCCGGCGATTGTCATCGGCTTCAATGTCAGGCCTACTCCGAAGGCGCAGCAGCTGGCGGAGCAGGAGAAGATAGACATAAGGAAGTACAATATCATCTATGATGCCGTTGATGATATAAAGGCGGCGATGGAAGGGCTGATGACGCCGGACAAGGCCGAGATTGACCTCGGCACCGCCGAGGTCAGGCAGGTGTTCATTGTTCCGAAGGTCGGGCCGGTTGCCGGCTGCATGGTCACTCAAGGGCTTGTGCGCAGGAACAGCTTCTGCAGGGTCATAAGGGACAGCATCCAGATAAACAAGGAGCTTGTCAGAATAACATCGCTCAAGCGTTTCAAGGACGATGCGAGGGAAGTCGCTTCCGGTTATGAGTGCGGCATTGGAATCGAAGGGTTTGACGATATACGCGTAGGCGACATCTTGGAATTCGTTGAGATAAAGGATGTCAAGCGGACGCTTGAGGACGCCAAGGGCGCAAAGCCCGAGGTTGCGCAGATTGATTCGGGGAAGGGCAGGAAATGAGCGAGCACAGCCAAAGCCGTCTTGAAAGCAGGATAGTGGAGGCCATCAACATGATGATTGTCCAGCGGGAGATAAAGAATCCGCGGCTTGGCTCTTTTGTGTCGGTCACCAGAGCCACGCTTTCAAAGGACAATGCGTATGCCTCTGTATATGTTTCATGCCTTGTCCAGGATGATGGCAATCTGAAGCGTTCAGTCGAGGCTCTTCAGCGGAGCTCGGGATTCATCCAGGGGAGGCTTGGCGCTGTTCTTAAGACAAAGAACACGCCGAGGCTGACGTTCATGGAGGATACATCGATCGCTGAAGGGCAGAAACTCAATGCGTTGATTGACTCGCTTTCTTCCAAGGAATAGCGATGACCCGCAGTGCAGTTGTCCTGCTTGACAAGAAAAGCGGTGTCACATCATTTTCAGCGCTCTCCGGCCTTAAGGCTGTGGCAGGGCGTAAAGCGGGGCATGCAGGCACTCTGGATAAGTTCGCAAGCGGGCTGCTCATAGCTTTCTCTGGAGGATTCACCCGTCTGAATGATCTCTTCATGGGGTTGCCCAAGCGGTATGAGGCCACTATCAGATTCGGCGAGGAGACAGACACCATAGATCCGGAAGGGACGGTGATCAGGAGGGCGGATATCCCCGCATTTGACCTGATTCCTCCTGCCGTTGAAGGCTTCAGGGGGTTGACTATGCAGTCTCCGCCTGCCTACAGCGCCGTCCATCTGGACGGCAGAAGGGCTTATCAGATGGTGCGCAGCGGAGAAAGGCCTGAGATTCCTCCCAGGGAGGTGCAGCTTCACGATTATGAGATTCTGGGCTGGAATGGTTCTGAGCTTAGGATATCGCTTCTGGTGTCCAAGGGGTTTTATGTCCGTTCATTTGCCCGCGACCTTGCCGTCGGGCTTGGCAGCGCGGCTTATGTCCGAGAGCTGCGCCGCACTGCGATAGGGCCTTATTCTGTAGATGAGGCCTCTGATTGCGATGACGTGCTTCAGATAAGGCGGCAGGCTGATGGATTCGATTCTGTCGCTTTTCTTTCCAGACTTGATTTCGTTGTCCGGATTTCTGTTTCTGAATCGGAGGCTCGATTTCTGGATGACGGCGTCCTGCCAAAGGGAAGGCTGATTGAGAATCGGCTCTGCATGTTCACCCGCGGGTCTGAGCTTGTATCGGTGATTTCAGAGGGGGGCAGATTCATATATCAGAGAGGGAAGGCGGATTTATATGCTTGAAAAGTTCATCTTCGGTGACCCGAGGCTCAAAGGAGTGCCTTGCGCCGTTGCCATAGGGGTCTTTGACGGAGTGCACAGGGGACACAGGCTTGTATTGGAGCAGACTGCTGCGATGGCCAGGGAAAACGGCCTGAAATCAATGGCCGTCACTTTCAGCAGGAATCCCAAGTCAAACGGCTCAGGCAAACTGCTGGCATCTGCCAGAATAGTTGATGAATTGCTTGCGAATATTGGAATTGAGTATCATTGCGTAATTGACTTTTCTTACGAAATGAGTAAACTTTCTGGAGTGGAGTTCATCAGGCTTCTTTGTTCAACATGCAAAGTGGCCATGATGCTTGTCGGAAGTGATTTCCGCTGCGGGAGCCCCGATGTGAGTCTGGGCGCCATGGAGTTAGGTGGAGCGCTTTCCCGATATGAAGTTGACGCTTCGGTTGTTGTGATTCCCCCGCTTATGGATGCTGAAGGCAGGGTGATAAGCAGCTCGCTGATACGTTCAATGCTCTCAAAAGGCGATATGGCAGCTTCTGCCGCATCGCTGGGCAGGTCTTATTGCCTTGACCTCAGGGGCGTCGCCCTTGTGCGGCATGGTGCGGATCTGCTTGCCGAAGCCGGTTCTTTGAATGAGCTGCTGCCAGCAGACGGCTCATACGAAGCTGTTGCGGTCACTGAAGATGGGCGGCCATTCCGCATTGAGCTGTCCGTCACTGGGTCTTGTCTAGCCTTTCAGTGGTCGGAGCCGGCGAAAGTGGACAGGATCTTATTCAAAGGGGTGATCGAATGATTACAAAGGAACAGAAGACGGAACTGGTGAAGAAATTCGGTGGCGATGAGAAGAACACCGGTGCGAGCGAGGTGCAGATTGCGCTTCTGACCGCAAGGATAAATGACCTGCAGCAGCATTTCAAGGATAATCCGAAAGATCATGCAGGCAATCGCGGGCTTCTGAAAATGGTCGGACAGAGAAGGCGTCTTCTCCGATACGTGAAGAACTGCGATATAAACAAATATCGGCAGCTTCTGGTTGAGCTCAACCTCAGGAAGTAAACGCCGGAGCAGCCAAGCCTCAAGTGAATCTTGAGGCTTTGCATTATCTTTTGCCCTTTTGCCAAATAAGAAAGAAAAGAACGAAGAAAGGATTTTAAAATGAATGAATCAGTTAAGAAAGTTTCAGTGAAGATAGGTGATGATGAGCTTGTCCTGGAGACCGGGAAGATCTGCAAGCAGGCCAATGGCGCTGTCTACGCCCACTATGCGGGAAGCGCTGTCATCGCCACTGTGTGCTGCGGGGAAGCTCCGTCCGAGCCTCTTGATTATGTGCCTCTTTCTGTTGAGTACAATGAGAAGTACTATGCCGCCGGAAAGATACCCGGGGGCTTCCTCAAGAGGGAATCAAGGCCTAAGGACAAGGAAATCCTCGTTTCCAGGCTTATCGACAGGCCGATGCGTCCGTTGTTTGACAAGGCATTCGGACGTGAGATACAGGTTGTGCCGACTGTCGTTTCAAGCGACCAGATAAACACCCCCGACATCATAGCGATAAATGCCTCAAGCGCCGCTGTCACCATCAGCGATATTCCGTTCAATGGCCCGATAGCGGCCGTCCGGGTTGCGTTGGTGGATGGAAAGAACATAATAAACCCGACTTTCCAGCAGATTGAGCAGGCCTCTCTTGATATAGTGGTCGCCGGAACACGTGATGGAATCACAATGGTCGAAGGCGGGGCTAAGGAAGTCCCGGAGCAGGCGATGCTGGATGCCATCGCCGAGGCGCAGCCTGTGATAACCAGAATATGCGATGCGCAGATAGAGCTTCGCAAGCTGTGCGGAAAGGAGAAGCTTCCTGTATTCGTTGATGAAAAGGACTATTCTTTCCTGGACGCCATCCGCGATTATGCTAGGCCGCTTGTGCAGAAGGCTTTCTTTGCCAAGGGCAAGCAGGCGCGGGGAAATGCTGTTTCCCAGGTGAAGGAAGATACTAGGAAGAAGTTCGCCGAGGTTCTGGGCGAGCATGATTCCGATGGCTCTGATTTGAATGCGATGTTTGATGAGCTGCAATACGACCTTCTGAGGGATTCAATCCTCACAAAGGGCGTCAGGGTTGACGGCAGGGCTCCTGAAGAGATCCGACCCATAGCATGCGAGGTGGGAGTGCTTGCCAGGACACATGGAAGCGCCCTCTTCACAAGAGGCGAGACCCAGAGCCTTGGCGTGACCACATTGGGCACAGCCAGTGACGAGCAGCTCACGGACAACATAGACGGCGACAAATCCACAAGCTCCTTCATGCTTCACTATAACTTCCCGCCTTATTCCGTGGGAGAGGTAGGCAAGCTATCGACAGGCAGACGCGAGATAGGCCATGGGCATCTTGCCCAGAGGGCTCTTGAGTATGTCATCCCGTCAAAGGAGAAGTTCCCATATACCATTCGTGTTGTGAGCGAGATACTTGAGTCAAACGGATCTTCATCACAGGCTTCGGTATGCAGCGGATGCCTGAGCCTCATGGATGCCGGCGTTCCCATAAAGAAGATGGTTGCGGGTGTCGCGATGGGGCTTATCACGGCTGATTCAAGCTATTCGAAGTACGTGGTGCTTTCGGACATACTTGGAGAGGAGGATCATCTTGGCGACATGGACTTCAAGGTCGCCGGAACCGAGGAAGGCATAACTGCATTCCAGATGGATATCAAGATCGCCGGTGTTTCTCAGGAAATCATGAGCAAGGCTCTCGACCAGGCGAAGAGGGGAAGGCTTCATATCCTTGGGGCTATGAAGCAGGCTATCTCTGCGCCAAGGGCCGACATAAGCGAATATGCGCCTAAGATCCTTTCCACCAAGGTCGATTTGGAAAAAATCGGAGCTGTGATAGGGACAGGCGGCAAGACGATAAAGGCAATAGCCCAGACAACGGGAGCTGAAGTCAACATAGAAGAGGATGGCACTGTCACCATATACGGCAAGAACAATGCCAGCGCAAGGCAGGCTCTGGAGATGGTCAAGGCGATAGTCGAAGAGCCTGAGGTGGGCAGGATTTATCAGGGCACCGTCAAGCGGATAATGGATTTCGGCGCATTCATAGAGATTCTTCCCGGAAAGGAAGGTCTGTGCCACATCTCCAAGCTGGCGAGAACCCGTGTGAACAATGTGTCTGACGTTCTGTCGGTGGGACAGGTCGTGCCTGTGCTGCTCACAGAGATTGACAGGGCGGGAAGGCTCAACCTTTCCTATATCGATGCAATCGATCCTAAAAAGGCGGATAAATAGCATTGTCAATGGATATCTGCAAGGTTCGGATAACAGCAAGCGGGGAAGCCTGTATTCCCCGCTATTCCTCTGAACAGGCCGCAGGGGCGGATATATGCGCTTGTCTTCCTGATGGCAGCATTGTTCTCAGGCCTGGGGAGAGGGCGATTGTCGGCACTGGTCTGAGAATCGAGCTTCCGCTCGGATATGAGGCTCAGATACGTCCCAGAAGCGGCCTTGCCGCCAAGCATGGCATAACAGTGCTGAATTCCCCGGGTACGGTTGATTCTGATTACAGGGGAGAGATACGCGTGATATTGATTAATCTCTCTGATGCGGACTTTGTCATAAACGATGGCGATCGCATAGCGCAGATGGTGATTGCAAAGCATGAACGCGCCTTGTTCGTGGCCTCGGATACTCTTGATGATACAAAGCGCGGGGAGAATGGATTCGGTTCTACAGGCATAAACGGATGATTCGGAGATGAAATCCATCTGCGGCTGACAGGAGAGAAAAAGGATGAGAAGGGGGAACAGGTCTTTTTCTTTGCTCTATGGCTATGTCGCCCGTGAATTCCTCCTTTCCTTCTGCATAAGCTTCCTTTTTTTCTTCTTCATATTCTTTGTCAACCAGATATTGGTGCTGGCCAAGGAGATTTTTCTTAAGAATGTCTCTCTCAGGATGGTCCTTTATCTCGTTGTCCTCACTATACCGCAGTTCTTGCTGTATACGTTCCCATTCAGTTCCCTTGCGGCTGCAAGCATGACAATAGGGGGGCTTTCGTCAACAAACGAGATAATGGCTATAAGGTTCTCCGGAATGAACATAAAGAGAGTGTTCATTCCTATTGCGGCGGTCTCGCTTGTGATAAGCTTTGCGGCGATTCTTATATCAAATAACCTTATTCCTTATACTTCAAGCAAATATAAAGAACAATACACGAAAATCCTGAGAGATATCCCTACAATAGAGCTGGAAAGCGGCAAAGTGAGTCAGATAGATGACCTGGTGCTATCCAACGGCGATGTCGAGGGGAATCAGGTTAATGACATAACGCTGTTTGATATCAGCAGAACGGGCAGTGTGAATTCGATAACGGCGGAGAAGGGCAGGATAAGCCTGATAGACCTGCAGAGCTTTGTCTACGAGCTTTCTCTCGACAGGCCAACGGTTCTTTCAAACAAATCATCCAGCATGACAGACTGGGGGGTGGCCTCCGCATCTTCGATGACGCTCTATCTCGATTTTTCCAACAGGATTCCGGCCGTGCAGTCCCTGACTCCTTCCCAGATGTCGCTTGCAGAGCTGAAGGAGCTTGCTGCGCAGAAAAACAAAGAGCGGCAGGAGAGCCAGCTTGGCATATCTGTTTCCGGTTCAAAGATTTCACAGAGTCTTTCTGATGGGCTTCATGCTGTTCTCGGAGGTTCTGCCGCAAAGCTCAGCGCCTCGGATTTCGTGAGGCTTGAAGCTGATGCCGCAAAGAATGCTGGAATCGAATCCGTTGACTTTTATTATCAGTACTACAGAAGCGAGTTCAACAAGAAACTGGCGCTTTCAATGGCTTGCACTTTTCTTGTGTTCATGGCTTTCCCGATTTCATTTCTCAAGGTCAGATATGGAAGGCTCATAGGATTCGCCCTCAGCATATTCATCTCTGTTGCATACTGGTTCATGCTCTTCTTCATGCAGCTCAAGTCGGTTCAGAGCGCCATGAATCCCGTTTTCCTGATATGGCTTCCCAACATGCTCTTCTTCACAGTCGGGTCGGTTCTTGTATGGAGGCTTGGAAAGCGATGAAGGCGAAGCTTGATGCCTACATTATCGGGTCCATCGTCAAGACAGGCATTGCGGCGATGCTCATCTGCTCTCTTGTCCTATGCACCGTGGATCTGCTTGCCAATCTAGAGCGCTACATACAGCTGGCGATCCCGGTCAGCCAGATTGCCTTGAGGTCGCTGTATTATCTGCCTGAGGCCCTGCTGATTTCAATGGGGCCTGCCTTTCTCTTTGCAATCACGTATTTCCTGTCGCAGCTTAATGCAAACAACGAGCTGATCTGCCTCCTGAATGCCGGAATACCGTACCGGAGAATAATCAGGCCGTGTCTGATGCTCGCTGTCCTCATGTCGGTTGTCTATTTCCTGTTCAGCGAAGGAGTCGGCATTCAGGCCATCAGGCGCAAGTCGCTGCTTGATGACAAGTTCTTTCTCAACAGCTCTTCATACGATAACAGAAATGTGACTTTGAATGACAGGGAGAATGGCTATGTGCTTTTCGCCAGGCGCTATAACGATGCCAGCCAGGAGATACAGGAAGCCGTGCTCATAAAGAAGAACAAGGAGGGAAGGCTGCTGTTCAAAATGAACAGCTTGAGGGGTGTCTGGGACAAGACCGCAGAAGGCTGGGTTTTCCATGACAGCATAATTTATGATGTTGACATGTCAGGCGCAGCTCCGCGCAAGGTCGCTGAGATCCGTTTCAGCGACCTGGATATAGGCGTAGAGCTTTTCAGAAACGTTTCTTCCGATTTAAAGACAATGGAGCTGGCTTATGCCTGGGAATATCTGGCAAAGGCGAAACAGCATGACCGTTCAGACTATCCGAAGCTGGCGACCGATTTCTATCAGCGTCTGCTTTCGTGTCTTACGCCGCTTGTGCTGATGATGATAGCCTGTTCGATGAACTACAGATTCAAGAAGAACATTCTGCTGTTCTCCATAGTTTTCTGCCTATGCATAGGAGTGGTATACTATGTGCTGCAGATGCTCATGCTGATAATGGCAAGCCAGGGGATGATACCGCCCATAAGCGGTATGCTGATTCCATTCGGGTTGATTATTCTGCTTTCGATGGGAATGGCGGCTGCCTTGAAGACATGATTGGAAATCGGCAAGATTAATAAGGGGAGCAAGGACTTGAACGAAAGGATATTTCAAACGACCCACCGGGATGCCGGAAGCAAAGCTCGCACAGGGGTTCTCTCTCTGGGGCATGGAGATGTGGTCACGCCCGCCTTCATGCCTGTGGGGACTAACGGAACAGTGAAGGGGATTTACCATGAGAAGGTGGCGCGGATGGGATATAACCTCATACTGGGGAACACGTTTCACCTATATCTCCGGCCTGGTCTGGAGGTTCTGTCGCGATACTCGGGGCTGCACCGCTTCTCCCATTGGAATGGGAACATACTGACCGACAGCGGCGGCTTTCAGATTTTCTCTCTTCCCGGACTTCGGCGCATAACTCAGGAAGGAGCCCATTTCCAGAGTCCTATAGATGGCTCCAGGCATTTCTTCTCTCCGGAGAAGGTTGTGGACATACAGCACGTCATAGGCAGCGATATCGCCATGGTGCTGGACTGGTGCACCCCTCCCGATATTGAGCATGGCGAAGCGGTCAAGGCATGGAAGATGACCTATGACTGGGCAAAACGCTCGCTTGCCAGACGGAATGAGCTTGGCGAGGAATTCAAGGGCTGTCTATTCGGGATAGTCCAGGGGAACTTCTACAAAGACCTGCGAAAGGAGAGCGCCCAGGCGCTATCCGAAATGGACTTCCCCGGGCTTGCCATCGGAGGGCTTTCTGTAGGGGAGAAGCCCGAGGTGTTCAAAGAGTTCCTTGAATACACCGCAGCCCAGCTTCCCGATGAAAAACCGCGCTATGTCATGGGAATCGGCTCGCCCGATTATCTTATGGAGGCTATGGAAAACGGCATTGACCTCTTTGATTGCGTCCTTGCCACCAGAATGGCGCGCAACGGCACTGTATTCACAGATGACGGCCCGCTTGTGCTCAAGCGCTCCTTCAATGAATTTGATATGGGCCCCATCAGCGAGGGTTGCCAATGCACCGCCTGCCGGGACTATTCCAGGGGGTATCTAAGGCATCTGTTCAAATGCGGCGAGATGCTGGGCGGGATGCTGGCGACTGAGCATAATCTTGCATACCTGCACGATTTGGTGGAGAAGGCGCGGCAGGCAATCCGTGAGGACAGGTTCATCGAATTCAAAGCAGGATACCTTGCGCGTTATATGTCAAATAAGTACAAGTCAGGCAAATAGATGGATGAAAAGAATCCGACAGGCAGAAATTCCTTCATAGTGATGGCGTTCACTTTGCTCTCAAGGCTGCTTGGAATTGTGCGCATAAGGATATTCGGCAGCGTGCTGGGCGCTTCATCTCTTGCAGATGCGGTTAATTTCAGCTTCAACATACCGAACAATCTCAGAAAGCTTTTCGCCGAGGGCGCTCTTTCGGCGGCGATTGTCCCGCAGTTCTCCCGCATAGAAGACGATGAACAGAGAGCACAGCGGCTGTTTTCCGCTTTTCTCGCATTGCAAATTCTGCTGGGAGTTCTCATTATGGCGGCGGCCATCCTTCTGAGGAAGCCTATTGTCATGTTCCTCAGCGATTTCAGCGATCCGGAGCAGAACCGTCTTGCAATAGAGCTGCTTCCTTTCTTCAGCGTTTTTCTGGTATTCATACTTCTTTCCGCGTATTTCTCGGCTGTGCTCCAGAGCCGCAATCTGTTTCTGATTCAGAGCTTCGCCCCGCTTTTGTTTTCCATTTCCGTGATTTCCAGCCTTCTGCTGCTTTCGGATAGACTGGGGCCTTTCTCTATGGCGTTTGGAGCAGTCCTAGGCGGATTCCTGCAGATGGTCTGCACCGCCGTCAGGCTCAGGTCGAAGGGCCTCCGGCTCATTCCTGATTTCCGTTTCCGTTCGGCGGACTTCAGAGATGTGGCAAGCAGATGGATGCCGGCGATAGCCATATCGGCGATATCAATGGCCTCAACGCAGGCGGCATTCTACTTCGCATCTTCATTGGGTTCCGGAGCTGTTTCGGCTTTCACCAATTCGCTGATTTTCTGGCAGACGCCGTATGGCATCTTCTTCACAGCGGTTTCCACTGTGTTCTTCCCATTGATGAGCGTTAGGATGGGCGAGGAGCTTTCAGCTTCCTACCGCGAGGGGCTTGAAAGGCTGTCAGGCTTTCTGATTCCCAGCGCTGTCTTCCTTTTCTTTTTCCGGCATGATGCTGTGTCTGTCCTGCTTGTCACAGGCAGGTTCACCCTTGACAATGCGCTCATGACAAGCCAGGTGCTGGGGATTTTTCTTATAGGCATGGCTTTGACAGCGTGGTATTCCTTCACCCAGAAGCTATGCTATTGCATCGGGCGGCAACGCAAGGCGCTTCGCATAAGCGTTGCCGTATGCGTTCTGGATATCTGTTTTACAGCTCTGTTCATCAAGCTAGGCCTTGGCATCAGCAGCCTGGCTCTTGCGAACCTGATTGCCAATGCCATTGGCTGCGCTTTGCTGTTTCTTGCCGTGCGCGGCGGGATTGGTGGCTTCAGGTTGAAGGCCTTTGCTCTTCATCTGCTGAAGATCGCCGCTGGCTGCATTCCCATGATTGTTTTCTGCGTTGCCGTGAAATCGGGGGCGGCGGGCGAATATCTTGCTGAGTATTGGCGCTCAGGCTCAAGCTTATTGAACCTCGCTGTTTTCTGCGGTCTGGCAGGGGTGGGGATAAGCCTCGTGCTGGCCGCCTTCAGAATGCTGAGGATAAAGCTGTTCTGATTGCTGCTTGGACGAAAGCGGAAAAGGAAAGAAAGCAGGAAGGAAAGTCGGGAGTAAGGAGAGGATGAAAAGGGAGGCGAGGTTATGTTCTCAGCCTATCAGCTCCTGGTTGAGCCCTCTCATAAGCTCCGGACTCACTTTCACAACCTGACGGTCGTATGTCACAAGCCCGTTGAGCTCGGTCTCCACATCTGAAAGCTGTGTGTAGATTGCGGCGCACAGTCCCTTGCGGCGCGCAGGTATTATTTGACCTCGGTAAAGCTTGGTGATTGCTTCCTCCAGCTGCTTTGGGCCGCTTTGCTTTGCATATCCGAAATTCACATCAGAGGAATGTCCCGGTATCTGGCAGTTGTATCCGCCGAACTCCGAGAGTATGACGGCACGTCCCCTGCGGTCTCTATGGAAGCGATAGGGCTTGAAATACACGTGAAGGCTTCTGAACTGCCCTGTTCCCTGGTCATGCCAGCCGCTTGCATTGTCAATGGGCCGGCTTGCATCTATGCTCCTAACAATCCTCGCCGCTTCTGTCGAGTCAAATTGTCCCCAGCCCTCGTTGAATGGAACCCACATGGCTATGGAAGGGCAGTTGCGAAGGGTCTTCACCATATCTTCAAGCTCCGAAAGGCAGTTTCTGCGCCCTTTGGCGTCATCTCTGGAAAACAGGCTGTAACGGTTGTCCTTCAGATGGAAATCAAACAAAACAGGAGCCTGGATTGTGAATCGATTGTATGGCGATTTCCCGCCTGATGGCAGATCCTGCCACACAAGCATCCCGATTGTATCGCAGTGATAATACCAACGTGGATTTTCAACCTTTATGTGCTTCCGGAGTGTATTGAAGCCCATTGACTTCATCAGAAGGATGTCGTTCTTCATGGCCTCGTCATCAGGAGGCGTGTAAAGGCCGCCCTTGTAATAACCTTGATCCAGCACGCCTGAATGAAAATAAGGCTTGTTGTTCAGCAGCATCTGAGAGCCTTCCACCGAGAACTTCCGCATACCGAAGTATGACCTCACCTCATCTTCTCCAAGCCTCATGGTGAAGCGATAAAGGTAGGGATCCTCCGGCGACCAGAGATGGGGCGATGGTATGGGCATAGACGTTTCTCTATTGGTGGGAACCTTGATGGCCGTCATTCCGTCAAGCTCAATGGTGCAAACATCATCAAACTCGGAGCAGGGCATTATCGAGACGGATGAGCTGTCAATATCCGGTGTTATCCGCACCGAGGTTATGTAGGACAGCGGCACCGCCTCAAGCCACACGCTCTGCCATATTCCGCTTTGCGCTGTATACCAGATTCCATGCGGACTGCGGCTTTGCTTGCCATAGCCGAATCCGGTTGCGTCAAGAAGGTCTTCGCATTCCACCCTGAGGCTGTTGCTTCCCCCAAGGTTGAGCAATCCGGTTATATCTCCGGAAAATGGCAGATAGCCCCCTTTATGTTCGAATGCCAGAGCATCGTTCACAAAGACCTTGCAGCATTGATCCACGGCGATGAAGTTCAGTATTGTCCGCTTGCCCTCAAATTCATGCGGCAGGGAGAAATTCCTCTCATATTCAAGATGCTCTATCAGGCCGTCTTGCCGCGGGAAGCCTGAAAGCTCCGTCTCAGGGGAGAAGGGAACCCGTATCGGCGCATGAATGGATTCGGTCCTGAGCTCCCATTCTCCGTCAAGAATCAGAAATGGCTTGCGTTCAAACTGCGGTCTCGGATAAAGCATCAGAATCCGGCCTTCTTTATCGAGGTGACGGTCATGTCAAACCTTGTTCCGTTGAGCTCGAACTGGATATTGTCACCGACCTGATGGTTGTAAAGCATCCTGCAAAGCGGTGCCTTGAAGTTAAGAATCCCCTTGCTTGGATCTGATTCCCACTGTCCCATCACCGTGTATGTCACGTTCTTCTTCTGAAGATTATCGTGCAGCGTCACCACTGTGCCGAACTGTATCCTGGTATCATCCACATTGTCGGGAGTTACAACCCGCGCCTCGCTTATCTCCTTGGACAGCTTGGACTTCAGGAAGTTAAGACTCTTCTGCTTGTCCTTTCCGTACTGATACTCGGCGTTCTCGCGGAGGTCGCCCAGCTCCCTTGCCATGCCGATTTCCCTCGCGTTCTCTGGAATCTCAACATCGGTTATGTGCTTCAGCTCCGCCAGCTTCGCATCAAGAGAAGCCTGCGTGCAGAGCAGTGATGTGGGAATCGCCGGCGCATTCTCATCATGAGATTCTTCCTTCTCTCCCAGTATCTCAGCGTAGTTCTGGAACTTCTCGGTGATGAAATTGCGTATCTTGCTCTTCATGCCTGCGTCAAGGTACTCGCTGCTGGAAATCAGGGAGTATATTTTCTTCGCCGAATCTTCATCCGCAGAGGCCAGGCGGCTTGTTATGAAGCCATCGTCAAACAGATTCTGCACCAATGATTGCTGGAGCCTCCGGTTACGCTGCACATCGTTCTTGTTGTTTATGCACAGGAGCACATAGTTCAGGAGCTGAATCTGGGCTATCAGGAGCTTTTCCTGTGATATGCCGGCCCTTTCCCAGTCCTTTGGCGATAGCGTCTTGTATAGGTACAGAAGCACTTCCGGGTCTTCCTTGTACGATTCGACCGATTTCTGGACTATCGACAGGTATATCCTCTTCTGCTTGTTCTCCAGAAGGGTGTCCAGGATATGGGAGTTGAGGAAGCTTGGGAACAGGCCGCGCACTATCTCCGGCCAGTTCTTGGGGTCAGCCTCTATCAGCTCATCTATGAAGAACCTCTTGATTTCGCTGTCATCTATGTTGATGAATGTTTCCTTTGGGTCGGTCCTGATAAGCTCGTAGAAATCCTTGAAGCTTCCCTCAAGGCTTATGAATCCGAAGCTCCGCCTTGTCTTCAGGTCGTTCAAGAACAGCCAGGATGATATGTTCTCCACGTTCGAGTTCACGATGCGCGCCTTCTGCTCGAAGTACTGGAGCATCTTGCTGAACGATTCATCGTCAGTATCGCCTTTGCTCTGTATGAAATCCCTTATTCCGCGGACCTTGGCGAAGAACGATTTCTCCGCTCTGAACATATTGAGCTTCTTCTCCTCGAAGGTGGAGGGCGTATGGCGGTGCACGTAGCTTTCCACGTCATTTTCCGAGAAACCGAAGCTGGCGTTGTTCATAAGCTCCTTCTTGGCCTCCGCATACCACGGTGTCCACTCCTTCTGACTGAGGACAGAGGGGACAAGCTCTGCCTTCATCTCCTTGAAGGATGCGACTCCTCCGTTCGAGGAAATCAATGTCTCCAAGGCCCATTCGACATCCTCCTGAACCTTTGCCTTCAGCTTGTCCGGGGAAATCACGGCCTTCAGCACCCATATGTGGGTCTTGGGCAGCACGCGCAGCGCAGAATAAGCCATAGAGCAGGACATGGTGTGACGGCCTATCTTGGTGAACACCATTTCCATGCTGTCCTTATCTATCTTGAGGATTCTGCCTATCTGCCAGGTCTTGTGGAATACGAACGCCCCTTCGACAAAATGGATTTCTGTCTCAAACTGCTCGATTGACCTCTCAATGACTTCAGGGATTATATTTGTCAATCCTGTTTCTTTTATGCAGGTTTCAAGGCGTGGATTATCCTTGTATTTCTCCCTGTATTTCTCAATCAGCCGGTCAACGTTTGCCTTGAGCCCGGAGTCCGAGAAGTGAATCACCATCTTCATCACATCTATGGTCTGGTCAAGCGATAGGATCTTCATGTCAAGGAGATCGTTGAGGAACGAGACCCCCTTGCTCCCGCCAAGGGCCTGGGCGTACCTTCCCGCCTGGGAGATGAGGTATTCAGGGCTGTCCTTTCTAAGCTGGCATATCTTGCCCCATATTTCCCTGAGCCCTGATGAATCCTCGGTCTTGAGCAGCCTGTGGGTGGCCCTCTGATAATAGTTCATGGCTATAGGAAGATCCCCGGACTCCTCGTAATGCTCGGCAAGCCTCTTAAGGATATCGACCTCCTCGCAGTTCGTCCTTACAAGACGCTCCCACATGGCTATCTTCTCGTCAGAGCGGCCCTGCGATTCGTAGTAGTCGGCCAGCACCCTCAGGGCATAGTCATTCTCGGAGTAGTTCAGCATAAGCTTGCCAAGATACTCCACCATGTCGTATTTGCGGGCGTCAACGGAGCTTTCAAGTATCTCCAGGAGATATCTGTCGTCTGACGGATGCTTGCCGGAAAGGGTGGCCAGAAGCTTGGCCGCTATGCTGTTCCTGTTCTTTTCCAGCTCATCTTCGCATAACTGCCTCAAATCGGTCTTGTCCTCCGTGGTTTCAAGGCTCTGCGCCAGCTTGGCTATGCGCTTCAGGTCTGAAAGCTCAAATGCTGTTATCGAGGTTCTGCTCCATTCATCGGGAGCCATCATTTCCTTTATCTCTGAAATGTTCATTTTTTCTCCTAAAACAAAACCGGGCGTCCCCCCATGGGTCGCTCGGAATAAAGTTCTCTTTCTTTAAGTGCTATTATAGCATGAAAGTATTTATTAAGCAATCAATTTTTGGTATAACAGAAGAATGGAAAAAATCATTGT
>JBHCBD010000015.1:0-18618 GCA_041798905.1 Spirochaetales bacterium | reverse complement strand
TCTTATCCAAATCCCGCTTGTAGTTATCCTCTCATGCATGCATCACCAAGCCTCTTCAAATAAGAACAAATGACGGAAAGAAAAAATGGAGAGCGGCAACCGTGAGGCAGAACCAGCCCAGAAGCCTTCGCGCCTTCTGATGCCTTGCCGTGTCATCTGATTCAAGCCCTATGGTTTCCGCAAGTATCCTCTGAGATTCCTCCACCGGAATTCTGGCTTTCTCAAACTCCTTCTGAGACAGCAAGGCGCGGAGCTTCCCGCCGAGGCCATTGCCGGCCGCGCTGCTCAGATAATGCACGGCAAGAAACAGAACGGCGATAGCCGGGATAAGATCGCCCAGGATGACGGGCCCTGGCATCATAGGCATGAACAGAAGCCCGGCGGATATAACAATCCCTGCCAGCACAAGCAGAAGCTGCCCCAATCGGTTCTTGCGAAGGCTTGCTTTCATATCAACGAGAAGCATCAGGCTTCCATCATAGCGTCTTACAAGAATCAGACAAGCGCCAAGCAGCAGATACGCAAGCGACAGAAGGTAGAGCTGAATCATCCGCCCCCCTCCATCGCCTTCCCCACAGCCTCCACCAAACCCATGCTGTCAAACCATCCCGACAATCCACAGGCAATGCGGCCGGCCCTGAGATGCAGAAGCACGCCATTGACCGCAGCAGCCTCTGCTTCCATGCCCTGTCCAAGCAGACTTGTCATCATCCCGCAGAGCACATCTCCGCTCCCCGCCACGCCCAGCTGGCCGAGGTTTCCCCATACAATGGATATCCTGCCTTCGGGTGAAGCAATCCATGTGACGCTGCTCTTGGCCACTATGACGGCGCCAAGGGCGCAGGCCTTTCCAATCAGCCTGTCAATGTACTGCTCTGTGCTAAGCGCGCCAATATCATCAATTTCCAGCAACGCCTTGAGCTCTCCCATATGCGGGGTAAGAATCAGCGGCTTGCTTCTCTTGATAGCTGGAATCCTGTTTATAAGCCTCAATGCTCCTGAATCAAGCACAGTGGGGATATCAAACGCAAGAAGCCGCTTGAGGGCCTTCAGAGAATCAGGATCCTCTGTATCCAGTCCGTTGCCCATGCCTGCCGCCTGGAATCCACTAAGATCGTCCTCCCAGCTGCCGGACATGAGCTGCGGATAATCAAATGACCGGGCCTCCCCTGACCGAGCCTCCCCCGCCTTGTGCAGAACTGTGACAAGCCCGGCCCTGGCTCTGAAAGCGGCCAGGCCGGCGAGAACCGCCGCTCCGCTCTGGCTCTCCTTCCCGCGAAAGAACGCGACATGCCCCCTGATGTTCTTGAATGCGCTGGAAGAAAGCCGCCCTATGGAGATGTCGGAATCTTCAACAAGCCGTATGTCAAATGAGCCTTCATCAAGCAGCCTGCGTGGAAAAAGCGGATTCTTTACAATCGGAAGCTGACCCTCAGAGACCCTAGAACTGGCATATGGAGCCAGCAGGCATGGCTTGAGCGCACCGAAAGTGACCGTCATGCGCGCCTTGACGGATATGGCATTCAAAGCGGTTACATCGGAAATCCCTGATGGGATGTCAACAGATATTATGTTGGGATGGCCTTCAAGCGCCTTCAATGCAGCCAGGCCTGCATCGTCCATCGGAGCATGGAACCCAGAGCCGTACAGAGCATCTATCACAATGCCGCCCTGCGGAATGAAATGAGCCATATCCGTGACCTGCACCCCGTATAGCATGGCCATGTCCCTTTGCCTGGCGCATTCATCATTCAGCGCATCGTGCACCTGTATGCAGCGGACATCGGCTCCGAACGAATTGGCCAGATGCCTCCCTATTGCGAATCCATCTGCGCCGTTGTTGCCCTTGCCGCAGATTATCTGGACAAGCGAGCCCTTGGCAAAGCTGAGCGCGGAAACAAAGCCTATGGCAGCGTTTTCAATCATCAAGGCTTCAGGAACCCTGAAATCCCTGACCGTCATGCGGTCAATCAAAGTAACCTCGGAACATCGCAGAACCTTTTGCATGCTATCAGAATAAACTTAGATTGCCGATTTTTCAACCATGATGACGGGTTTTAGGATTGTTGACAAACAAACCGATGAAGTGTAGAGTCTAGTTGTCCTGGGGTGGCCTTAGCGCCTGAGATCAAACCCGTTGACCTGATCCGGATAATGCCGGCGTAGGAAGCGACTTTATTCCCCCATGGCATAGAGACTTTAAAAGGAGGCTTTCTTATGAAGAAAAGCTTGCTTCTGGTTTTTCTGGCCGCAATGGCGATTTTCAGCTTGGCCGGGAAAGGTGTCAGCGAGAGCAAATCCGCTGACAACGAACTCAATGTCTACTGCTATGACTCGTTCGTTGGAGATTGGGGGCCTGGCGCGGCGATAAAGGAAGGCTTCGAGGCCAAGACAGGCATCAAGCTCAACCTCATAAGCTGCGGAGGGGCAGCCGAGATGCTGCAGAGGCTCCGTTATGAAGGAAACAAGACCGAAGCAGACATGGTCATCGGAATCGAGGACTCGCTTAACGTGGATCACTCGCTCTTTGAACAGATATCGCTTCCTTCCTCCGTCACCCTTGCCCCTGCGCTGTCAATCGAGAACGGCGTGCTTGTTCCGTTCGACTACGGCGTTTACGCCTTCGTTGCAGATTCTGACAGAATCACTGATTTGCCCGCCAGCCTTGATGATCTGACAAAGCCTCAGTACAAGAATCGAGTCATTCTGATGGATCCTCGGACTTCGTCAGTCGGAATGGGGCTATTGCTGTGGACAATATCCGTATATGGCGAAGATGGCTACCTTGACTGGTGGGAGAAGATGAAGGACAACGCACTCACAATAGCCGATTCATGGTCATCAGGCTACGGCCTTTTCACCGAAGGAGAGGCGCCGCTTGTCATAAGCTTCAGCACAAGCCCTGTGTACCATGTGATGTACGAGAACACAACCGCCATAAAGGCGCTCGAATTCGCCGAAGGCCATCATGGCTGCATCGAATATGCGGGAATACTGAAAACCGCCTCCCATAAAGACAATGCCAGGCTGTTCCTCGAGTACTTGCTGACCGAAGCCCAGAATGAGATTGCAGTGGACAACTCGATGTTCCCGGCAAATGCCAGCGTTTCCCTGCCGGCAGCATTTGACTATGCGATGAGGCCTCAGAAGATCTTCTATACCGACCGCGGGACCCTGGTGGCAAATCAGGGGAAATATATCGAGGCCTGGTCTGAGATTATGGTCAAATAGCACATTAAAGCCGCGTTATGCCTTGAAAATCTGAGGCATAATAATCAAAATGCAGGCAAGGAGCGTCTAAAGCATGAAGAGCATGGCCATACCCGGAAAAAGCAGCCCGTACGGTTCGACGACATTCGTTTCCATGACGCCTTACCCTGCCATGGCAGTGCTTATAACTCTGTTCTTCATACCCCTTGCCTTCACGCTGTCGCAAGCCTTTCTGAAGGACGGCAAGCTCAGCTTCTCCGTCATGTCGGCGGTTTTCTCCAAGCCATACAACCTGAAGGTGATTGGATTCACCTTCAGGCAGGCGGCTCTCAGCACTCTGATTTCGCTGCTTATAGGTCTTCCCGGAGCCTGGATCATGGCCAGATTCAGCTTCAGGGGAAAGAAAATCCTAAGGGCAATCTGCACCGTTCCCTTTGTGCTTCCGCCGATTCTGGTCGTCCTGGGATTTGTGATGCTCTATGGGAACAGCGGTTTCCTCAATAAGGCTTTGATGTCATTGTTCGGGCTTTCGGAGCCGCCATTGCGGATACTCTATTCATATAAAGCCATCATTCTGGCTCACAGCTTCTACAATTTCCCCATAGCGATGAGCCTTGCGGGCAACAGCTGGGAGCAGCTGGACGAGAACTGCGAGAAAGCGGCCAGAACCTTGGGAGCCAATCAATGGCGCACATTCATCCACATAACCCTTCCGCGCCTGATGCCTTCGATTCTATCTGCGGCTCTGATGATATTCCTCTTCTGCTTCACCAGCTTCGCCGTTGTCCTCGTGCTGGGCGGCGGGCCGGAATTCACGACAATTGAAGTCGAGATATACAATCAGGCCAAGCGCGCAATGAATCTTGGAGCCGCCGCAGCGCTCAGCATCATGTCGATGGCAGTCTGCCTCATAGTCCTCGTCGCAGACGTCATGCTGCAGAGGAAGGCTCCCCGGCAAAGCAGAATCGGGTCATTTAAAACAATAAGCAAGCCGTCAGCGCCAGCAAAGGCGGCCGCAGTCATCTATGCAATCATGCTTGTGCTGTTTGTCGCCTCTCCCCTCGCCTCAGTGGTCGCAAGGTCTTTCCTCTCATCCGCCACAAGAGCCGGAGCAAAGGCCATAAGCTTTCAATGGTATTCCAGGATGCTTTCGGAATCGACTGCAAGGGCCGTGGAGAACAGCCTGCTCATAGGATTGACAGCAGGCATTTCATCGGTGGCCCTTGGCCTGCTGTTGGCCGCATACCTTAAAAGACATCCAAAATCTCCGCTTGAAATGGCGGCCATGCTCCCGATGTCGATAAGCTCGGTCATCATAGGGCTTGGATACTATATAACAAGCCGCTTCCTTGGACGCGGATCGGCTTTCTCGCTCATCGTGCTTGCACACGTGGTGATAACCCTGCCGTTCTGTCTGCGGGCGATCATGCCGGTCTATAGAGCGATGCCTGACAACCTGTCCAAAAGCGCATTGACGCTTGGCTGCAGCCCGTTCAGGACATTCATAAGCATCGAGCTGCCCCTGCTTCGCTCAGCCCTGCTTACAAGCTTCGCATTCGCCTTCGCCATCTCAGTCGGCGAGATGAACGCCACGCTTATGCTCAGCAACAATTCAATTGAAACCATACCGGTGGCGATTTACCGCCTGATAAACGCCTATAATTACCAAGGCGCCTGTGCGCTTGGCACGGTGCTTATCATTGTATGCCTTGCAGTGTTCATAACAACAGAGGCAGCAAGGAAAAGGAGCATCCATGCGTGAGGAAAGCATGCAGCGTGAGGAAAGCATGCAGCGTGGAAAGGAGTTCTCATATGCCTGACAAAGCGCTTTCAATGAAGAACATCAGAAAGCAAATCGGGGATTTCCAGCTTAACGTCGATTTCTCAATCGATGAAGGCGAGCTGGTCAGCATCATAGGCCCCTCCGGCTGTGGCAAGACCACTGTGATAAACCTCATATCGGGGCTTTTGTCACCCGACAGCGGCGCTATATTCATTGGAGGCGTTGACGTCACCGAACTGCCTCCCGAGAAACGTTCTTCTGCGGTCGTATTCCAAGACTATGCCCTGTTCCCGCATATGAACGTCCAGCGCAACATAGCATTCCCCATGAAGCTGCGCAAGACGCCGCGTCAGGAGATGGCCCGGCAGGTCGAGAGCTTGCTTGAGCAGGTCAAGCTGGGGTGGTCATTCGGCAAACGTCCGGTTGACGGGCTCTCTGGCGGAGAGAAGCAAAGGGTCGCCCTGGCGCGCGCTCTGGCGGCAAAGCCCGACATCCTGCTGCTGGACGAGCCGCTTTCCGCCCTGGATGCGAAGCTAAGAAACCAGCTCAGAAGTGAAATCCGCTCCCTTCAGCAAAGGCTTGGCCAGACAACAATATATGTCACCCACGACCAGAGCGAGGCCCTGGCCATAAGCAGCCGCATCATAGTGATGCACAACGGGCAGATCGAGCAGACAGGCACACCTCAGGAGATTTATGACAACCCGCAGACAAGATTCGTGGCGGATTTCATGGGAGAAGGCAACGCATTGCCCATGAACCTTGCCGCCTCCGCCTTCAAAGCATCTTCTGTCGATCCTAAAACCCCCGAGGATGTATTCGGAACCGATATAGATGACAGCAGCGCAAGCAATACGGAAAACATAGGGCCGAGCATCGGCGATATGGAAGTCATAAGCGACATAAGCGCAATCAATGAAGTCGCCGGAATCAATGGGATCAGCGACCTTGGAGCTATTGACGGCGCCGCTGAAATCGGAGGAATCGGAGGAATCGGCGGTATTGAGATAAGCGCCGGCTCAATGCTGGAGCCAAGCGCCCCGGCAACGCAGCGAACTGTTTTCTTCAGACCGGAGAATGTGTCCATCGTTGATATTTCATCTGGCTTGGGCCGGCTGTTCAACCGCCTTGAATTCTCAGGCTGCCAGGTAATCAGCGCAGAATATCAGGGAGAGCGATGGAGCATCGAATGCCGGTTCGGCTCCTCCACGATAAAAGCCTACAGCAAAAGGCCGCCTCGGACGGAACGCCTCGACCTCCAGATAAGGGCCGATGATATAATGATATTTGACCAAGACGCAAGAATAAAGTAATTGCCCCAAGACGGCGTTTGGACTATAGTTAAGTGCGATGAGGAAACTTGCCGCCATCGTGATTTATTTTGTGTGCCTCACAGCCGGCCTGCAGGCAGCGGCGCCATTCTACATGGCAGGCGACCGGCCCAGACTATTCTATGCGCCATCGATTTCACTCGACTGCGGAGGAACTCTGACGGTTCCGCTTTCGGAAAACATGAAAAGCGAACTGAAAATCCCGCGCTCCAGCGCAAGCGCGGCGCTCAACCTCGCCCTCTTGTCGGTTCAGATAGGGCCGGTGGAGATTCACACAGGCCCTTTCGGCATGCTTGTCTCTGACTCAATCCATGTCGGCTCCGCCTATGTAAGCGCCAATTTCACAATCGGCTATGGCCTGATGGCCGTATTTCACCCTTCACAGGATTTCAGCCTGGGCGTAGGCTACAGGCTTGGAATCTCCTCCACCATAGTCCAGAGCGATGTCAAGCGCGCGGTGCATATTGCGGAGATCCGACCCGAAATCAACATAAAGACATTCGTGGAGGACAACATCCAGATTGTGCTTCCCATCAGAGCCCTCTACAGCGTTGATTATATGACGGCAAGCGTTGGCATCGGCATCCGCTGGCTTCACTCCAGGATAATGAAAGCCCCTCTGTGGCTGCTTGAACAGCAGAGACTGGAAGAAGGCGGGCAGCAATGAAACGATGTTCTTTTGGGCAAATAACACCGAAAGCCCGTTTGAAGCTTCAAAGCGGCAAAGGATTGCAGGCCGAACCTCGATGCATCGATGCACGCAGCGCTAGCACCCCTTGAACACCTCTGCATCAGGCGTTATTGAATCAAAGTCCAGCTTGCCATTCTTTATCGCCTCGATCTGGTCACGGATTATGGCCGCACGCTCAAACTCCAGAGCCTGGGCCGCCGCCATCATCTGCTTCTCCATATCCTTTATGAACGCCTTTCTGTCAGCCGGGTTCAGGAGATTATAGCCGCTTGCCCTGACCTTCATCTCCATCCTTTCGTTCTCAATCGTCTCCTGCCGTTCAGTCTGAAGAATATCCTCTATGGCCTTTCTGATGCTTCTGGGGGTTATTCCATGCTCCTCGTTGTACTTCATCTGGATGCTGCGGCGCATCTGCGTCTCATCTATCGCCTCCTTCATCGCCTCGCTCATCCTGTCGGCGTACATTATCACATGCCCATCAACGTTCCGGGCTGCGCGGCCTATCGTCTGTATCAGACTGGTGGCAGAACGCAGGAATCCTATCTTGTCCGCATCCAGTATCGCTATCAAGGCGACTTCAGGCAAATCAAGCCCCTCCCTCAGCAGATTGATTCCTATCAGCACATCGAACTCGCCGGAGCGAAGCTCCTTGAGAATCTGAACGCGCTCTATCGTCTCGACCTCCGAATGCAGATAACGCGCCTTGACGGAATGGGAGACGAAGAAATCCGCAAGCTCCTCCGCCATTCGCTTGGTCAGAGTCGTGACGAGCACACGCTGGTTCTTTGATATGCAGCTGCGTATCTCACCGAACAAATCCTCGATCTGACCCTCGCTTGGCCGCACCGAGATATCCGGATCCAGCAACCCCGTGGGCCTTATCACCTGAAGCGCCGTATTCGTGGAGAGCTGCTTCTCCAGCTTGCCGGGCGTTGCCGAAACAAAAATCCTCTGGCCTATGATGGACGTGAACTCATCGAAGCGCAGCGGCCTGTTGTCCAGAGCAGACGGCAGCCTGAAGCCATATTCCACAAGCGTCTGCTTGCGATTATGATCGCCCTCGTACATAGCCCCGACCTGAGGCAGCGTCACATGGGACTCATCTATGAACGTCACGAACCCCGGAGGAAAGTAATCCAGCAGCACTGCCGGCCTTTCCCCCGGCCTGCGGTTGGAAAGCGGACGGCTGTAGTTCTCTATCCCGGAGCAATAGCCTATCTCTCCCAGCATCTCCATGTCGTACTCCACCCTGGTCTTTATACGTTCAGCCTCCAAAGGCTTGCCGAGAGCGTGGAAATGCTCATACTGCTCGTCCTTCTCCTCCTCGATCCTCTTGATGCCTGCGTTTATCTGATCCTGCGGTATGACAAACTGCTTTGCAGGATACAGTGTGAAATAATCCACGCTGTCCTGCGTTTCGCCGCTTACAGGGTCAAACCAAGTTATATCGGAAACGGAATCCCAATCAATCGTGAGCCTGACTGCATTCGTCAGATACGCAGGATAAATCTCAAGCCTGTCGCCTCGGAAGCGGAAAGTCCCCCGCTCCAAAGCGAAATCATTGCGGGTGTACTGCATCCTGACAAGCTGACCAAGCTCCGTCTTGTAGTCGAACCTCATCCCTACCCTGAAAAGATGCGTCATGTCCCTGAGCGACACCGGGTTTGCCAATGAGAATATGCACGAAACCGTGGCCACGACTATGACATCGGTGCGCTCCATCAGCGAGAACGATGCGCTCATCCGCATGCGATCTATCTCCTCGTTGATGTCGGCATCCTTCTCTATGTAAAGATCCTTGCCCGGAACATATGCCTCCGGCTGGTAGTAATCGTAAGTCGAGACGAAATACTCCACGGCGTTCTCAGGAAAGAACGACTTGAACTCTCTGAAAAGCTGAGCGGCCAGAGTCTTGTTGTGCGACAGCACCAGAGTCGGGCGCTGCACCTTCTCTATTATCTTGGCCATTGTGAACGTCTTGCCCGACCCGGTGACGCCCTTGAGGGTCTGGCATTTCTCGCCTTTCATCAGACCGGAGGCAAGCGAATCCACAGCCTGCCCTTGATCCCCGCTAACATCGTAATCAGAATGAAGAACAAAAGGCTTCTTCTTGTACTGAACCTCGCCATGAACGCTATCGACCATGGCGGAGCCCCACTTCTCATCGACTATATCAAGATATCCGTCATCACTCATCGGTTGTCAATCAAGGTCTCCAAACACCTTTTCGTTCTGCAAGTCTTTCATATTAGAATAACTCCTTAGAATAACTCCGATTGTCCCATGAATGGTCCGATATTCACATGCATTATGCCATTGCGCTGCTGAATCAGATCATTTCTTGTAATAACATATTTGGGATAGTTATCCTTTATGCTTTCAAGCGGACGATATTCACGATCCTCGGTCTCGCGGCTGCCCTGTATCGTCATTGCAACCTGAACATAAGAATACCACATGCCTGTGCTTCTCAAGATGAAATCGCATTCAAGCTTTCCAATCCGCCCAACACTTGCAGAGTAACCTTTTGCGCGAGCATATATGTAAACAATGTTCTCCAGGACAGGCCCGTAATTGATTCGGTTATCGGTGTTGAATGCGAAATACAAACCAAGATCCGCAAGATAGTGCTTCTGTTCACCTCCAATTGATTTCCTGGACTTCAAGTCAAGGCGCTCGCATTTGTGCAGTATCTTCGCATCAATCAAGACCTGAATGTATCGATTCAGTGTTTCACGGGTAATGTCGCTTCCATATAACCGCGTCTATCCAAATTGACATAGACAATCTGCTTCTCGGAAACACCGCCTTCCATCAACTCATCTGCAATGGTTTGCATAAGACACGATTTTCCGCATCGTCTGATACCGGTAATGACTTTTATCATTCCGGTATCATGATAGAATCCACGAATTTTCTTTAGGTAGTTTTCTCTTCTGAAAAGCCTCATTCAAATGCCAATCCTTTCAATGAAACTATAGCACTATCATTTATTAATCGCAAGTTAACACAGTATTTTTTATGTTTTCTATCGTCTTAAAGAGCATTTATCCTTTACCATTAATATAAATGCAGATTAGCAGAGATTCATTCATGGACGGCAGAATCAAAGTCGATGAAACCATGCCTTCGACTTCAACAACACCCAAGACAACGACCACTCATCAGCGCAGCAGCCATCCAAGATTGTCATCAGTCCGCTCCACAAGCTGAACTGACAGCTTGAAGTCCTGGCCATTCCTATGCACCGTCAGGCTCACCTTTGCTCCGGCCGCCTTGTTCATGAGGGCGGTATACACGTCGCTTGCATCAAATATCGGCACGTCGTCTATCATGGTTATGACATCTCCGCCCAGGAAAATCACAGTGTTGCCGTATTTGACCTGTTGAAGCCCCGCCTTCAGACCCGCCCTGGCAGCATTGCCGTTGGGCGCCACCTGGCTGACCAGCAGGCCATGGCTTATATCAAGGCCCATGTAGCTTACAAGAGCATCAGTCAGAGGAATCGACACAATATCAAGCCAGCCGCGGCTTATGCGTCCTGTCGAAATCAGAGCATCGACAATGCCAAGCACCGTGGAAGAGGGAATGGCGAAGCTCATCGCCTGATAATTCCCTGCCGAGGTGTAGGCAGAGAACATTATCCCTATGACGTTCCCGCGCGTATCCAGAAGCGGACAGCCTGAATTGCCCGAGCTGGCGGCGACATCCGTCTGAATCATCCCCATGATGACCCGGCCGGAACTGTTGCGCAGCGGTCTGGAAAGCCCCGTTATGTAACCGCTTGACAATGTGCGGTCAAATCCCAGAGGGTTGCCCAGCGCAAAGACCCTCTGGCCGACAGCCAGCTGGCCTGACGCATCAAAGGCGATCGGGTCGAAATCCAGCTCCTTGTCGCACTTCAGAACAGCTATGTCGTTCTCCTTGTCAAAGCCCACGATTCTGGCCGGGACGGTGCTGTCATCCGAAAACGAAACCTTTATGACAGTCCCGCTCTCCACAACATGATGACAGGTGATTATATAGCCATCCCTGCTGTATGCAAGACCGCTTCCGGAGCTTGCAAGCCTGCCCTGCGAAAGCTGATCCTCGCTCTCCTCGTAAACGCTGACATGCACGACAGAGCCGGCGCATTTGCTGTATACGTTCATGTTCTGAAGCTCCACACCGGAGTATTGGAAATCCAGTCCGTCACCGTCTGCGACATAATATCCGCCTGAGCCTTTGTAAACATTGTCAACCGGTATTCCTGCAAGGCCAAACAGCCCAAGCTCGCCGTCAGAGCGGATAACGTCCTTCATCGCCGACACAAGCTCGGCCCTTTTGCTGCGCTCCTCAATAATTCTGGTCCATGAACGCAGAAGCATGAGCAACGTCACAAGAACAGCGACCGCCAAGATCGCCACAAGCACCTTGGAGATAAACTTCAACTTTCTCTCAGCCATGGTTCAATGATACTACAACAGCAAGGGCGTGCCAACATGGACAATGCTTGAAACAGGCACGCAAACAGCCGTCCGGCAAGCCCTCAAATCGAAATCCCGTACGGCACGGCGGAACCATCCTCCAGAATGAAAATCGCCCGATAACCCGGGAAGCCTTCCAAAAGCGCAAGGCCTCTTTCGACCCCAAGCACGAAGCAAGCGGTGGAGAGCCCGTCGCATATTGCGCTCTCAGGCCCTATTATCGTCACAGAAAGCAATCCGCTCAAAGCGGGATATCCAGTGTCCGGATTCAATATATGATGATAGAGCGTTCCGTCCTCCCCGGTGAAGCACCTCTCATAGACGCCGCTTGTCACAACGCTCTCGCCGGCTATCCGGACAACCTGATTGTATGAGTTCCGTTGCTCAAAAGGCGCCTGGATTCCGATTCTGAACATCTTCCCATCAGGCCTGCGCCCCACCGTCATGATGTTCCCGCCGAAATTCAGCAATGCGCTGTCGATCCCTTGCTCGGCCAGCATCCGGGCAGCCTCGTCTGCGGCAAAGCCCTTGCCTATCGCGCCAAGGTCGATCTTAAGCTCCGGATCCAGAATTCTCACTGTATCATCAGGTCCAAGCTCGATATTCTTCCAGTCGGAATGCCCCAGGGCCCGGTCAATCTGCGCCTGCTCGGGCACTTTCGGATTCTCTCCGCCTATGCCCCAAAGCTCAACCAGATTCCCCAACGCCGGGTTGAAAGCGCCGCCGCTTGCCTCTGCCATCTCAAGAGCAAGTTCAATAGCCCTGTGCAAATCCTCGGAAACGTTGACCCAGCCTTGCCCAGCCCTGCCATTGAGCCTGCTGAGCTCGCTGTCCAGATTGTGAGCGCCTAGACTGTCATCAAGCTCCGCAAGTCTCTTCCATACGCTTTCCACATCGGCGTCCGCAGGAGCCGATATGCTGCAGGACGTGCCGAAGACAAGCCTGCTGGACTGAACAAGCTTTTCATCCCCACAGGAAACAGCGAGAATCAAAATCAAAGCGAATGAAACGAGAAGGATGGAATAGCCTCTAACGGCTGGCTTTCCGCATCCAGGAGAGAGTTTATCAGACATTGAAGCCAAGGCCCTCAAGCTCCTTCAGAGAGGGCGGGTTGCAGCCGCTTCTCTTGCAGTTCTCGGCAGAAGCTGCCGACGCGAACCTGAGAATCCGTTTTATCTGGTTGCCGTCAAGGCTTCTTTTCTCATGATACCCCATCACGTCAAGGCTATGCAGAATCGCCGCGTCAAAAGTATCGCCGCAGCCTATGGTGTCCACGACATCAACCTTGAACGATTCCTGGTCGAAGCGCTTTCCTTCAGCAGTGTACCATGAGGCACCGTCCGCTGCCCTGGTGACTATCAGATTGGGCACACCAAGACCCAGGACCCTGGAAACGAAACGCTTCTCGTCAATATCCCCGTAGAGGGCTCTTATATCCTCGCTGCTGAAACGGCAGAACTCGGCCCTTCTCAGCGCCTTCTCCAATCTTCCAAGGTATGAAGCCATGTCCTCCAGCGCCGACAGACGGACATTCGGGTCAATGAACACCACAACCTCCGGATCAAGCCCATCAATGAATTCGATTATGGCCTTGCCCGACTGCTGAAGCATCAATCCCAGCGAGCCGGCGAAAAGATACTTCATGTCAAGCGCAAGCTCAACGCCGGAGCGAAGCTCAGCGGCCGTAGTGGATATGCTGGCAGTGCCGCGGAGAGAAAAGCGATAAGACACATCGCCGCGCTCATCAACAATCGCCTCGGCCTTAGTGGTAGTTTCCTGACAGCCGCATATGGCAGGGTCAAACATCACCAGATTCTCAATCATCATACCCAGAATCCGCTTACCATGCTCATCGGCCGAAATCCTGCCTATATAGGCAGCGCTGCTCTCAAGGCGGGCGGTAGCCACAGCCACATTAAGCGGGCTTCCGCCCGGATGCACCTTGCCGTCAACGATATCTACAAGCGATTCGCCTACAGTAACAATCATGAGTCTATTCTATCAGAATCGGTTCGGCAGAACAACATGAGAAAGCCGCAAAGCATACCGGACCCGCCATCCACGGTCAGCTGACCGTGGATGTTTGACCCCGCAACCTACTTCAGCCCCATCTTCTGCTTCATCTTCTCCCAGGAATCCTTCAGGGTGACAGTCCTGTTGAATACAAGATGGTCAGGCCTGCTGTCCTTTGAATCAGCCATGTAGTAGCCGCTTCTCATGAACTGCAGATACTCGCCCGGCCTTGCATCCCTCAACGATGACTCCAGCTTGGCGCAGGTGACCACCTTAAGCGAATCCGGATTCAGATCATCAAGATAGTTGCCGGTCTTCGCCCCTGGATCCTCGGCAGAGAAAAGCTTGTCGTACTGCCTTATCTCAGCGCTGATTGCATCGTGGACGCTTACCCAGTGGCTAGTGCCTTTGACCTTCCTTCCATCTGCAGAGGCGCCGCCCCTCGATTCCGGGTCATAGGTGCAATGCACTAAGGTGACATTTCCATCCGCATCAGTCTCATAGCTGGTGGCCGTCACATAGTAGGCGTGCTTCAGACGTATCTCATTGCCGATGTACAGCCTGTGGTACCCCTTAGGCGGATTCACTGCGAAATCCTCGCGCTCGATGTACAGCTCCCTGGAGAACGGAACAAGCCTCTTGCCCGCATTCTCGTCCTCTGGATTGTTGTCGGCCTCCACCATCTCGGTCTTTCCCTCCGGATAGTTGTCAATCACAAGCTTTATCGGGTCAAGAACGACCATTACGCGCCTGGCCCTCTTGTTCAGATCCTCCCGGACGCAGAACTCCAGAAGCGAGAAATCGACAACGCTCTCCACCTTGGCGACCCCCACCCTCTTGACGAAATCACGCATTGATTCCGGCGAATAGCCTCGCCGCCTGATTCCGCTTATGGTCGGCATCCTCGGGTCATCCCAGCCATCCACCAGCCCCAGCTTGACAAGCTGCAGAAGCTTGCGCTTGCTCATCACAAAGTAGTTAATATTGAGCCGGGCGAACTCGTACTGGTGCGGCGCATGCTCGATTCCGTCAATGGAAGTCGCCCAATCGTAAGCCGGACGGTGATCCTCGAACTCAAGCGTGCAGATGCTGTGGGTTATCCCCTCGATTGCATCGCTTATAGGATGGGTGAAGTCGTACATCGGATAAATGCACCACTTGTTTCCCGTCCGGGGGTGAGACTCGAACTTAATGCGATAAAGCGCCGGATCGCGCATGTTTATGTTCGGGCTGGCCATGTCGAGCTTGGCACGGAGAAGATATCTGCCCTCCGGATGCTTGCCTTGCCTCATCTCCTCAAACAGCCTGAGGTTCTCCTCAATGGGCCTCTCCCTGTCAGGGCTGTTCTTGCCCGGCTGGGTGAGCGTCCCTCTGTATTCCTTCACCTGTTCAGGGGTAAGGCTATCGACATAGGCCTTGCCTTCTTTTATCAGACGCACAGCGATTTCATAGAGCTGGTCATAATAGTCCGAAGCATAATACTCGTGGATGCCCCAATCGAAGCCCATCCACTTTATATCCCTCTTGATGGAGTCGATGTATTCCACATCCTCCTTGGCGGGATTCGTATCATCAAGCCTCAGATGGCAACGGCCTCTGTATTTCTGAGCCAGTCCGAAGTTTATGCATATCGACTTGATATGGCCGATATGAAGATAACCATTCGGCTCAGGCGGAAACCGCGTGACGACCACGCCGTCAGGAACCCTGCCCGCGGCAAGATCGTCCTCGATTATCTTCTCCAGAAAATTCATCGATTCAGCGGCTTCGGTGACCTTATTCTCAGCTTCCATCATCATTCTCCTCTGCCCTTCCAAAGGGGCTTAAGTGAAAACAAAGCAAATCCCTATTTGTCTTTCTTGTCATCCTCATCATCAAGCCAGAAGAACTGCTTGGAATCGTTCCTGTCTCTTGCGGGCTTGAATGAATCAAATCCATACGGCTTCCTCGAATCCTTTCTGAAAGAGCCTCTGTCACGGCCATCCCTCTCATCGCGGCCGCGGTACGACGGACGGTCAGAACGGTCGCGGAATGACGGGCGTTCAAAGCGGTCACGGAATGAATCCCTGCGTTCATCATCACGTCCTGCTCCATACCTGCCTCCATCATCCCTATCTCGGTATGATGATCTGGAGAAGCGGCTTCCGAAAGGCGATTCATCAAAGCGATCTCCATAGGAGCCTCGCCTATCGTATCCTCTGTCACGATCCCTGTCACGATCCCTGTCACGGTCATCCCTATCACCGAAGCGGGATGAACGTCTGTCACGATCGCGGAACGAATCGTCCCGGCCGAATCCCCTGTCCCTGTCATCCCTGTCGCGGAATGATGGGCGGGCCGGGCGGTCACGGAACGAATCCCGCCGTCCGAATCCCCTGTCCCTGTCATCCCCATCACGGTACGATGGACGGTCGGAACGGTCGCGGAACGAATCCCGCCGGCCGAATTCCCTGTCCCTGTCATCCCTGTCGCGGTACGATGGACGGGCCGGGCGGTCACGGAACGAATCCCTGCGTCCGAAACTCCTGTCCCTGTCATCCCTGTCACGGTGCGCCGGACGGGCCGGGCGGTCACGGAATGAATCCCCGCGATCCTTCCGTTCTCTGGAATCACGATGCGAATGCTTTGAATCCTCATCGCCTTCCTTCCATTCATTCATGCCGAACCCGGAATCTTCGGAAGCTTCTTCCACGCTTTCATCTGAAGCCTCATCCTCAATCCCTTCGTCATCAGTCAGATAAGAGCCATCCAGCTCAGGCTCCTCCACCTCCGGAAGCACTTCGCTGTCATCCGGCAATTCCGCATCGTCCTCTGGGGTCTTCGCATCTTCCTCCGAGGCCGCCGCATCATCCTCTGGGGCTGCCGCTGCACAGGCTGTTTCTGAAACCTCTGCAACCGCCGATTCCACTGCATCAGATTCCTTGCGCTCCACGGGCTCCGCCTGAATAATCTCCTCTGCTTCCTTGTTCTCTGCAGCATCCGCCTCTACCGGCTCTTTCTTCTCCTTGGCAGCATCAACCTTAGGCTGCGCCTTCTTCCTTGCGCTCTTCTTCACTGGCTTCTCAGCAGCGCTGTCATCCCAATCCAGTGTGAGCTTTTCTTCGTCTTTCTCCAAAATCCAACTCCTAGCCGAGCCTACTCGGCATGTGAACCCCTGCGCCTTTGTCTGCGCAGTAATCTCCTTCACCTTGTTCCTTCGCTTCAAGCTCCCGTCAAACCCAAACGTGGCAAGATTTGTCGAGAAGAGAATGAAGCCGCCTTTTCTCATTATGCTGCAAAGCCCCGTCAGCCATCTGACGTAATCCCGCTGCACATCGAAATCATAGTTCATCTTCCTGCTGTTTGAGAAGCAGGGAGGGTCGAATATTATTATATCATATTTGTCTTTTTTCTTTATAGCCTCCGCAACGAAAGCCCTGGCGTCCTGGCATACGCATCTGTACATCTCTCCGGCGAAGCCGTTGCTCTTGAGATTGTCCTCCGCCCATGCGGTGTATGTGTTTGACATATCCACGGAAGTGACAGACCTGGCTCCTCCTTTTGCCGCATAGACAGAGAAGCTGCCTGTGTAGGAGAACAGATTCAGCACATCGCGTCCGAGACTTTGCTCCATCACCATTTTGCGGTTGTTCACCTGATCCAGGAAAAGCCCTGTGTCGACATGTGATGTCAAGTCAACCTTGAAAGTCATCCCGTTCTCCCGGACATCAACATAAAGCGGTTCGGAATCCTGCTTCTCGTGCTGTTCCCTGCCAACTCTCCTGGGTCTGCGCTGCAAGATAACCTTGTCGCCTTCGATGTACAGCATGCGGCGGCATATGTCGCTCACCATGCCGGCCATCTCATCTGACAGCCCATCTTCGCTATAATCAGTTATCCGGGCATAATTTGCATAAAGATCGACAGTCACTGGAATCTGAACAAGGTTTCTGTCATAGACACGCCCGCAGTTCGAATCGGTCTTGTTGAAAGCCCGTCTCTGCTCCAAGGCGCTGTGCTTGAGAATCTTGCCGAAATCCTTCTCAAAAAACTCCATCGTCATCAATCCTTTTGCTTCTAATGCCGTTGTTTCTGTGGTATTATACACAAAGCAAAGCATTTGGAGAAGATTATGGGAAAGAATCAGGATGCCGTTGAGTTCCTCAGGGAACTTGAAACCCGCAGGGGCGGAAAGATCAAATGGAAGACCTACAGCACTTGGTTTTCCGATTGCACCAATGTAAGGGAATTCGGCGTGTTCCTCTACGAAATCGATGGAATCCTATACTATGAGGATTTTGAACGCAAGCCGTCAATCCTGGGCTTCGAGCTTCCCAAACGCAAGAACGCCCCTGAATACATCAAGCTGGAAGGCTCTTTCATGGCCGCTGATGTAGTCGATGTATACAAGCTTTCCAAGGCCCGTGCCGTTTCCTATCTTCACAATCAGGAAAAGACCCATCTCCTGAGACCGGCATCTGCTTTCGACAGGTTTTTCCGCCAGACAGTCTCGATAGTGAAGCTGCGCGATGGCGGCAAGCTGTTCTTTGAGTTCCTTGATGAAAAGCAATTCAAGCGCATCATAGCAAAGCATGCAGGAAAGCAAGAAGGCTGAACGCTTTCATAAAGCATCCGGCCTTGGTCAATTTCCAATCAAAGCGCCACATTCAGGAAGCCAGTCTTCCGGAGCTGTTTCTTTTTCAAAAAGGCTATGGCAAAGGAAATGGTCAATTACGAAACAAAAAAAGAAAGGTGTTAATTCTTGTAGCATAAAGAATTAACACCAAGATAACAGCTCCCCCGGACGGACTCGGACCGCCGACAGGGTGGTTAACAGCCACCAGCTCTACCGACTGAGCTACAGGGGAATGAAAGGGCGAACCCATTCAACGGTATGGAATATAGCAGACTTTGAAGTTTTAAGCAAGTGCTTTACTGACGCACATGCAAAACACAAGGTTAAAAAGGCGCTTCATCAATCATGGAAAAGGGCTGCAGCATCCACCGCAGCCCTCCGTCCAAAGCCATCAAGGCCGGCCTCACTTGGCCGGGTAGTTCGCCTTCAGGTAGTCGATGAACACCTCGTTCAGCATCCTCCCCATCTGGACAACCCTGCCCATCATCGTGTACCCGTCCCCGCCGGCC
>JBHCBD010000014.1:0-36765 GCA_041798905.1 Spirochaetales bacterium | reverse complement strand
GATGTCGCATTGTCGGCAGGAGAGGGCAAGGTGACGGCTCTGGTCGGCCCTTCCGGCGGGGGCAAGACAACCGCTGCAAGTCTGATTCCTCGTTTCTACGATGTGACGGGCGGCAAGGTGATGCTTGGCTCAGCCGATGTGAGGGAGATGGGGCTTCATCAGCTTATGAAGCGGGTTTCGTTTGTTTTCCAGAGCTCAAGGCTGTTCAAGATGTCGATTCGGGAGAATCTTCTGATTGGAAAGCCTGATGCGACTGATGAAGAGCTGAATGCAGCCCTGAAGGCTGCAAGCTGTGATGATTTCATCGCCAGGCTTCCTGATGGGATTGACACGCAGATTGGCTCCAAGGGAACCTATCTGTCCGGCGGAGAGGTTCAGAGAATAGCCCTTGCCCGCGTCCTTCTCAAGGATGCGCCGGTGATAGTGCTTGATGAGGCGACTGCATATGCAGACCCCGACAACGAGCTGGTGATACAGAAGACCATTTCGGAAATCACAAAGGGCAAGACCGTGATAATGATCGCCCATAGGCTTCCGACAATACAGAATTCCGATCAGATTCTCGTTGTGGACAAGGGCAGGATAACGGAGCGGGGCACGCATGAGGAGCTTCTATCCCTCAACGGGCTGTACAGGAAGATGTGGGATGATTATCAGTCGGCGGCTCAGTGGAGAATAACATCGGAGGGAATAGCATGAAGAAGAGACTTATGAAAAGATTCGCCCTTTCAGAGGCTGGGGCGAGAGGGTTGATTCAAGCCACAGTCTGGAGTGTGTTCTGCAATATTGCGTTGATGGTTCCCGTATTCCTTGTCATGTGGGTTATTTCCCGCATGATTCCGCTGATTGAGAGCGGCCGGAGTGTGATTGGGATGCTCCCAATGAGCATGATTGCCGCCGCTGCAGTTCTGCTGCTTTTATGGGTGCTGCACTATTTCCAGTATGCAGCGCTTTATATCACTGTGTTCAGAGAAGGGGCTAACAGGAGGATTGCCCTTGCTGAGAGGCTTAGAAAGCTTCCTCTCTCTTATTTTGGCAGGAAAGACACCAGCGACCTCACGACAACGTTGATTGCCGATGAAGCGGTGCTGGAGCAGATGTTCTCCCATTTCGTGCCGATTGCATTTGCTGTTTCCATCTCAATCGTGTTGATTGGCGCTATGCTTCTTGCCGCCAACTGGAAGATGGGTCTGGCAATCCTGTGGGTCGTTCCGATTGCGCTTGCCTTGACATTTGGCTCAAAGAGACTTCAGGACAAGCATGGACGGGCCAACATAGAGCACAAGAGGGCGGTGACGGAAAAGATTCAGGAGGGAATCGAGCATATTCAGGATATAAAGGCCTTTGGAATCGCCGAAAGATACGAGGGGGAGCTTAGGGGCAAGGTAAAGGCCAGCATAAGGAAATCCCTGCGGTCCGAACTGGTCACCGGCTCTTTCATCGCATCTGCCCAGGCTTTCATTCATATAGGAATCGCTACGGCGGTTCTGACCGGAGTGTTGCTGATGCAGAGGGGAGAGCTGAGTTTTCTCTATTTCCTGGGGTTCATGTTCGCCGCCGCTCGGATGTATGACCCTGTCGAGATTGTGATGGAGCATATAGCGGCCACATTCGCCACACAGCTTAAAGTGGAGCGGATGCGTGCCATACAGGAAGAGAAGGTTCAGGACGGGACGACTGATTTTACCCCTAAGAAGTTCGATATAGTCTTTGACCATGTGAATTTCGCCTATCAGGAAGGAGAGAGCGTGATTGACGATGTGTCCTTCACTGCGAAGCAGGGTGAAGTTACGGCGCTTATCGGTCCCTCTGGAAGCGGTAAGTCTACGATTTCCAAGCTTGCAGCGCGGTTCTGGGACATCGATGGCGGGAAAATCACCTTGGGGGGTCTTGATATCGGCAGGGCTGACCCTGAGACTTTGCTGGGTTATTATTCCATTGTCTTCCAGGATGTTGTGCTTTTCAATGACACCGTGATGGAGAACATCCGGCTGGGTCGCAAGAACGCCACCGACGAAGAGGTGATTGAAGCGGCCAAGGCTGCCCGGTGCGATGAGTTTGTGCAGACTCTGCCTGATGGGTACGGAACCCGGATTGGAGAGAACGGAGCCCGGCTTTCCGGCGGAGAGAGGCAGAGGATATCGATTGCCAGGGCGTTCTTGAAGAATGCTCCGGTCATTCTGCTGGATGAGGCCACCGCAAGCTTGGATGTGGAGAATGAAAGCGAGGTGCAGAAGGCTCTTGGACGTCTGGTCAAGGACAGGACTGTGCTGATAATCGCCCATCGAATGCGCACCATAGCACAGGCCGATCACATCATAGTTCTGGACAAGGGGCGCATAGTCGAGGAGGGGAAGCCTGAGGCTCTTATAAAGAAGCATGGCTTCTACGCTCATATGGTTGATATCCAGAGCCAGAGTGCGAAGTGGAGACTGAAATAGATTCAGGAATCTAAGCGATTGGTTTTTCGCTGCTTTTGCACCCCTGGCACGGGCGGGGCGTCACAGCTATACAGCGCCCCTGCCTTTTGCGGGCTGCATGATTCCGTGCAATCGCAAGACCGATTTCATGCATCATGTCTGTGGTGAAAGCTGCGGACAAGGCATGCCCGACCGGCCGAGGCGCTGCCTGTTCGGTGATGCTTGCTCCGCTTTGTGGAATGCTGTATTTCGATGATGCAGTATTTCAGCAATGCCGTATTTCTCAAACAGCAAAAGGCAGCCGCTTAGTCTGCTATGGCTTAGTTGACTATAGCTTGATTGAATATAGCTCAGTTGACTATATTCCTCAGCCAGACCTTTCCTTTCACCAGAATCAGCCCGATGACCACCTTTACGATGTCGCCTAGCTGCACGAACATGAAAATCAGCACGGGATTCATATCGGTGAAACGGCTTAGGAAATATGCTATAGGCAGGCTGATTGTCCAGATCATTCCGGAGTCAAAAGCCATTGTGATATAGGTTCTGCCTCCTGAACGCAAGGTATAGTAGGAGCCATTCTTCATGGCAACCACAGGAAGAAAGCAAGCGGCGATTCTTATGACATCGGCTGCGATTGCCTTGGCCTCCTCGGTTGTATTGTAGAGCCTTGGAAACACTGGCGCAGATACGAACATCAGCGCACCGATCAGGACGCAGATGAAAGTTGAGAATGCGATTATCTTTCGGTCATAATCGACCGCTTTCTCCATATCGCCTGAACCTAATATGTTGCCCACAATCACCCCAAGCGATGCACCGATTGAGAACAGCACGACGTTGAAGAGATTCATGATGGTGCTTGCTATATTGAATGCGGCCACGGCATTAAGCCCACGGAGTGAATAGCATTGATTCATGGCCGCCATCCCCACGGACCAGAAGACTTCGTTTATCAGCATGGGGGTTCCTATCTTGGCTATGCGGCTGACCAGTTTGCCGGGGATGCGGAGGCTGCTGTAGACGTTCTGGAGGAATTGGAAGCGCAGCTTCGCATTGGAGTGCGACCATATCAGGATGATGGAGGATTCCACTGCACGCGACAGCGCTGTGGCGATTGCCGCACCCGCCACTCCAAGCTTGGGGAAGCCGAGCTTTCCGTATATCAGCAGATAGTTGAACACCAGGTTGACGATTATGGAAACGATTCCCGCCTTCATCGGCATGATTGTCTCGCCGCATTCCCTCAGGGTGCTGGAGTAGACTTGTATTATCATGAAAAATGGCAGCCCGATGATGGCTATTCTCATGTAATCCAGTCCGTATTCAAGCGTCAGGCTCAGATTTCCGCCATCGTCTGAGCCATTTAGATACAGCCTTATGAGTCTCGACCCGGCAGTTTCAAGGATGATTATCGCAGCAGCGGTTATAACGGCGGCCACCATGAGCTTGAAGCGCATGGTGTTTCTGATGCCTTCTATATTCCGGGCGCCATAGTACTGGGCCGAGAATATGCCAACCCCGGAAAGCGCACCGAAGATTGCAAGGTTATAAACGAATATGAGCTGATTGACGATCCCAACGCCGGACAGCCCTTCGGTTCCTATTCCGCCGACCATGATGTTGTCCAGCAGGTTGACGAAGTTGGTTATGCCGCTCTGAATGATGATTGGCACGGATATGGTAAGCAGCGTTGAATAGAATTGCCGGTTTCCAACCAGCTTGCTCCTGAGGCTCATGAGCTGATTATAATGCAGAAAACAGCTGCGTGTCACGGTACGGCATGGCTTGGCATAATGTCTGATTGCAGCGATAAGCGCATTCCGTTCAGTTTTTGACGTTTTGATTATACGACATTTGGATTGCGGTGGTATTTGACCGGAATATGAAGTAAACTGCAATCGTATGACTTACAAAGAAGAGCAACCCCTCCTATCATCAGGAAACAGGCTTTCGCTTTTCAAGGGCTGTGCCTACGGCTGCATTTACTGCCCCCATGCAACGACCGAGGTCAAGCCGCGCATCGATGCGCCTGCGCTGCTGGCCAAGGCCCTTGAATCCAAACGCAAGCTGTGCATGATAAGCATCGGGGATGATTATGAGCCCTATGGTTCCGTTGAACAGACGCTTGAAATCACAAAGCAATGCCTTGAAGTGATAGCTGATTCAGCTTTTGGGGTATCGTTGTGGACAAAATCCGACTTGATTCTAAGAGACATCGAGCTTCTTCGACGGATAAGCAAGAAGTCAAAATGCGTTGTCCAGATGACGCTCTCGGTGTTTGATGATGGCCTTTGTGCGATTCTGGAACCAGAGACAAGCCTAGCTTCCAGACGTTACGAGGTTCTGAAAACCCTGCACGATAATGGGATACCCACAGTTGTGCGTCTAGCTCCTGTGCTGCCTTGGCTGACCGACAGCGTCGAGAATATAAGCGGTATAATGAACTATTGCGGGCGTGCTGGTGTCTGGGGAGTTGTCTGTGAAATGATGGGTGTCGAAATGACCCCTGCGATAAGAAAGCGTTTGCTTCCGTGGCTTGATGACAGGTTCCCAGGGCTGGGGGAGAGGTATAGGAAGGCTTTCGGCGGAGCCAGGATTGCCCTCAGCCCTCAGGCTGGTAAACTGATGAAGGCTTTCCGCGATGCCTGCCTGATGTACAATATACACGGGGATGCCGATGAGAACCTTGCATATCTGCACTCGATGCCCGATCGGCAGATGAGCTTCTGGTTCTGAAGCAAAAGATTATAGGCATTTTGGCCAAACATCACCGAAGAGTTTTGGGAAGAACGAGGGGGGCTTTGGCGAATGAAAGGATGTAGCGGATAAGGGGAGGAGGCTGCGAATGGCTGTATATGACGAAAAGGACTTGCAGGCGTTGAGCAAGGCGCTTGAGGGCTTGGACATCAGGCATAGGAAGATGTTCGGGTGCATCTGCATTTACTGCGATGACCAGCCTGTTGGCTGGCTTGGCGATGGACTGTTCAGCCTTAGGGAGGCCGGGTTGACAAGCCTGCCCCCTGACCTGAAGCGCCCTGCTCCCGAAGCTTCAATACAGGAGATTCCGATAAAGCCAGAGCGGTTCAGCGAGCCTTGGTTCTGGAAGGCCGTGCAGGACACAGCCCAGGCAATCAGACGGCGGAGCGGGGCTGAAAAGCGCTGAAGGGACTTTCCGCCACATCCTGCCACATCCCAACGCTGGCAAAACTCATTGAGGATTTTAAAAGAGGCGGACGCTGCTCTGTCCGCAATCCAGCATTATCTGCAATCAAGCACTATCTTGACAAGCTCCGGCGGATTCTTGAGCATCAGACGGAAAGCCTTCTTGTACTCATCAAGCGGGAATCGATGAGTTATGAAACCCTCGGTCTTGTATTTGCCGTCTCTTATAAGCTCCTGGACATAATCAAAGGTCGTGATTTCTTTCCCGTTGATATGCTCCATTCCGTGGGCATCAATCCCGACGACGGTAAGCTCCTGCCACCAGATTGGCGTCTCATCGTATGAGGTTGGGCACATATGATGACCTACCTTCACCAAAGTTCCTCGCGCACGCAGCCATCTCAGGCAGTTGTGGAACGCCCATTTCGTGCCCACGCAATCGTAGATGACATCAAACCCGCCCATCAGCATCCTGTTGTGGAACATGCCTTCGTATAGCTTCGCCCAGGTTGCCTCCGCAACGGCCTTGTATGGATCGCCGCTTAAGATTTCATCGGCGCCGAAGCGCAAGGCGAGCTGCTGCTTTTCAGCAATCCTCTCCATGACGCAGACATGACATTTAGGCTGGAGTATCTTGATGCATTGAATTATGCCCAGTCCGATAGTCCCTGCGCCCAGCACCATCACCTTGTCCGCCACCCGAGGCTTGTGCCTGAGAACGGCATGGAGCGATACAGCCGCCGGCTCTATCAATACAGCCTGGTCATCTGAAAGCTCATCAAAGACCTTGCACAGCTGATGCTCCGGAGCAAGGTAATAATCCCCGAACCCCGCTCCGGTCAGAGGAAGCTTCACAGGGCTCTTTTCACCGTAGTTCTCGCACAGACAGTAGTTTCCAGCTGCACACTGCGGACATAACGGACGGATATCCTTGTTCCCGCAGCAGGACATGTACTCCATGAGCGTCACCCTGTCGCCCGGCTTGAACTGCGTGACCTCCGGACCCGTCTGCTCGACTATCCCGACAGTTTCGTGCCCCAAGAACGTGATTTCGCTTCCCGGCATCGGTTCCAGCGCTATGCCCGGCTCCGGGGTGCTCTTGAAGAAGCTGAGATCCGTTCCGCAGACCCCTGTCTGGATATTGCGTATCCTGAGCCATGACGGCCCCGGCAACTCCGGGTCAGGGAGACGCCGGTCATATTTGACCGCATTGAGACCGGAAAACAGCAGGGCTTTGCAGTGCTTCGCACTGAATTTGGTCAAAAGCACCTTAGGTATGTTCTTCTCGTAATAAATGCTCTTCATTTCTGCACCGCTCCTATGTGAGCATCGCCTGCAGCACCGCCATGAAATCATTTATCTGGCAGGCGTATTCAGGCGAGCCCACTGTCTCCACGCAGCGCTGCTCAACACCCTCGACGAAGGCCACTTCCTTCCCAAGAACCTTTAGAGCCCCGTCAACACTGAAGAAATGGAAAAGCACGAACGGCGTTCTGCGCTCATATATGCCATGCCCGCTCTTTGTCTTGCCACCCTTGACCCTTAGATAACAGGCTATATTGGTCTCCTCATAAGGATCAACAATGAACTGATAGATTCGATCGGGCTGTCTTGTCGTCCATTCGACCATCTCCGGGTTGCCGGACTTGTTGTAGACAGACAAGGCCCTCGTTATCATATACAGAGACATCTTGACCTTAAGCGTTTTCTCGGCAAGGCTCCTCGGTTTGGAGCCTGGCATCATTAGCTTCAGAGCCATCAGCAGCGATAGCATCTTCATGAGAAGCAATGGATGCCGGGCGAGGCCTTTTATGGATGGCAGCGCCATGCCTCCTCGGAACATCGTGTTCATCTTGCCCACGGCGGGGAAGCGCAGGGTTATATCTGGATTCTGGGCGGTGCCTTGGACTATCTGCAAGTCTCCATTCTGGAAAATCAGATGGCAGGCGACCAGCTCCTCGTCGTTTTGTGCGCAGATTTGAACGGTTGCATTCACGTTCTCGAATCTGCGGCGCATCTTCGGATTGTCTTGGATTACGATCCGCATGACTGGAAAGGCGGCATTGAAGAAAAGCTTCGCAGTCAGCAGATCAGATTGGGTTGCTCCCATTGATTGCCTCCTATTCGTCTTCCCAGTTTTCATCGGCCTCGTATTCAAGGCCCATCATCTCACGAACCTTGGCCACGATTCCGTCTGCATCGAATTCATAGTAAGCGTACAGATCCTCGGCATAGCCGATTTCCGAGAAGCAGTCCTGGATGCCATGCTTGCGGAACACACAGCCTTTGCCGCTTTCGGCTATCACCGAACCCACGGCATCGCCAAGCCCGCCGATGACATTATGCTCCTCGATTGTCAGTATCCTTCTTGTCTCGGTCACAGCCTTCATTATCGCTTCACGGTCTATCGGCTTTATCGTATGCATGTTGATTACCCGGACGCTCAGCCCGTCCTGCTCTGCAAGCTGCTTTGCCGCAAGGATGCTCTGCAGAACCGCTATGCCGCAGCATATTATGGTCAGATCCTTTCCTGAGGCCATCTCAACTGCCTTTCCCACGGTGAAATCGTAGCTTTCGTCCGGGTAGCATGGCGGCTCGAATCCTCTTCCGATTCGGATGTAGACAGGCCCCGGAATCTCCAGCGCCGCCCGCACCGCCCGGCTTGTCTCTATCCCGTCTGCAGGCGCCATGACCGTCATGTTAGCCATGCTTCGCATTATCGCCAGATCCTCTGTGCAATGGTGAGTCGTTCCCGCATGGCCGAATGAGATTCCGGCGTGAGTCGCTATGATTTTCACAGGAAGATTCTGGTAGCATATGTCTGTTCTTACCTGCTCGCCTGCTCTCAGGCAGGTGAAGACCGCCATGGTCGACACGAAAGGCACCAATCCTGTCTTGGCTAGGCCTGCCGCCGCTCCGAACATATTCTGCTCAGCTATTCCGACATTGAAGAATCGGTCAGGGAAAGCTTTTGCGAAATGAACCATAGCCGTCGTCTTCTCAAGATCCGCTGTCAGGCCGACTATCCTGCTGTCTGTCTTGGCCAGTTCGGCCAGCGTTCTGCCGTATATCTCCCTCGGCGTCATGGTTGCGCTGTCATAGCAATTCCAAGTTGTTCCTGTCACTGTAGACACTTGACTGCCTCCTCATGCTCTTTAAGTATGGATGCCTTGGATTTCTCCGCAAGGTCGGAATCGGCTGAGGCATAATGCCATTTGACATTGTTCTCCATGAAGTCGACTCCCTTGCCCTTGACGGTGTCGGCGATGATCATTGTCGGCTCCGTCATCTGCCACGCCTTGCCAAGCGCTTCGTCCACCTGAGAGATATCATTGCCGTTTATGCTCAGCACTTCGAAGCCGAAGGCGCGCCATTTGTCGGCGAATGGCTCCAGCGCCATCACGTCCTCGGTGTTCCCATCTATCATGAAATGGTTCCTGTCCACGATTGGAATGACGTTTGTCAGCTTGAACTGATGGATTGCCATGGCCGCCTCCCAGACGGAGCCTTCGCAGCACTCTCCGTCACCCATCAGGCATACGGTCTTGAAGCCCTTGTTCTGATATCTTGCTCCAAGCCCCATCCCCAGCGCCATCGGAAGCCCATGCCCCAATGAGCCTGCCGAGGCATCGCAGCCTATGACCTTGTTTGTGTCGGGATGCATCGCGAACGGGCTTTTGAAATGGTTGAAGCTCTTAAGCTGCTCCTCCGGGAAGTATCCCCTCATCGCAAGGGCAGGGATGAAGCCGGCGGCTGCATGGCCTTTTGACAGGATGAACCTGTCTCGCTCCTCCCAATCGGGCCTGTCGGGATCTATGTTGAGATATTTGAAATAAAGCATGACAAGCAGCTCCACTATTGAAAGCGAACCTCCAATATGGGCGCCGCCCGACCATGTCATGACATCCACGATTTTCAGGCGCAGATCCTTTGCAAGCTCCAGATATCGTGCCAACTCCTTCTTTTCCATGGCTTTCCTCCGTTTTTTTATGGCGGCGGGATACACGTCCCTTATTCAAGATACCATGTTAAATTCAGCTGTCAAGATAAAATCAGGCAGGGGCTTGGGTTACAAAAGCAGGAAAGGTTTGTGGAAGCATTGAGACCGGGATTCTGCAAGTTACAATGTCAATGATTAGGTCATCGCTGCGTTATTATGCTTTTATCATGCATGTTAACAAAAAACACGATTTTGCAAATAAAAGACACTGCATAGAAATGTCCAAAGGACTCTTAATCAGCAACCCGGACCGCCAAGCCCTTTTCCTTAAGCTTATGGGCGATTTCCTCATTTGGCAGCTTGTCTGTTATAAGCAGGTGAACTTGTTCAAGCGCTGCATAAGATACAAAAGAGTTTCTGTTGAACTTCGTTGAAGTCGCAAGCACGTATGAGAAATCGGAATGCGCAAGCACGCATATGTTTAGTTTTGAGATATTCATTTCGTTTGAGCTGAATCCCATATCCAGAGATATGCCATCGCAGCCCATGAAAGTCTTTTTGAAATGAAAATCCGATAAATACCGCTCAGTCAACGGGCCAGAAAAATCCCGTCTGTCTGGATTGTACACGCCTCCGGTGAGTATCACCTTGCATGATGGAACTTCTGAGAGAATCTGCATGTTTTCCAGAGAATTGGTTATGATGTTCAAAGGAAGCAGTGATTCCTGACGCATGCGTTCCGCTAAAGCTACAGCCATATATGATATGGTGGTCCCGCAATCAAGATAAATAGTATCTCCTGGCTCAATCAGCGATGCGGCCAGCTTCCCTATGCGCTTCTTCTCCTCTATGTCCACCATTTTGAGGTAATCGAAATAGTAGCGGTTCTTCTGAGTGGATAGCTGTATCCCCCCATAATCCCGAATCACTTTGCCTTGCATTTCAAGAGAAGCGAAGAGCCTTCTTGCTGTGGCATCCGAGATTCCGAGCATTTGGACAGCCTGATTGGTAGTTACACGGTTTGTTTTATATAGAGTTTCCATCAGGACTTGTTCCCTTTTTTCGTATTTCTTGACCTGAGTATTCTTTTCATTTCGAAGCATATCTTGACTATACGACACCAAATACGACAAGTCAATCAAAAAAATGATTGTTTTCGGATTAAAATTCCTGCTTGATACTGTAAAATGCCTTTTATGTTTATTATTTCAATCATAATGATGATTGGTTTCCGATTTTGGATTGATATCAGAGATATGAAAAAACATTAATGCAATATTTCTATCAAAAAGTTGTTTAAAACAGGTAAAATGAAGTATTCAAAAGAAATTAATAATCAATTCGAATATAAAATGATTTATTCAATCAAATTTTTGTTGACAATCAAGCATTACTACTTTATTCTGTAATGGAGGTATAAGCATCAATGGCGGGATATCTGATAGGAATTGATATCGGCACTACTGGGGTTAAATGCGTTGTTCTCACTCCCGATGGCGAGTGCAAGGGCTTTGCCAGCTGTGTCTATGAAACCCGTCGTCCTGTCGCTTTTGCAGCAGAACAGCGGCCTTCTGATTGGTGGGAGGCACTTGTGGCGGTTGTGAGAAAATGCTGTGGCGATCCTGCAATTGCGTCTAATGTGGCGGCTATCTCAATTTCATCACAAGGCGGCACGGTTGTTCCTGTCAATAAAGCCATGCAGCCACTGTCAAATGCTCTGGTATGGAGTGATTGCAGATGCGCCACTCAGCATGACGAATACAATAAGACCTTTGGAGAGGATAATTTATATCAGAAAAGCGGATGGGGGGCGATTGATGGACAGCCGGCCTTTCAGATAAAGAGACTGACGGAAGAGTCTCCTGATTTGTTCCGAGATTCCGCTTATTTCCTTACTGTTTCCGATTACCTTATAATGCGTCTTTCAGGTGAACTTGTCATTGACTTTTCAAATGCAGGAATAAACCAGCTCATAGATGTGCGCCAAGGGATTTATGATTCAGAGATTCTTGGGTGGCTAGGAATTGGGGAGGAGCAGTTGCCTGCACTTGTTCCGTCAGGAAAGGCTGTGGGGCGTTTGCTTGAGGAAGCGGCAAGCCAGCTTGGGCTGCCTGCTGGGGTGGTTGTGGTGTCCGGAGCGCATGATCAGTATGCGGCAATGGCCGGGGCGGGCATCACTTCTTCCGGAACGTTGCTTGTGGGCACTGGAACTGCGTGGGTGGCCTGTGCTTTGTCCAAGGAGCCGTCATTCAGTACAGGATTTGCCCAGTCAAGGTCGGCATCTGAGGGATGGTGGGGGGCTTTGGCTTCCCTGCCTAATGGTGGGTGTAGCCTTTCCTGGCTGAAAAATCAGGTTATCTGCGGCGCTTCATACGAAGATATCGACAGAGGGGCGGATAAGAAGCCCATGGGAAGCAATGGGCTTAGATTTTATCCGAGAGCTCTTGATGATTTGAATGGTCTCGGAGAGGCTTTCAGAGGACTTAGGCTTAAGCACGACAGGTATGACATGGCTCGTGCGGTGATGGAAGGCATCTGCTTCAATATGCGTGGCATTTTGCTGAGATTCTTGAATCAAATGGACGTAGGCCGAGTCGTGTTTTCTGGCGGCGCAGCCAGAAGCCGTTTTTGGTGTCAGCTTGCTTGCGACATAATTGGATATCCTTTGTCTGTTCCTATTATATCGGATATTTCTGCCATCGGAGCAGCGGTGCTTGCAGGAGCAGGGAGCGGCATATTCTCCTCGGTTGAAGAAGCCTCGGAGCATATGTGTCCGCACTTTGAGGAGTATATGCCTGATGATGCCAGAAAAGAAGGCTACAGGAGTCTGTATTTGCAATACATCATGGCAAATCAAGCAAATAGGGGCGTATGATATGAGTTTGTTTCAGATCAAGGCATTGGATCGCAGGATATATGAAGAGGAACTCAAGGATTTTCTTCCTCCTGAAATAATTGATATACATTGTCATGTATGGCGATATGAGCTTTCTGGTGTGGGCAAGCCAAACCCTGGAAAGCCATCGCGCGTTTTGATGTGGCCTTACATGATTGCCCGAGACAATCCAATTGAGGATCTTAAGGAAAGTTATAAGCTTTTCTTTCCTGATAAGAAAGTGACTCCGCTTTTCTTCGCCAGCACAACCAGAGAGACAGCTTTGGCCTGCAACGATTATTGCAGGGCTTGTGTTTCGGAGACAGGGTATCCTGCCCTGTATTATTCATTGCCGGAGCAAAGCAAGGATGAGATTGACCGAGAAATAAGAAAAGGTCATTTCTATGGATTGAAATCATATCTCGACTTGGCCCCGAACTATATACCTTCCAATGAAATAAGGATTTTTGATTTCTTCCCAAGGCATCAGCTTGAGAAACTTAATGAAATCGGCGGTCTGATGATGCTGCATATACCAAGGCCCGGAAGACTGAAGGATCCTGTCAACATAGCCCAGATTCTTGAAATAAAGCGGGATTTCCCTCGTATAAGACTTATAATCGCTCATATCGGCAGAGCCTACTGCAAGGAAGATATCACAGGTGCATTTGAGGCGCTTGCTGAAGCCAGTGATTTGATGTTTGAATTCACTGCCAACACAAATGAGCATGTGATGACAAAGCTGTTAGAAGCCGTTGGCCCGGCTCGTGTGATGTTTGGAAGCGATCTTCCGGTGCTGCGTATGAGAATGCGCCGCATCGAGGAGAATGGAACTTACATAAACTTGGTGCCTCCTGGACTATATGGCGACCCGAGTCAGGATCCGCATCTGCGCGAAGTGTCCACGGAAGAGGGAGAGCGGCTTACTTTCTTCATGTATGAAGAATTGCTGGCATTCAAGAAAGCGGCGATGAATGTCGGGCTTTCACCTGACGAGGTTGGGCGTGTTTTCTATGACAATGCTAAGGATTTGATTGACAGCGCAGGCATGGATATCTACGGAGAGAAGCACAAGTGGAATTGATGTTGGAAAAACGGGTTATTGAATATGTGGACAAGCATAAGAAGGATTTATTTTCAATTCTTTCCAGCCTTATTCGGATTGATACACAGAATTATGGTGATCATTGCAACGAGATAGAAGGACAGAGATTCATACAAAGATGGTGCGAGGAGCATCGTTTCAACTATGACATATACTGTCCTGATTCGGTTGATGGAATCAAAAGCCATCCAGAGTATGTCGCGGGTCGAGGCATGGACAAACGTCCCAATCTCACTTGCTTTTATCCAAGCGGAAATGCAGGTGACGCCTGCGAGTCGAATGGTGTGATGCTTGCTGCTCATATGGACACAGTTCTCGTAGGGGACAGAAAGGCCTGGAGCGTTGATCCTTTTTGCGGGGATATAAAGGATGGAATGCTTTTCGGCAGAGGGGCAGGAGATGACAAATGCGGCATCGCAGTCAGTATGTTTGTGTTCCAGGCTCTTTCTGATTTAAATGTGGAATTGGATAAGAAATTGACCTTCACCTCATATGTGGATGAGGAAGACGGTGGTGGCGATGGGGCTTTGGCGGCATGCTTGAAATATCCTTCGGAGACTTTCGTCAATCTGGATGGTGGAAACTACGAAATATGGATTGCAGGGCTTGGTGGTTGCGTCTACTCTCTATCGGTCACCTCTGGTCATGCAACTGATAATGCCGAAGAGGTGTTTGACGGATTGCAGATTGTAAAAGAGAGTCTGAGAGATTTTGCACAGGCGCGCCGTGATGATCTGCATGCCAATCCATTATATTCAAATACCTGCATGGAGCGTTCTGCATTCCGATTTATTGGGATGCAGGTGGGAAACGGGCATGTTGGGGTAGGTTCTGGAGAGATGTCGTTTGTAATGTATACCGACAGAACACAGGAAGAAGTGGAATCTCAGCTTCAGAGCGTGCTCGCTGGTGCGAGGAGAGAACTTGGGAAGCGAGATTTGATTTTAGGTGAGTTGGAGCACAAATCACGATTCTTCCATTATGCTCCAAGTCAAGATCTGCATGGGGCCATCGCCACGTTGCACAGGGCTGCAGAAGAAGTATCCGGCAGTCTTGTAAGGCAAACCGGCGCATGCCTTTCTGATTTGTCTGTGTTCCTTTCTGCCGGTTCGCCAAGCAGTTTTAATTTCGGAGTGTTCAGGGATTTCTCTGTGTATGGCGGGGCGCACCAAGCTGATGAATACATCGAATGCCAGCAGCTGCTCTGGGAGGCCAAGGCGCTGTTGCTGTTCGTCCTCAGGCATTGCCATGGAAGAATCAAATAATGAATTCTAGCGATTCAAGGAGATGATATGAAGGAATTTTCATTTACACCTGCGGAGTTCTTGCCAGTAAGAGATGTTTCAGTGCTGGAACATTGCCGCAATATCAAACGCGATGATATGGAATACACCAATGAGCATGGCTTCTCTGTGCGCGTGGTTCCGAATCCGACATATTTGTTTATTGCGGATTGTTTTGAACGTATAAGAAAAAGCGACGAACAGGATACTCATCTTACGATGATATTTCCCAATCAATGGCCTGATGCTTATAAGACCGTCGCTCTTCTTTGTAATCAGCATAATGTCAGTTGCAGGAATGTTGATGCCTTTGCAATGGATGAATGGGCGGATCAAGATGGCAACGTGGCCCCTTTGACCTATGGAGCTGGGCTTGGGTATTCCTTCAGGAAACATTTCTACGGGAATATACGCCCGGATTTGAGACCATCTGAAGAGCATTGGCATGTATTGACCACAGAGAATGTCAATGACTATTCCAAAATAATCGAAGATGCGGGCGGAGGCGGAGCCGATGTTTGCTATTCAGCGACAGGTTGGCCGGGGCATATCGCTTTCATAGATCCGCAGACAAAAGAATTCGCCGCTTCTTCGCTTGACGAGTTTTTGAAACTTGGTTCGCGCATTGTAACCCAGCATCCGCTGACTATCGCGGAGAACTCCCTCTTCGCTCCGATGGGAGCTTCCGGAGATGTGTATGCGATTCCGCCAAGAGCGGCTACGATAGGGCCTAGAGACATTGCAAATGCAAGAGACCATTTCGAGATGCACAGCATAACTTTCTTGGGAGGAGACTCTTGGCAGAGGATGGTTTCTCGCATGACTCTTTACGGGCCTGTATCGATGGACTGCCCCGCTTCGATAATACAGCTGTTCCCTGGAACATGCTATGTAAGCGAACAGGTGGCGAAGCCGATCACATACTGGGAATACGGTCAGGATGTTTATAGGATGTGATGCCGTGCGTATAAAACCTATTATCCGAGCGCCTTTTTTTGAGCTGGGGACTAAGAATTATATATGGGGCGATGCTTTGCTTGATTTGGCAATCGCTGCGGACAAGGCTGCCGAAGCGTACGATATTGATGTGCTTTTCACCTGCCCTGCCATTGAAATCCGCAGGGTCGCTGCCCATACTCGCAAGCTGGTCATACTGGCGCCTTATATGGATACGCTTAGGCCGGGCAGGGGAATGGCTGATATACTGCCGGAGGCTCTCAGAGACGCCGGCGCATCCGGGGTGGTCGTCAATCACTGCGAAAAGCCTATGTCGATTCCACAGATAAAGAAAACAATAGACAGGGCAAGAGAGCTGGATTTTCTTGTGTTTGCCTGTGCCGATACCATCGAAGAGGCCAAGGCTATGGCTGAGCTTCATCCGGACATACTGAACCCAGAACCATCACAGTTCATTGGCGGTGGTTCGGGGCAGGTAAGCAGCCTTGATTATGTAATAAAGACAGTGCAGCAGATAAAGGCTATTCACCAAGATATTCTGGTTGAACAGGCAGCAGGCATTACGAAACCTCAGCAAGTATACGATTTCATCATGGCGGGCAGTGATGCGGCGGGCTCGGCTTCAGGGATAGTCAATTCTCCGGATCCTCTTATGACTGCCGTGGAAATGATAGCCGCCGTGCGCAGGGCTGCTGATAATTTAAAAGAGAGGAAGGCATGATGGTTTACCGTGAGCCGATAAAAGTCCAATCAAACGATAGGATATGCACGTTTCATGATGTCACCGAAGCCGCATGCGCCATAGTTGAGCGTTCTGGCATAAAGAATGGCATTGTGTCTGTTTATTCTCATCATACAACGTGCAGCATTGTGATTCAGGAAGATGCCTTTGATGCATCAATATCCGGTCTGCAGACTTTGCAGCAGGATTTTGTGAATGTCTTTGACGACATTATTCCCATTTGCAAGCATGAGGGCATCTATCTGCATCCAGGAGAGAAGGCTCTTGTATTTGCAGAAGAGCATGGTGAAGATGCCCATGGGTGCCATAATACAGACGCGCATCTTCGCTCCGCCATGATAGGGCGCAGCGAAACCATAGCTCTGATGGACGGAGCCATGGATCTAGGGGCTTTTGGAAGAATATATTTTGTCGATTTTGATCAGACAAGAGCCAGGGAAAGAACAGTTCAGATAACAGTTATAGGCGAGGCATGATGATGGATTCTGATAATGAAGCTATGGCGCTGAAAAGCATCCGCGATGCTTTTGCCATAGAAGCAGATGCGATTTGCAAAGAAGCTTCCTCAATAGATTTTTCCATCATGCTGAATGCGGCTGAATTACTGATTTCCGCTCCTAGGATAGGTGCGAGCGGATGCGGACACTCCGGCATCGCTTGTCGTCATTTCGCGCATCTGATGTGCTGCATAGGTCATCCTGCACGTTTTCTTTCGCCATCCGAGGCGAATCATGGAGCTATGGGGTTTCTGGCTTCTGGCGATGTCATGCTGCTCAACTCAAGAGGGGGGAAGACGGATGAGCTTATTCCGCTGGCTAAGATATGCCGGCAGAAAGGAGTGAGCGTCATCGCGATGACAGAGAATGCGGAAAGCCCGCTGGCGAAGATGGCTGATATTGTAATACCGCTAGCCATCACTAAGGAAACTGATAGATACAACTGTCAAGGAACTGCCAGCTTTGTTGTTCAATGCGCCGTGTTTGATGCAATTCAGGCAGCGATCATTGAGCTGACGGGATTTGAGAATCGGGACTTTGCTATTAATCATCCAGGAGGAGCTGTAGGATGCCGGCTGTCTTCTGAATCGAGGTCATTGGGGAGTTGAAGAGGCGCCAAAGTAGTGAAATGCATGGAGAAGTCATGATTGAAATAATTCATAATAAATCAAAGAAGCGCAAAAAGAATGAAATGCAAAGGAAGGAGAATATTGCAGGTTTCCTGTTTATTCTGCCTAATCTTCTGGGGTTTTTTGTGTTCACAGCGTTTTCGGTATCGTTCTCTCTGGTGATGAGCTTGACCGACTGGAGCATGATAAAGAAGCTCTCCAATACGAAATTCATCGGATTATCCAATTTCGCGGAGCTATTTCAGGACAAATGGTTCCATGCTTCCATTTTGAACAATCTGTGGTTCCTTTTGGTTATACCTGTGACCATATTCATCGCAATGGTGCTGGGGTTCCTTATAAATGACAGAGTTTTCTTCAAGAAGACATTCAGGACAATCCTGTATCTTCCCAACATCACAAGCGTTGTGGCCATTTCAGTTGTATGGTTCACTATGTTCAATCCGCGGCTAGGCCCTGTCAACAGTTTTCTTAGAGCATTGGGTATGGATAATCCTCCTCAATGGCTTTCCAGCACACAATGGGCAAAGCCTACACTAGGCTTCCTTATGATCTGGAAGCAGGTCGGATATTATTCATTGTTATATCTTGCAGCGTTGCAAGCAATACCAAGACAGCTTTACGAGGCGGCGGACGTGGAAGGGGCGTCCATATCGCAGCAATTCTTCAGAATCACAATGCCATTGCTGTCACCAACCACTTTCATGCTTACAATCATGTCGCTTATCAATGTTTTCAATGATTGGTCGCTGATTCAGATAATGACCGATGGAGGGCCAGGAATCTCGACTTACACAATTGGCTACTACATCTACTATGCAGCATTCAAAAAGAACCGAATGGGCTACGCCTCTGCGATTGCTTGGGTTCTGCTTTTATTCATCATGCTGTTCACAGTCATACGCTTCCGCGTAGAGAAGAAACGGGATTTTTAAGGAGGCGGGTGATGTTGACTGAAACTAAAAACCATAAAGTCAGGAGGCTTGTGACAAAGAGTCTGCTGACGCTTCTTATGGTTGTCTTCACTTTGACAATGCTGTTGCCATACCTTTGGATGATATCAAGTTCGTTCAAGGATTCGGTGTCGATGTTCGACTTCCCCATCAAATGGTTCCCCTCTGCGCCCGATTTCAGTGGATATAGGAAAGTCTGGGGAGGCAACTCCAATTTCATACAGTTTTTTTTCAATTCGTTGAAAGTGACAATGCTTGCTTTAACAGGGACTTTCATTTCATGCACGATGGGCGGATATGCCTATGCGAAGATAAACTTCAAAGGCCGTGATAAGTTTTTCATTCTGAAGCTTGCAACAATGATGCTTCCCGGGCAGATAACCATGTTGCCTAACTTCATGATTTTCAAATACCTGGGGCTTTTGAACACCCATGCCGCATTGTGGCTTCCGTTCTTTTTGGGACAGCCCTTCGGTACCTTTTTAATGAGGCAGTATTTCGTCAAGGTTCCTAATGATTTGCTGGATAGTGCAAAGATAGATGGAGCGGGGCATTTTCGACAGTTCTGGTCAGTGGCTCTTCCGCTGGCTCAATCAGCTGCATCGATGCTTATGTTCTTGTATTTCGTTGCATCGTGGAACTATTATGACGGCCCGCTTATCTATATCAGAAGCATTTCGAAATACACGCTTCCGCTTGCCGTTAAGTTCTATACCAACGAATACGATACCAATTACACGGCGATGCTTGCTGCAGCGGTCTCGATGTCGATTCCTGTCATCGTCGTGTTCATATTGCTGCAGCGCTTCATAATAGAGGATATTGCTTCAACGGGATTGAAGGAATAGAAACACATATTTCAAAAAGGAGAACGAGATGAAAAGATGCAAGTTTTTCGTGATTATGGCATTGATTGCGCTTATGGTCGTAATGCCGTTGTTCGCTCAGGGCGCTAAGGAAAATGCTTCCGGCGCTAAGGAAAAGGTCATATGGGCCGCATACGGCTACCTTGACGAAGGGAAGGCTGACAGGATAAAGGCGGATTTCGAAGCTAAGTACCCGCAGTACGAAGTTGAGTACGTTGATCTTGGAAGCACGGATTATCTGGTGAGGCTTGATACAGCTCTTGCCGGCGGCGAGCGCTATGACATGTGCCTGTCGATGAATTCCAGCGAATATGTCACGCGTGCGAAGGAGGGCATGTTCGTTGATATCGAGAAGTATCTGACCGATGGCGGCTATGATTTGCAGGATGCTTTCGGAATCGGCATCAAGGCTTCTTACATCGGCGGGAAACTCTATGGTCTTCCTTATACAAAGGGCGGATTCTATGTATTCTACAACAAGGATATGTTTGACGCCGCCGGAATAGCTTATCCGACAAACGATTGGACCTGGGCTGACTTCGAGGAGATTTCAAAGAAGCTGACCCATGATGGCATCTTCGGCGCAGATGTTCACCTCACCTGGGGCTATGACATCGAGACCCTTCCCGCCAGGATGGCAGGCTGGGTTCCATTTGCAGGCGGAGATGTCTTTAAAGCGAACATGACTGACCAGAGGCTCAAGGACACCTTGGCGATGTGGCACAGGATGCAGAATATTGACAAGAGCGCCATTTCCCTTTCGACATTCAAGACAGAGCAGATTGGCGGAAGGATGCCGTTTGCCAAAGGGCAGGCCGCAATGCTGCTCTCCAACTGGTGGTCAGCCACGTGGATGATGAATTCGAAGTTCGGTTCTGCCGATGGGCAGAACATGATGAACTTCCGCATAGGCGTTGTCAATATCCCAAGACCCAGCGACAAGGTTCCCAACAACCTGAACTCCACCGAGCTTGACTGGTACTTCGCAGTTCCGACAACTGCCAAGAATCCACGTGGGGGGGCTCTTCTTGCGATGTTCATGATAACTGAAATGTGGCCCAAGCTGGGCACCCTTTCATCCTACCGCCATGAAGATGTAGGTGTCTTCATGAAGAAATTCGTGACCTACATCGACAAGGAAGGACAAGCTCACACCATGGAAGCGTATGATGCTGATTTTGTGAAGACTGTCATGGGTGGATGGACGCAGCCTATAACCGCTTACTATAACGTTGACCCGCAGGCAAATCCGGAAGGTCTTGCGCAAGTCACGGCAATTTATGAGCAGGAACGCGAGCTGTATTACAACGGCGAGCAGAGTCTTGATGCTACAATCGCCTCTATGCAGAAGCGCGTACAGGCTGAGCTTGACGCTCAGAAGAAAGCCGCTTCTAAATAATCATTGATTTTTCTCAACCCTCGGCGTTTTATCGCCGAGGGGCTTTGTCAAATAGCATTGAAGGATATAAGAATAATGCAGTTTTTACAGAAGACAATCGTTCGCGAAGATGGCAAATATGTTTCTTTTCCCAGCATTGCAAGGCTTGGTGACGGAAGATTCATTCTGGTGTATCGCCAGGCTTTGGATAGGCTTTCTGAATACGGAAAGATAACGCACGTTGATCCTTCCTCCCGCATAATGGCGCGCTTTTCCAATGATGCTTGCGAGACATGGAGCGAGCCCAGTGTCTTGTACGAAGATGAAATGGGCGAGCAGGATCCCTGCGTCAACACGTTATCAGACGGTACCTTGATAGTGACGTTCTTTCGTTGGAAGGTTGTTCCCAAGGAGCGAAAAGACACATTGGGAAGAGCCTTTTCTGCATATGGCCGCATTATCTTTGACAGATGGGCCTCTATTCATGTTGGCACCATGTGCCTTCGCTCTCACGATGGGGGCAAAAGCTGGGAGGGGCCGTTCTGCATGGAGGATCCTTCCAGAGAAGGGGCGTTGTCCATGAGAGGCAACATTGTTGAAACCCCTGATGGCGGTCTTATCGCCGCTTTGTATGGAATGAAGAAGCTTGGTGGAATCACAGGATGCGCTGTGCTGCGCTCGAATGATAAGGGAACAACATGGCAACGTATAGGAACGGTTCCGGGCAAAGGCGGCGTCCAGTTCTTTGAGCCATTCTTGTATATGAATCCAAGAGGCAGGCTTTATATATTGATGCGGACGCATAAGGTTGCTCCAGGCAATAAGGTGGGAGATTACGAGAATCTCCATGTCTCCTATTCGGATGATATGGGCGTGCATTGGACTCGTCCTGTCCGTACTGGTTTGTATTGCCCGAATCCTGTCAATGTTGTTTCCGCAGGAACCAGACTTCTCTGCACTTATGGTCAGAGAAGAACCCCTAAAGGAATTGAAGGCCTTTTTCTTGACAGGGATCGGCCTGAGTTCTCCTCTGACAAAGCGTTTGTCCTTAGGAAAGGGGAATACGAAGATTTAGGATACACTTCCGCTGTTGACCGTGGAGATGGTTCGATAGCCTTGGTTTACTATATGACCGATGCTGACAAGAGAACATGCATCGGAGAAACGATTATCAGCAAGGAGCAATGACGATGAAGCTATATAAATCAACTATTGAAGTTCAGTCCGAAGGAGGACATCCGACATTTCATAATGTAACGGAACAATTGAGGAAGGCCTTGGCGGAAAGCGGGATAAGAAACGGTCAGGTCACGATTTATTCTCATCATACGACCTGTTCTGTCATGATTCAGGAAAAAAGCCATGACAAGACTTATTTCGGACTTGAGTATCTGCAGCAGGATTTGTGCGATGTAATGGAAAAACTTGTTCCGACTTGCCGCGCAGAGGGTCAGTATCGTCATCCCGGCCCTGAGCATGTGGAGTTTGGCAACAGCGTTGGGGAGCCTGGCCCTTGGACAAGTCTTAATACAGACGGCCATCTGCGTTCTGTATTATTCGGACGTTCTGAGACAATCATCATTGAAGAAGGGCAGCTTGACCTAGGGCAGTTCGGATTTGTTTATTTTGTTGATTGGGATCAGGTTCGAGCGCGCAAGAGAGAAATCAAGTTCTCCTTCATAGGTGAATAGGATGCGGTTTCGAGAAGATTTTCACAGGGAATTATAAGAATCATATGAAGAACAAACTATTTAAAGGCATAATGCCTGCGCTTGTCACTCCGCTTGATTCCAGCGGGAATCTGAATGCAAAGGCTGTGCGCAAGCTGGTTGACTGGCAGTTGAACAAGGGCGTGAAAGGCTTCTACATCTGCGGAGGCACGGGGGAAGGCCCCGTGCTTTCAAAGAAAGTCAGAATTGATATGGCTGAATCAGTGATGGAAGCCTGCAAAGACCGTTGCGTTGTGATAGACCATATAGGCTCAATCAATATGGAGGAGACGATTGAGCTGGCCAGACATGCATCTTCTATCGGGGTGGATGCCATTTCCTCACTGCCGCCTCACTTCTATTTCCATTATTCGCAGGAAGAGCTTGCAGCTTATTATCAGAGGATTTCTGATAACTCGGACAAGCCCATCATTGTCTATGCTACGGGGATGCTTGGTGGGATTGACGTATGTGGACTGATGACCCGTCTTATGAAGATTCCGCATATTATAGGCGCGAAGTACACTCTGCCCGATTATTACCTTATGCATCGCCTCGCGGAACTTAACGAAGGGGATATCAATATAATAAACGGTCCGGATGAAACCCTGCTCTGCGGGCTTATCATGGGGGCTGATGGAGGCATAGGCACGACTTATAATCTTATTCCAGATTATTATGTCAGTCTTTACGATGCTTTCGTTGCAAATGACATGGAAACGGCAAGGCGATGGCAGTTCAAGGCTGGTAAAATCATCGAGATTCTGATACGCCACAGCACGTATGGCGCTATCGGGGCGGTCAAGGAAGCCTTGACTTTCATGGGTTTGGAAGCCGGACATGCAGCCAGCCCGTCTTTGCCAATGGCAAAGGATGAAATCAAGGCTTTGATGCAGGAGCTTCGTTCGGCAGGCTTCTCTTGGGATTGATGCATTGCGCTGCGAGCTGCCTGGTTCAACTTGGCGCAGCGTGCAGCGAATTGTTTGGCTATATTGTTTATAAGGAGGAAAACAATGAGAAAAGTCAGTTTATTTCTATTGATTGCCTTGATGCTTTCAATAATCATCATGCCGCTGGCGGCAAAAGGCGCGCAGGAAGAAGCGGCGCCTCAGAAAGCATCTGAGGGGCAGGTTCTGCATCTCGTCTACAATCAGGCCGAGAATACATACAACAGTTATGATTTCGTTTATCCTTGGACTGACACTAATCTTACCGGCAATCTTATGTGGCTGACATTGCTCAGCGCTGACAAGAATCTTAATGTCAGCGGACCTGAGATCATGAAAGACTGGGAGATAAAGGATAACGGCCAGACCATCATCATGACAATCCGAAAAGACCTTAAATGGTCGGACGGGAAGCCAATCACTATGGACGATGTTACTTGGACCCTGGGGCGCATGTGCAAGGATGGCATCTATTGGGCATATGTTACAAATGCGCTCAAGTACATTGAAGGGTTCGAAGATTACAAGTCGGGCAAGACTGACTGGATCAAGGGCATAGAGGTCGATGGAGACAAGCTTGCCATCAGGCTGACGGCTCCGTATGCTTCTTTCCTGAATTTGATGTGCCAGGTGGCTCCGCTTCCAAAGCACATATACGAGAACTGCTCCTTTGAGAACAACAGCTTCAAGACAGATCCGATCTGGCGGACGATTCCGGTTAACAGCGGCATGTTTGTTATAACGGAACATGTGCCGGGCAGCTATTATGTGCTTGAGCCCAATCCTTATTATACAGGCAAGGCGCCTAAGATAACGAAGATAATATGCACCGTGACTTCTGATCTTGCCGTTGCAGCCCGTTCAGGCATAAATGATTTCTTCATGGCCAATGACGCGGCGACATATCAGATGATGCAGAACACGGCAGGATTTGATTTGGAAGTTGTGCCTACAATCTTCTTTCGCTTCCTTTTGTTCAATTTCTTTGATGCAGAGGGCAATGAGAGGCAATTTGTGAAAGATTGGCGTGTGAGGAAGGCTGTAGCGATGGCCGTTGACTGGAATACGGTCATCAAGGGGCTGTATGGGGATCAGGCATCATTGACCCAGACCGGCTTGCTGTCAACCGATGTGAATTATGCCGGTGACTGGTATAGCTACGATCCCGCAGGAGCGAAGGCTCTTCTTGCTGAGGCTGACTATGATTTCAATCATGTCTTGAAGATATTCTATTATTACAGCGATCAGACCACTATCGATCTGATGGATGCGGTTGCTTATTATTTATCGCAGATAGGAATGAAATGCGAGGCGAATCATACCTCTAATCCTGTTGGGGATGTGTTTGAGGGAAGAACTCACGACCTTGCCTATTTCGGACTCTCTGCCTATGACAACCTCAGCTGGTATCAGATGTATCTTCGCGAGAACATGAACTGGATGATTCCGGCCAAAGAGCTGTTCAAGGATCAGGTTGCGATTTTGGAGCAGGCATATACTCCAAAGATGCTGGCTGATCAGCTTGCCGTAATGCAGAAAATGGACAGAGAGAATCTCTTCTTCCTGCCCGTTTATACAGTCAACCAGCAGATTTGGAAAAGCTCAAAGCTTGCGATTCCAGAAAATTGCCTTGGAAACTACTGGTTCTTCATGGATTACAAGTTTGAAGAATGGGAGATCAAGTAGGCTCGGAAGCTTGTTCTTTCTGATGGTGATGGGTTCTGCCAAGCGGCAGAGCCCACTATTTGTGTAATGATATGACCCTTGATCCGGGTGTGGAGCCGGCTGATTATGCTCAAATATATTGCCAAGAAATTTGTTTTCATGATTATCATGATTCTTCTAGTGAGCTTCATTATCTTCGTTGCCTTGAACAGCACTGGAGTTGATCCTGTGCTTTACAATATGGACATGAGCACATATAGCCCGGAGCTTGCCCAGAATATACGAGAGTCTCTTGGATTGGATGCGCCGCTTGTGGTCAGGTATTTCCGATGGTGGGGCGATATGCTCAGCGGAAACTTCGGCTACAGCATAGCTAAGAAATTCGCAATAACCGATGGGCTGATATCCAAATGGCCGGCTTCTCTGGAGCTGTCAATATCCGCATTCTGCCTTTCCACTATTGTTGGGATAGGGCTTGGCATGCTGACGGCTTTCTATCAGAACAGCGCTTTGGACTACATAGGGCGGGGATTCATAGTGCTGGGAAACTCAATGCCTGAGTATTTCTTTGCGTTGATTCTTATCCAGTTGTTCTCCGTGCAGCTGGGCTGGCTTCCAAGCGGAGGAAGAGTGCCTATGGGGGCGACCACATTCTGGGACAGGTTCCCTAACATGATTCTGCCCGTAATCGCCATGGCGGTTCCCATGTGCGGCAACTTAATGCGCTATACTAGAAACACGATGCTTGATGTGGCGAATCAGGAATACGTCAAGACTGCAAGAAGCAAGGGGCTGCCCGAATGGAAGGTTTACACCAAGCATATCTTCCGGAACAGCCTTAGACCGATTGTCACGGTTCTGCTGTTCAGGCTGACGCTTCTCGTGGGAGGCTCCGTGGCGATTGAAACGATTTTCAGCTGGCCTGGAATCGGGCCGGTGCTTACGGCTTCCGTGACAGCCTGCGATTATCCTGTCGTCATGGTTTCCGCCTTGATGACGGCGATCATGATCTTGGTGATCAGCTTCCTTGTCGATTTAAGCACCGCCTTGCTGGATCCTCGTGTGAGACTGGAAGTTTGAGGAGGTGCAGGATGGACAATGATTTTTCGCAATTCAGCAAGGCCAAGCGATTCGGAACCAAGCTCTGGAGGAAACGAATCAGGAAGTTCCTTAACAACAAGCTTGCTGTATTTGGCTTCGCAGTCATACTGCTCTTTTTCATATTCTCTGCCTTTGCTCCGCTGATTGCAAAACATGATCCGCTTGAACCGAATTTCAAGGAAGCTTTATCCAAGCCGACTAAAGTTCATATCTTCGGAACTGACAACATGGGAAGGGATCTCTTCACCCGGATATTATACGGCGGCCGGACTTCGATGTTCATAGCTATCGCGAGTTCTCTTATCGGGAGTGGAATAGGGCTGATGCTTGGGGCTGTCGGCGGGTTCATTGGCGGGATCATTGACAAGCTTCTCGTCCGAATCTCCGAAATCGTTTGTTGCATCCCCCAGTTGATTCTTGTATTGGTCGTCATGGCCTTCATAGGAGCCGGAACTTTCAATCTCATACTGATTTTCGCAATAACAGGCTGGACCGGAACATTCCGTCTGGTGCGTGCCGAGTATATCTCCAGGAAAGAGGAAACCTACGTGAAGGTCTGCGAGGCCTTCGGCATGAGTCGGGCAAAGATAATGTTCAATCAGATACTCCCTTCTGTCCTTACAATCGGCATTGTCCAGATCACCATGAACATCCCAGGCTATGTGATGTCTGAAGCAAGCTTGAGCTTTCTGGGCTTCGGGGTTCCAATGTCAGTGCCCACCTGGGGGACGATGCTCAATGCGGCAAAGTCTCCGAATGTGATTCTCTATAATCCCTCTGTGTGGATTGTCCCCGGACTGGCAATCTGCCTTTTCGTGCTTGCTGTCAATTTCTTTGGAGACGGCCTGCGGGATGTGATGGATCCACGGCAGCAATAGAGGAGGTGCGGCATTGACAGCTGATATGATTCTTGATGTGAAGGAACTCAATGTGAGCTTTCTTGCGGACGGCAAGGAAATACACATCATAAAGGACTTGTCGTTGAGCGCCAGAAGAGGCAGAACCCTTGCCATAGTGGGGGAGTCCGGCTGCGGAAAAAGCGTTACAGTTCACTCGATTGTAAGGATGATGCCCAAAAACGCCCTGATATCATCGGATTATATTCTTTATCGTTCTTGCAAGGACAATATCGAGAAAGAATATCGCCTTGATAAGATGTCAAATTACGGCAAGGAAATGCGCCAGCTTAGAGGAACTGAGATATCGATGATTTTCCAGGATCCGATGGCCTCGCTTAATCCAGTGTATCGTGTTGGAAACCAGATTATCGAAGGGTTGCTGGAGCATGACCCGAAAATGAAGAGAAAGGAAGCCCTGGGCTTGGCCGTGGAGCTTCTTGAGAAACTTGGATTTCCTGATCCAAAGCGAAGGATCAACGATTTCCCGCATCAGCTTTCCGGCGGCATGAAGCAGAGGGTTGTCATTGCAATAGCCATGATATGCAACCCAGAAATCCTGATTGCAGATGAACCGACCACCGCTTTGGATGTGACGATTCAGGCTCAGATAATGGAATTGATGAAGAAGCTGCAGACTGAATTTGGAAAAACAATCATCATGATAACTCATAACATGGGGCTTGTCGCAGAGATGGCTGACGATGTGGCTGTAATGTATATGGGCCGTATTGTGGAGCAGGGCAGGATTGCCGAGGTTTTCAATAATCCGGTTCATCCTTATACGCAGGCGCTTTTCAAATCGGTTCCAGTTCCTGGGATAAAAGACGGCAGAGAGCTGACCACGATTTCCGGCAGCACCCCGGATCCCTCCGAATTGGGAGCCGGATGTGAATTTGCAGAACGATGCCCCTTCTGCACGGCGGCCTGCACGAGAAAGGAGATTCCGGATTTTGTCATTTCCGGAAATCATAAGGCAAGGTGCCTGAAGGTGGCGAAGAATGGCTGAGCGGGCAATAATCCGAGCAGAGGACGCGCGTGTTTGGTTCCCTATAACCAAAGGCTTTCCCAAGCGTGTCATTGGACAGATAAAAGCGGTGGATGGTGTTTCGATTGACATAAAGAAAGGCGAGACATTGGGAATTGTCGGGGAATCAGGCTGTGGAAAGACCACCTTGGGCAAAGCGCTTATGCTGTTGGAGAAAGTGACTGACGGCAAAGTGCTATATGACATGGATGGGGTATATCGTGACATTGGTTCCTTTGACAAACAGGAGCTTTTCTTGTTTCGAAAGAAGATTCAAATGATATTCCAGGATCCGTATTCTGCTTTGAATCCTATGAAGAAGATATACACTGCTTTGGAAGAGCCGTTGCTGATCAATGGGGTGAAAAGCAAGCCGGAGCGGGAGGCCGTCATGGAAAAAGCTTTGAAGATGGTCAACATTCCTATTGATTATATTTATAAGTACCCCCACGAGTTCTCCGGAGGCCAAAGGCAGCGGATATGCATAGCCAGGGTGCTTGAAGTTCAGCCGCAGGTCATCGTATGCGATGAGATTGTTTCTGCTCTGGATGTATCGATTCAAGCTCAGGTGCTTAATTTGATGAAGAATATACAGAAAGAGCGAACCATGACATATGTGTTTATCGCCCACGACCTGTCTGTCGTTCAGTATATGAGCGACAGGATTGCCGTCATGTATCTCGGAAACATTGTCGAGCTTGCGGAAACAAATGAACTGTATGTTAATATTCTGCATCCATACACCAGATCCTTGTTCTCCGCCATTCCGGTTCCGGTTCTTGGACGCAAGAAGGAGCGCATAATCCTCAACGGAGATGTGCCAAGCCCTATAAGCAAGCCATCCGGATGCCCGTTCCATGAGAGATGCAGCCATTGCATGGAAATATGCAGGCATGTGCAGCCAAATCTCAAAGCTTATGGCAACCAGCATTCAGTGGCCTGCCATCTATACAATTCAGCTTCACAGTAAGGGGGAAAGCCATGGCTTATGATAACAGGATAAAGCTTCCGTTATTTGATGATTATTGGATTGACTTCAGGAGGGGAACTATCAGAAGATGGTTTGCCCCTGAATACATCAGCACCAGTCCTTGGGGGCCGTACGGCTCCATGTTCTATGATCCAAAGAGAAAGAAATACCGCTTGTATTATGAGACGTTGGTATCAAAGGAAAAAGACAGCGTGCGGCAGCTTAAGATGTCGGAAAGCGATGACATGAAGCATTTCACTCCGGCTTTGGGAGAAGATGGGACTGATACTATCTACAAGGGCGGTTCGGGCGTTCATGGCTGCACTGTCCTCTATGATGAAAACGACGAGGACCCGGCCAGGCGCTACAAGCTTTGCGGAATGATGGACGTTAAAGCCAAGGATTACAGCAAGAGTGACGGAGGATGGATTGGGGTTGAGATAGCATTTTCCTCCGATGGGATTCATTGGGTTCGCCATCCGGAGCTTGTCGCCAGCCCTCAGACAAGCGATGCTCTGAACAAACTTATCTACAACCCCGTCACTGAGGAATACGACCTGTTCCATCGCGCTGCTTTCATTGATCGCAGAATAGCTGTCCGCTCCTCAAAAGATCTGGTTCATTGGAGCGATGCCCGCATCATGCTCCAGCCGGGAGCCATGTATAATGATGGATTCACTGGAATGCAGCATTATAGCATGACCGCCAAATACATGGATGGAATATTCTATGGTCTGCTGTGGCGATACAATACATGCTTGTACAACGTTGATTATTCCCGCATGTTCGGCTTCATTGAGCCAGAGCTTGTCTACAGCTACGACGGAAGGGAGTATGTCTATACAACCGGGAAGCCTCTTATGGAACGCTCCTATCCGCCGCAGGCCGGATGCGCCGGACTTGCCCCGATTGATATCTGTGAGAGCGTTGACGGGAAAGCTTATTACATCATGTGCTGGGGGCCGGTAATTGTCCATGATGTCATGGAGAACAACGAGGTATTCCATGAGGGGTGCGAAGCCAGGGGGATAAAGGGAGGAAATCCCATATACCAGATTCGCAAGGACGGGTTCTGCGGAATTGAATCGGTAGGAAAGGGCGGGTTGATAATAACCAAGGGCATTGAGTTTGTAAAGGATGATCTCGCATTTAATATTCGAGCCAACTGCGGATTTGCCCGGTTTGGTGTAATGGACATAAAAGGGAATTTCTTTGAGGGTTTCTCGCTGGATGATTGCATTCCGTTCGGATTCGATGACGCTGTGAATATCAGGCCGACATGGAAGAGCCATGGGCTTAAGGAACTGATTGGGAAGCAAGTGAGGGTGGCCATCGAGCTGAATACGGCCATATTGCACTGCATTTCAGCCACGGCTCGGCCTTTCCTCAAGCAGAGACAGCACAGTTTTGCCCATCCTGACGGGATTCTGGAGAATTGATTCGGTGGTGGCTCAAGCGTTATCCTTGACAATATCTTTATGTGCAAGATATACTTTTTCAAAGTGACATTCATGCTGTTTGCAGATAGGTGTCTTCATTAAGATAATTTGTTGCCGGGTTGGGATTCAGCATATTTATGGGAACGCAAAAACGAACAAAAGACGAGCAGAATCTAACAGATATTGTTGAAAAAAGAATAGTCCAGCTGATTATGAAGAATGAGATGAAACCAGGCGATAAGTTGCCTAACGAATATCTGCTTGCACAGGAGTTGGGGGTTGGCCGAAATACGCTTAGAGAAGCCATGACCCGTCTGGTTGAACGGAACGCTTTGGAGAAAAGACAGGGGGCGGGGACTTTCGTATCGGAGAAGCGAGGCGTTCCAAGAGATCCCCTGGGGATGTCCTTCACAAAAAATGATACGCGTGTTGCACTAGAGCTGTTTGATGTTCGTCTCATGCTTGAGCCGCAGGTGGCAGCATTGGCCGCAAAGAACGCAAAATCCAAGACCATCAAGAAACTTGCTCAGCTTTGTGAAGATGTGGAGAAGAAGATTGAATCAGGAGAAAGCTATTATACAGAAGACGAGGCTTTCCATACATGCATCGCGGAATGCAGCGGGAATGTTGTATTGAAAACTCTGGTGCCGATATTGGTTTCTTCTATTCAAATGACAACAAGCTCCACAGGCGACAAGTTCAGGGAGAACACCTATAATGAGCATAGGAAGATTCTTGATGCAATCAACCGCAGAGATTCACTTGGCGCCAGCACAGCGATGTCGGAGCATCTGAATACAAGCAGGGAATATCTTGCGATGAAATTGGAGAGAGAAAAAAAAGACGAATGAAGAGCCAGCTCTATTCGTCTTTAGATTTTTGATTCATAGCTATTGATTTGTTGATTCGAGATTGTGCTTTCTTCCCTTCATTCCTTTTTGCTCACATGGGAATTGTCAAGTCGCTTTCATGGCGGCTATCAAGGCAACAGCTTCTTTCGTCAGTCTTGTGATTTCGTCGAATCTTCCCTCGGATATGAGCTTTGAGTTGACCATCCAGCTTCCCCCGCAGGCTATTATGCCACGGTAACTCAGATACTCCGTCAAATTATCTTCGTTTATGCCTCCGGTAGGCATGAACCGTATGTTTGGGAAGGGGCCGTTAATAGCCTTCACTGTGCCAAGTCCGCCATATTGAGCGACAGGGAATATCTTGAGCACAGACAGGTTGTATTTCAGCGTCATCATGATTTCCGTTGGCGTGCAGATGCCTGGTATGATTGGAACATTCTTTGCAATTGCAAGCTTCGTTATCTCATCTGAAAAACCGGGAGTCACCAGGAATTTGGCGCCAGCATCTATCGCCGCCAAAGCCTGCTGCGTGCTGGTTATGGTCCCCGCGCCTACAAGCATGGAAGGACGTTCCTTGCAGATTATTCGTATGGAGTCCTCTGCGGCGGTTGTCCGGAAAGTGATTTCAGCTATGGGAAGGCCGCCTTCAATCAGAGCATCGGCCAGATTGACGGCATCGGAAGATTTGTTTATTGCCACGACTGGAACAAGCCGATGGGCTTCAAGTCTTTCATATATATTCATGAAATCTCTCCTCTACGCATTTTGCACTATAAGCATTTGAACAAGGATGGACGCAATCAAGCCTGTGATCGGCAATGGCTATACCAGTGGCAGGTTCTTTTTCTTGCGAATCAGATTTATTGTTTCGTGCACTCCCTCAAATACAGAATACTTGCATTTGAAGCCGAGTTCTTTCTCTGCGGCGCTTTCGTCAAGATTGTATGCAGAGCCAAATACTGCGCCTGGTTTGAGCTTGATTTTGGCATCGGGAATCAATGTCAGCACATAGTCCCGTATCTCGGATATAGATGCTATGTCTCCGCCTATGAAGAAATTGCGGCTTTCGGGGTTGGGGCATTGGCTGGCCATTATTGTTGCTCTGGCGGCATCTTCAACATAAAGCCAGCAGGGAGCGGTATCTCCCGCATCCACTTCGCCAGGCAGCCCCTCTGCGGGGTTGTTGATCAGGTTTGTCACATACTGTGCCAATCCACGCATCCTCGCAATGCCGAATACCATTCCATATCTCAAGCCTATGGCTTCCAGGCCATAGCGCTTGTGGTACAGCTCTCCCATGCATTCGCAGAATGCTTTTGTTGCTCCGTATACGGTTGCTGGCTTCAGAAGAGCATCGTTCGGAACCAGCTTGTCGCCGTACAGCTTGCGGTAAACCGCTTCAGGGGCATAGACGCTTGAGGAGCTTGCCCATACCACACGCTTGATGCCTGTGGCCAAAGCGGCTTCGAATATATTGATTGTTCCCAGGATGTTGACCCTGACCGCCTCTTCTCGGTCTTCTTCTCCAGCCGCGCCCAGAAGGGCCGCAAGATGTATGATTGCATCAATCTTGTTGTCTTTCAGAACCTTGATAAGGCTCTCCCTGTCCTCAAGGCCGCCCTGAATGACTTTGACCTGGGTTATTTCCTCCGCCGAAAGAACCTGCTCGATGGAGGTTTTGCTCGGGTAAAGGTCGTAGGCTATCGGGTTGTGCCCCTGATGCTTAAGCTGGCGTATTATATGGCTTCCTATGAAGCCGCAGCCTCCGGTGACAAGATAATTCATTAAGGCCTCCTTGTGAAAAAGCCGAAAAACAATCTTAAATGTTTTTTGCAACGACGCGCTTGCACCGGCAAGACTTGGCTGCTCACCGGCTCAGGCATCTTCATTGTTTCTATGGTATGAGACGCTTCAGGATTCGCCTGTCCTCAACTGCCCATCCGCCGCCGTATATGTCGGAAACCAGATAATGCGCTGAAAGCACTTCTGGCTCCAGATCCGTTAGTGCATCATACTTGGACGAATGAAGATTCATCTTTATCCGTCCCGGAATCGGAGCGGCATATTCCAATGGAGCCCGCCTGTAAACAACATCGGCATAAACCGTTTCATCCTTTGAGGGATGGGGCAATCTTCGAACATGAAGCTCTCCTGCAGGTTGCTCGGAGCCATCTCCCAGCAGAATCACGGGAGCGGTTGGATCGGGTGTGAATTCAAAGTCCGCAATCGGAAATCCCCTTCTGTTGACCCATCCTGAAATAGAACCATCCGCCTGCTCGTCAAAGCCATAAGTGCAATCTTTTTTTGTGTATCCGCATACTTCTCTGCCGTTGACTATGCCCATCGGATCTGCGGTGAACATATAGATATGATTGTGAGCATAAAGCCCCTCGTATTTCACTCCTATGGTAACCATCAGGTCAAATGTCTGTATGCAGTGATAAGACATTGTATGACCGGGAGATGCCATGAATTGAAAAGCCACGCGGTCATTGACTATTTCAAAAGGGGTCGCGGGATTTCCTGTTGCAAATAATTTCTTTAGCTTGTTCTTGTCGACTTTTGTCATAACGACAAGCGTGTGCAGCTCACAGCCCCATTCTATTGGATGTGCAGGAGACCACGGAGGGTTCACGCCGCAATTTTCATCTAGTTTATATTCTCCAAACATGCCCTTGCTCTTGCTCATTGTCTTTATCCTCCTTATACGATTCCTCAATGGACGTATTGATCAGGCCAGTCTCTTGACCAGCTTCCTGTTGGCTTTATCCATTGTTCCGTCATAAGCATCAAAAACCTTGAAGGAAGCTGACAGGATTTCAGGATTCAATTCCTTGATTGGATCGTATTCCGACCCGTAGAGATTCATTGTGGCATTTCCTGGCATGACTGAGGATATATTCAAAGGAATATTCTGATATACGACATCCGCATATACAGTGCCTGCCTTTGCAAAATTCGGCACACGGCGCACGTGTATCTCTCCCTCCGGCTGTTCGTCTCCTTCTGCTATATTCAATGCTTTAGCGGATAGGGCTGGAGTGAAGGAAAAATCAGCTATTGGATATCCTCTTCGGTTGACCCAGCCGGATATGCGGCCTTCCATGTCTTCAGTGAAGCCATATCTGCAATCCTTTTCCGGATAGCCCAAGACTTCACGGCCTGCCATTATCATGATGGTGTCAGAGTTATACATATAAAGATATGTATGCGCGAAGTAGTTTTCATAACGAACCGCCGCTGTCAGCCGCATATCAAACATGCAATCCTTGTGATATGACATGGTGTGCTTTTGCGATATGATGAACTGGAAGGCCACGCGATCTCCTACGAATTCAAAGGGCGTGGGAACGCTTCCCTTTGCGAACATTGACTCAACTTTCTTTGGGTTGACGCGTGCTATTATTTCCAGCATACGCATGGACGAGCAACCCCATTCCTTTGGATATGACGGTGAATACGGTGGATTGATGCCGCTGTTCATGTTCGTGTTGTATTTCCCGAACATGCTTGCTTTTTCACTCATGTTGTTATGCCTCCGTTTTTAAGCTTGAGTTATATACATGGTAAAATCATAGGATGATTATGTCAATTGTTTTTTGCAATAAAATGATTTCTCTGTATTTATTAAAAGAAATAAAGTTTTCACTATGTTTTTATTTATGTATATAAATTATTTTGTAAACTTTATTTGTGCGTTTCGTTCTGTCTTTTTTTATAAATGTTTTCTATATGGTTTTTGACTTCATGGATTGTGCGTTAAAAAAATCATTGACAAAATCATCCCATGACTTTACGATAAGATAAACATGAATATGCAACAGTTGAGATAGAGCAATTGGAGGTGCTTATGAAAAACAGGATGGAAATGCCTTATGCAAATGCCTATTCATCGCAGTTCTATGAAGTTGTGCATTATGCTTCCGAGACGCCGTATGTGACTACATTTGATTTCTTTGGACTGAACCTTAATCTCTATAATGGCATGAGTGATGCGCAAAAGAAAGTCATTGAGGATTCTTTGTCCGATGTATGCAAATTCAGCTTTGGCATCTTCAAGGATATGCAGGAAGAAAGCATGAAAAAGCTTGCTGAAAATGGAATGGAATTCTACACGCCTGATATTAAGCAATTCCGCGACTGCATGCCTAGATACTATGAACTGTGCAAGTGGACAAAGGACTTCAAGTCAAACGTGGAAAACGAAATGAAAGCATATAGAAGTTCTAAATAGAATTTGGTTGAGAAACGGTGGTCATGACGTGTGATTCTACGGTCCAAGACTTATGATCCCGCCATGGCTGCATTATCAGTGGAAAGGAAATGATGCTCAAGGCTATTAAGAAAACGATATCTCTTATCGATGAAACCCTGTTCATGATAAGCGCTGCAGGTCTTGTTGTTTTGACCGTAGTTGCTGTCTTTTTTCGCTTTGCATTGAACAATCCAATAAAATGGGTGGAGGAAGTGCAGATGATACTGGTAGTGTGGAGCGTCTTCTTTGGCGCTTCCATGGCTATAAGGGAAAAAGGGCATATTGCTGTTGATATCATATTCGATGCGCTATCTGTTAGACTGCAACGTGTTTGGAGCGTGGTTATCTGGTGCATCACCTTCGCTTCGATTGCCATAATCGGAAAGCTGGAAATAAGCAGGACTTGGAATCTGATACGAAATGGCCTGAGGACACCTGTTCTCGGCATACCATCTTGGGTTGAGTATGTTGGTGTTGTATTTGCATGCATGCTGATGCTTGCAGGGCATTTGGTGCAAGGCATCGAGGCGGCCATTGGCATAAAGAGATGCGAGGCTGAGATATGAATAGCATAGCAGTGATGATAGCCACCATTTTCATGATTGCCTTTATTTTACTTAAGATTCCTGTCTTTGTGTCGGTTCTGATTTCATCTATTGCATATTTCCTTATCTCGGATACAAGCATATTCTATGCTGCACAACGCATAACGTCAGGAATCGAAAGCGTATCGCTCTTGGCTTGTCCGTTTTTCATCATAGCCGGGGTCCTTTTCAATTATACCGGCGTCACGGAACGTCTGGTTGATTTCTGCTCTCTGGCAACAGGCAGGATGAATGGAGGTCTCGCCCAAGCAAACATCCTTTTATCAACTGTGATGGGCGGCATGAGCGGTTCTTCCAATGCGGATGCCGCTATGGAGGCGAAGATTCTGGTCCCTCCAATGGAGAAATCCGGCTTATCGAAATCCTTTTCCACAGTTATAACAGCGTTCTCGTCAACTATCACGCCCCTCATTCCTCCCGGAATAGGCATGATTCTGTATGGCACTCTTTCTGGTGCATCTGTTGGCAGCTTGTTTGTCTGGGGTTTTGT
>JBHCBD010000013.1:0-46748 GCA_041798905.1 Spirochaetales bacterium | reverse complement strand
GCTGACATCTTTGATTTCTATAAATGGGGTATTCATGATTCTCCAACCAAATTCTGCAATCAACCGGGCTTCACCGGAGAGCGAAACTCCGGACAAAGCCCGTGAAAATCCATTTCTTTAAAACTCTTTTTTAATCGTGGGCAGCCGTATCGGCGTTTTCCACTGTCACAAGCTCCATGCCCAAGGTCTGCACTCTATCAACAGCCTTGCCCTCAAGGACGTTATGGGCCAGAATCATCGCATCACGCGCGAAGAATCCAGCAGGATATGTAATCGTGAAGAGCCAATATCCATCTTTAAGCGCCTGTATGGAGCTTTCGTAGAATCCCTGGGAGGCGATCTTTATCTGGGCGGTCTTTCCGGCGGCGACTATCGCTTCATGGACGCCCCAGGACATGCCATCGTCCTGCACTATGAAAGCATCAAGATCCGGATGAGCGGTTATTATATCCTCCGCCGCAGCCATGGCCTTCTGCCTGTCCCAGTCGCAATACACAGTCTGCACGACCTCGATGCCCGGATATTTGTCAAACACCTCCATGAATCCGGCGGTTCTCTGCTGTGCATTGTCAGCGCCTGTAAGTCCGGCGATTATGGCCACCTTCCCGGTCTCACCGCAAGCTTTGACGTATTCTTCAGCCTGAAGCACTCCAGAGGCCTTCTGACCGAAAAGCACCTGATAGATTTTGTCATTGATGCCGAGCGACGGGCTTATATCGTAAAGCGATATGACAATCATGCCCGCATCAGCCGCATCCCCCATGACAGGGGCAAGAGCTGCGTTGTTTGAAGGCTGGATAACCAGCACCTTGTATCCTTGAGCGATGGCGGAACGAACCTGGTTTATCTGCGTCTCAGGATCCTGAGCAGAATCAAACAGCTGATATTCGTACCCATACTCTGCGCACTTCTCAAGCATGACCTTTTCAAACAGATGGTTCCATTCGTTGTACTCAGCAACAGAATTCGCCACCTTGACCGCTCCGCCGCCGGCTTCCTTCGCTCCGCCGGCAAACATGATGGAACAAGCAATCAGCCCCACAACAAGAACAAGCAGAAACTTCTTCATTTCATTCCTCCTTTCTATCATGCATGGCAAAAAGCCAGGCACGGTCCCCTGAACCGCAATTGAATTATCAATCTCTTCACTCATGGAATGAATGGATAAAACTATTTTTACATATATAAAATTGCACTGCAAATATAACCGCAATCACAGTATAACGCCGTTAAATATATGAGGCAACCGCCAATAGGCAAAGCGAAGAGACGCATCAGAAGTGTGAGACAATTACAGGCATCTCTTGAACGAAACATGAGATACATCCATTTATAAACAAAAACGGCAAGAACATGCCCCCAAGGGGCAAATCACATAAGAACAAGACTTTATGCCTACCAAAAAAAGACATATGAAAACCTCAACGAAGATGGAACCGCATGCGCGCTGCAACTTAATGAATCCAAGCGGCGCAGAGCCGTTTCAGCCTTTTATCGACCCGGCCGTCATTCCGTTTATTATGTGTCTTTGCCCGAAAAGATAAGCGATGAGCACAGGCAACGTAGTTAGAAAAACACTTCCGAATATATAGTTCCATTCGGCGGTGTAGTATCGATAGAACCTGTTGACGTTCAGGGGCATCGTCCATTTTTCCCAGCTGCTCATGAAAAAGAGAGTCACCTGGGCGTCATTCCAGGAATCCATCAGCGCAAGTACCAACGTCGTGATGAGAACCGGCCTCAGAAGGGGCAATATCACACTGAAGAACATCCTGAATGGGCCGCAGCCATCTAAAGTCGCCGCCTCGTCCATCTCCTTAGGTATCCCTTCGACAAAACCGACCATTATGAAAGTGGCAAAGGGAATCTCAAGGGCTGTTTGGACAAATATCACTCCCAGCCGGGTGTTTAGCAGGGATAGGCTCTTGAGAAGCTGAAAGGTCGTGACAATAGACAACGGAGCTGTCATGCCCATCACCAGAAACACATACAAGAACCTTGAGAACTTAGTCTTCACTCTCGCCAAGAAAAAACTTATAAGGCAAGAGCAGAATAAGGAAAGCAAGATCATAGGGACGGCGATCAACACGCTGTTGACGAATCCCTGCAGAACCTTGCCCTCGATCCAAACGGTTTTGTAGTTCTCGAAATGGAAAACATCCGGAAGCGAGAGCATGAACAGTCCGGCAGTTGCGTTGTCCTTGAGCGAAGTCAGGACAACAAGCATGAATGGAATAAGGACTATCAGTCCCATCATCCATAACACAATTTCCAAAACCAGCAATTTCCAGCGGTCTTTTTTCATATCACACCATCTTGGAGTCCCGTCCCCGCATCAGCTTGAGCAAAGGAATCGTAATCAAAAGAATAAACACAATCAGCATGACGTTTATGGCTGCGCTATATCCGAACAGCCCCTGCCCCATGTATTTGTAGGCAAGCGTCTGCATCACCTGCGAGGCATCGCCCGGGCCTCCGCCAGTCAGATAGTAAATAACCTCGAACATCCTAAGGCCATAGATCAGGCACAGTATCACGTTTATGGTTATTGAAGGCGCAAGCAATGGAAACGTTATATTGATGAACTTGCTGAATCCTGAAGCACCGTCAATGGTGGCGGCTTCAAAATAATCATTGGGTATCGTCTGCAGTCCGGCAAGGAAAATCGCCATCGAGATTCCTGTAGCCCTCCATATCTCCATGAATGCAGTGCAGTAAATCGCCAGCCGGGAATCAACAAGCCATTCCCTTGCCATGAAGCCCAGGCCCAAGTCACGCAGAGTGACATTTATGAAGCCATGGCTGGGGTTAAGAAGCCCCTTGAACACCAAGCCCATGGCAACGATATTAAGAATCGCCGGAGCGAAGTATATGGCTCTCAAGGCGTCTCTTGTCTTTATCTTCGCATTGAGCGCAAGAGCCAGAAGCAGCGCAAGAACGCATTTCACCACAGTTATGGTTATCGAGTAAATCATGGTGTTCTTGAATGCCAGCAATATTGTGGGATTCCTAAGAACATCCAGAAACTGCGAAAAGCCTATGAAGGTTATCTTCGTTGAACGAGAGTTCCAGTTTGTGAGCGCATAGTAGAAACCGCTCAAAGACGGATAGAAAAAGAACAACAGATAGACAGCTAGCGCCGGAACAATGAAGGCGACTGGATAATGTATCGGACTCCGCCGGATTTTCTTTGCTTTTATAGTCAAAATCGCTGCTCCCCTGGATAAGTCATGCAGACAACGCCATTGCGTAACTGAAAACAACGGCTGCCGCTTAAGCTTTCCGCCTCTGCGGCAGCATCTTGCATATAAACACTGGCCGCTATTTCATCACCAGCCCGGCATGCCAAGGCTCTTGCCCGTTATGGCCGCGGCGGTGTCCATCTTCTGAAGCATCTGCTTCGGGGTTATGTCACCCAGCATAAGCTCCTGGATTATAGAGCGGGCATCCATCTCTGGCCACGTCATGACACCAGCTTCATCAATTTCAGTGAATGTCACTGCTTCGTACTTAGGATAGTTGACAGACATGACATTGTCGGAAGGCGCCACATCGGCGAAAAGATTCAAAGCAGGCGTTGCGGCGTTGAACAGTTCCTGATTCTCCTTCGATGCAAAGTAAGCCATGAAGTCAAGCGCCTCCTTCATATGCGGTGCATTGTAAGCAACATGGATCCCCACTCCCGTGCATATAGGCACAGAACCGATCGTATCCTGATATGGCACCGGGAACCATCCAAGATCATCCTCGATTTCAGGATATGCGCCCAGCAATGGCTCAAGTATGAAATCCCCTGTGCAATGCATAGCGGCCTTTCCGGTTCCAAGGCGCTCAACCGCCATCTCATAAGTGTTGGAGATGAAATCCGGAGTTATGTAACCCTTGTCACGAAGCTCGACAAGCTGCTTGAGCGAGTTTTCATATTCCGGGATATCAGCGTACTTTATCCTATTCGCATCAAGATCCCTGAATATCTGCCTTGCGCCTTCCACGCCGCGTGTCAGATAAAGATTGTTAAACAGGGCGTGCATTATATGGGTCGTGCAGAATTCAGACCCATCTGCGGTAGAGACATTGACGGGGATTGCGCTTGTCCTGCTCTTTATTTTCTCGCAGCAGTCCAGGAACTCGCTCCAGTTCTTGGGAAGCTCCGTGATTCCGGCCTGGGCGAATATGCTCTTCCTATACAGGAAGCCAAGATAACTTGAGCTCATGTACGGCAGTCCGCGCACCGTTCCATCGGAGAATTCGATGTAAGACTTGACACCCTTATTCAAGCGCCCCACCCATTCCTCGTTTGACAAATCAAGGAAATACTCAATCGGCCATTCCACTTCGGCGTACTTTGTTCCATCGGAGCGGAAAAGATCGACCGCATTCCCGGACATCATCTGTGTCGAGAGAATCGTGATGTATTCCGCCGCAGGATAAAGCTGAACCGCAATCTTGTTGCCGGTCTTTGCCTCCCAGCGAGCGATGCAGTCCTTCATCGCCTGCGTGTAATTCTCGTTCACGCAAAGGAAATTTATTGTAGTCCCGCCTGCTTTCCTCTCCTGAGCGCCCCCTGCCGCAGCAAAGCCGACAGACAGCGCCAGCAGAAGCAACACACATAGTCCTTTTTTCATTCTACTCCTCCTTTTGAATCCCGCAAAAACCAAGCGGGATCCTCTGTCTTTAATGAGATTATTTATTGCGTTTCGCCATTAATGAATGGATAAAACTGTTTTTTTATATATAAAATTGCACTGCAATCAATGCCCACATCATATGGTAAACAATAATTAATCTTTTTATATGAAAGAATAATTTAATTGATTTCCAATGACTCACTTGCATAAAAATTTATATCATTGCAAAGCACCCGTCTCCATGTTATGATTCATATGCGTGATTGTTTTTCTGCGTTTGGCATTTTGCATTTTGTTTGGTTCAGAGGATCAATGAGAAAAAGTTTCATTGTAGAAAAACATAATCAAGGCGCTCTGTGTCCGGCCTTTTCTTCCGCCCCCTCGATGGCGGATGGGCTTTATCAGCACAAAACCTCAGCAAATTCAATCATAAGAGCCTTTGCCGTTTTTGATTCTTGTATAAGAACCAGACTGTCTGAAGTGGTTGACCTGATGATGGATCTGCGCGGAAAAGAAATCAGCAGATAAAAATCAGCGCATTTTTGTTCTAAGCATGGCTTGCATTAACGCAAGTTCATTTCATCATGAATTTCAAGAATACCATAGGAGTGTGACAGAATGAGCGAACAACTCGCAATAAACGGCGGGCCGAAGGCCAAGACAACCAGGAACTTCCCGATGTACCCAGGCGGACTTGAGATCGGGGAGGAAGAGAAGAAGCAGGTGCTTGAAGTCCTGGATGCCAAATATCTTTTCAGGTATTACGGACCAGAAGGAGTGCAATCCAAAGTGAGGATCTTGGAAAACGCATTCAAGAAGAAGATGGGGGCAAAGCACGCTCTTGCGACAAGTTCATGCACAGGTGCGCTGATATCATCTCTTGTAGCCTGCGGGATCGGCCCTGGAGATGAGGTGATTGTCACAGGATACACCTTCTTCGCATCCTGCGCCGCAATCGTCGCCGCAAAAGGGATTCCGGTCATCGCTGAAGTGGACAAGACCCTTACAATGGATCCGGAGGATGTGGAGCGGAAGATAACCCCGGCGACAAAGGCCATTGTATGCGTCCATATGCGTGGAGTTCCATGCAACATGGATAAGATAATGGACATCGCCCGCCGTCATCATCTCAGAGTGATTGAGGACTGCGCCCAGGCGATAGGCGCTGCATACAAGGGCAGGCAAGTCGGGACATTCGGCGACTGCGGATGCTTCTCCTTCCAGTACCACAAGACAATCACGGCCGGCGAAGGCGGGATGATAATCACAAATGATGACATCCTTTACGACCGCTGCTGCAGCTACCACGACACAGCCGCCTGCTGGCGTCCTGACAGATTTGCGGGCCAGCGCTTCGAGGGAGAGCTGTTCTGTGGGTCAAACTACCGCATGAGCGAGCTTGTCGGCGCCGTCATGGTTGCCCAGCTAGGAAAGCTTGACCGTCTGAACGCCGCAATGCGCAGCCACCAGCGCCGCATAATCGAGAAGATCAAGAATACAAAAGGCATCGAAGTCCGCCCTTGCAACGACCCTGAAGGCGATACAGGGATCTGCCTTATGTTCTATCTGGATTCTTCGGAGAAGGTCGGCCCATTTGTAAAGGCCCTGCAGGCCGAGGGGGTGAATGCCGCCGGCGTGTTCAACTCAGGAATACCTGACTGGCACATATACGCCCACTGGAAGCACGTCATCCAGAAGAAGACCGCTTCCAAGGTGCGCTGCCCATGGGACTGCCCTTTCCACAGCGATGCTCCGGAAGTAGAGTATTCTGAAAACCAGAATCCCAAGACCATAGGATATCTTGGCCGAGTGGTCCACTTGGACATTCCGCCTCAGATGACCGATGAGGATTGCGACATGATTGCCAAGGCGATAAACAAAGTCGCTGAAGCGTTGGCATAGGCCGGAGGTCATAAGAACATGAAATTCTCAATATGCTTGGAGCCGATTTTTGAAGACAAGAGCTTTTATGACCGGATAGAGATTGCAAAGGATTGCGGCTGCGATGCCATCGAGTTCTGGGATCCTTCTATCTACGACACAAAGAAAATCGGCAGAATAGCGGCAAAGGCTGGATTGCCGATTGCCGCTTGCTGTCTTAACAAGGCCTGGACTTATCGAATGAATCTCCCGTGGCCGGAAGTCAAGGCGAATCTAGAGAAATCAATCGAGTACGGAAAGGATCTGGGCTGCAGCGCCTTCATAGGGCTTGGCGGCGAACTGCAATGCAAGGCGGACAGCCAGAAGACGCTTCTGACAGAGAATCTAAAGCGTGCAGCGGAAATCGCCGAGAAAGCAGGCGTGACAATAGTCATCGAGGCTCTCAATTCTCTCTACGATCACAAAGGATACTATCTGGACTCATCCTATGTGGGATTCGAGATAGTCAAGGCGGTGGAAAGCCCATCCATAAAGCTGCTCTACGACTGCTACCACATGCAGCTCATGGAAGGCAACATGGTTAATCAGATACGCGACAACATCAACTATATCGGGCATTTCCATTCCGCGGGTGTTCCCGGGCGTCACGAGCTGCAGAATGGGGAAACCAATTATCCATTTGTGATAAAGGCGGCCGAAGAGGCTGGCTATGATCGCTACTTCGGCTTCGAATACTGGCCTGAGTATGATAATGTGCAATCCCTTAAGGATGTGCTTGCATACGCACGCAGCTGAAACGCAAGGAAGCGGATGCTGGCCGTGATCGGCCGGCGTCCGCTGTCCGCCGGCAGCCATCCAAGAGAAAACAAAGGGGCTGTCACCTGGTCGAGAGCCCCTGGTCGAGAGACCTTTGCGGCAGCCCCTTCTCATGGGAAAATCGCAATCGTGATTGAACTTACTTCTTCTTGCGTTTCGGAATAAGGTCAAATGCCACCGCAGCGAGAATGACGAAGCCCTTGACAGCCTGCTGCCAATCTGCGGAAACGCCCATCATTGACATTCCGTTGTTCAGTATGCCTATGACGAAGCAGCCTACCAGCGCTCCGCCTATTGTTCCGGCGCCGCCGGTCACAGAAGCTCCACCGACGAAACATGCGGCTATTGCATCAAGCTCGAAGTTCAAGCCCGCTCTTGGCGTCGCCGCATTCAGACGCGCGGCGTAAACAAGAGCCGCGACTGCGGACATCAGACCCATGTTGGTGTAAGCAAGGAAAAGATAAAGCCTGTCCTTGACGCCGGAAAGGGCGGCGGCTTTCCTGTTTCCGCCTATGGCATACAGCCCTCTTCCGAACTGGGTCCTGTTGCAGATGAAGCTGTACAGCAGCACAAGGACAAGCATGATGATCAAAACAGTCGGATAGCCTTTATAACTCCCAAGCAGATGCGAAAGCACAAGGACAACAATCGATATCACCGAGAAAGTCACTATCGGGACTATCGGTTTATTCACCGGAACGCCATGATTGATTTTATCCTTGCGGCTGCGCCATTGGGAGAAGCCGAACACGCAGCACGAAATCACCGCCAGAACCATGGTCATGATGTAAATGCTGGATTTTCCCACATTCTCGACTATGAAACTAGAGGAAAGCTTCCTGAAAGCGGCGGAGAACGGGCCTATGGAGGCGCCTTTCAAGATGACCTGCGCAAGGCCTCTGAAAATAAGCTCTCCGGCAAGAGTCACGATGAATGCGGGGATATCAAAACGGCTTATCCAGAACCCTTGCCATGCGCCTATCAGAATTCCGACAAACAGTGAGGTTATGAGCGTGGGAACGAATCCCGCCTGATAATTCACCTGCATTATTGCGGCTATGGCGCCAACGAAGGCCAGTGCAGAGCCCACCGACAAATCTATGTTGCCCGTGAGAATTATGGGCAGCATGCCCATGATGAGAATCACAATATAGGAATTCTGAAGAATTATATTGGTGAGATTCATTGCAGTGAAAATCAGTCCATGAGTAAGGATATGGAACAAAATGGCAATGAAAACCAATACTATAACCATGCTGTACGCACGAAGCATGTGCAGATAATTATTTTTTCCCGGCATCGTCAACTCCAATCAAATCAACATCTTCATTATGTTCTCCTGCGTTGCCTCAGAACGCAGTTTCTCGCCTTTTATAGATCCGTTGTTCATGATGTATATACGATTGCAAACACCAAGAAGCTCAGGCAGCTCCGAGGAAATCATCAGGACGCATCGTCCTGACTCCGCAAGCTCATTTATCATGCAGTGAATATCATATTTTGCGCCAACGTCGATTCCCCTAGTGGGTTCGTCCAATATAAGAACCTCAGGAAGGGCGAACATCCATTTCGCCAGAACGACCTTCTGCTGATTCCCGCCGGATAGATTCTCGACAATCTGGAATATGCTGGTGCATTTCACCCCGAATCGGGCAGCATTCTCTCCGGCTTCCTTTATCTCCTTGTTCGGACTGACAATGCCCAGTTCCGATACTCTGTCAAGATTCGGCAATGATATGTTCCTGCAGATAGTCTCCTTAAGAATCAGACCATTCGATTTACGATCTTCCGGGATGTATGAGATCCCGTTCTTTATAGCCTTGGGAACAGTGCTCGCATCAATCTCCTCTCCGTTCTTGAACACCTTCCCGCTTATGCCGCATCCATAGCTCCTGCCGAAAAGGCTCATGGCGAACTCCGTTCTTCCCGCTCCCATCAATCCAGCGAGGCCGACCACCTCTCCCCTGCGAAGCTGAATGTTCACATTATCAATAACAAGCTTGTCAGGGAACTCCGGATGATGCACGCACCAATCCCTGACCTCAAAGAAAACGTCGCCTATCCTGGCGCTTTTCCTAGGAGGATAACGGTTGGAAAGGGAACGTCCCACCATATGCTTTATTATCTCATCCTCAGACACACTTGAAGCGTCGTCAAAGCTTGCAACTGTCTTTCCATCCCTGAGTATGTCAATGGAATCCGCAATATAGCAGATTTCATTAAGCTTGTGGGAAATCATTATGCATGTCATGCCGTCTCGCTGCAGATCCTTCAGAAGATTCAGCAGCTTCTTGCTGTCATTCTCGTTAAGAGAAGCAGTCGGCTCATCGAGGATAAGAATCCTGCAGTCCTTCGAAAGAGCCTTGGCGATCTCAACAAGCTGCTGCTTGCCCACTCCCAATTGATTGACCGGAGTGTCAGGACTCTCATTCAGCCCAACGCGCTGAAGCAGGCCGATTGTCTTGGCTCTGGTGGAATTCCAATCGATTATCCCGTGCTTCTTGATCGGAGATCCGATAAAGATGTTCTCCGCGATAGAAAGAAGCGGTATCATCGCAAGCTCCTGATGGATTATGGCGATTCCCGCCTGTTCTGATTGGACGATGCCCTTGAAAACGCAAACCTCTCCGTTGACTCTCACCTCTCCCGAGTACGAACCATAAGGATAGACACCGGACAAAATGTTCATCAACGTGGATTTTCCGGCTCCATTCTCTCCCACCAGACCTTTTATCTCTCCACGACGGACTTTGAAGCTGACACTGTCAAGAGCTTTCACGCCGGGAAATTCCTTTGTGATGCTCCGCGCCTCTAAAATGTATTCTTGCATTAGAAACCCCCGTAAAGCCATGAATGATATGGGATTACGTTTAAGCAAATCTCAGAATCAACAATAACGCCAGTCAGGCGATCCATCTGGATTGCCTGCCTGCATTCTAACAATCAGTTCTTGATCTGATCCGCCGTGAAATAGCCAATCTTGACAAGGTAATCGACATTGTTCCTGTCAATCAGATATGGGTCGTATGTTCTTGTAGGAATCCGCTTCACGCCGTTGTCATAATATGTCATTGGCTCAAGAGGCTTGCCATTGATAAGAGCCTCCACAACCGGCACAACTATCTCAGCGACCTTGTTCGCATCCAAGAAAGCAGTCATCGACTGCTTGCCCGCCAGAATGTACTTGATATTGGCAAGCTCTGCATCCTGCCCGGTGATGACCGGGAAGCCCATGCCGCCCTTTCCGTATCCCATGGATTCCAGAGACGAAATAACGCCGAGAGCAAGGCAGTCCGCCGCAACCAGAACCGCATCGAGGCGGTCATTTGCATAATAACCGGATAACAGATTATCCATGCGATTCTGCGCCTTTGAGGAGTCCCATGACTGAATGGCTGTCTCGGGATAAGCAATCTGGCCTGATTTCACAACAAGCTGCCCGTTGTCGATATACTGCTTGAGCATATTCATCGCCCCGTTGTAGAAAGAAATAGAGTTGGTGTCATCCTGCGAACCGGAGAAAATCTCAAGCGTGAACGGCCCCTTGCCGCTCTTAAGGTCAAGAGAATCGGCGATATACTGCCCCTGGAACTCTCCCATGCGGGTCAGGTCGAATGTCACATAATAGTCAAGGGCGGCCGTATTTGAAATCAGACGGTCATCGGCGACTATCATGATGCCTTCTTCCTTTGCTTTCTCGCAGCAATCGGTCAAAGAGGCATTGTCAACCGCCGCTATGACCAGCGCCTTCACACCCTTTGTAATCATATTCTCAATCTGCATGATTTGCTTTGAGGGATCGTCTTCCGCGTATTCAATGAAGACATCATATCCCGCATCCCTGAAACCCTGCGTCAGGCTCTCCCCCTGGAATGTCCAGGTTGTCTGCTCCTTTGTGGGCATCAGTATTCCAACGGACATCTTCTTTCCTGCGGCCGCGGCCTCCGAACCGCCTCCTGCAAAAGCGAATCCGGCAACCAGCGCCAATAATGCCAGTGCAATAAGTCCCTTTTTCATTTAATCCTCCTTTTTTCCAGCCTTTTTCAACCTCTCAGAATGCTGCTGAATCCTTATAGGTTTTCATTGCAAGGATATTGCAATGTCATCCCATTCCAGAGGCCATCATTCAACGCTGACCCAACGTTTCTCCTTCCCGCTGCGTATTATGGCTTCAGTCAGCTTGACTATGCGGTGCCCATCCTCGAACGTAGCGAAATCAGGAACATCCCTGCCAAGCTTCTTGCCTGCTCTTATGAAACTATAGAACGCCTCAATGTTATTCTTGAAGGCATCATTCCAGCCCTCTGGATGACCGGCGGCCAACGCCGTGTATCCTCGGCACTCGGCCGGCATCAGGTTCGGGTTGCGCATGAACATCTCATTCTGCTTGTCGCGGTTTCCCTTCCACATCCTATCTCCTGTCTCGTGATTCCAATGGAAGGAAGCCTTGCTGCCATCAACCTCAATATCTATGAAGCATTTGCGGCCCGCGCTGATTTCGCTGCACTGGAAAACGCCATTGACGCCATTCTCGAATTTAACAAGGACGCCGGCGTAATCCTCTGTCTCTATCTTGCGCTCCTCGTATTTTGAATCAGTATTGATTGAAAAGGTCTCGACCTGGGACAGCGGCTTCTTCCGGAAGGGAATCGCTGTGACCACATTGGCGCAGACTTCCGTTATCCGGCTCCCGACAAGGGTCTGTGCCAGATCAATCCAATGGGAGCCGATATCTCCGACACAACGGGAGATGCCGGTGTATTCAGGCTCGATTCTCCAGTTGTAATCAGTATCGAACAGCAACCAATCCTGCAGGTATGAGCCATGCACCAGATAAGGCTTGCCAATCTCGCCGTCGCGTATGCGAACCTTCGCCTCCTGAATAAGCGGATTCATCCTATAGCAGAAGCTCATTCCCGCAACAACGTCCGGATGCTTTTTCAGAATGCCAAGAACCTCCGCCGATTCCGCGCTGTTCCTGGCAAGAGGCTTTTCGCTGAATACATGCTTGCCCGCTTCAATTATCTTCTTGTTGATTTCAGTATGAAGATTGTTAGGGGTGCAATTGTGCACAGCTTCAATCTCGGGGTCAGCTATCAGCTCGTCAATGGTCTTATAACACTTAGGAATCCCGAAGGACTCCGCCTTCTTCTTCGCCAGCTCATAATTGATGTCTGACACCGCCGCAAGATCAATGAAACCGATTCTCCGCACGGCCTCGATATGACTGGCGCCTATGAATCCCATTCCTACAATACCGACTTTTATCTTCTTCATCTCCACTTCCTTTGAGGATGCCGGCAAGAAGCCCGAAAGCGTCACGTCTCCGATTCCGATTGCTTTTTCCAATCAAAAAGCACGGACTTCATCATCTACATGAAAAATTATTGTATGGTTGCTCTGTGAAATGAATGGACAAAACTATTTTTCCATATATAAAATCATACTATGAAGATTGACGATGTAGTGTTTGTCTACCAGTTGAAAGAGGTGTCCGACATAATGTGGCACAGCAGAAAGCATGGCCACAGGAAAAACCAGATCGAGATAACGTACTTCATGAAAGGCTCCGGAACATTTTCTGATGAAAGCAGAAAATACAGGATTTTCAACAATGCCCTTTTCATAAACACAGAAGAGCGGATACACTATGTCGCATCCGATGATCTGACAAAGCCCCTCAGCTATTTTGCCATACTATTCAGCGTTGATGAATCGGAAACAGAATTGATGGAAATTGCACGTTCAATCGAGCTGGGAGGGCCGGTGAAGGTGTCCACTGACCACCGTTTCTTCTGTGAAGAGCTGCGGGTGAAGGTCAACTCCGGCTCCAGATATCTGATGATAAGCGCCGAGCATCAAGTAATGCAGCTGATGTACAAGCTGCCGTCAATAAACATTGTGAATGAAACGCAAAGCTCCCACTATCACATAGAGAAGGCGATAAAATACCTCAGTTCCAATCTAACGGAGAACATAACGCTGGAGGATCTTTCGCGTGAAATCAACTTATCCGAGTCTTATTTGAACAGGATATTCACAAAGAACCTTGGAGCCACCCCGATGAGATTCTACGCAAAGCTCAAGATCGATGCCGCAATGGGCATGCTGGAAACCACCACCCTGTCAATCCGGCAGATTGCCAATCGTCTGTCGTATAGCAGCGAGTTCCATTTCAGCAGACAATTCAAGCAATACACCGGGAAAACCCCTTCAAACTACAGGAAAAGCACCATGAACGTCCAATAGAGCAGCCCGGAGCATAGCAACCCTAAGAACGGCGGCCTGTGTCTTGCCATCGGGAATCCGGCCATCCAGGACCTGCTCTGCAAGCTGCTTGAGCGGAATCCATTCAACATTTATGAACTCGCCTTCATCCAACTCAGTCTGGCCCTCATGAAGCCCCTCGGCGAGGTACAGCGTGATGATTTCATCGGTATATGCCGGCGAAGGAAAGAAATCGCCGAGCAAAGTCCACTTGTCGGCGGACAGGCCGGTTTCTTCTCTAAGCTCCCTCTTGGCGGCTTCCAGCCTGTCCTCATCCGGGGAGTCCAGCTTTCCGGCGGGAATCTCTGCAAGCACCCGCCCCATCGGATAGCGGAACTGACGCTCCACCGCCACATTGCCATCCCCATCAAGCGGCACGACGGCCACTGCGCCCTGATGCCTTATCAACTCCCTCGTCGTCTGCCTGCCGTCCGGAAGCATCACCCTGTCGCGCCTGACATGCAGCAGCCTGCCGTCATAGACGCCCTCCGAGCTGATTTGGATTTCCTCAAGCTTCATGACAGCGCCCCTGGCCATCCACAGCCTCTTCTATCACCTTTTTCAGCATAGCCGCAGAAGCGCGGAGCCGAATCTGCTCATCCTCGCTCAAACGAATCGGCACAAGCCTCTCCACCCCGTCCTTGCCTATTATCGCAGGCATGCTCAAAGCCACACCTTCTATCCCATAGTTCCCATGCTGCATGCTGGAAACGGGAAGAATCGACTTCTCATCCCTGACGATAGCCTCGCATATCCTCCTTACAGACATGGCGATGCCATAATAAGTCGCTTTTTTCTTCTGTATTATCTCATATGCGCTGTTCTTCACATCCTGGGCGATTCTCTCCATCGCCTCCTCGTGCTTATAATACCCGCGCATCTCGCAGAAATCCGACAGAGGGACGCCCGACACATTGGCGCTGCTCCACGCAACAATCTCACTGTCCCCATGCTCTCCGATTATGAAAGAATGAACGCCCCTGCTGTCAACACCAAGATGCTCGCCCAGAACATACTTAAGCCTTGCCGTGTCCAGAACAGTCCCGGATCCAAACACCCTGTTCTCCGGCAATCCGGAAAGCTTCACAGCCACATAAGTCAGGATATCAACCGGATTGGCGACGATAAGAAGAATCCCCTGGCAATCCCTCTTGGCAATCTCGGGCATGATGCTGCTGAATATGGCAACATTCTTATGCACCAGATCCAGCCTCGTCTCACCCGGCTTCTGCCCCGCCCCGGCAGTGACTATGATTATCGCGGCGTCAGCGATATCATCATAGCTGCCCGCATGAATCTGCATCGGCTTGGCGAAAGGAAGACCATGGCTTATATCCATCGCCTCGCCCTCGGCCTTCTCCTTGCTCGAATCAATAAGCACAAGCTCCGAGAACATCCCGCTCTGCATCAGCGCAAAGGCGGAAGACGACCCCACGAATCCGCAGCCTATGACGACCGCTTTCCTGCTGTTGACCTTGCTCACATAGCACCTCTCACATCGCCTCTCACATCGCCTCTCACATCCCACCTCATTTGATAGGCTCGAAATCCGCCGCCCCATGCTTGCAGAGCGGGCATATGAAGTCCTCCGGGAGCGTCTCCCCCTCGTATACATAGCCGCATATCCGGCACACCCAGCCCTTCTTGCCTTCAGTGCGCGGCCTGGGCTTCACGTTCTCGTGGTAATAAGCGTACGTCATCGTCTCCCTTTCGCTCAGCACCCTTGCCTCAGTCACATCGCATATGAACATCCCATGCGTATCCAGATCGACATGCTGCTCAACCTTGAGCGACATCACGGCGTTTATGAACTTCGGCAGGAACAGCAGCCCATTGTCCGTCCTAAGCGGCTTATCAGTGCAATCAGCGAACTTATTCACATTGCGCCCGCTCTGGAAGCCGAATGTCTCAAACACCTTGAACGGAGCGTCCACGGAAAGGCAGTTGAGATTCATTATCCCGCTTTGCCTGACCACATGATAAGTGTAGTTCTTCTTGTCGATGCACACGGCAATCCTGTTGGGAGCGCTGGTCACCTGCGAGACAGTGTTGACTATCATGCCATTGTCCTTGCGGCCGTCGTTGGAAGTTATGACGTAAAGGCCATAGCCTATCTTGAAAAGCGCCTTCATGTCGTTCTTGTCTGCCGTCCTCGAATCCTGCGCCATATAATCCTTGCACAGTTCATCGGCCAGCGCTTCAAGCTGTGCGGCGCTTTCCTTGTCAAGCGCCGACTTGATATGCACCACGCTCTGCGCATATGAAATGCCCTTCAAGCAAGACAGCATGCCGGACATCACCTTCGCCGCCTGCGGAGCCCATGAACCGTTCTCTATCAATCCAACAGTCCGGTTCTGGAAGTTCCTCTCGGCAAGATGCTCCAAGAACTGGCGCATGAACGGGAACACGCCGGCATTGTAAGTCGTGGAGGCAAGCACAAGCCTTCCGTAACGGAAAGCATCGGCGACCGCCTTGGACATATCGACCCGGGCAAGGTCATGAACGACAACCTCGGGACAGCCCTTTGTCCTCAGCTTCTCTTCCAGAATCTCAACCGCCCTCTTGGTATTCCCATAAACCGAAGTGTATGCAATCACTATCCCGGGGCTTTCAACCGCATAGGAAGACCACGTCCCATACAAATCCAGATAATGCCTAAGGTTCCCCGAAAGCACCGGGCCATGCAGCGGGCAAATCATCCTGACATCCAAGCCAGCCGCCTTATTAAGCACATTCTGAACCTGCACCCCGTACTTCCCGACAATCCCTATGTAATAACGCCTGGCCTCGTCATCCCAAGCCTCAGGCACATCGTTCGCCCCGAACTTCCCGAATGCATCAGCGGAGAACAGAACCCGGTCGGCGCTGTCATAAGTCATGATGACCTCAGGCCAATGAACCATAGGGGCGCAGATGAACGACAGGCTATGCCTGCCCAGCGAGAGCGTCTCCCCCTCTGCGACCGCGATGCTTCTCTTGGAAAAATCCTTCCCAAAGAACCCCTGCATCATGGGGAAGGCTTTAGGCGAAGCGACAACCACAGTATCAGGATAAGCGGACATGAAGCTGGCAATGCTGGCCGAATGGTCAGGCTCCATATGATGCACAACCAGATAGTCTGGCTTCTTCTCGCCGATCACATGCTGCAGGTTATCAAGCCACTCATGGGTGAACTTACCGTCCACAGTGTCCATGACGGCTATCTTGCTGTCCATTATCACATACGAATTGTATGAAATCCCATTGGGAACAGGATACTGCCCTTCAAACAAGTCGGTTCTATGATCGTCTACGCCTATATACCGGATATCATCTGTGACAAACATCTATCTCTCCTTCGCTAAGATACTACCACATCATCAGCAAAGAAAGAAGATGATTGGGTCAAACATCACCGTAAGCCCATGGCGAGCCTAATCCGACACCGAAGCTCCTTTCAACGCATCCTTTCCGCTTTCCGTCAGATAGCATCTCTGAAACCTGCTGCTGGGCTTGTCCGGAATGGTTCGCTCAATCAAATCCTCCGCCACCAGCGGCTCCAAATGGCGCTTGAATGAGCGCGAATCGCCAGCCATTCCAATTCCAGCAAAAATCTCCTTTCGTGACATGCGCTTGCCCGCAAGCAATCTCAGCACATCAATCTGTCTGGCGGATAATCCGACCTGATGCCCGACTTGGTGCTCGACTTGGTGCTTATCTTGGTGCCTGACCTGGTCTGCCATCACAGAATAAAGGGCGGAAAGAGTGAACTCTATGAACACCCCCCGAATCATTGGCCTTTCCCAGCGGCCGCAAGGCCCGATGCAGTCAGAACCCGAACCCGTCCCAGACAGGCCGGCCTGTGTATCTCCGGGCCTCGGCCCTGCCTTCCAGCACCTCAAGCACGGCAGAGGCCATCGCCTCCTGCTCCACCTCGCCCGGGTAGACGCTTATCGGAGCAATCCAGCCGCAACGCTTCCTTATCCCGTCCACAATATCATCAAACCTGACAAGCCCGCCGGTCAGTATTATCCCGTCAACGCTTCCGCAAAGGACAGCGCTCATCGCCCCTATCGACTTGCATATCTGATAAATCATCGAGTTCCATACCAGAGCGGCCATTTTGTCGCCACAGCAGCATCGGTCATGAATCCTGCCCGCATCAGAAGTCCCGAAATGACTGGCAAGCCCCCCTGAGCGCGAGCACATCTTCCGCGCATCTTCGATGGAACCCCCATGCTCCAGATATTTCAGCAATTCAATGACCGGAACGCTTCCAATCCTTGTAGGGGAGAACGGCCCGTCGCCGCCCGCCCCCTCGGTGCTGTCCACCATGCGGCCATGCTGATGGGCCGTGACCGTTATGCCTCCATCGATATGGCATACAATGAAACTGCAGTCCTCATACGCCTTGCCCAAGCTTCGGGCATGAATCCTGGCCGTCGCCTTCTGATTCAGCACATGGGTCTGGGCCCGTCTGAAGACACCCCTTATCCCCGTGACACGGGCATAGTCGCAAAGCTCGTCCACATTAGTCGGATCAACAGTGAACATGGGCTTGCCGTGCCTGACACCCAGCCTATAGGCCATCATCACGCCGAGTTTCGCTGGATGATCGCTTCCTCCCCTGTCCAGCCTTGTGTCCTCTTCCAACGCCTTGTCAATCACCATGACGCCGGCCTGCTGCGAATAAGCGCATCCGCCCCTTCCTATGAACGCGTCTATCGAATCCCATTTGATTCCATGCGCCTCCAGCATGCGCTCCACAACGCCCATCCGCATATTCATCTGGTCGTTGACAGTCGGAAATGACAGCAACTGCGGCGCATCATGGAACACGCTCTGCGTGAACACTTCATTTCTGCCATCAAACACGCTCACCTTGGTCGATGTTGAGCCCGGGTTTATCACCAGCATCCTGTGTATAGCCATAGCAAACGCCCTGCTTCCCTTTTCTTAAGATTTCAATCACTACGGAAGCATTATAAGATATGCGCCAAGCTTAAACAATAAATCCGCCCGGCCAATGCGTTTCACGTGCCGCTCCCGCCGCCGCTGGCATTTATGTTTTGCAAAATCATCCGAAAGCCTTATAATGAAGACAGGAGCAAAGCAATGCACGACATCTGGAACCCCTGGCATGGCTGCATTAAATGCAGTGAAGGCTGCGAGCATTGCTATATGTACTTCCTGGACAAGCAGAGGGGAATGGACGGCTCTGAAATCTTCCGTACAAGAAACTTCGACTATCCGCTCCAGACAAACAGGAAAGGCCAGTACAAGATAAAAAGCGGCGAGCAGCTGCGGGTATGCATGACCTCCGACTTCTTTCTCCCGCAGGCAGATGAATGGCGGCCGGAAGCCTGGGAGGTGATGCGGCGGAGGAAGGATGTGATCTTCTTCATACTCACGAAACGCCCGCAGAGGGTCGAACGCTGCCTGCCGCCAGGCTGGGATGACGGATGGGACAACGTGTTCTTCAACGTCACCTGCGAGAATCAGCAACGTGCCGACGAGCGCATCCCCATCCTCCTCAAGCTGCCATTCAAGCATAAAGGCATAATGTGCGCGCCGCTTATCGGAAATGTCAGCATAAAGGATCACGTAAAGGACAACAGCCAGATTCAGCAGGTGATATGCGGAGGGGAGAACTATGACGGCTCCAGAGTATGCGATTTCGAATGGGTCAAATCACTGCGCCAGGAATGCCTCAGACGGAATATACGCTTCTGCTTCATTGAAACCGGCACCAGATTCAGAAAGGACGGCAAAGTATACACCCTGCCCAGCAAAGGGCTTCAAAGCCTGATGGCATACAAGTCGGGAATGAACTTCGAGGGAGAACCCCTGCACTTCAATTTATACGATGAAATCGGATTCCCCATCCCCCCGGAGAGACTGTATGTCCCGTATTTCAAAGATCACTGCGGCTCCTGCGGCAGCCAGATGATATGCAACGGGTGCAGCAATTGCGGAAAGTGCGGGATCTGAAAAGAACTGCTCCAACCACCCATCCAACGCAACCAACCCGACTAAATCGACATGAAAAAGACCCTGGCTCCCGAACTGAAGCAGCTCATCCAACCCAGGGCCTCTCTTGCTTCGCGTATCTTAATCCGGCTGAACCTAGCCGAACCCGATCATTCCAACCGAATCCAGCTGAATCGCCACGTCATCAATCAATAATTCTCGAGATGAATCTCAAAATAGCTCTGCGGATGCGAACATGTCGGGCAGATTTCAGGAGCCTTCCTCCCCACGACTATATGCCCGCAGTTCCTGCACTCCCACACCTTCACCTCGCTCTTTGCAAACACCTGGGCGGTCTCCACATTCTTAAGCAAGGCGCGGTAGCGCTCCTCATGATGCTTCTCAACCGCAGCGACAAGCCGGAATCTGGCGGCAAGCTCCGGGAAGCCCTCCTCCTCGGCCGTCTTGGCAAAGCCGGCGTACATATCCGTCCACTCGTAATTCTCGCCTTCAGCGGCTGACTTCAGATTAGCCGCTGTATCGCCGATGCCCTCAAGCTCCTTGAACCAAAGCTTCGCATGCTCCTTCTCGTTCTCTGCGGTCTTCAGAAAAATGCTGGATATCTGCTCAAATCCTTCCTTCTTTGCCACCGATGCAAAGTAGGTGTACTTGTTCCTGGCCTGTGACTCCCCGGCAAAAGCCGTCTGAAGATTCTTCTCTGTCTGCGTTCCCGCATATTTGCTCATATGTCTTCCTCCCTGTGAAAAACATTCCCAGCCACCGCCCGTCCGGCCTCCCGGCATTTAGGGCAGATGCGCTATTTTTTCTTGAATGCAATAGTCCAGTCGCCGCCTGTGCCTATGCGGTACTCCTGGGCGAAGCTTCCCTGATTTATCGCAACGCTCACGCAAAGCAGGCTGTTTATGTATACAAGCGCCTCGCCCTTGCCCGTCTCTGAGAAGTTCCTGCATATCTTAAGCTCATACCCATAGACCACACGGCCCTTGAAGCTTATAACAACCTCTGCTGCATCGCCATATTTGAACCCGCAGTCAAAGAACAGCGTGTCAGGGATATTTGTCCAAAGCGAGCCATATCTTGTGTCCAGCACATCAATCGTGCCTTTTATCACCCCGGATTCAGCGACAGGATCTGAAACATTAAGCAGAACCGGCTTTCTGGAAAGCGCCGGCCCGACCTCGTCAAACGACACGATTCCGCCCGCAAGGCGCGCCCCAGTATAGGCATATACATCACGGCCATGGAATGTATACGAACGCTGGCTGTCCTTCAGGCGGTTTGACGCCTCACTTATCTGACGCACCTCCAATATGCCGATTTTCTTCTCAATATGAGAAAGCGTGCCATTGTCGGGAGTCACGACTATATGCCCGGATTTGGTCAGAACGACTACGCTGTCCCTTGCGCTTCCGACTCCCGGATCCACAACAGAGACGAAGACCGTCCCCGCCGCCCAGTATGTGAGAGCCTGGATAAGACGATAGCTGGCCTCCCAGATGTCGAACTGCGGGATGTCATGAGTCAAATCCTCAAGTCTGAGGCCATGGCAGACCTGATCCGCCACCCCATGCATTGCGCTCACCGCTCCGTCAGATGTTCCGAAATCAGAAAGGAAGACCACGGTTCCCCTCTCCTTCCAAGGCTGCGCCCTCTTCATCTCTTCAAGTGTGTATTCCATGACAAAGCAAGAGGCGTGAACCTCTCCCCTCCATCAGCAAAATCAAAACGCCCCGCACGCAGCGGAAGCCGCTATTACAGATTAATCCTTTTATCCTCTGCTGTCCATGCGTCATGGCATCACATGATGGCACATTGCAGCGCATGCCGGCACATGGTGACACGGCATAGCGCGGGACATATGCCGGCACATGACGACAGCAAACAGCTGGGTCTCAGGCGACCGGACGATTTCAATGGCAATTGCGCTAATGCAGGCCACAAACATTAATAACAAGCATTGACAACAGGGAAAACGGTAGTAAACTGAATGCATGCTTCACTAGGAGGGCAATATGACGGGCATCCCACTTTTGATTGCATTCGTGCTGGCAGTCTGCCTCATGATAATCGCAATCTCCAAATGGCACATACATCCATTCCTTTCAATAATGGGCGTATCTCTTATTCTTGCGTTGATCGCGGGAATCGATGTCACCAAAATCGCTGACATCATCGGAGCCGGGTTCTCAGGAACATTCACATCTATCGGAATTGTCATCATCTTCGGAGCGATGGTGGGCGTCCTTCTTGAGAAAACAGGAGCCGCTCTCAAGATGGCGGATAGCGTAGTCAAGCTTGTGGGAAAGAACCACCCCGAGCTTGCAATGCTCATCATGGGGTGGATTGTTTCAATCCCCGTATTCTGCGACAGCGGATTCGTGATTCTGAATCCCATAAGGAAAGCTCTCGTGCAACGCACCAGAAAATCATCCGTGGCCTGTTCCATAGCCCTCTCAATGGGACTTTACATCTCCCACTGCTTCATCCCGCCGACTCCCGGCCCGATAGCAGCGGCGAACTCGTTGTATTCGCAGGGAATCGGGGCTGAGGTCAACCTGCTCCAGGTGATGGGGATCGGCGCTCTATGTTCAATATTGCCATTGGCGGCGGGCTATTTGTTCGCAATTCATATTGGAAAGAAGATAAAGGCAAAGGATGAGGCTTCCAACGATCAGGCAATCAGCCAGACCTACGAGGAACTTGTGGCTAGTTATGGAAAGCTTCCAAACGGCTGGGCGGCATTCTCCCCAATCGTCATTCCCATCCTGTTAATGGCCATAGCATCAGCACTCAGCATGGCAAAGATCAGCATTCCGATATTCATTTTCCTGGGCAAGCCCATCATAGCGCTGGCTGTCGGCGTGCTTCTGGGCGTCGCCCTGCTCAAATGGGCCGGCAAGCTGGGAGATCTCTATGAGCTGACGAACGACACCCTCAAGACAGTCGGCCCGATACTCTTTGTGACAGCAGCCGGCGGAATTCTGGGCAAGGTCATAGCTTCCAGCAACCTGATCGTGTTCATCACTGAGCACGCCGGAGTGCTCAAGACCCTCGGGCTTATCTTCCCGTTCCTGCTTGCCGCTATCCTCAAGACGGCTCAAGGTTCATCGACCGTCGCCATCACAACAAGCGCAGGGATAATCGCCCCTTTGATGGCAAGTCTTGGCTTCACAAGCCCAATCCATGCCGCCCTGCTGGTCGTCGCCATAGGAGCAGGCGCAATGACCGTCTCCCACGCAAATGACTCTTACTTCTGGGTGGTCACCAATTTCGGCGCGATGAAAACGGAAGACGGGTACAAGACCCAGACGCTCGGCACCTTTGTCATCGGCATAGCCGCCATGCTGAACGTCCTGATCATCTCGCTATTCGCATAGGCGCGTTGACCTAACACCTAACCATACTGACATTGTGACATTGCCCCCGCTTCGCCAAGAGGCGGGGTTTTCATATTACCGCTGCGCACAATCAAATAATTCCAGCGGGGATCAATACGGCCAGCAACAGGACATCCAGCCCTATCAGGCCGCCCAGGAATATCTCAACGAGAGAGAACAGAAGCGCCATCTCCAGAGCGCCTGCAAGCTTGCATGAAATGCCCTTGCGATTCTCAGATGCAAAATAGCGAATCGTTCTATCAGCCGGCAGCATGAATATGAAAGTCCAGTTGAAATTCTCCAGGCTTCTTGGAACAACAGCCCTCACCGCAGACATGGCTGCATCACTATGATCATCAAAAAACATAAAGCCCTCCTTGCGCTGAGCAACCAGTGAAAATGATATCATGATACTCTCGGGAATGCCACGACAACTTGGAATCAAAGGCTTTTTATGATAAGAATGAACCATGATTGACAAATCCCGCTTCGAAGCGGCTCTGCAGCTCATCAAGAACCATGAAGTGATAATCATCCACAGACACCTCAACCCGGACGGCGATGCCTTGGGAAGCCAGATAGGGCTCAAGCGCATAATAAAGGCCGGCTTTCCAGAAAAGGCCGTTTATGCAGTCGGCGACCCAGCCGGACGGTACTCGTTCATGGAGGACAGTCTTATGGACACCGTGCCGGACAGTGCATACGAGAAAGCCCTGGCGGTGATTCTGGACACATCTTCGGAATCCCTCATCAGCGATGAACGCTATGCCTCGGCCCATTCCACGTTGAGGCTTGACCATCATATTTTCACCCATAGCATAGCGCAGACCGAAATAATCGACACGTCATACGAAAGCTGCTGCTCAATCATAGCCGACTTTGCCCGGACATGCGGCCTGAAGCTTGACAGCATCGCCGCAGAATCGCTATTCACAGGACTTGTCACCGATTCCGGCAGATTCCGATACGACAGCACCAGCGCCAGGACATTTGAGCTGGCATCGTACCTTATGCAATGCGGGTTCGATATCGCAGAGGTATACTCAAATCTTTACAGCGAGGACATTGAATCCGTAAGGATGCGCGCAGGCTTCATGCTCAGAATCAAGACGACGCCGAACAACGTCGCCTACATCTACTCAACAGCGGACGAGCTTTCCCGGCTTGGCATAAGCGCATTCACAGCGGCGCGCGGAATGGTAGGAACGATGGCCGATATAAAGGGGATAACCATCTGGGCCAGCTTCGCAGAGTCTGATAAGGGCATCATCTGCGAAATCCGCTCCAGCACCCACAACATAAATCCCATAGCCGGCAAGTATGGCGGCGGAGGCCATGCAAAGGCCAGCGGAGCGACGGTTGAAAGCAGGGCGATCGCCATGCAGCTGCTGGATGACTTGGACAGAATGGCCGCTGAAACAGGAGAGCAGAATGAATGAAGCATTGAAGGAAAGAATCCTGAGCAGGATTGAACAGCATGACAGCATAATAATAACAAGGCATACCCGGCCAGACGGAGACGCCGTCGGTTCGACAAAAGGGTTGAAAAGGATACTTGAGCTTACATACCCTGAGAAGACAATCCGCCTCATTTCCGATGACCAATCAAGCTACATGGGGTTCCTGGGCCCGGACGACCCGCAGGCATCAGATGAAGTCTACGCCCAATCGCTGCTCATCGTTCTGGACACCGCCACATTCGACAGGATATCCAACGCCAAGCGTTCCCTCGCAAAGGAGACAATCAAGATTGACCACCACGTTGACGTAGAGCCATTCGGCGATATCGAATGGGTTGAGGAGGAACGCTCATCAGTATGCGAGATGATAGCCGACTTCTGGCAGACATTCAGCGACAGGCTCAAGATCGACACCTTCGCCGCCAGCTGCATATACACAGGCATGGTCACCGACTCCGGAAGATTCATGTTCCCCGGAACAAGCGGGCAGACAATGCGGCTCGCCGGGGCGATGCTTGACCAAGGAATCGATGTCCAGACTCTATATGCGCATCTTTACCTTGAGGATTTTGAATACTACAAGTTCAAGGCGGACATCCTGGAGAACATGAAGCTCTCTCCCAATGGAGTGGCTTACACATACATTGACAGAGACATGCAGAGGAGATTCAAGCTCACCGCCGAGCAGGCAAGCAGCAGCGTTTCTTTCATGGAAAAGATACGCGGCTCTCTCATATGGATTGCGTTCATCGAGAATGAAGACGCCACAATCCGTGTCAGGCTGCGTTCGCGCTTCCTGCCAATAAACAAGCTTGCCGAGAAATACAGCGGAGGCGGCCATGCCAATGCAAGCGGAGCGACTGTGCACAGCGAACAAGAGCTTGCGGCCTTGGTGGCGGATGCGGATTCCCTGCTCAAGGATTACAAGGCAGACAACGAGGGCTGGCTATGAGAGTGCTTGTGACGAATGACGATGGAATATTCTCCGAAGGGCTTGTGGCTCTTGCGGCATGGGCGAAGCGCCTCGGCGATGTGTCCGTTGCCGCACCGAAGTCAGAGCAAAGCGGAAAGAGCCAGAGCATAAACATACATACGCCCTTTGAGGCCAAGCAATGCGACTTCCCGGTCGATGGCGTGAAAGCGTGGACGATAGACTCCACCCCTGCCGACTGTGTGCGTTTCGCCCTCTCCACCCTGATGGATGCCGACATCGTCCTGTCCGGCATAAACCGTGGGTTCAACCTTGGGGAGGATATAGGCTACTCGGGAACAGACGGGGCTGCATTCGAAGCCTCCTACTTTCACAAGAACGCCATCGCCTTCTCCACCATCACCGAAAGCTTCCGTCACTCCATAGAAAGCCTCGATGAAATCTGGCGCTTCTTTGAGGAAAACGACCTGCTTGGAATCCACAATCTATACAATGTCAACATCCCTGCAGCCCACAAGGGCCTGCTCATCACCCGGCAGGCGGGAGCGTTCTTCAAGGATAGTTACATCGACATAGGAAACGGAATGTTCAAGGCCAGCGGATACTCCGTTTACAACGGGGAATCAGACCTGACGAATGATATAGATGCAGTGATGCATGGATATATCTCAATCTCGCCTCTGGACACCAACAGAACAGCCGAGAAAGCCTATGCACAACTGTCACAGCTGAACGAGAATCATTATTCACCCATCCATATTGCTTGATTGCCCCTATGCATGCGCTCGAAAAATCAGGAAGGCGCATGTCGGCAATGCCGTGGCAAAATGCTGCGGATAAAATGGGACTTGCACTCCAAGAACTCCGCATGGCCTTTCCCTGCGCATCCGGATACCGCAATCCAATCCAAGAACTGCGAATTCAGGCTTCTGGATGGATGAAAAACCTGAACCAGAGTATAATAAGCCATAACGACAAAGTCTGTGTGTTTTCCAGCTGATGTTTCAACAAGACATCTGCAAGAGCCTGTTTCATAACTGTGATATAATAAATAATATGGAGATACGAATCATGGCACAGGAACTTCCACAAGAATTAATGGCATTGGTGCAAGGTGGTGAAAACTTAACCACCGAATTCAAGAAATCCAGAACTGAAATCACAAAGGATGTCTATGAGTCCGTCTGTGCCTTCTCCAACCGAAATGGTGGCCATATATTTCTTGGCGTCAAAGATAACGGCGATATCCTCGGCATTGAAGAGGGCAAGGTGGACAAAATCAAAGTGGATTTCGTCAATGTCATAAACAACGAGAACAAAATGCACCCTCCTCTATACCTCACACCTGTGCAATATGAGGCATGCGGAAAACAGATTCTTTACATCCGTGTCCCGGTTTCACAGGATGTCTGCAGATGCAATGGCCGCATCTATGACAGAAACAATGAATCGGATATAGATATAACCAATCACTCTGATGAAGTTTATCGTCTTTATGCCAGGAAGAAAGGCAGTTTCTTTATAAACAAGGTGACCGGATTCGGCATTGATTCCCTCAGGCATGACCTTATGGAGCGTGCAAGAGAAATGACACGCATAAGGAATCAAGAGCATCCTTGGCGTTCAATGTCTGATGAAGCCATGCTACGCAGCGCGGGCTTGATCCTGAAGGATGAGTATACCCAAAAGGAGGGTGTCACCTTGGCGGGTATCCTGCTGTTCGGACTGGACAGCACCATCATGTCCGTACTCCCGCAACATAAGACCGATGCCATCTTCCGTGTATTCAACACCGACAAGTATGATGATCGTGATGTAATCATCACAAATCTCATAGAGAGTCACGACAGACTCATGGCTTTCGGCAAAAAGCACCTGAACGACACCTTTCATCTGGACGGAATTCAGAGTGTAAGCGCAAGGGACAATATCCTACGCGAAATCGTCTCAAATCTTCTAGCGCACAGGGATTTCTCAAATGCCTATGTAGCAAAGCTTGTGATTGAGCAGAAATGCATCCTCACAGAGAATGCAAATCTCTCCCATGGACACGGTGTACTGAAACTTGCGACATTCGAGCCGTTCCCAAAGAATCCGCCCATATCAAGGGTATTCCGAGAAATCGGCCTTGCGGATGAACTCGGCTCTGGCATGAGGAATGTCTACAAATACACTAAGATGTATTCGGGCAATGAACCTCAGTTCATCGAAGGCGATGTCTTCAAAATCATTATCCCCCTAACCGAAGTGGCAACCGCAACAGTCGGTCCCGGATTTATCACTCCAAATGGTGGAGCGATAAATGGAGCGATAAACGGAGCGATATCGCTTTCAGAAACAGAGCAAAGGCTATTGGCTTTCCTGAAGAACAATCCAAATGCAACAAAACCAATTATGGTGTCATCTCTTGAAGTTGGTGCAGGAACCGTTGAACGGGCTCTGAAAAGACTGAAAAGCGCCAATTTGGTTGTACGCATAGGATCAAATAAGACCGGCCATTGGAAGGTATTGCAGATTCAGTGAAAGAGAATGCGTCAGACCGAGGCATCATATGCATTTTCTGACATCGAAAAAAACTGTCTGACTCAATTTCTTGTCATCGTCTTTGTTTCTTTATTACTGGGATGGGAATTAGGTGTTTTCTCAGATACATTGTATTCTCTTTATTTTATAGCGTATCTGGCTGTAATGCTTGCTGTTTGCCTCATTCAATGGCTTCTCAGGCGATGGAGCCACTCAGTTGTTTCAAAGAAAGCAAGATTATCTTTCTGGAATGTATGCTGGGTGGGTTCTGTCGAGGCTGCTTTATATGCATCTCAGATTATTCTTATGTATCTGTTCTTTGTTCATGAGCTTAGGTTCTCTATAATCCTAACTTCGCTATTGCTGATTATTGCAGGAACGGTGGTCGCAGGAATGAAAATACCTGCAAGCCATAAGGATTGCAGGGTCGAAAGAGAGGGAAAATGAAAAGATACAAGCCAAGCTTCATCTTTGCTTCTCTCCTGACTGTTCTCTTTGCCTCATATAAATACATCCGGGGAACAGGCTGGGAATGGTATTGGTATGTTTTCTATTTTCTGACCGCTTTCTTGGTCTTTAGACCAACATGCGCTTTCGTCTGTCAGCTTATCTACAAGAAGAAAGATGCAGGTAAAGATGCGAACAATAAAGAAACCTGAATAAGCCTTTGCCCCTATTGAAAACAGGGCTGCCGCACAGCAAGATGCGGCAACCCCGGATTTGCTTCAAGCCAAGCCCTCAGCCAGACGTTGTATTTGACCCGGGCCAGACCAAGCCCGGAACCGCATCACCTCACAATGGTGCAGCCCTTGTCGAACTCGATTATCCCCTTGTAGTTCTTTATCCTTCCCGTCACAGTGATTTCATCTCCGATGGCAAGAGACTCAGCCCCATCGCCGGAAAGCCTGTAGCACTGAACCGGGTAATCCGCAAGCCCGTCGCAGACAATCGTCACGGTGATGTTCTTGTACTGGTCGTTCCAAGGACTGTTGATTGCTGAAATCACGCCGGTGAGCGTCCTCTGCGCCTCAAGCGCCTTGCCCTCGTCCAGAGCATAAGCGGCAAGCAAGACCTTTGTCTGGGAATAATGCTCGGCAGGAATCAAGACGCAGCCTTGGTCAAACTCAATCGTCCCCTTGTAGTTCTTTATGGTTCCCAGAACAGCCATCTTGTCGCCGACCGCAAGCTTGTCCGCACCGGTTCCGCCAAGCCGGTAGCACTGCACCACCCTTTCAGGCGCATCCACGGGGGCGATATTGACTGTTATGTTCTTGTACTTATCACTCCATGGCGTCGGGATGGCAACGACTGTTCCCACAAGGACAGACTTGACTTTCATCGCCTCCCCGGCCTCCAGGGCGAAGGCGGCATCCAGCAAAGCAGCCTGATTCGGAATATCTCCCAATCCAAGCAACTGGCAGCCCTTGTCGAACTCGATTATCCCCTTGTAGTTCTTCAGAATGCCGCTGACGGTGATGACATCACCCACTGCAAGAGCCTGCGCCCCATCGCCGGACAGACGGTAGCACTGAATCAGCTTATCGGCAAGCTGTCCAATCTGTATGTTCACTGTTATGTTCTTGTACTGGTCGCTCCAGGCGGTTGGAATCGCAACGACCTTTCCGCAGAGCCTGAACTCCTGCTTCAGCGCCTCTCCTGCCTCCAGAGCATAGGCAAGCTCCACAATCTCCTCATAGCTTGGGTCGGAAATGACCTTCCCCGCAGGAAGCGTATGCGGAATGACAATCTCCGCCTTGCTTCCATCGGCAGGATTGGTTATCGTGGCGGTCAGGTTATAAACCGTCTCGACAGGGCTGGTCTCATCGATGTCCACAATGACTTCGTGATCATTGCCCGGAATCAGTTTGACAAACTCCGTGTCTACGCTCCATGAAATGGGATAGACAACATTGTTTATTGTCACCACATCCATCACCTTATAGTCAGAGGAAGTCCTGGGGGCAGGATTTGACATCGTTGCCTTGTTATAAAGCGCCTTGATGTAGTCCCCTGCCGCTTCGAACCCCGAATCAGCCCCAGCCTTTTCAGGCTCTAGCTCCCATTTGTACTGGGCAACGCCGGCAATAGAGAATCCGGCGGAAAATGCATTGCTGACCACAAGGGCAGCAAGCAACAGAATTATCAAAGCTTTTTTCATCATTTGCTCCTTTTCAATAGTTTATCGTTATATCCTTTTCCGAAAGCACCTTGATCTGATACAAGCCATCGTGGAAACCAATCAGGCCTCTTACGTTTATGCACCTATGCTCATAGGCATCCTTTGTTATGATGTTCCTGTTCTCATCCACAAGCACCGATGTCCGGACACGAACCTCGACGCCTCCCGCCTCGCACAGCATCGTCATGGATCCATAGGAAGAGCTGTCTTCGCTTGAAACGGTGCGGATATCCTTCACCAGCAGGTTGTCCATCTCCACAGTCGTGTCCAAGGCGAGATAGGCATAGTCGAACTCCTTTGTCCCGTCCTCCGTCTGGACAGCCACCTTTCCCGAGGCAAGCATCGATGGGTCGGTCAGCACATATGCGCCCTTATGACCGCTGCTTATGAGCTGGATGTTGCCGGGATCGCGCGGCTTCATCAGCTTGTAGCTGAGGCCGGAGATCTGGTAAACCCCGCCGGCTTCGTAGTACTGGAGGGAACCGACAATCCTAGAGCGATTTCCTACAGAGAGAATATCAAGCCCCGCTCCCGGAAGGTTGTAGCCATAGTAGACGTAAATCCCGTTGTACATATCCGTTTCAGGGTCGTGCTCCTCGACATAGACGCCGGAACCATCGTTCTTTGTTATCACGCCTTCGAATGCAACTTTCTTATCCCGGTACTGCTCGATATTGCACCTCAGCTCCTTAAGCGTCAGCTCCACCGCTTCTCCATAGTAGAAATCAGGATCCTTTTCCCCGGAATACACATTCAGCTTAAGCGCCTTGGCCTGGGCAATGGCCGCCATGCATACGGCTCCGTATCGATTGCTGGCAGATGAAGATGCTATGGCTAATCCGTTCTCCAGAAGCTCTATGTTCAGGTTGCGGTACTCCGAATCTTCGCTTTCCTTGTACCATACCCAGACAAGATGCCTCCCTCCGGTGGAATCCAGATTCCATGTCCCGTTGTCCGACTCAATGACTATGGAAACCGCTCCGGCAAGCCTTTCCTTCGTGAAGGCAGAAGCCTTCCTGCCGTATTCCTCTATCTTCCCGGTGGATTCCGGAGCATCAACCGCCAGATATCTGGCTTTCAGAGCTCCGGAGCCGGACACAGACCGAGGCACAAGGAAATGGGTGGTGTCGCCATCAATATATGTCTTTACCGTCACTTCCTGCTTGAGCGTATCCGACTCCATGTCCAGCCGCACTTCGGAGGCGAAATCTCTGAATTGGGCGGAAGCACCAGCTTGGACAGCATCCCCAGCCTTGGCGGCAGCCCCAGACTGAGAAGAATCTCCGGCCTGGACTGAATACTCGGCCTGAACAGACTGTTCCTTCTGGACGGACTGCGACTGCGGTGGATTTCCAGCTCCATCCAGACTGCCCGATGTGGAGCAGCCCGCCAGCAGGCATATCAGAACGACAGACAGGATAAAATGCATCTTCCTCATATCTGAATCCTTGAAGGCTCCCCTGGCTTAGTTGCTGTATTCGCACTCCTCGATCGCTTCGGCGAAAGCGGCCTTTATCATAGCTTCGGCATTGCCGTTGTCAGCCGCAGAGAGGCATTTGGCCAGCAAGGCGCCGACCTGGCTTCTGGCGGTTGAGGAACCGTTGAAAGCCGGGGATGTGTAGTACGCCTCCTCCTGCTCCAGACAGACCTTTGCGCTGAGAGCGGTGATGTACTTGCCGTAGTCAGCCCTTGAAAGGAAATCAGCATATACATCGTTCTTAGAAACCGACTTAAGCACAGGGACATAGCCCGATGCCATCGAGAAAGCCGCCTGGAACTCAACCGTTGTCGTCAGATACTTCACGAAAAGCCAAGAAGCGACCACTTCCTGCGGATTCGCCTTTGCGAATATGCAGACGCTCGGCCCCTGCGAAATGACCTTCTTGTTATCCATTGAAACCTGAGGAATCGTGGCGATGCCTACCTCAAACGGATAGGAGCCGTCCGGATTGGCCGCAGGACGCTGGTATGTGGCCCCGGCTGATGAGCCGATTGACATATAGCTCTTTATGCCGGTCGCAGAAGTGAACAAGCCAGAGGTGTATGCGCCATAAAGCATCTGAGTGGTCAAATATCCCTTCTGATACCAATCGCGGAACATCTTCACAAAGCCTCTGTTCACCTCGTTGTCAAAGAGATAATGATCTCCGGTCGCACTGGTGTACGGACTCTTGTATTGCTCGCACATGGTTATGAACCAGTTGGCCTCTGAGTCGTATCCCAATGGTATGCTGTTTGGGTCAATCGCCTTTATCCTGGCGCAGGTCTGCTCCATCTCCGCCCATGTAGTCGGAACGGCGATGCCATGCCGGTCGAAGAAAGTCTTGTTGTAGTACAGAACCTCGGTGGACTTGGAGAACGGCATCGTGTACATCAGGCCATCGCCGAACTGCCGGCCCTCGTTGTAGTACCCCTCTATGAAATCGTCCTTCTGAGCTTCCGTAAGCCCCAGAATCTCCGGGGTGCCATCAGCCCTCTTCACAACCACCTGGCTGTTGATAAGATTATCCAGCGTTGCGACAGCCCCTGCCAGATTGTACAGAGCCACATGATCCGGATAGCAGTAGGCTATGTTCGGCTGGCTGCCCACAGTTATCTGAGTGCTTATCTGATCCCGGACATCATCATAGGAGCCAACCTGCTCCCAGACAACATGTATGCGGGGATACAGCTTATTGAACTCCTGTATGTACTCATCCAGGACAGTGTTTAGGTTTGCGCCCATCGTATGGTAGAAGGTTATCGTGACCTCGCTTCCATCATAGCCCTGTTCCGGCACTGCGAACCCTCCGGGAACACCGGCCTCACTGCTTCCGCCGCAGTAGGCTGCCATCAATGCCCCGAAAAGAAGCATCGAAATGAGAAGAGCTTTTTTCTTCATGACCTTTTTCTCCTTGTATGCTTTATTTGATTACATCAGAATCCTTTCCATCCAAACGCTTCCCAATTCCCACTCCAGCCATTCCAGCTGGCCGGGACAACCGCTAGCCCTTGATTCCGCTCCGGCTCACCCCTTTCATTATGTACTTTCTAAGGAACACAAAGACCAGGAACAGCGGCGCGCTCACCATGGCCACCGCAGCCATCTGGACAGGATAGTTGACATCACCGGTCGTTTCGGTGAAGGCGTTCCTCAGCCCGTTCGTTATAAGACGGTGCGCCGGATCGTTGGCCACCAGACGCGGCCATATGTATGAATTCCACGCACCCATCATCTTAAGAATCGTTATGGAAATCAGAGTGGGAAGGGAAAGCGGAATCATAACCTTGCACAGATACTTGAAATCGCTCGTCCCATCCACCTTGGCCGCGAGATAAAGCTCATTGGGAATCTGCATGAAATTCTGCCTCAGAAGATAAATATAGAACACGCTGACGAGAAACGGCACGATGAGGACGGTGTAAGTATTTATCCAGCCCAGATTTGTCACCGTGCTGTAATTCGTTATCGTGAAAAGCTCCCCGGGTATCATCATCGTTGCCAGAAGGCCGGCGAACAGAATGTTCTTTCCCTTGAATTCAAGCCTGGCGAAGGCAAAGGCGGAAAGTATCGTTATGACCAGAGAAAGCAGAGTGGACACCGTGCCGACATAAAGCGTGTTGAGAAACAATCGGCCGAGGCTGGCTGTCTTGAAAGCATCGGCGTAGTTTGACAGCATCACAGTGTGAGGCCAGAAAGTCGGAACGCTTCTCCTGTACTCTGCAAGCGTCTTGAGCGATGAATTCATCATCCAATAGAACGGGAAAAGCACAGCGACAGCCATAATGCTTATGAATAAATACAGGGCGACCTTGACAATCACTGCGACAATCTTCTGCCTGGCGCTCTCCCTGCCCATGTCACGCTCATGCATCATATCGATTCCCAACGGCATGCCTCCCCCTAATAGTGAACCCGCTTCTTGCTTATCTTAAGATTAAGCAAGGTCACAGCAAGGATTATCCCAAACAGCACCAAGGCGGCTGCGCTGGCCCTCCCCTGGCTGTTTGTCTTGAGAGCATCATAGATGAACCCGACCATGGTGTTGAGCCTTCCCGCCTCATCGGCCGGCCCCATCGACTCTCCGAATATTCCGACTATGCTCGTGTATTCCTTGAACCCCCCTATGAACCCCGTTATCACGACATAGACTATCATAGGAGATAAAAGCGGAACGGTTATGCGGGTGAATATCCTCCTGCGGGACGTGCCGTCAACCCTTGCGGCATCGTAGTACTGCTTGTTTATGCTCTGAAGCCCGCCCAGGAGAATCAAAATCTTGAACGGCAGAGCATTCCACACAATATATATCGTCATGACCGCTATGTTGGCCGCATAAGAGGAGCCGTAATTTATCCAGTTGACCGGCTTGCCTCCAAAGAACTCGATCACATTGTTGACGATGCCTGCGGTCACGATGATTTCGTTCTCCGTGCCGTAAAAGCTGCCGACTATGTTGAACATGGCAGCGAACACCATGCCGATTGCAATCGAGTTAGTGACATACGGCAGGAAGAAAATCGTCTGGAACGCCTTCTGGAACGCCTTTATCGAATTAAGGCACACCGAGATCAGCAGCGCCAGCATAGTGGATATCGGAACTGTTAGAACGCACAGCAGAACCGTGTTCTTGAGGCACTGCATGAACTTCTTGTACTGAATAACCTTCCTGAAGTTCCCGAGGCCGAATTGGAAATTCTGGCCGCCCACCGCCTTAAGCCCGCTGTAGTTCTCCAGAAAAGCCATACGCAATGTGTTTATTATAGGCCATACGGTGAAGACCAGGAGCAGGAAAATCGCCGGGGACAGATACAGCCAGGCCTTCCACTGATGCTTGCTATCAACCATGCTGCCGGCCATCATCTGCCTCCCAGATAAATCCGTTCTTCGGTTTTCTTGTCAAACAGGAAAATCTTGCCGGGCTTCACCGAGAACCGCACAGACCGGGCCTCAGAATCAATGACATTGTCCGCATCTATTATCGCCCTCACCACAGAGTTCGCAGAAGCCTCGTTAGAGCCAACGACACTCACATCCCGTCCCATGACCTCCACCCTGGAAAGCCCGCAGACAAACGGCCCGTCAGCGTCAAGGACAAGCCCCTCTGGCCGGATTCCTATTATCACTTCCTGATCAGGAATGCCATCAGAGGCAATCACAGCATCCTGACCTATGAACACCTTTCCACCCTCGATCCGTCCATCAAACACGTTTATCGGCGGAGTCCCCAGGAACTTGGCAACAAAAAGATTGGCCGGGCTGTTATAAACCTCCTGCGGCTTTCCTATCTGCTGAACAATCCCCGTCTTCATCACCACTATCATGTCGGAGATGCTCATAGCCTCCTCCTGATCATGGGTGACGAAAACAGTAGTTATTCCTGTCTCCCTCTGAATCCTCCGTATCTCCTCCCTCGTCTGAAGCCTCAGTCTTGCATCAAGGTTAGAGAGCGGCTCGTCCAGAAGCAGCACTCTGGGCATCTTGACAAGGGCCCGGGCAATGGCCACCCGCTGCTGCTGCCCGCCGGAAAGCTCGCTGGGCTTGCGTTCCATAAGCTCGTCTATCTGGACAATCCGGGCGACTTCATAAGCCCTCCTGAGCATCTCCTCCTTTGAAAGCCTATCATCGCCTCTAAGGTTCTGAAGAGGAAACAATATGTTCTGCTTCACTGTCATATGAGGGTAGAGGGCGTAATTCTGAAAAACCAGACCGACACCCCTGTTCTCCGGCGGCAGATCCGTCACATCATCATCACCAAACAAAATCTTCCCTCCAGAAGGCTTCTGAAGACCGCATATCATGTACAGAGTCGTGCTTTTCCCGCAGCCGGACGGCCCAAGCAGCCCCACCAGCATCCCGTCCGGAATAGTGAAGGTGAAGTCTTTGACCGCCACCACCTCCTCGCCGGCTTTTCTGTTCCTGCCGGGGAAGATCTTTGTCAGATTCCTTAAATCAACTATCATGAAGGCTCCCTTCTCCCTGTATCATTCAAACCTGCATCATTCAAACCTGCATCATTCAGATTCGCCGCGCGGATGCATCGCAAGAACCACCCTTCCCGGCCTCTGCATCCAGCTCTGCATTCCGCCGAGCCTCCAGCATTTCATCCTCGCTGTCAAATATCATCTGGCTCGCGAAATCCACAGCCACAGTATCCGCCAGAAGATCATGAATCAAGCTGTTGTTCCTCGTTCCCAGAAGCAATCCAAGCTGCAGAATCAATATTAACCCTAAAACAACTGTGCCAACAAGCCCGATTCTTCCAAAATAAATCATCAGGACCAAATAAACCGGCACCATGGTTTCGATAGCGTACTTGCCCACAAGCGTCCGGGAGAAGAGCGCCAGTCCGCTTACCCGGAAACCGCCCGTCCTCATCACCGCTATCCCGAATATCTTCTTGCCAAGAGTCCGGCCATTTCCCAACGCCAGCGGCAAAATGAACTCCAGAGCCAGATATGCCAGCAGAATCCCAAGGGAGTTTATCAGAATAGTGAGATCAATGACCTTCAGATATGCAGAAGCAATCTCGGAATCGCCGGCAAGCGCCTCGTAAGCCGCATCATGCCTCGCCCTGTCCTCCTGCGAAAGCCTGGTGTACTCGTCCTCTGTCATGTCAAAAGAAATGCCATAAGCCTGTTCGTATCTGGAATATCCCTCCTGCAGGATAAGATTATACGAATCATAACCTGTCGCCGCAGATATCAGAACCCCGAATCCCACAGCCAGAATGCCCAGAAGGATGCGGTCAAAGAGCCATGCGCTGGCTCTCTTCCACAAGTTCGCTTTCTGTAGGTCAAAAAACATTCATCTCCCCATTGCTCAGGCTATTAATTAATATCATACTTCCATCAATTTCTCAATCAAAAACCCCGCAACCCTTGAGGCGCGCAACCCTTGAGGCGGCAAACAGCCGCGTCTGCTTCAGCACAGATGATAAGAATCCCATCGAATCATGAATCGTGCCTCCGCTCTTCCCATGAATCCCGGCGGGCATTCCGTGAAACATCAGGAACAGCAAGCCGTTCCCATCGATCATCAGCCGTTTCTCCACATTAACAGAAGACTGTTTAATCGAAGACTGTCACGCTCAAAGCGCATTAATAGAAAGGTGTCACGCTCAAAGCGCCGCAAGCATCTGCGCAGGGTTCTCCGCTGCCGACACCTTCCCCATCGCCTTTATTATGGCTCCGTTCTCATCGATGAGATAAGTTGTTCGGACAACACCCATTGACACCTTGCCGTAGTTCTTCTTCTCCTGCCAGACGCCATAAGCCTTTATGACCTCAAGCTGCGGATCTGACAGCAAGGTGAATCCCAGACCATGATTCTGCTCGAACTTCTTATGCGAAGCCACCGAATCCTTGCTCACCCCCAGCACAACCGCACCCTTTTCCGAAAACTGCGGCCCAAGCTCCGAGAATCCGCAGGCCTGCTTCGTGCAGCCCGGCGTATTGTCCTTAGGATAGAAATAAAGAACAACCTTTCTTCCTGCATAATCCGACAGACTATGGTTCACCCCATTCTGGTCGGGCAACGTGAAATCGGGCGCTTTCGCTCCAACCTCCAGCAACATGGCAGCCTCCTTCCCCCGCCGTCCTAGAACGCCGGATAAATATTGATTGTATCAATGATATTGATGTCCTGAACTTGATCCATGACCACCATTATCGAGAGGCCTTCCTTGAACAGAACCGTAACGGAAAGATTCAAATCGCCATCCGCAGTCTTATTCATCTCCACGCTCTTGATTGCAATCTCCTTGGCCTCAAGCGCGTTCTTAAGCCCCTCTGCCGTGACATTGTGCTTTGTGATGTTGCAAGTCAGAATGCCGGCGCTCTGAGTATGCATCATCGCATGATGCCTGTGCAGCACCCCTTGCACAAACAGAATCAGGAAAGTCGCGAATCCCCCGATGACATAGAAGCCAGCGCCCAGAGCAAGCCCTATGCCCACAGTGGCCCAAAGCCCGGCCGCAGTCGTCAATCCCACCACGCTTTCGCGCTTGACAAATATCACCCCTGCGCCGAGGAATCCTATGGCCGATACAACACTGGCCGCCACACGCGAGCCATCAGCCTGAAGCTTCAGCTCCGGATGGTTGACTATATCCAGGAAGCCGTACTTTGAAACCATCATCATCAAGGCTGATGCGATAGCCACAATTATATGAGTCCTGAGCCCTGCGTTCTTGTATCTTTTCTCCCGTTCCAATCCAATCAATCCGCCGCAGAGAGTGGCTGCGACCAGACGCAGAAAGAAGTCCGCATAATTAATCAAATCGAGATATCCATTGTCAAACCAAGCACTCATCGCATCACCTCAAGAAAACAACTTTGCATATATGGAACAAGAGTATACCCCAATAACCCGGGCAACGCAACTTTTTTGTTCAGGTCTATGGCATCTCCGTTGACAGATGCTCTCCGATGGCCTTGATATCGGATTTGCTTGACAATGCCCGGCAATTTGCCGGTTCCAGCAGTGCCGCATTCCATTGTTTCGCGCTGCCGGAGTTGGTTACCCATAAACTTTTTACACTATCGAAATTCCAGTTGGACTAAAAATCCAATTCTATGTTGCAAGAGGTTCTTCATCCAACAGGAACCGCTCTATTCCTATGTAGCGGATTCCCAGATGATCGATCCATGGTTTCATGTATCCTTTTAAAACCACATATTTCCCGAAAGAGTCCGATATTCTTGTCAATGATTCCAGCTCCTGCCGTTTCTTTTCCGGATCATCTATGCTCAAGGCGCACTGTATGTAATGCCTCTGATTTCCTCTGTTCGCCACAAAGTCCACCTCAAGCTGTTTTCTGAAGCTCCTGCCGCTTGAATCCTTCCCATTCTTCTCGACTACGCCCACGTCCACATCGTACCCTCGCCGAACGAGATCGTTGTAGAGGGCATTCTCCATCAGATGCGTTTCCTCAAGTTGCCTGAAACCGAGTCTGGCGTTCCTTAATCCGAGATCTGTGTAGTAATACTTTGCAGGGCTCTGGAGATACCTTCGGCCTTTCACATCATAACGCGATGCCTTCTGAAAAAGAAATGCATCAATGAAATAACCTATGTACAGTTCAATTGTGCCGGGGCTGATTTTTGCTTTCCATACGCTGTCGAACGTGCTGGACAGCCGAGCAGGACTTGTGAGAGATCCTATCCCCGATGCAATGACATCAAGAAGAATCTCCAACTTGCCCGATTCGTTGCGGATATCGTTGCGCTCCAGAATGTCCTTGATATATGTGCGTGTCAGCAAATCCCCCAGATATGCGCTTTTCTCCTCATGTGACTTCAATTCAAGTGTGACAGGCATTCCACCGTATGTGCAGTAATCCTGCCATGCATCTCTCTTCTCACCATCATAAGCCTCATAGAACTCTGCAAACGACAACGGAAAGACTCTTATCTCATCACCCCTGTCACGGAACTGGGTAAGCACATCCGGTGAAAGCATCTTCGAGTTGCTTCCGGTCACATACACATCAGCATTGCCCATCTGCATGAAACCGAGAACAACATCAATGAAGCCGGGTATTATTTGCCCAGCTCCTCATCATAGCATACGGCGACCTTGCCGCAGTTTCCGCTGGCCATCAGGGCATATGCCTCATCGGCCTTCTCAAGCGGGAACCGATGAGTTATCAAGACTTCCGGGTGCAGGTTCCAGCGGACAAGATGCTCAACGAGATCCTCCATTTTCCATATGGAAGTCACCCAGCTGCCGTAGATGGACTTCTGGTCATGAAGCATATCAGGCGAAGGATTGAAATGGACAGTGCCGCCTTCACCGACGAACGCTATCTTCCCCCATTTGCGGGTTGCTCTTATGGCCGCCTGCCTTGCCGAATCAGCGGCCGAGGCATCAATCGCCCGCTCAACCCCATGGCCTCCGGTCACAGCCTTTATCTTATCCACCACATCATCGCTTGGGGTGAATGCATGGTCAACAAGCCCCTTCTCCTTCGCAATCCGAATGCGCTCCTCGTTCGTGTCCATGCCGATCAGCATTGAAGCGCCCATGGCACGGCAGAGCATCAAGGCAGCAAGACCGACAGGGCCAAGACCTGTGACCAGAACAGCGTCATTGCCGCTGACCCCTATCTTCTCAATCGCCTCATACACAGTTCCGAAACCACAGGCGACCTGCGCTCCGTCTGCATAGGACAGCTCATCCGGCAGGGCAACAAGATCCTTCTCGTCACAGAGCATGTACTCGGACATGCCGCCATCACGCTGCCATCCATATGCCGCCCGCTTCGGGCTTGTGCAGGAAATCATGAACCCCTGACGGCATTCATGGCAAACCCCGCATCCTGAAATATGGTAGACAATCACCCTGTCGCCCTTCTTGAACCGCCTGAGGCCGGGCCCCTCCTCCACAATCTGACCGCACGGCTCATGACCTGCTATCACACCCTGATAGCCCTCAGGGCCTTTGCCCACATGCTCCCTGTAGATGCACCTTATATCAGAGCCGCAGATAGTGCAGCACTTCGTTTTCACAAGAACCTGGCCGAATCCCGGCTTGGGAATATCGTATGTTTTCAGCTCAACGCTGCTGTTTCCGGGGAGAATCGCACCCAGCATCTTTCCTTCCATAAAAACCTCCAAACAAGCTTCTCGCTCCAAACAAGCCTTTAGCTTCACACAAGCCTTTCGTTATTTCTCTATGCAGCCTTTCTCATCCCATAGCTTATGCCAATCATCACCGCAGCCGTCCCAGAGGAACACCTGCCCCTTCACAAGACGGCAGCCTCTGTCATCAGCGGCGATGGCAGCCATCTCCGCATCGCTAAGCGGATCAGAGCATATGCTTTCCAGATTCGATGCTATGTTCCGCTCCTTGGTCGAGAACGGGATAGGTATATGCCCATTCTGAAACGCCCACTTGATGCATATCGAGGCGGGATGACACCCATGCGCCTTGGCGGCGGACACAATCGAAGGCAGCTCCATGTCGACTACATCATCAGATGTCATGTCACGGGCAGGCCTGTTCGGAGAGCCGAGCGGACAATAGCCGATTATCTGCATTCCAGTTGACTTGACATAGTTGAACAGCTCTTTCTGCTGGAATGACGGATGAAGCTCCATCTCATTGAACGAGGGCTTTATCCTTGCATCACGCAGCACAAGCTCAAGCTTGGGACGCGTCATGTTGCTCACCCCAAGATGACGGACAAGCCCTCTGTCAACCAGTCCTTCCAGCTCATGCCACAGCTCCATGAATTCCTCGTGTATGTAAGGACGCGCTGACTTCGACCTGCTCTCCACGGTGCAATGAGCATCATGGGAATTAGGAAACGGCCAATGCACCAGGTACAAATCAAGATAATCCAGCCCAAGATCTCCAAGCGACTGCATGAAAGCCTCGATGCAGTCACCCTTTGCATGCTTGTCGTTCCATAGCTTGCTTGTTATCCATAGCTCATCACGAGGAACAGGGGGCAAGCCCTCTATCTCCCCTGCTATTGCCCGGCGGAGAACCTCGCCTATCTCTCTCTCGTTTCCATAGACGGCGGCGCAGTCAATGTGTCTGTAACCCACCTTGAGCGCAGTCTCAACAGCCTGTGCCACCACAGCTGCCGATGCATGATCGCTTCCGAATGTACCCAGGCCAATCGCCGGGATAGAAGCCCCTGTGGCCCTCACCTTCATTGAAGGAACAACCATTTCCACCTCCTTGGGAATCTATATGAGGATATTGGCAAGCGCCTGCATGAGATGCCCCCATTGGCCCCCATTGAGAATAATATTAGCACAGTTTCTGACTTTGCGGATAGCAATCAGTGCAATGACTTCTTAAATCTATGACAGATCCCAGGAGACTTGACATGAAGCCACGGTAACTATCATCGAAAACCAGATTCCGGATCTCCGAGAGCGCCATCTCATCAGTGCATTGCACCACGTTCGGGTAAATCGGCACAAAGATGTTCTTGAGAGTGAAATATCGGCTCTCCTTGGCAGCCTCATAGTACAAGGTTAAAATAATCTTTATTCCTGATAATAACCAATGCCATCACAAAATGCGATTTGCAATTCATTGAAACAAGGCAATCCGCTTGATGAAAATCAATGGGAGATAGCAGTGAATCTTATCTCAATACGTCCCTCGCTTCTTTCCCCGTTTCTTTCCCATGGTGTTCGCCAGCACAACAACCACGGCGCTGTCAATAGCTGCAAACACCGCAAATGTCCATCCAAACCAATTCGGCAGCGCCTCATCCCATATGGCAAAGACAAATAGGAGAATCGTAACAAACGAAAGCCCGCCGCCTGTGATTCTGCATAGCTTCTTCTTATCAAATCCGGCTTTCTCGTCCTCGCTTGCGGTGTTGAATCCGGCGATAAGAGAGCTGCCGCGCCCAGCAAGCAGTGCAATTGAAATGACGGCAAGCGGCAATCATTGTCAGGACAAGCATGACCGAACCACGCAGGCGGCCTTCGTCATAATGAACCTGATGATGATCCGGGCTTTTGACGAATTCTTCCAGACAGTAAAGCCGAGGCAGGCGTTGCGCAGGGATTCAGGCTGAGTTGAATGCAAGCAAAGCACATTATAAATGCAATCCTTCAAGCTTTCCTGTCAGTCTAAAATTCTATTTGACATAAACCATGAGAATGAGAGAGGCTGTGCAATTGTCGGAAAGCACCCTCTACCCCGTCCTGCGTCGCTTGCTTCAAACCGGTTGTCTTGAGACCTTCGATGAGCAGCATCAGGGACGCAACAGAAGATTCTACAGAATAACGGAAACCGGCAGGAAAACCTTGAGCTTTTATAGGGAAGAATGGCTTTCATTCAGGAACCTTGTTAATTCAATCATGAAAACAGAGGAGGCCAGATGATGGACAGAAAGACTTTCATCAATAGCTTGAAATCAGAACTAAAGAAGGCTCTTGGCAGAAAAAATCTGGAAGAAGCCATCATGTATTACAACAGTCTGTTTGACGAGGCGGGTCAGGACAATGAGGCAGAGCTTCTTTCCAGCCTTGGCTCCCCTCGGGAGGAAGCAGAGAAGATTGTGGGCAGAGATGTGATGAACAAGGAGGAATCACGCCATTATTTCATGGGAGGAATGCGCAGGCTAAGCTACAGCGCAAGAAGCAACAAAGGATGGAAAGGCGTTGTCCAATGGCTCATCTGGGGGCTTATGATGGCCTTCTGTCTGTATCTGGTCTATAGAATATGCTTGATGCAGTATTTGGTGCAATGGAAAATAATCGGCGCTATACAGCCTCCCTTCTTGTTTTTCGCCAATTGGTCTTATTTCCTCATATATGCAAAAAGCTTCTTCAACGCCTTGGTGATTACACTGATTGCACGCCATGGGGGATACATAGCCGCCGGAATCTTCACCAAGCCGGAAAAATCCTGGATGAAAGCCAGGAAGCTGTATGCATCCACAATCATTCTCATTGCTGTGGTGGCATTATTCGCAGCGTTGGCTTTCCATGAATTCCAAAGCCAAGAGATTCCAGATTGGATAGTCGACCCCGAAAAAATAACAGCCGGCATGCCAGACCTCTCAATACTCAGCGAGCATGAGGCCGGAACAAAAGCAGTGGAATTGTCCCGCTGGCTGCTCAGCGTCCCATACTACTACTTGGAACGGTGGAATCTCCCCAGAGTGAGCGGGTTCATGGAAAAGCATGGCGATCCATATTTATTCATTGATCCATACGCCGAAACATTCGGATGGCCTGGATTGAACCGCGAAACCTATGCAAGCTTCGCCGCAACGCACAATCTGACCTGCGCTCAGGCCCATGAGGTCATCCATTGGGCGCGAGGCACAGGCACCTACACCAAGATAGGCACTCGAATCGGCATGGCAGCCATCGCAAGGCTGACATGGGGCCATCTGTACATATTCTAGGCGGCAAGAGGTCATGGCGGCTCTGTCCTGACATAGCAAATCAGACTATTGCAGCTCGGCGCAGCTGCCTGTAACAACAATCATGCACTGGGCTTCAATTCGCCCCACCGAATCCGCTCAATATGAAAAGCCTTCCCATTCTTCAGCCCATCACCCCATCCTGAATTCGCTTCTCACCTTCCCCTCAATGTCCTTCCAAAGGAAAAGCCCGGCTTCCAGAGTCATGTAGCCATGAAAGCCCTCCCCCTTTGGAATGGAGACCGACCCCGGATTCATGCAGACATAACCCTCATGCTCAACACACCTCTGGATGTGGGTATGCCCCTGCAGAAGGACATCGCCCCTGTGCAGCGGCGGCGGACTGACCTCATTATAGACATGCCCATGCGTTGCATAAATCAAATATTTCCCCATATCCAGCACTGCATAGTCCGCCAGAATCGGGAAGTCCAGCACCATCTGGTCCACCTCGCAGTCGCAATTCCCGCGAACGCAGATGATATCGTCCTTCATCGCATTAAGAAGAGAAACGACCTGCTTCGGCGCATATTCCCGCGGCAAATCATTCCTGGGGCCGTGATACAGCACATCCCCCAAAAGCAGCATTCGGTCAGCGCCCTCTTCCTTGCAGCGCTCAACCAGCCGCCGGCAATAAAAAGCAGAGCCATGTATATCAGAGGCGATAAGCCATTTCATATTTCAATTCTCCTGGTCAAACATTACTCTAAGCGGTCCTGTACCTTGCAGTCTATCACATCCCCATCTGCAGCAACAGACCCCTCTGGAAACGATAACACCAGAACACACCATCACACCTCATTGCCTGCCGCCCATGCTCTCAGCCTTGACGCTCTCTATCCAGCGCATAACCGTATCAAACACCAGCCTGGGATTGCCCACGTTGCAGTGATTGCCCGCATCCTCCTTTGAAGTGAACAGGCGGAATGTCAGGCTGCGGACATTTGGCAATGCATCTATCTCCTCTCTGTAAAGCCCCACATCGATGAAATGATCCTTGTCCGCCCCCAGAATCAGCATGTCCTGCGTTATCCGAGCCCCCACATCAGTCATCTTGAAGTCGTCAAGCTTCTTTAAATAATCAAAAGGATCGGATGCATCGTATGCATACATCCCATGCCTTACGCCCCAATCCAAAGCCTCATTCCGCTTCATGTTCTTCCTCATTATGGAATTGATGGCTCCCCTCATATTGCGCTTCAGCATGAACAGCATGAGCCCTCGCAGCGCTCTGGGAGCAGAGCGAAGCGCCACGTGCAGGAAATTCGGGAAGATGCTCCAGCCGATGACACGCTTTATGCGCTTCTCAAAGGCCGCCGCCCTCGGAGCCAGCATACCACCAAGCGATGCTCCCATTATGGTCACGTCAGTTTCGCCGATGACATCCAGCACCGCCTTTGTCGGCTTCTCCCACTGGTGGGTGAATTTCTTGCCCTGAATACGCAACACGCCCCCTTGCCCTGGGCCTTCGTACAGATAGACCTCGAATCCGTTCCTTGCAAGATACAGCATGGGAAAGAACAGCTCTTCAAAATAACTGTCATTCCCCCCATGAAGCAGAATCGTGTCCTTCTTCCGCCCCTGCGCCCTCACATGCATTATAGGGAGCATGACATCCTCATAAGGAGCATCCAGCCGTTCCACCAGCCCCGAATTGAAATAATCACCGTGATGTTCGTAGAAAAGCCTGATGGCCTTGTTGTAGTAAAGAAGCTTGTCAGGATCTCCATCATACATGAAGAACTCGCTCATGCGATAATATGCTATGGCGTTCTCCGTGCGTCCTTCCTCCATCGCCTCATTCCCCAGAGAAACCAGAGCGCGCTTCCAGTCTGCACCGCTTCGGATTCCGGCGGACACCTTCTCCACATCCTCCAGCCTCCCGCCATCCCAATTTATGACACGATTAAGCTGGAAGTTATAATTAGGCTGCTCGTTAAGCTCGTGCATCCCCCGTTTGAAGCTTATAACAGGAATCCTCACCTTCTCGTCGTTGCCCCTCTTTTCATCTGCCATCTTATCCTCCTCCTTTCCCGTCTGCCTTTGCATTGGGAACATCGGGGATCAATCTGCTATGGACAATCAATATCCCAGCGCATCATGCCCCGGCTCCCATGGGTTAGTTTATGCTAACTCAGGGTTTGGACACAAGATTGCAGCAAGGAATTCATGCTGAAAGCATGAACAAATCCACCAAGAAATGTGACTTTATCACATTGTGGCATTGGACAAGTTCGCTTTTTTCAGTTATATTTAATCTGATATCGGCATATCGATATATTTAGATTAGAATGAAATCCAAAGAGGCCGGAGGCCTATGGAAATAGATTCACTAATCAAAGGAGAAACAATATGGCACGTTTTACATTGCCTCGTGATCTGTATCATGGAAAAGGAGCGCTTGAGGCGCTCAAGACATTGGAAGGAAAGCGCGCGATGATCTGCGTCGGCGGCGGCTCAATGAAGCGCTTCGGCTTCCTTGACAAAGCCGTCTCCTACCTTAAAGAAGCCGGCATGGAAGTCGAGCTTTTTGAAGGAATCGAATCGGATCCATCAGTTGAGACAGTGATGAAAGGAGCCGAAGCCATGGCAAAGTTCCAGCCAGACTGGATTGTGGCGATGGGCGGCGGCTCTCCCATAGACGCTGCAAAGGCCATGTGGATAAAGTACGAGTACCCGGAAACGACCTTCGAGGACATGTGCAAGGTGTTCGGTCTGCCCAAGCTCCGCAAAAAGGCCCGCTTCTGCGCGATTTCATCAACTTCCGGCACAGCGACCGAAGTCACTGCGTTCTCAATAATCACCAATTATTCCAATGGGGTCAAATATC
>JBHCBD010000012.1:0-13174 GCA_041798905.1 Spirochaetales bacterium | reverse complement strand
GCATCATAATGTGTGTCTTGATGATTTTATTCACGGAGATCATCGCAAAGAAACGAGGGTATAAGCCATATCTTGACAAGGCACCCACTGGAAGGCAGCTGCTGTTATCGATTAAACGTTCATGGCCGGCTTTGATGCTGCCTGTGGTGATAATAGGTTCTATAAGGATTGGAGTGATTTCCCCCTCCGAAGCGGGGGCGGTCGCTGTAGCCTATTCATTTATTCTGGGACTGATTTGGAAGCAATGGACGTGGGATAAATTCAAGAGCGCCATGCGCGAAGCCGCTATAGCGACAGGATCATTGATGCTGATCATCGGAACAGCCGCGGTTTACTCATGGATTCTGACAAAGGAGCAGATACCGCAGAAACTGGCCGCTATAATGTTGTGTTATATCTCTGATAAATATGTTTTCATGCTGATGGTGAACATATTCCTGCTGTTGGTAGGGATGGTCATGGAAGGAGCCTCTGCCACCATAATATTAGCTCCTTTGCTTGCTCCTGTAGCGGCGAAATATGGAATCAATCTTGTTCATTTTGGGATGATGATGGTTTTCAATATGTCGATAGGAGGGTTGACACCACCTGTTGGGACGCTTATGTTCGTCACTTGCGGTGTCACAAAGTGTAAAATAAAGGATTTCCTGATGCAAGCCTTGCCATATTATATATTCACGGTGACATTGCTTATGATAATCACTTATGTTCCGTTCAGTTTCGGATTCTTGTATGGATGATTGCATATGGATTCTGGGTATTTAATTCAACAGGATTCCTAGGGAAAACAGAGCGAGGAGATGGCGCCATGGAAATATTGGCTCTTGAAGCAAGCACTTCATCTGCAAAGGCAATGTTGTATCACACCACTGATAATAGCTTTGAGGTTGCCTCACAGGCTTATAAAAAGAACTTTGAGGACGGGACGTTGCAAGACGCCCAGACAGTATATGATGGTATGATTGAAACAGGCAGAAAATTGCTTGCAGGCAGAAATCACGTTGATATGATTTCACTCGGCGGGGTGTGGCATTCCGTCATGCTGTGCGGAAAAGACATGAAACCCGTTTCCCCTGTCTATCCATGGTCTTATGGCGGAGCCGGGGAGCTATGCTCGCGACTGCGCAAGGACAGCAGCTATTCTCTATCCTATTACCAGAAAACCGGCTGCATGGTGAATGCAATATACCCATTTTTCAAACTGCTATTAATGAAAGAGCAAGGCCTTGATCTGAGTCAATATTGCATAATGGGGCAGGGCAGCTACAACAATTATAGGATGACTCATAAAAGGACTTTGACGGATGTAATGGCTTCTGGCAGCGGATTGCTGAATATCCACAATAAAAAACTAGATGCGGACGTGCTTAAAGAGCTTGGCGTTTCACTTGAACAATTTGGATCGCTTGAGCGGTATGACAATATGAATCCTCTTTGCAGGGAAGCGGCTGAGGCTCTCGGTGTCCAAGAAGGCACACCTGTGATTTCGACGAATCCGGACGGAGGATTGAATCAGGCTGGGGAGGGAGCTCTCCGTAAAGGTGTCATGACATTCTCCGTGGGAACAAGCGGCGCTCTTAGGTTGAGTGTAGATAAGCCCACATTGCCGGAAACTCCTTCTACTTGGTGTTATTTGACATTGACTGATTGGCTTTCAGGGGCGGCTACAAATGGCTGCGGAATCTGCATAGATTGGTTCTATAATCAAATCAACAGAAAATCTCTGTCATTCAAAGAAATTGAAGAAGGAAGTTCGATTAATGAAGACACTCCTGTTTTCTTGCCTTTCATATTCGGAGAGCGATGTCCTGGATGGAAGGATGATAGGAAAGGAGGCTTTTCTGGTCTTGTTCCAAAGCACGGGATATCTGATATGTATATTTCCATTCAGGAAGGTGTTCTGATGAATCTTTATCAATGTTATCGCATATTGACCGGATTGAATGGAAATCCAGAGCATATAAGGCTATCCGGTGGTATATTGAACTCTAGCAGATGGATGCAGATGTGCGCTGATATATTCAATCACAAGATGGAGATCAGCTGCTCGGAACATGGTTCGCTTTGGGGAGGGGTGGTTGTAGGCATGAAGGCTCTTGGGATACTGTCTGATGTGCGTGACTATCAGCCTTCGATAAGGGGGGTGGTGGAACCTGACGAACGCAAGGTGGATTTTTTCCAGAAAAGATTTCAGCGGTATGAAGAGCTATACAATACATGTTATTGATGTGCTCATGAAAATGATTGAAACATGAATTGATATGCCTAATTGCATATTTGTATAAGGAGAAGCAGCCATGGAACTTATAAGAACCGCCATAATAGGTTGTGGAAAGGTAGCTGATGCGCATGCAAAGTCATACAAGAATATGAAAAATGCGGCTTTCACGGCCGTCTGCGACCTCATGCCGGAAAGGGCAAAGGCCTTTGCTGATAAATACAAGGTCAAATCGTATACGGATATCGCCACAATGATAAAAGAGGAAGGCATACAGGCGGTCAGTATCTGCACTCCTCATCCATTTCATGCCGGAACCTGTATTGCCGCGGCGGATCAAGGGTGCAATGTGATAGTCGAGAAGCCGTTTGCAGTTAATTCCGAAGACTGCCGTATGATGATAGAGGCAGGCAAGAGGAATGGGGTAAGGATAGGATCATTGTTTCAGAGACGTTTCTATGAGCCATGCCAACGGATGAAAAAGGCCATCGCTGATGGCAAGATCGGAAAGCCTATCCTGGGAGATGTGACGATGCTTGGGTGGAGGGATGAAAAATACTATGCGTCCGATTCTTGGCGCGGTACCTGGAAAGGCGAGGGAGGAGGAGTTCTCCCCACTCAGGCTTGTCATCAGCTGGATTTGCTGCTTTGGTTCATGGATTCAGAGATAGATGAGGTATATGGAGCATGGAGGAACTTCAATCATCCATATATAGAAGTTGAAGATACAGCAGTTGCGATAATAAAGTTCAAAGGTGGTGCGCTGGCAACGGTGACGGCCAGCAATTCCCAGAATCCGGCTCAGTACGGTAAAGTAAGGGTGCATGGGGAAAACGGAGCTTCTGTCGGCGTTCAGACTGATGGTGGTTCTATGTTCATTGCCGGAATGACTTCTATCACTGAAGCTCCGTTCAATGATATGTGGACCATTAGGAATGAAGGGAATCTTAAGGATAGATGGAAGGCAGAGGACGAGAAGGTTTTCTTTTCCAACAATCCAACAGAGCATTATCATCAGTTGCAGCTGCAGGATTTCATCAATGCGATTCAAGAAAACAGAGAGCCTTTGGTAAAAGGAGAAGATGGAGAAAAGTCCGCAAGGCTTATGGAAGCGATTTATGAAAGCTCTGCCACGGGCAGGCCTGTTGTGTTTTAGATTGTCGGGGGCTTTGAGGTGAAGGCGTTTTACGAAGGTTTGCTGAGCAGAGTGTCCATACCCAGATTTGTAAAAGTGCATCAGAGCATGGAGGCTTCTCATATAGAGAATCCTCATGATGCAACAATCGAAGCGATTTCGATGTGCCAGGACTTTCCCCGAATCAATGCAGGCGATTCGGTTTGCATAGCCTGCGGTTCAAGGGAGATTGCCAACTTAAAGGAAATTGTGCGAGCTGTGGTCGAGATGGTCAAGAAAATGGGCGGCAAGCCTTTTCTGATTCCTGCTATGGGTTCTCATGGAGGGGCCTCCAGTGAGGGGCAGAAGGAGATCTTGCTCACATATGGTTTGTCGGAAGACAATGTGGAAGCTCCCATACGCTCTTCGATGGAAACAGAGAAAATAGGCAAGACAGAAGATGGGCTTGATGTTCGCATAGATAAGAATGCAGCGTCAGCGGATGTGATTATACTGGTGGCGCGAATCAAGCCCCATACCGATTTCAGGGGGCCGGTGGAAAGTGGAATAATGAAGATGATTTCCATTGGCATGGGCAAGCAATATGGTGCAAGCATTTGTCATTCAATGGGATTCCCCAGGATGTCTCATAATGTAAGGGAAATCGCGAATGTTGTAATTAAAAATCGTCCTAGAATTGCAGGAATAGGCCTTATAGAAAACGCATGGCATCAAACATATTCGATAACAGCACTTGCTGGTTTTAATATAAATAAAAGAGAACCAGACCTTCTTAAGGTTGCCAAATCATTGATGCCCAGAATCCCTTTTGATAAGTGCGATGCTCTCTTTGTCAATGAAATAGGAAAGAATATAAGCGGGCCTGGGATGGATCCTAATATAACCGGCCGTTCTGCGTTCATGGGAAGAGTTGCTCCTGATTTTGATAGCATCGCCGTATTCAACCTTACTAAGGAATCCCACCGGAATGCAAACGGAATAGGGAATGCCGATGTGACAACTGAACGTGTCTACAAAGAATTCGATATGCGTTCAACTTATGCAAATTCCATCACTTGCATGGATCCGTTCAGTGTCAAGATTCCTGTGGTGATGCCAGATGACAGACTTGCGATGAAATATGCGATTAAAATTGCATATAAAGCTGATCCTGTTGAAGGGCCAAAAATCGTTTGGCTGCGCAACACCCTCAGCATGGATAGCTATATGATATCCGAAGGATTGCTTCCTTTGGCAAAGCAGGTCAGTGATTTGAAGATTATGTCCGAACCGGTTGAAGTGATGTTTGATGAAAACGGAAATATAATCCAGCCTGACTGGACATGATTGCAAGGAGATGAAATTGAGCAAGCATATTGTACTGGCTACGCCTCGTTCCTTTGCGGCTAAAAACGAATCCCCAATAAGGCTTTTGGAAGAAAATGGATGCGAAGTCATTCGGCTGAATGCAAATACGGGGAACCTGCGGAAACAGCTTCTTGAATATTTGCCGAAAGCCGATGCGGTGATTGCCGGTTTGGAGAGATATGACAAGGAGCTTATGGCCGTTGCTGCCAAGCTCAAACTGATTTCCAGATATGGGGTGGGCTATGATGCCATAGATACGAAGGCCGCTTCCGAAGCGGGCATAATGGTTTCCATAACGCCGGGGGCGAACTCAAATTCAGTGGCTGACATGGCGATGACGCTTATGCTGTGCGCTGCAAGGAATGTCTGCCCTATGAATGCTGCAATACGTGCTGGGAGAAAAGAGAAGCCCATCGCCGGTGTGGAGGTGTGGGAAAAGACGCTGGGCGTGGTCGGCACTGGAAAAATAGGAAAAGGCGTGATAGAAAGGGCTGCTGGATTCAGGATGAGGATTCTGGCTAGCGATGCATATAAGGACGAGGAGTTCATCAAATCGCATGGAGGCCGATACGTTGAACTTGATGATTTGTTCAAGGAGGCTGATTTTATTTCACTGCATGTTCCTTTAACCCGAGAAACAGAGAACATGGTTGATAAAAGGAGGCTTTCGCTAATGAAGCCCACAGCTGTTTTAGTTAACACTGCGCGTGGAGGGCTTATCGATGAAGATGCGCTTTTCAATGCTCTCCTCTCTGGTTCGATAGGAGCCGCCGCTCTTGATGTTCTTGCTTTAAACGATGCAGAGAAAAGTCCGCTTGCAACGCTTCCTAATTGCATATTGACGCCTCATGCTGGAGCTGCGACTGCAGAGGCGAACTATAATATGGGCATGATGGCTGCGCAGAACGTTGTTGATGTCCTTTCGGGGAAACCGTGTAAATATTTAGTGCCGGATCCCCGGGGTTGAATGCGAGAATAATGCAATGATGCTCATCGCGCAGCCTTCCACCACACCGCCTTGCTTCCATAGCCGTCTTGCTGTCTGTCAATCTGCTCGAATTCCGGCGCAAAAAGCTCATCCAGAGTTATGTTGAGTATTGTAGCAAGCCGAGGCAGCGACATGATATCCGGGCAGGACGCATCCTTCTCCCATTTGCACGCCGCCTGAGGCGACACGCCCATGAGGGCGGCCATCTTCCGCTGCGAGATGCCGGCGATTATTCTAAGTTCGCGTATTCTTGTTCCAAATGACAAATCCATCAGTGTTCTCCATGCTGAAAAAAGAAAAAGGCGGGAGTGAGCTCCCGCCGCTGATGGACAAACGTTCATTCAGTTATCAGACGAGGGAGCGCACACAAATTCCGATGACGCAAAAAAGCCCCATGAGAGCAGAGCGCCGCGGCTTCTATTAATCCTGATCATCAAAATGCTCCTCCTGTCCTCTATGAATGCATGCCAAAGAATACCACACTTTTGCAGTCGATGCAATAAACCATTAGTTGAAGCTATTCTGGCTTGTTCTATCCCTGTCGTCAATCTTGACAGCTGTTTTGATTTGCATTTATATTATCGATATCAACAGGAGGAATATTATGCACGGGGCAATCTCCACGACAAAGGAAATCTCAAGGCAGGCCATGCAGCGGCTTCCTTATTACCTTCAATACCTGAAGAAACTTGAAAAGGAAGGTGAAGAAGTCATCTCGTCCCCTGCGATTGCCCAGAAATTCGGCTTCAAGGAAATACAGGTCAGAAAGGACCTTGCTCTTGTCAGCAGCGTTAGCGGGAAGCCCCGGATAGGATTCTCCATCTCCGACCTCATAAGCGACATGGAGGAAGTGCTGGGCTATAACGAGAAGAACAAAACAGTGCTTGTAGGCGCAGGCTCTCTCGGCACAGCCCTGATGGGCTACAAAGGCTTTGATTATTACGGCATCGAAATCGTAGCCGCCTTTGATGCCAATCCGCTCAAAATAGGACAGACCATCAGCGGGAAGCTTGTCCATCCAATTGACGAAATAAGCTCTTACTGCAGTGAACATGACATCCATATAGGAATCATCACCGTCCCCGCCGAGAACGCCCAGGAAGTGGCTGACCGCCTGATTAAAGGAAACATACAGGCAATATGGAACTTCGCCCCGATTTATCTCTCAACGCCCTCGTCGATTCTGGTGCAGAACGAGAACATGGCGGCTTCGCTGGCCATCCTGTCAAAGCATCTCAAGGAAAAGAAGCAACGCAGGGCCTGACCAGGTTTTATAATCGTTAATGGAATCGCCTCATGGGTAGAGGACTCTGATTGGAACAGCGCGAACGTCATCAAAAAGCCCGAGGCCAATCGACCCCGGGCTGATTTTTGGACTGATTTCTTTGCAATGCAGAGCAAGTCCGAGGGCAAATCCCAAAGCCCCGGCCTGGAGCATGAATACAGCATCTCAGCATTCTGCATGCCAGCTTCCTGCATCCCAGCCTGACGAAACCAGCAAAACCAGAAAACAGGCAAAAGCCCCTTTCCGTTGCCTTTGCTTGCCCTTGCTTGCTTTTACTTGCCCTTACTTGCCAGCCTTCTGCTCCTCGATGGTCGGAATATCACCAACCGGTTTGTCGCGGATGGCCAGCTCAGTCTCCAGGTCAAAGAACTTCAGCTTGGCCAGATTCGGGACAAGCGAGGCTTTCTCGTCAACGGCGATCTTCACGCTTGGGTCAATCTTGCCGACAAACTGGTTCTTTCCGGTGCTGATGAACAGATGGGTTTCCGAGCCAAGCGGCTCCACAACCGTCACTGTTCCATCTATCGTGACGCCCTCAACCGGCTTCTCCGAGTAAGTAACGTCCTCCGGCCTTATTCCGATGGTGACGGACTTTCCGATATACGGCTTCAACGCCTTGAAGTCCTTCGCGGGCAGATTAAGGGAGAATGTTCCCTCATTCGCTATTATATCTTCGCCGCTCTTCTCCAGCGAGACCTCCATGAAGTTCATCGGCGGAGACCCTATGAATCCAGCCACGAACTTGTTCCGAGGCTCGTTGTACAGCTCAAGAGGCGCGCCGATCTGCTGGATTATCCCAAGCTTCATGACAACTATCTTGTCCGCCATCGTCAACGCCTCGACCTGGTCGTGGGTGACATAGATCATAGTGGCCTTCAGCTTGTTGTGAAGCCCCGATATCTCCGCTCTCATCTGGACACGCAGCTTGGCGTCAAGATTGGAAAGAGGCTCGTCAAAAAGGAAAACCTTCGGCTTCCTGACAATCGCTCTTCCTACCGCCACGCGCTGCCTCTGACCGCCGGACAGCGCCTTGGGCTTTCTGTCAAGCAGCTCCTCGATGTCCAGTATCTTGGCCGCTTCCTTCACGCGCTGGTCAATCTCTTCCTTCGGGAACTTCCTGATCTTCAGACCGAAGGCCATGTTCTCGTAGACCGTCATGTGCGGATAAAGCGCATAGTTCTGGAATACCATCGCGATGTCACGATCCTTTGGCGGAACATCATTGACCAGCTTGCCATCAATGTAAAGCTCGCCCTCGGAGATGTCCTCAAGCCCCGCGATCATCCTGAGAGTCGTGGACTTCCCGCAGCCGGATGGGCCGACAAGCACCACGAATTCACGATCCTTGACCTCGATGTTCGCCTTATCGACAGCCAGGACGTTTCCGTCATAAACCTTGCAGACGTTCTTAAGCGTTACTTCTGCCATAATCCCTCCTAGGATTTATATTATTGGAATAATTCTAAACCCTTGCGGCGATGGTGTCAAACACTACTTCCGCCGGCACCGCTCATTTCTCAGGATAATATGGAAAAAGACGACCGCAGCGCCAGCCACGGCCCATAACCGACACCGTCATGCCTATATCCCATTAAGGAAGCCATCCATGTCATCGCTGTTGGACATGCCCCCTTGCGTTGTTGATTGTATGAAATAACCTTGGTTGTCATAGAACTCGTAAGGATCCATGTACCAGTAATACCCGCTTTCGCCAAATGCGTTCTCATCGCTCCAGACGCTGCCTTCGGCGACTTTCATAACATAGTTTCCAGACGTGAACAGCACATTCCGTTTCTGCCCCGGTCCAAGCATCCACTGGTAATCCGGGGCGTGATCATGCTTTGCGTACGAATCGGCTTTATAAGTCCTGTAAAGACGGAAGCAGGCGTTTCTGTCCTCGGGCGCCTCCAGCGTCAGCTGAGATATTCCGTTGTATGAGCCTTTCCTGGCAATGCAGAATCCCTCAGGCCATTCATATGCGAAATCTTCAGCCGATTCGGGAAACCGAGCGCTGATGTAATACCCTCCGGAGACAGCCTCTTCATAAACAGGATCATACCCGGAGAACCATCCGCCGGAGAAAGAGCCTTGCCATCCATCCTCCGCAAGCATCGGCAGCTCTTCGCCTTCGATGCTTCCTCCAGATACCTTGAGAAGCCCTCCCGCCTCCACCTTGATGCAATAATCACCCCAGCTGCAAAACTTTCCCGACTTTATATGGGCCGCCCCTTGGCTCCCGACCAAGATGCACAGACCGTCTCTCGCCAGGATTCCGCCCTGATAACCATAGTCATCATCACCGTTGCTTGAGAACACCATGCCTCCTGACAATATCTTGATGGCAGCTTCACCCTCATCTCCTTGTGACCTGATGGACCAGCCGTTGAAGTCGATGTTCCAGATCTCTCCCGTATCCAATACGATGCTTTGATCCCATCCCAGCTGCAGATCGTCTTGCAGCGTGATCGTTCCCTTTGAGATTGACACGGAATCGCCGAACTCCATCTTCAGAGCCGTTGCAAAGCTGCTGTCATCCCTGGGCGCCGTTCCATGCAGGCCGTTGATTGTGGTGCATGAGCATACTGCGAGAATGCATAAGACAATCCCTGCGAAGAAAAGAATCCTTCTCATTCCAAACCTCCTTCCGAATCCGCCGGGCATGCCGCCATTTGCGAATCTATATACAAATATGACCATGGATTTCCGCCTTGCACAAGCCCTCTGCATGTGCCTTGCCGCCATGTCGCCATCATGATGCCGCCGTGCTGCCACCATGATGCCATATCATCACTCCTGACTCCAGCTGAAGCTGTTGGTGAAAGCCTGCTCTTGCAAATCAAAACAACTGCACGCTACGGAAATTACAGAATCCCTTGGGCCTGAGAAGCTGATGGGAGTGGGCTTGCGTCTTGGCTTGCTTTCATTCCCCTCGGATATCCTCGATTCCGGGAAGCCGGCTTCCCCGCAGCCCTGCTGATTCACCATCTCTGCGACACCCCCATGATAATCTGGACATCAGTTTCGGCTGGATGGATGGTTTCGCCCATTCTGCTGATCACATCGATGCGGCTCCATAGACGGCAGAGCCCTCCGAAGGCCGGCTTCTCAAGCTCCCCCCATAGGCTTGCCCTGATTTGGTGAACAACCGGTGAGCTTGGCGCCTGCTTGATCGGCATTGCCCCGAAGCTGTATTCCGTGTCGATGCTGGTCGGCCCATGCGCCATCCAGAAAAGCTCACCGCCGCATGAGAATCCTTCCAGATCCTCCCATTGCGCCGAGGCCATGAGAACAAGCGCATCGCCGCCGTATCGATAGCCCAGGAATTTCCGATGAGGCACATAGCCCCAATACTGGCTTCGCTCTCGCGCCATGATGGTAAGATCCACGATGTCACGCAGGTAAAGATACGGGTCAGTCAACACGGCTTCTGCGTTGAGGCTCAGTATTCCGCTCCCCCAGGGTAAAAACGCCTTGATTCCCGCCTGATACCCCATTGCATTCGGCTGGTCGCTCCCCTCCGAAGGCGCCTGCATCTGATCGATAGCGACAACGGCATATGCGGCAAGGCCCGGAGCGATGGTTGCGGAAATGTAAATGTCGGCTATCGCATTGAACTGGCTCCTGTTGCTCAGGTTGTGGAAGATGAACAGCGGATTGAAGAATTTCAGATTCAAATTAGTGTCCTGATACATGACGTTCTCCGACAGCTCCAGGCGCAGCCGGTTTGAAAGAGCGAATTCCAGACGGTGCGCCAGGAAAATCTTCACCGTTGGATCTCCAGGCGCCGAAGGAACATACGGAGACCATTCGTTTGTCGTATATCCGGGCGGCTCAGTGAACATCGCAAGGCTTGTGAATTTAAACCGCCTTGTGAACAGTGATAGCCGGATGAACTCATGATATTTCGCATCATCCCCGATTATCAGATCGCCTGTCAGTCCCGGCCCCCATTTGACCAGATCTCTGCCAAACTGCAGAGAGGAATGACTTTCTCCGACAGCGATGAATGCCCTGGCGGGAGTGTCGAAGTCAAGCTTCCCTCTCCCCGGCAAGTTGAACGACAGTCCGGGGCTGAACACAAAGCTTTCAGAAGGCGCTGCCGTCCCATATGGCGGTGACTCTGCAAAGCGGTTTGCCTTAAGCCCGAGATTGCTGTAGAGATAGAACAGGTCCCCAATCCAGACCTCGCCCTCTGCAAGCGCCAGAGGGGAGCGGTTCTCATGCTTCCATTGCCAATCCTTCTCTTCCGTGAAATCATTGATGTTTGAGTGGGCGTATCCTTCAAATGCCACGGATAAGGACGCCGACCCGCTGAACCCTGGAGCCTCTGCGGGCTTCCGACTGTTGCCTGCCAGCTTTTCCTTTGTTGAGTCGAACAGCTTCTGCCAGTTTCCTGACAGCTTGCTGCGCTCGATGCCTTCCATGCAAAGCCTCAGCTCGGCTTCCGACCAAGGGCCGGAGGAGCTGGGAGCAAAACTGCCCTGTGCAATGGAAAGCCCCCATATAGCTCTGGCGATTTTGGACGATGCAGGGAATATTCTTTGTTGATTGACTGCATAAACATCCGAATTAGGAATAATAAATCCTAGTACAAATATAAAAATCAAAATCGCCTTGGAAAAAATCAATTTCATGAATCACTTTCCCTCTTTTCGTTTTTCACCTGATATATGATAATACCAAGAAGATGCATTTTCTAGGAGATATCCAATGAGGAAAATCAAATTTTCATCAAAAGTCATTTCTGCCATCCTGCTGTGCTGCCTGGCCGTTTCGCCGTTGTTCGCCAGGGAGCCCAATGGGGCAAGGCACATCCCGCTTGATTCATGGCTTTACGAAGCCATGGACGCATTGCATGAGGAGGCCGGAAGAGTCATCCCGTTCACGGCAAGGCCGTACTCCGTGGATGAATACAGATATCATCTTGCCGGCATAGACCGCTCTTCTCTCTCCGAGGCGGGACAGGCGCTGCTGGGAAGGGTGGAGGAGGAGCTGGCGCCGCATATTTCTTACGAGGAAGGACTGTCAGCCTTCTCCATGACCGCCGTGCTGTCTCCTGAAATCTATCTGAACACCGACAAGACCCTCATCTGGGACAATGCCAGCCAGCATTATCTGAACGAATACGAGTACGGCTTCATAAAGCGCAAGCCTATTCTGTCGCTACCCATCAGATTCTGGGCGAGCAGCTTCTTTTTCTCAGAAATCTCGATTGATATCAAGGAACAGCCCGGCCTTGGCCTCTATCCGACCACTCGATTCACCCAGCCGGGGGCAGGGGAGCCTTATGTGAACTGGAATAACCTGCCGATGGGATTCGACCACATCTTCCATCATTTCCCTGACAGTTACTACATGAGCCTGGGCAAGGAGCATTGGAACATATGCCTGGGCTCCTCTGCGCGTTCAATCGGCACAGGGCGGACCGGAAATCTCATCATGAGCAAGGACGCCGGCAAGATACCGGCGGTGAGCATGGCATGGTACAACAGGAAGTTCAGATACAGCTTCCTGTATCTTTCTCTCAACCCCGGGCTTGGCAACTCCGGCTCCTATGTCCACGAGGACGGCAATGTTTCGATGTCGCTTGACCTGAAATCGCTCACAACGGGGTATAACCCCATCATATATGACGATGCTCTCAGCGCCGCCGGAGAGTATGACGGCTACATGGACACAGGGCTTTATCCTTATAAAGGATATCTGGTTCATACGATGGAGTTCCGGCTGCTGAAAGAACGGCTTTACATCGGGGTGACCGAGGCCGCTGTATACGCCAGGGCGGTGCCGGAGCTTTTCACATTCATGCCTCTTGCCTTCTGGCACAACGGCAACAACGGCGAGCAGACAAACTCCCTGCTTTCCCTTGACATTCAGATCGCCCTTGGGCGATGGGCCCGATTATATGCATCAGGCGTTATGGACCAGTTCACGATGTCGCATGAGACAGCTTCGACTGAGCCTGCTGCCAACGGCCTGATTGTCGGCATTCTGGGCAGATACCCGGTCGGGAAGGGCTATCTGACAGTCGGCGGAGAATATGTCTATACGAGCGATTGGCTTTACACCCACAGATACTGGCTGGAAACCCCTACGGTGACACAGAGAAACACAGCGATAACCCGCGGCGGCTACAACGTCCGGATGCTTGGGTACAGCAAAGGCAATGACTACAGCCAGATTCACGGCGAGCTTGGCTAT
>JBHCBD010000011.1:0-18257 GCA_041798905.1 Spirochaetales bacterium | reverse complement strand
TCTGCCATGGCAAATGGCAGAAAGTCCGCCAGAAGAACGCCAGGGTCGAGGTTTCGGTGAGCCCGTTGCTCTCCGGGGAAGAGGTGAGGTCGCTGGACGGAGAGACGATGCACGGAAGAATCGTGGAGGCTCTGAGGTTCGACGACTTTGAGTTCCAGAGACGCACCGGAATCCAGATTCACGGGGACAGGAAGGCCGAGGGGCTTGATGACCTTATATACAAATGTCCGCAATGCGGATGTGAGTTCACCTTGAGAACAGAAGGCAACAGAATATTCTGCACGAACTGCGGGCTTGAAGCGGTGATGAATGATTCTTACCGGTTCGACTGGCCGATGGGCAGGAGTTGGTTTGACAATTACTCTGAATGGTACGATTGGCAGTACGATGAGCTTTGCAATCAGATGCTTTCTGACCAGGATTTCGAGATGAAGGCCGAGGTGGACTATGGAATCGACATCGTGGACACCGATGGCTATGTGAACTCAGGCGAGGGGGTGCTGAGCCTGAGCCTCCGTCACGGCTGGGTTTACAGAGGCACGCTGCTTGGCAGGCAGGTGGTGGAGCATGACAGTCTTGCCAGCGTTCCGGTTGCGATAATGAAGATGGGGCATCACATCGAGCTTCCGTTCAAGGAGCATAGCCGGAGATTCGAGTTCAGGGAAGACGGCCGCTATTCGCAGAAGTGGCATATCGCATCGCGCATAATATCGGAGAAGAGGCTGTGGGAGAGGGAGGAGAGGATTTCTTGAATAAAATCTCATAACAATCTCATAACATTGCATAAAGCGATTTTGTTTCAAAACAGTATTTGACCATCCAAACCATATGACGATAGAATCAAATCATGGAAAGCCACTATGACAAGAAGATGCGGGTTCTGGTGATAAACCCGGGGGCGACCTCAACCAAGGTTTCGGTGTTTGAAGAAGAGAATGAAGTCATGCAGGCGAACATCCAGCATGACAGCAAGTCGCTTGCCGGGTTCAAGCATATAATCGACCAGAAGGATTTCCGCAAGAAGCTTGTTCTGGAGGAGCTTGAGAGAAGGGGCATCGGCATTGACGGCTTCGATGCGGTCTGCGGGCGCGGCGGGCTTCTGAGGCATATTCCTTCTGGCACATATGAGATAAACGACAGGGTGCTTCAGGACGTGATGAATCCGCCGTATGGGGAGCACGCCTCGAATCTGGGGGTTGTGCTGGCAAAGGAGATAGCCGACGAGGTTCCATGCCCGTCTTACTTCGTTGATCCAGTTAGCGTGGATGAACTATGCGATGTCGCCCGGATAAGCGGATTCGAGCCGATGCAGCGTGAGAGCTTCTTCCATGCGCTTAATCAGAAAAGCAAGGCGCGCGAGGCGGCTCTCCTGATGGGCAGGCCGTACGAGGAGCTTGATCTTATTGTCGTTCACATGGGCGGAGGCGTCAGTGTTGCCGCCCACCATCTGGGAAGGGTGATAGATGTCTTCAATGTGAAGGATGACGGCAGCTTCAGCATGGACAGGGGAGGGGCTCTGCCGGTCAATGCCGTTATTAACTATTGCTTCTCGGGGCGGACAAAGGCCGAGGTCAAGAAGATCCTAGGCACCGAGGCGGGGGTCTATTCGTATCTGGGCACAAAGGACTTCAGGGATGTAGAGAGGATGGTTGAGCAAGGGGACGAGAAAGCCCGGCTCGTCTTCCGGGCGCTTGCCTACCAGCATGTCAAGGACATTGGCGCAATGGCGGCCGTTCTCAAGTTCCATGTCGATGCGATTGTGTTCACAGGGGGAATCGCCAACTGCAAGCTGTTCTGCGATGAGATGAAGAGCTACATAGGGGATTTCGCTCCCGTGATCATTCTTCCCGGTGAAGCGGAGATGCGTTCTCTTGCCCAGGGGGCGCTCAGGGTGCTTCATGGAGGCCCCTGCTGTGACTATGCATAGGAGGTTGGAGTGAGCATGACGCTTAATCAGATAATAGAGATGGCGCAGGCCTCCGGAGGCGTGATGGTCGCCGTCGCCGGTGCGCATGACAGGGCGGTGCTGGAAGCGGTTGCCGGGGCGCGCTCCCGGAAATTCGCCGATTCCATCCTGGTCGGTGATGAGGAGCGGATAAGGGCTATTCTGTCCGATATGGGCGAGGATTCCGGAGCTTGGAGGATAATAGATGCCGCCGGTCCCGCCGAGTGCGCTCAGAAAGCTGTCGCCTTGGTGCGCAGCCATGAGGCCGGTCTTCTGATGAAGGGAATCATAAACACCACCGATATGCTCAGAGCGGTCGTTGACAAGGAAAACGGCATAAGGGCCGACATGCTGATGAGCCATGTCATGCTTTATCAGATGCCTTCATATCATAAGATTCTGGGAATAACAGACGGGGGGATGAACCCTGCACCCAGCCTGGAGCAGAAGGCCTGCATACTGGAAAACGCCGCAAGGCTGTTCTGCGCTCTTGGATATGAGAGCATAAACGCCGCCTGCATCGGGCCGTCCGAGGTCGTCAATCCCAAGATAGTCTCGACCACCGATGCCCAGGCTCTATCGCAGATGCCGGTTTTCAAGTCGAAGTACAACATGAATGTCATAGGACCGGTGGGACTGGATCTTGCAATCAGCCCTCAGGCCTGCCGCCACAAGGGGTTTGATGCTCCCGGCTGCGGGGAGGCAGATCTTCTGCTGGTTCCGTCGCTTGAGACAGGAAATGCTCTGGGGAAGGGGCTTTCCTATTTTGCGGGGGCGCAGAGCGCGGGGTTGATAATGGGCGCAGGCTGCCCGATAGTGCTGGTTTCCAGGGCGGACGAGGCTGAGACCAAGCTGCTTTCCATTGCGCTTGGCGTTGCTGTTGCAGGGGCAATGGCGGATAAGCATTTGCAGTGGCATTTGCAGTGATGATGATTTATTGAAAATCGGAATTTGCGGGAGGCGATGAATGAAGAACCTGATGTCAGGGAATGAAGCGGCGGCAAGAGGCGCCTTTGAGGCCGGTGCCAAGGTATGCTCTGCATATCCCGGTACGCCCAGCACGGAGATATTTGAGAATCTGCCTCAGTACGGCGACAGTCTGTACTGCGAATGGGCCCCGAATGAGAAGGTCGCCGCAGAGGTGGCTTATGGGGCTGCAATCGGAGGAGCGCGGGCGCTTTGCGCAATGAAGCATGTCGGATTCAACGTCGCGGCGGATCCAATATTCACCGCTGCTTACAACGGGGTGAAAAGCTCTATGGTGATTGTCAGCGCCGATGATCCAAGCATGCATTCCTCTCAGAACGAGCAGGATAACAGGATGTATGCGAAGTTCGCAAAAATCCCCATGGTGGAGCCTTCGGACAGCCAGGAATGCAAGGATTTCATGGTGGAGGCCTTTGAGCTTTCCGAACGTTTCCATATCCCGGTGCTGTTCAGAGTCACGACCAGGGTATGCCATTCCAAGAGTCTGGTGGAGCTTGGAGAGAGAAAAGAAGGCGCAAGGTTCGAGTATGTCAGGGATCACCATAATGTCTGCACCCCTGCCAATGCTATGAAGAACCATCCGGAGCTGGAAAGCAAGCTGATGAAGCTTGAGGAATACTCGAACCATTGCCCGCTGAACAGGACGGAGATGTTTGACCGCAAAATAGGCATAATCTCTTCATCCATAGCGTACCAATATGCCAGGGAGGTGTTTGGCACAGACGCTTCCTACCTCAAGATAGGGCTTTCATTCCCTCTGCCGATGGATATGATAAGGGATTTTGCCTCCAAGGTGGAAAGGCTGATAGTGATCGAGGAGCTTGAGCCATACATGGAGGAGCAGATAAAGGCGGCAGGGATAAGGTGCGAAGGCAAGAACATGACCGGGAAGCTGTATGAGCTTAATCCTGAGCTGGTGGCCGAGAGAGTCCTGGGGAGAAAGGCGGAGTTCATCTCCGCAGAGGTGAAAGCGGTTGGAAGGCCGCCTGCTCTCTGTCCCGGATGTCCCCACAGGGGCTTCTTCTACACGTTGTCAAAGAATCACGATTATGTGATTGCCGGCGACATAGGATGCTACACTCTGGGAAGCGCTCCGCCGCTTGGCGCAATGGACAGCTGCCTGTGCATGGGAGGGGGCTTCTCGGTGGCCCACGGATTGTCCAAGGCCTTTGAAATGAACAAGGTCACCGGCAAGAAGGTGTTCGGGGTTGTCGGCGATTCCACGTTCTTCCACAGCGGCATGACAGGCGCTGTGGAGATAATCTACAACAAGTCAAACGTCATACCATGCGTGCTTGACAACAGAATCACCGGAATGACAGGCCATCAGGATAACCCCGGAAGCGGATACACCCTGATGGGAGAAGAATCTCTTCAAATCGATGTCGGCAAGGTTCTGGAATCCTATGGCTATGAGAATATAATCACAGTTGATCCTCAGGATCTGAAGGCGATGAAGAAAGCGGTGGACGATGCGCTGCAAAGCACGGTTCCGGCGGCTATGATATGCAAGAGGCCGTGCGTCCTGATAAAGCGGATAAAGCATGACAAGGGGCTTTGCAAGGTGGACAGGGACAAGTGCCGTTCGTGCAGAAGCTGCCTGAAGGCCGGATGTCCTGCAATCGCCATGAAGGCAGACGCTGATGCGGGCAAGGGAGAGAAAGCGAAGGCTTTCATCGATTCCACCCTTTGCGTAGGGTGCACTGTATGCGCCCAGATATGCCCGTTCGGCGCGATATCCCAGGAGGCATGAGAGATGAATCAAGTAGAAAATCAGGTCAAGAGCATAATTCTGGTGGGAGTCGGAGGCCAGGGAGCCATCTTGGTGAGCAAGGTTCTCACAACGGGGCTGGCTGAGGCTGGATATGATGTCAAGATGAGCGAGGTCCATGGAATGGCCCAGCGGGGCGGCAACGTTTCCACGCAAGTCAGATTCGGCAATAAAGTCTATTCCCCCATAATCGGCAAGGGCGGAGCAGACATAATGGTCGCCTTTGAGAAAATGGAGGCGGTCAGATACTGCGAGTACCTTAAGAAGGATGGAACGGCGATTATAAACGACTATGAGATAACTCCGATGACCGTGGCTGCGGGAAGCGCTGTCTATCCAGAGGGGACTGTGGAGGAGATGCGGCGTCTGTTCAAGACAACGGTGATAAACGCCGGCGATATAGCCAAGGGGCTGGGGAACCCAAGATGCATGAACATGGTTCTGTTCGGAGCAATGGTCAAGGCCCTCAAGCTGACCGATATAGACTGGGATGGCGTGCTTGAAAGGACGCTGGCCCCCAAGATCCTGGATATGAACAAGAAGGCTTTAAGAGCCGGCATGGAAGCGTGACGGAGGCGCATGTATGGTCAATCAGCTGATGCTTGATTTCGGTCGAAGGAGCAGTTCGATACGGGATCTCTTTGAGTATGGGAACGCCCAGAAGAAGATAGTCGGAGAGGAGAATGTCTTTGATTTCAGCTTGGGCAATCCGAGCGTTCCGGCTCCCCAGGCCGTTTCCGATGCTTTTATCGACGTCATAAAGAATGAGCCGCCTATAATGGCGCACGGATACACTCCGTCCGCAGGAGATGTCGAGGCAAGGAACATACTGGCCGCTCGCATAGGGCGCATCAACGGCAAGAAGTACGACAAGCGCAACATATACCTCACATGCGGAGCGGCAGGGGCGCTTGCCGCCTGCCTTAAGGGCTTCATTCTGGATGGCGATACGGAGATTGTGGGCATAGCGCCATATTTCCCGGAGTATGAGAGATTCACAGTCGGGCTGGGAGGCCGTTTCATGGCGGTGCCGCCTCAGACAAGCGATTTCCAGATAGACATCAAGGCTCTGGAGGAGACAATAACAAGCCGCACTCAGGCTGTGATAGTCAACTCGCCAAACAATCCATCCGGAGCGGTGTACACCAGAAAGACGCTTGAGGCCCTTGCCGATGTTCTGAGAAGGAAAGCTGCGCAGTATGGCCATGCCATCTATCTTATGAGCGACGAGCCGTACAGGGAGCTTGTCTACGATGGCCTGGAAACGCCTTTTATCCCGGATATCTATGGCAATACCATAATATGCTACTCCTTCAGCAAATCGCTTTCCCTCCCCGGCGACAGAATCGGCTATATGTTCGTTCCGGATACAATGGAGAACTTCGATGAGGTCTGCTGGGCCACGGCGGGAGCTGCCAGGTCAATGGGCTACGTATGCGCGCCGGCTCTAATGCAGAGAATGATAGCCAGATGCGCCGATGTCAAGACGGATATCGAATCGTACGACAGGAACCGCCGATTGATATACGGCGAGCTGACAAGCATAGGCTACGAATGCTGCCATCCAGACGGGGCTTTCTATCTTTTCCTGAAGGCCCCTCACGGGCATGGCTCGAAGGAGTTCTCGGAGATGGCAAAGAAGGAGAACCTGCTTCTCGTCCCCGGAGACGACTTCGGATGCCCTGGATACTTGAGATTATCTTATTGCATTGACTATAATAAAATAAAACGTTCAATTCCGCTTTTCAAGAAGCTTTTTGATTTAGGCTGACATATGATATAATGTCCATCTGAAAATCGAGGATGGATATGGTGAGCATAAAGGACAGCGGCGGATATGGCTTTGGCTTTGTAGACAAGCCTTTTCTCAGGGAAGGCGAGGATGAGCATTCGCTGCGCTTTGCCCAGAATGGGGGCAATGAGGAGTATCGCCATCTGTCAGAGGATGAGATAGCCGCCTTGGAGGCAAATGGCAATTATTGTCCTGATTGGAGCATGGTTTTGGTCAAAGATCCATTTGAGACGAAGCAGATACGGCGGGCTGATTTCTATGGACTTGTCAGGATAGGGGCGGTGGAGAGCAAAGTTCTCAGCTTCCATGACTTCGTGCAGCCTGAGGGAATCCTTTCCTCGACAATAATATCCTGCGACATAGGCTCGCATTGCAGCATCTCGCATTGCCGCTTCATCGCCAACTACATAATAAAGGACAACTGCATTCTGGCCAGCGTGGACGAGATTCAGACCACAAATCATGCGAAGTTCGGAAACGGAGTCCTCAAGGAAGGCGAGGATCCTGCGGTTCTTGTGCAGATAGATTTGATGAACGAGGCCGGAGGCCGCTCCATCGCCCCATTTGCGGGCATCACCACCGCCGATGCGTTCCTATGGGCAAGCTATCGTGAAAATCCAGAGCTGCCGAAGCGTTTCCAGGAGATGACGAATCTTGTCTGCGACAGCCGCCGGGGGCGATACGGGATAATAGATCATGACTGCGTGATAAAAGGCTCTCGTATAATAAAGGATGTGCATGTCGGGCCATGCACCTACATAAAAGGGGCCAATAAGCTCAAGAACCTGAGCCTTATGTCCACCGAGGACAGCCCGGTTCAGATAGGCGAGGGAGTGGAGCTTGTCAATGGAATCATCGGCTGCGGCTGCAACGTCTTCTACGGATGCAAGGCTGTCCGGTTCGTCATGGGTGATAACTGCGCCCTGAAATATGGAGCGCGGCTGATTCATTCGGTTCTAGGGGACAACTCCACGGTTTCATGCTGCGAGATGCTCAATAACCTCATCTACCCTGGCCATGAGCAGCATCATAACAATTCATTCCTCATAGCGTCTCTGGTCATGGGTCAGTCGAATCTTGCGGCGGGCGCGACAGTCGGCTCGAACCATAACAGCAGGGGCAATGACGGCGAGTTAGTGGGGGGGAGGGGCTTCTGGCCTGCGCTCTCAAGCACCCTGAAGCATAACAGCAAATTCGCTTCATACACCTTGCTGGCAAAGGGCAACTACCCGGCGGAGCTGTTTGTGGAGCTTCCGTTCTCTCTTGTCAGCGACAACACGAGCCTGCACAGACGGGAGATACGGCCCGCTTTCTGGTGGATGTACAACATGTACGCACTTGAGCGCAACAGCTACAAATACAAGGCCCGCGACAGGCGCAAGCATCCCAGGCAGATAATAGAGACAGCGTATCTCGCCCCCGATACATCAAATGAAATCCGCAAGGCCCGCTTCCTGCTCTGCATATGGACCGCCAAGAGCTACCTGAACTCGATTGACACCTCAAGCCCGGAGCTTATAGACCAGCTGGGGAGGATTGCCGGGACAAAGCTGACCGCAGATATTCTGGACGAACTTAAGATGACCGTCACTTTCCATGCCTGGGAGCATGCCGACGAGAACACCCAGAATCTGCTTTCGGCTCTGGTCAGCATAGGCAAGCGCCTTCTGGAGTCAATGCCGGAGCTTGTATCTTCGCTGGAAGTCTTCGGGGAAGGAATAGAGAACTCTCCCAATCCGGTTCTTATCATCAAGCCGGAATGCGCCTACAATGCCTATACATCAATGCTGTGCTACTATGGAATAACAGAAGCCGGCCTTTACTGCAGGGAGACGGGCGCTTCGTTCTCAAGCCTTATGGAGGACTGCAGACGCAGTGATCTGGTCAACAGAGGGGAAGGGCAGCTTGGCTTCTACGCCCGCACCCAGATGACCGGCCAGATATTCTGGGAGAACGCCGGGGGACAGCTTATCCCGTCTAAGAAAATCAGCGAGTTGCTGGATGATGTCCTTAATCGCAAGATTGCGAGCTGGGATGATATGCACCAGCGTTATAAAGACCTTCATTTGGAATATCCGCAGCAGAAGGCTCATGATGCCTGCCTGGCTCTTTTCGCTATCTACGGAACTGACAGCCTATCTCCAGCGCAGCTGGAAGAAGCCAGGGCCAAGGCTCTGGAGGCGAGGGATTTCATCGACCATCAGGTTTTTATCACAAAGGACAAAGACTACCGGAATTTCTTTCGTTCCATCACCTATAGAAGCCCCGCAGAGCAGGAGGCGGTCATAGGCGTTCTTTCCGATAATGCTTTCATAAACTCGACAAAGGAGCACTCCGTCTGCATAAAGGAGATGATAAATAATCTGAGGTACTGACATGCGTGCTTTGCTTACAGTTCTTATGCTTGTTCTTGCGCTCAACCATATTGGCGCTGCCAGCATTTCCCAGGACAATTCCAGGATTCTCCCAAACGCTGCTCATCTGTCCATGGATTGCACAGAGGCTGAGCGGAGCCGTATAGACCATTTCGAGGCAGTTTCGCATTCTGGCCAATCATTTTCCGTTGCCGCTTCCCCTGATGGAAATCTTATTGTAAGCGGACTCTGGCCGGAGAGCGAAATCAACTTGGTCATAACCGGTTTCAGCTCTGATGGAGAAGCCGTTTGCAGCGCCTCCTGCGGCGTTACCACCGGAAGCTGGGCCGGAACCTACTTGTGGGTGAATCCGACATCAAAGGACAACAAAGGCAGATGCCGCCAGATACAGCTTCACGTGCGCCTGTCCGATGATAGGAGCCAGGGAGGGCCGTACTACGAGATATACGATGCGGACATGAACGCTCGCTTGTTTCCTCCCGAACCGCTCCAAGCTTCCTATGAATCCCACCCCTACGATGAGGATTCTCCTGCAGGCGAGGTATTTCGTCACAATGCGCTCAAGTTCAATACGACTTCCGCCAAGCCATCATCTTGGCGTGTGTCCGACATCACCATAATGCCTGACAGATATTCTGTCATCGTCAAGGCGAGGGCGTTGATTTTCCTTGTTTCGACCTTCACCAGCTATGCCTTCGCCATAAATGAAGATTCCGGCGTTGCTCTCCTCCTGTTCGGACTCGATGGCGACAGCCTGGCAAGCACCGGCCTGTTTTCCAATCCCGCGCCGGGAAAAGAAGGCAAGCATGTGTTTTCGCTGGAGCGTGTAAGTGAGAAAACGATTTGATTTTGAACATCGCAGCGCCGCTGGCTCTGCGGCAAGATAAGTCTTGATATGCTTGTGAGTATCTGTTCTATAAATTGCCGATATGTGATACGATTTTTCCGATGGACAGCAAAAAGCGCAAATCGGTTTCTGAAATCTCCCGCCAATGGAACATCTCTGAAAGGAGCGTGAGGAATTACTGTGCGCATGGCAGGGGCGCCGGAGCGATTCTTGCTGGCAAGACATGGCTCATTCCGGCTGATGCAAAGAAGCCAGAAAGAATGACAAGGCATTCCAAGTCGGGCATGAAGAGCGTTCCCCTTCTGGGGCGGCCCGTCAAACACCATCTATGGTGAGAATGTCGATGCTTCTCTGCGGAACAATCGCTTTCAGCGGACTTCGTACCTTGGTCGAAAGCGGGGTGGATTACAAGGACACCAGAAATCTCACCATAAGCTCCGTGATTCTGGTCGTCGGCATAGGCGGCGGGATGCTCCAGTTCAACATGGGCGAAAACCTGAATTTCCAGCTTGGCGGAATCGTCTTGGCCATGCTGATAGGCATCCTGCTCAACGCAATCCTGCCAAACAAGCAGGCATCAGAAGAGACGGAGCGGAAGCAGGCGAGTCTGACCGTTAAAAGAAGTGATATTTCATAAATGAATCAGAAAGAAATCAAACCATCTTGAGTCAAGACAGCAGCCAATCAATTAGGTATAGTGACTTGATGCCATCGTATGAATTGATATAATTTCTATCCATTGACAATACAATTTTCTCGTAGTTGTCAGGTATCATGCGTAGCGGTCTAAGCTCTCGTTCACGGGTTTCCTGCGACTGCATGCTTTCTGTTACTTGGATATAAAGCTTGTCGCTTGGCTTTTCAGCTACAAAGTCGATTTCCTTTTCTCCGACCTTGCCAATATACATACGGTAGTCACGGCGAATCAGTTCTAAGAATACAATGTTTTCGATAATGTGACCTCGGTCTGTATCGCGATAGCCGAGCAGCATATTGCGAAAACCCATATCAATAATGTAGTTCTTGCCTAAAGTTTTCAGTAGTTGTTTGCCTTTCACATCATATCTTCCGACTGAGAAGAAGACAAATGCGCTACGCAGCATGGAAATGTATTTATCCACTGTTTTTCCTGCGACATTCTTGCCTTGCCCGATCTGCATATCACCTTCATGGTATAGGGCATTGGCAATGCTGTTGGGCGAATTTATGCTACCGATGTTAGAACAAAGGAACAGCATGATCTTTTGCAGCATCCCCTGATCAGCTTGATTGTTGCGCTGAAGAATGTCACGCAGCACGACGGTGGAGTAGATGCCTTCCAGTGCCTGATTGCTTCTCGCTTCGTTAAACTGGTATTCCCTCAGAATAGGCATGCCGCCGAACTGCAGATATCTCTGGAATTTTTCTTCTACCGTAACAGAAGAATCAAACGCGTAGAATGACAAAAACTCCTTAAAAGACAGTGGCAGCATACGGATTTCTACATATCTGCCTGAAAGCAGTGTGGAAAATTCGGTCGAAAGCAAATAGGCATTCGAACCGGTGATATATATATCTACGTCAAAATCAAGTCGGAAAGACTCGATTGCTTTTTCCCAATGCTCAACAGCCTGCAGCTCATCAAATATCAAATATGTCTTTCCATCCTTTGGAATGCGTTCACTGACATAGTCATACAAAGCAAGGTAGTTTGAAAGATTACGATAACGCAGGGATTCAAAATTTATGTGGATGATTTTGGAATCGGGCACTCCGCTATCAGAAAGGTATTGATGGAACAAATCCAGTAGGGATGATTTTCCGCATCGGCGAATCCCTGTGACGATTTTGACAAGGTCTATACCTCTATTTTGAATGAGTTGGTTTAAATACTCAGGACGATTGATAAGTTCAGCCATGATGCACCTCCTGATTCTCGTATCTGTATTATACTCAAAAATCTAAATAAATCAATAGTTTTAGACTTATAAGTCTGAAACTATATATAATATTAGATTTTTAGACGCATATAACCCAAACTTATTTGTTGCGTGATGTTTGCCCATACGTTGCGTCATAAGAATATGAACTGCATCGTGACAGATTAGGGTTACGATGATTTCTAAGTTTCTTTTGTTTTATTCAATTGCTACGTTCTCGCCGTCCTGTTATTCCCCGCAGACAGTGAGCGTGCTAATCCACAGCCTTCCTTGAATTTGCCGTATATACACCAATTATGATTATAGTGGCTCCGATGATTTGGAAAGCCGTGAAGCTTTCATGCAGCAAGACAACTCCGGCAATAACAGATACAACGGTGGAAATCCCTACGAAGGATACTGTGCGATTGACACCAATCTTTGCGATTGCAACATTTGAAAGGAAAAACGCCAGAATCGAACAGCCAAATCCTTGGTAAAGAACAGCAGAAAAGAAACCCGCATCCCTGAACGACAAAGCTGCCAGCTGGCCGAGGCTTCCTTTCATAATGGATTCTCCAATCGCCAAAGCTGCAAATACGATTGCGCCTGCAGCAAGCATAATGTAGGTGATCTCTGTGCTGGTATAATCGCCAGCTCTGTCAACGAATACAAAGTAAAGGGCATAGGAAGCAACGGCCATAAGCAGAAATGCATATCCTATGATTGAAAAACTGGCTGATCTTCCTGCTGCGAATACTGTAATGAGAACTCCGGCAAGAGTAATCAATACCCCCTCTGTCTGCAATCTCGATGGCTTCTTTTTAAGAATCCAAGACGAAGCAATCAGTGATGCCACTGGTATGACGGCAAGAAAAACGCCGCTCTCTGATGCGGTTGTGTTTCTTATCCCAGCTGTCTCTCCTATGAAGTAAATCACAGGGCTGAACAATGCTACAACTAAAAGCGGTTTTAGGCTTTTTCCTTTAAGGTTCACTTTTATCAAGCCGATTCCCGCAAATATGCTCATCAAAACAAACGCAAGTGCAAAGCGCCATCCGAGTAAGGAAAACTCGCTCGCCGTTGCTGTGGCCTGCTTGGTGAAAGCATAGCTTATGCCATATAGCACTTCGCAGCCTACTGCGCACATGCTGCCTGCAATCAAATCATTTCTTTTCAAATAAGCGCCTCGCTGATATATTCTGCCAGTGCTCCAAGCTCCGTTGAAGGCATCCATTACACTGACAGATGATTGCTTTTTATCCAAATTTGCCAAAAAAAGCAAATAAGGAAAAGCCATAAAGTGCGGATAAATTGAAAAAAAGAACTATCTGCCATCGTAAGCGCCTTTTTCTGACCTCGTGACCATGTATGATTAGTTCACGGTTCTTGTATGCGCAATAATAATTCCTATTAGTTAATAATTTTTCTCATAAGTTAACAAAGGTTCAATAGACACTTTCGGCAGTTGCAATTATCCTAATGTATGAAGATGACAGAATGGAGGTCTGGCCCATGACGATAGGCGAGGTTATAAGAAAGCACAGACGGGAGAAAAACTGAACTCAAGAGGAAATGTCTGGCTTTCTGGGAGTCACTGCCCCTGCAGTGAACAAATGGGAGAACAATAACAATCTGCCGGATATCGCATTAATTGCGCCGATTGCCCGATTGCTTGGCATTTCCACGGACACGCTCCTGTCTTTCAAAGATGAACTTACAAAAGATGAGATAAATGTTTTTATAAAAAAGCTTAATCAGGATTTGGAAAACGGCGGATATGATGCTGCGTTCAGGAGCGCACAGAAGAGAATATTCGAATTTCCTAACTGTGAAAAGCTTGCCTGGGAGACTTCGGCCATCCTTGATTCAGGGCGCTTCATGCATGATGTCGCGGATTCGGATTCCTATGACAGCAGATTGTCGATTGGTACGCAATGGCATTGAACTCGAATGACAAAGGAGTTCGGAAATCTTCTTCTGCTTCTTTATGCAGCTTTTTCATGCGGAAAGAGCAATAAGCCAAAGCAGAGCAGTATCTTTCTTTCCTAGAAGATGGGGATTCCGAGAAGAAAAGATTTCAGGCAATCATTTTCACAAAGACAAACAAGAAAAACGAAGCGTACAGAATCTACGAGGAGCTGATTCTGTCGGAAATCACCATTCTGAAGCAGATCTTGAATGATTTGAAGATCCTGTACATGGAAGAAGATGATCTTGCTATGGCTCACAGACTGACAGGCATAGATTGCGATATAGTGAGGCTGTTTGAAATGGGAGCGTATCAGGAGAGCTCCCCTGCGCTTGATCTTGCAGTGTTTGAAAAGGATATTGATGAGACGGCCCGCATTATGAAACAGCTTATTGATAATGTTGAAACAATGGCCTCTTTTGCCGATTTCACCATTGTTCGCTCACCTAAAGAAGAAGGCTATCCTAAAGAAGAAGGCTATCGATTCTGGTGGATTCTATTCGCAAGTCAAGGCGAATCTCATCAGCAGCTTTAAGGATAAAGACGAATTCGGCTATATGGCTGACAACGCTTTCAGGGAGGGGCTGAAGAAGCAATGAAAACTGTTGGGATTAATTGACTCTGCCAAAATGGATTGGAACCAGGATGTTCTTTCTCTTGCAGCATTCATCGTAACCTTCTTTCTCTGCTTGGCGGTTATCGCAAGCGGGATGCTGATGAACAGGAACATTAGGTTGTTCGCCGCAGCCAGGTATTAAGTACCATCTGAAGCCGATAAAGCAGATTGCATAGATGGCCACACCACACCAAATGAGGAAGTCTACTTAGTGCATTAACCGGATAACCACGGGGCTGTAGACATCAACAATCTAATGCTTTCAATTATGCGAAAGACTGGTATGTGTTATTGACCACGGGAGGTTCTCGCCGAAAATTAGCTTTTTAAAGAGATTTTAAAGCAGAGCTCCTGCGTTTCTATTACTTGAGTTTTAAGTTAAACGTTAGACATGTGGTGAAATGTTCAATAAAGTGTCGTAAAGTGGCGTCTAACTGGCTGAGAGCATCTGATGTGTTCATCATGAAGCCCGAACTCTTCCTTGAATGCCATGAGCGGGGTGAGGCCATTAAGGATCTTCCTGGGATAGTTGTTCACCCAGTCCTTTACCATTCCGCGCTTGAGCTCCCTGGCGGATTGTCTTCGGGCCCTACTGGAACAGCATCGCCAGAACCGCATGAGACTCCTTTCCTTGCTGCAGCCATTCTTCCCGGCCCAATGATATTCCACTCTCAGCCTTTCGTCGCATGTGCAATGACTGCCCCTGTAATGCCTTTCCGGTGCAATCTGCCTTCGTCCTATGCCGTCCTTGACTCTTTGTTATTTTGTTGAATCAATGGGGTATCACAGGAACCATGGAACTTTGCTTTTCCTTTTCCCTTTGTCTCATTATTAAGTGGAGATTTAATATTGCTGCTCACCTTATTCATTTGGCTTGACTAAACAGTTTGATTTGATGTATCTTCAAACAGCTGGTGATTTTTCGCTTATTGCGCGGCAGTGGTGGAATTGGTAGACACGCAAGCTTGAGGTGCTTGTGGGGTAATGCCTGTGCTGGTTCAAGTCCAGTCTGCCGCATCAATAAACAATGATACAATCAAGTCAAACAAAAAGCAGTCCTAAAGGCTGCTTTTGTTGTTTATAGGTTTGAATTTTCATTTTTGCGGATTTCTGAATAGGCCTTCCGAAAAGGCTCTTACCCTCTTTACGGGCAATTTACTCTCCTAGTGTTACTAGGATTGCAGATAATCTAATGCTTGCCAAGCCTGTTCACCGTAGTGAATCACAATACTTGTTGCTGTGCAACATGCTGTATTCACAGCAAGCTCCTTGCCTGTCTTTCGAAATCAGCCGAGGCTTCATTGAATTCCTCTCTTATTGCACCATAGTCAATCGCGCAGAGATTTGAATCTTTTACAAGCTGGCGGCCGTTCACATAGACGTCTTTTACGTTCTGCGGCTGGGCGCTATAGACGATTGAGGAGAATGCATCGTAGCAGGGTGTCATGTTTGGCCTGTCGAAAGAAAGAACCTGGATATCAGCCTTGAATCCGGCTATTAGCTGGCCTATGTTGGATTTCAGAATCAGGCCGGCATTCCGTGTGACCAAGGGAAGGATGTCCCGGGCTGGAACTGCGGAACGGTCATGAAGCCTGTTTTTCTGGAGGATGGCGTAAAGCTTCATTTGAGTGAACATGTCCAAGGTGTTTCCAGAAGCCGGGCCATCGGTGCCAATAGTGACGGTGCAGCCCGCTTCGATCATTTCAGTGACAGGAGCGACCCCTTTCCCGGCTTTTGAGTTGCTGCCCGGGCAGTGGGAGATTCCGACTCCGTTGTCGGAAAGCAGGCGGATATCATGGTCATTGACCAGAAGAAGATGAACGGCGATGAGGTTTTCAGAAAGGAGCTTCTCCTGATGCAGCTTCTGAACCGGAGACAGGCCGCATGAGTTCTTGAATAATTCGATTTCATAGGGCATTTCGGAAAGATGCATTGTCCACATCAGGTTGTTTGCCTTGGCGAAATCAGCGCAGGAGTGCAGATTGGCGAGTGAGACAGAGTAGGGGGCATGGGGCGCGGCCACTGGGATTATAAGATTCGAGGATAGCTTCATGATTGATTCAAGAACCTCGAACCCCCCGGAAAAATCCTTGGCATCGCAGTGCGGCGCATCCAGAAAAGTCTCTCCTGCCCAAAGCCGGAATCCCATCTCTTGCGAAGCCTTTGCGATATCAGCCTCGAAGAAATACATATCGACAGCCGAGGCCGTGCCTGAGAGCAGCATTTCGGCAATGGCCATCTTGGCGGAAGCGACAGCCAATTCCCGTGTCATCGCTTTGTTTTCAAGCGGCATCAGGAATCTTCGCAGCCGGTCTGGCATATCATCAGCCAATGAACGGAAAGGGATCATCCCCAGATGGGTGTGGGTGTTGCAGAATGCGGGAAGAACCAGGGCTCCGTGCAGATTCTCGTGTTCAAGCGGTTTCAGGTTCTCCGGGATATCCCGTTCTTCTCCCAGTTTCTTTATTCCAGTTTCATCGAATGCGATGTATCCATCTTGGAATTCATGGTTATCGTCATCCATGGTGACTATATGGGCATGCCTCAGTATTTTCATCGGTCAAGTCTCCAGTTGACAATCTGCTTCTTGGCTACATCTATCAAGCCCTTGTCAGTCACTTTGAAAGCAGGGCTCACTGGGAGCCCCAGTACAGCGAAGCTCATTATCTCATCAAGCGCCTCGTAGCCATGGGATTTAAGCCATTTGCGGATTTCTCTTGTCTTGCCGGCCAGCTTATCCAGCGGTTCCACAGAGACTATGCCGCCATATGGCAGAGGAAGGAAAAGCTCCGTTTCATTGTCCACGGCGGCGATTCCGCCTTGTCGGTCTATGACCATGTTGACTGCTTGCGCCGCTAATTCCGGGTTTGTGGCCAGAACAAGAAGATTGTGGTTGTCGTGCGCCCATGACGAGCAGATGGCTCCGGGCTTCTTCAATCCGTTTGTCAGCGGAACAGGGATTATAGGGCTTTCATGTCCATAGCGCTCAATCTGAGCTGCTATGTTCAGACCCTGCATCGGCACGAGGCCGTCTTTCACGTCGATCTGAAGGATTTCCGCTTCCGTCATGGTTGTATGGCTAAGATGCTTCACAGCCATTATTCTCTGAGGCCCATCTTCTGGGCATCTAAGGATGAAATCATCTGGGCGGACGGGTTTTCTGCGAATTGACTTATCAATGCCATTTGGCATTGTTGCCGGATAATCGTACGAGAACGATTTGCTTTTTTCGTATATGCATTCTCCGTCATGATATACTTTGGATATTGACAGTGTCTTGATGTCATCCATGATGATGAAGTCCGCCTTCTTCCCAGGCGCGATCATCCCTCGGTCAAACATCCTCATTCTTATGGCGGGCGATAGGGTCGCCGCATATATGACCCGCTCGACCGGCATTCCCAGAGCGATGGCTTTTCTCATGACTCTATCCAAATGCCCTTCGGAGAGAAGGACATCGGGCATCACATCATCGGTGCAGAAGGAAAAATGCCCGTCAAGATTGATGTCATCGAGGGCCTTTATCACTTCTTTGTCAAACCCTTTGTACTGGAGTTCAACGAACATTCCTTTAGACAGTCTTTCCCGAATTGAGGCGGGAGATTGCTCACAGTGGTCAGAATCAACGCCTGCTGCTATGAATGCATTCAGCAGACTGCCTGAGTGACGCGGGCAATGCCCTTCGATCGGCAGTTCGGGCCGCATTTTTCTGAATGCTCTTATTATTCTTTTTGTCCTGTTGTCCCCCTCCGAGAAGAGGTCATTTGCATTCATGACTTCTCCAAGAGCTTTTATCCGCTTATCACTTGCAATGGCGTTGACCTGCTTTTCATCAAATGAGCCGTTGGATGTCTCCAATGCGGCGGAAGAAGAAGGGACAGAGGAGGGGATTGCGTAGAATACATCGATCGGTGTGTCGTCCTCCATGAAGGACTTCAGTCCCTCAAGACCTGCGACATTTGATATCTCATGGCAGTCAGAGACGATGGTGGTTGTGCCATGAGGGATGACAGCCTTTGCGAAAAGTCCGGGAGTCAGCATCGAGGACTCGATA
>JBHCBD010000010.1:0-137790 GCA_041798905.1 Spirochaetales bacterium | reverse complement strand
GGACGATCATATAACCGAGTTGCAGATAAAGTTCTCCTATCTTGAGGATGAAGCCGCTGCTTTGAACAAGATAGTGACCGCCCAGCAGAGCCTTGTCGATGCCCTTGAAAGGAAGATCCGCGCGCTTGAGAAGCGCATCGAGGAGCTTGAGGAAGAGGGCAAGCCTGACAGAAGGCCGCCGCATTATTGATTTGAAGGGGGATATGGATATGACAGTAGCTATCATAATCGCCGCGGTTGTCATTCTCGCATTGTATGTTATAGGCAGTTATAACAAATTCGTGACGCTTAAGAATCAGGCGGAGGAATCTGTGTCGCAGATTGACGCCCATCTGAAGCAGAGATATGACCTTGTGCCGAATCTGGTGGAAACGGTGAAGGGGTATGCGAAGCATGAATCAAGCACTTTGGAGGCCGTGATAAAGGCTCGCAATGCCGGGCTTGGCGCCACAACCCTTCAGGAGAAGGATCAGGCGGCGGCCGGACTGACCGGCGCGCTCAAGCAGCTTTTCGCGCTGAGTGAATCATACCCGGAGCTTAAGGCGAACGAGGGCTTTGTGAATCTCCAGAGCCAGCTCATGGCGTTGGAGGATAAGATTCTAAGCGCCCGCAAGTACTACAATGCCGTCGTCAAGACTTTCAACACCGCTATACAGGTGTTTCCGGGTTCTGTGGTCGCCGGTCTCTTTGGCGGGAAATTCGCCAAGCTGGAGTATCTGCAGATTGAGGACGAGGCCAAGCAGAACGTAAAGGTTCAGTTCTGAGCCTTGCCATTCATGACGCTTGCCTTGGGGTAATATTTGACATGAATATAAGAAAAGCTATGCTGGCGGCGGCCTGCCTTTTTGCCGTGCTTGCCCTTCCTCTTTCGGCCGCTGACTACGCCATCAGAGAGTTCAATGCCGACATTGTGGTGGGAAGGGATGCGGTGCTTGATATAAATGAAACCGTGAAGGCCGAGTTCTTCCGTCCGCTTCATGGTATATTCCGTGAGATTCCGATTGGATATTACAACGGCAAGAGGGCGATTGTTTCTGATTTGAGCGCCTCCGGTCCGTTCGAGATATACGACAGCGGGAAAAACTATATCAGGCTCAGATTCGGCGAGGAAGCTGTGGTTCTGACCGGGCCGCAGGAGTATGCGCTGCATTACAGATACGATGTCGGCGCAGATACGAATGAGGGTTATGATGAGCTTTACTACAATCTTGTGGGAGAAGGCTGGCAGGTGACTCTTGAAAGCTGCACATTCCGCATCAAGTTCCCGTCGGCGGTGGATTCCTCCAGCATATGGTTCACCAGAGGGGAATACCGCTCCGTCTCTCAGGATGGCGTGAGCTGGCATATGGAAGGGGCGGACACAATAGTCGCCCAGGTCGCCTCGATGCGTCCGGGGGAGGAGCTGACTGTCAGGGTGCAGCTTCCCGATGGCTACTATGCCGGGGCCAGGGAGATTGTCAACAAGACGCCTCTGTTCTTTTCATTGACGGCGGCAAGCTGCCTTGCGGCACTGGGAATCGCCGTCGTGCTCTGGATGAGATTCGGAAAGGACGCTGTTCCTGTCTTTTATGCGGAAAGCACGCCTCCGGAGGGGATGACGCCGATGCAGATGGGTTATCTGGCTGATGGCGTTGTCGATAGCAAGGATATAACCTCGATGCTCTTTTATTGGGCTGACAAGGGGCTGCTGAGGATTTCAAAGCAGGGCAAAAGAAAGAATAGCTTCGCTTTCACAAAGCTCGAGGACATCGGGCCTGAGGCCTTGGAGACGGAGAGGTATCTCTTTGATTCGTTCTTTGACTGCGGAAAGACAGGCGCAGACGGGGTTGTCGTCACTGAAAAGAATCTTGCCGGCTTCGCCGAGAAGGCTGAGAGGACGAAGCTCAAGATCGCTTCGTACTACAAGGGGGAAAGGCGGCTTTATGATACGAAAAGCAACATGGCCCAGGGGCTTTGCCTGTTGCTGGGGCTTTTCCCGTTGTTCTTCTGCGCAATGACGTTCACCTGGGATTATCCCGGAGCCCTCACCATCGTTCTGATGGGCGTTGGGTTTGTGTTCCTGCTGGTTCAGTATGGATTTATGTCGTGGCTGTTTGGAAGATGGTATGTGATGAAGACGTCAAGGGGGCTGGCCTTCGCCTTCGCCTGTCTTCCGACCGTTCTGATGCTGGTTCTTGTATTCATCATCAATGATGCCGCCCAGTCGCTTGCCCTGCAGATGGCCGGGTCGCTGTTCACCGTGCTGGGGCTTGGCGCGCTGGCTTTCTTTTGCTCAATAATGACCAGGAGAAGCCCATATGCCCAGAAGCTTCTTGAGCAGGTGCTTGGCTACAGGGAGTTCCTTGACAAGGTGGAGATGGACAAGCTCAAGATGATGATTGAAGAAGACCCCGAGGTTTATTACCACAATCTTTCTTATGCGATAGTGCTTGGGCTTGATGACGAATGGGCTCGAAAGTTCAGCGGAATGATGATGGAGCCGCCGGAATGGTATGCGGGCAATGATTTTGCGCTGAACGCATTGTTCTATAGTTCGCTTGCCCGAAGCTGGAATGACAGGTTCCAGGTCACAGCCATGCCCAAGAGCTCTTCAAGCCGTTCAACAGGAATGAGGTTCGGAGGCTCCTCGTTCGGAGGAAGCGGATTCTCCGGAGGCGGCTTTGGAGGCGGTGGCGGAGGCGCTTGGTGATGGACGCAAGAATCGAGGGTTTGATACTGTCATTTGCGCTTATATGCGCAGTGCTTTTCTTCGGATGGGCCATCGGAAAGGGAAAAGGAGGCTCAAAGGAGCTTTCCAGAAAATTCGTCCATATAGGCGTTTCCTTCTTTTATTTCATCTATGCCCGTTATCTGTTCGGAACGGGGCTTCTGGTTGAACTTGCCATGCCTGCGCTTTTCATATTCTCCAACCTGTACGTTGCGCTTACCGGAAAGCCCAGGGCGCTTTCCAAGGCGATGTCCGGAGGCAGCCGGTTCGGCACTGTCTACTATCCGATAGCCATGGTGGTTCTGATTCTGCTGTCAAGGGTCGATGGATTGGACATGGGAATAAAGGATATCGGAGCCGGAATGCTTGTGATGGGTGTCGGAGACGGGCTTGCCGGCTTGACAGGGACGTTCTTTGGGAAAAAGAAAATCGGCATCCTTTCGGGGGGCAAGACCTGGCTGGGCTCCGCTGTGATGCTGGCGGTTTCCTTTGTCGTCATAATGCTGATTTACGGGAGTTCGGAATGGTGGCTGTGCGCCGCGGCGGCTTTATTCGCCGCAGCTGTGGAGGCCATGACGCCGAATGGGTTGGACAACCTGACGGTTCCGGTGCTTTCCGGCTTGTTCTGCATGCTTGTTCTGTGATGCGGGCTTGCACTGCTGATTTTGTGACGTGGATATGCGATTATGGCAGGGTGTGTTGTCGATGGTTGAATATCTGAACAATTTGATTTTCTCGCAGGAATATCCTTTCAGCCTGCTTTTGGTCGTGGGCATCCTGACTGTCATCTGCCTGGCTTCTTATCTTGCCCATGCTCTGACGCTATCCGGCTGCTTTGCCGCATTTGCGGTTGGGTTCCCGGCATTCTGGGGCCTGAGGTTCGAGGGCTTCTTTCTGCTGATGTTCTTCTTCTTAAGCGCCGGGGTTCTGGGAAGGCTTTCCAGAAAGAGCAAGACAGAAGGCATAGAGAAGAAGACCGGCGCGCGTGATTCTGCGCAGGTCTTTGCAAATGGGTTTCCTGCCGCCTTGGGGGCGCTGGGCTATCATTTGACTTCGAATGCTTTATTCCTTGGTGTATTCGCGGCGTGTCTTGCCGAGGCCAATTCCGATACCTGGGCGGGGGAAATAGGACGGCTGAGCCGCAGAGGCCCGGTGTCAATCCGCACGTTCAGGCCTGTGGAGAAAGGGATGAGCGGCGGAATCACCGCTCTTGGAATACTGGGCGGGTTTCTGGGGGCTGCCTGCGAGGCTGTGCTGATGGGCTTGATGCTGCCTGTGAAGGGGGTTTGGGGGCTTGCATCCATGGCCTGTCTTGCCGGATTCGCCGGCTGTCTGCTGGACAGCTTCCTCGGCGCCACGGTGCAGGTGCAGTATTTCAACCCCAAGACGGGAATGCGCACTGAGAACGAAGAGGACGAGCAGGGAAACAAGCTTGAGATAAGCCGCGGCATAAGATGGGTGGACAACGATATGGTCAATTTCATGTCCAACCTGTTTTCCATGGTTCTGGCAATGGCCTTGCTGTCGTTCTGACAAGAGTCCTGTCGCCGCAATTAGTCCGCATGGCATTTGCCGGCTCCAATGAGCCTTAAGGGCATTTGTCGCCTTGACATGGAACAGGTTTGTCAATAGCATCATTAGTCATGACTGCAAACGAATTAAGGAAAAGATACATTGAGTTCTTCGTGTCAAAAGGCCATGCGCACATAACCGGCGCATCTCTCATACCTGAAAACGATCCGACTGTGCTGTTCACCACAGCCGGCATGCATCCGCTTGTGCCGTATATCTTGGGGCAGGAGCATCCGGCGGGCAATATGCTGACCGATTATCAGAAGTGCATCAGGACAGGGGATATAGACAGCGTTGGAGATTCGCACCATCTGACGTTCTTTGAGATGCTGGGCAACTGGTCGCTTGGCGCCTATTTCAAGAAAGAGGCCATACAGTACAGCTACGAGTTCATGACCACTGTTCTGGGCATAGACCCCGAAGCCCTCAGCGTGACTGTGTTCGCCGGCGATGATGAAGTTCCGCGGGACGAGGAATCGGCCGCCATATGGGAAAGCCTTGGAATACCGCGTGAGAGAATCTTCTTCATGCCGCGCGAGGACAACTGGTGGGGGCCTGCCGGCGAAACAGGCCCCTGCGGCCCGGACACCGAGATGTTCATAGACACCGGCAAGCCTAAGTGCGGCCCGGACTGCAAGCCAGGCTGCCATTGCGGCAAATACCTTGAGATCTGGAACGATGTTCTCATGCAGTACCGCAAGAACGCTGACGGGACATTCACCGAGATGGAACGCAAGTGCATCGATACGGGGATGGGCCTTGAAAGGACGACATGCATTCTTCAGGGGCGCAAAAGCGTCTATGAAACAGAGCTTTTCACACCAATCATCGAGGCGATAGAGAAGCTGTCCGGATATAGGTTCCACTCTGACGGGCAGAAGGACAGCTCCGTGCGGATAATAGCCGACCATGCAAAGGCAAGCGTCTTCATCTTGGGCGACCAGAGAGGGATCGCCCCCTCAAACGTAGGGCAGGGGTACATACTGCGCCGCCTGATCCGCCGAGCCGTCCGCCATGCCCGCAAGCTGGGCATAGATGGCCAATTCATGGGGGCCATAGCCGATGTTGTGCTTAAGATGTACAAGGATGTCTACCCGGAGCTGGAGGAGCGCAGGGAATTCATAATGGACAATCTGGGCGCTGAGGAGAACAAGTTCGGCGAGGCTCTTGCCAAGGGCGAGAAGGAGTTCGACAAGGTCATCGAGGGCATGATGAAGGGCAACAGCCGCCAGATAAGCGGACGGGTTGCATTCAGGCTTTATGACACTTACGGCTTCCCCATCGAGCTTACGCAGGAGCTTGCCTCCGAAAGAGGCTTTGAGGTCGATCTGGAGGGCTTCCATGAAGCTTTCCAGAAGCATCAGGAGATTTCAAGGGCGGGGGCTCAGGAGCAGTTCAAGGGCGGGCTTGCCGACAATGGCGAGCTTACCACGGCGCTGCACACCGCAACGCACCTTCTTCACAAGGCGCTCTGCGATGTTCTGGGCGGGTACGTGAAGCAGCTTGGCTCAAACATCACCGCCGAGCGTCTGCGGTTTGACTTCAACCACGACAAGCCGATGACTCCCGAGGAGCTGAAGCAGGTCGAGGACATTGTGAACGAGCAGATCCGCAGGGATTTGCCGGTCAGATGCGATGTCATGACCATTGCGGAAGCTCAGGAAAATGGAGCCTTTGCGCAGTTCAATGCAAAATACGGCGAGCAGGTCAAGGTTTATTCGATAGGCGATTTCTCCAAGGAAGTCTGCGGCGGCCCCCACGTGACCCATACCGGCGACATGGGGCATTTCAGAATCGTGAAGGAGCAGTCTTCTTCGGCCGGAGTCAGAAGAATCAAGGCGGTGCTTGAGAAGTAGATGAGAATCGCATTGGTTTCCTGCTGCCTGGAGAGGGGCAATCTGTCTTTCCCCCTTGGGGCCCTCTGCATAGAGGCGGCCATATCGCAGGATCCGGTGCTTTCCAGCAACGCCACAAGGCACTTTTCGTATCTGAACGATTCCGATGACCCAGCCTCCGCGGTTCAGGAAGTTCTGGCTTGGAATCCTGATGTCGTGGGTCTGTCTGTTTACTTGTGGAATCGCAGATGGTTTGACTTATTCGTCTCTTGTCTTGCCGGCTCCGATTCCGGTCAAAGATCACTCGCAGATTCAGCGCATCCGTTGATATTCGCCGGCGGCCCTGAAGTCACAGCCGATTTCAGTTCCTTTGATCTGGATGCATACAGCTTCATCTGCGCAGGGGAAGGCGAGACCGCCGACATAGCCGCCCTCAGACAGCTTCAAGATGGGCGGGAGCCGTCCGGACAGGGGATAATCAGCAAAGCCAATCCGCATTTCTCCTATGCATTTTCAGAGAGCCTCGCCGAAGTCCCTTCAGTGCTTCTTTCCGGTGTTGCGGATAGATTCCTAAAGAAGGAGAGGGCCGTACTGTGGGAGATGACAAGAGGCTGCCCGTTCGGCTGCGCCTTCTGCTTTGAATCAAGAGGCCTGCGCTCTGTGCGGCGCTTCGGATCCGAGCGTCTTGAGAAGGAGCTTGACGTTCTCATACGCTTCAAGGTCCGAGACGTATTCGTCCTGGATCCGACTTTCAATACCGATAAAGGCTTTGCCGACAAGGTGCTGAGGCTTCTGATAGAAAAAGCGCCGGAATGGATGCATTTCGGCTTCGAAATCCGCGCCGAGCTTCTGGACAAACGCCTTGCGTCTCTCTTCTCCCGCCTGTTCTGCTCTTTGCAAATAGGGCTGCAAAGCATCAATCCAGCTGCTCTCAAGGCTGTCAACAGAAGCTTCAATCAAGAGGTCTTCAAGGAAAAGACAGACTTATTGAACAAATACGGCATTGTTTATGGCTTGGATTTGATTTATGGCCTGCCCTTTGACACCCCGGAATCATTTGCACGCAGCCTGGACTTTGCGATTTCCTGCAAGCCAAGCAACATCGATATATTCCGTCTTGCAGTCCTGCCTGGAACGCAGCTATACGAGAGGGCCGAAGAGTTCCATCTGGAATTCGACAGGGATGCTCCTTACCTCCTGGAAAGCTCTCCGACCTTCACCCGCAGCGGCCTTGAGGCGTGCAGGCGTCTTAAGGATGCGTGTGACTTCATCTACACGAAAGGAGAGGCCTGCATGTGGTTCCATTCGCTCTGCGAAGCTTCCGGGCTCACCCCATCTGAAACGCTTGAGCGTTTCTGGGAGTTCTGCCCCGATTTCATGGCCAGAATGGGATGCGAGGCCGATGAGCTATACGAGATTCAGGATAATTTTGCCCGATGGCTTCTGGGCAAGGGCAACCCGATGCTTCCGGCGTTGCTTTCATACATGGAGCTTCACCAAGCGATTTCCTTCATTCATTGCACCGGAGAGCCCGGTTGTCAGCCTTAGCTATGACCCCGATGCGCTTAAAGATCTGGATGACGGCGGTATCCACGATTTCGCACGACTCAGGAAGCCTTTCCGCTCCAAGCGGAATTATCAGCTTTTTCAGAACGACGACGGCTCGATAGCCTTTCTGGAGGTCTCATGACACGCATCGCTGTCAGCGCCTGCCTTTTGGGGGAGAAGTGCCGATACGATGGCAAGTCCAACCGCAGTGAGAATGTCATTGCCTTGGGCGATAAGGTCTTGCTTGTTCCGGTCTGCCCCGAAGTGGAAGGAGGGCTTTCGATTCCCCGCCCATGCGCCGAGATAAAAGACGGCAGGGTGATAACTCAGGATGGCATCGATGTGACCAGGCGGTTTGAGGAAGGCGCAGAGGCTTGTCTTGGATGCATCCAAGCCCAAGGCTGTCAAACAGCTGTGCTCAAGGCCCGAAGCCCCTCCTGCGGGGCGGGCGAGATTTACGATGGCAGCTTCTCTCATTCTGTCATCAAGGGCAACGGCGTGTTTGCAGGGCTTCTGGAGAAGGCTGGAATCAGAGTGTTCACCGAGGAGCAGGTGGATGAATTGGAAGCTTATTTGAACATCGGCAGCAACACTATTTAGCACCAGTAGCAACACTATTTAGCACGAACGAGGCGAGAAAAATAATACTATCTTAGGGGCAGGCACGAAGCCTCTTGGCGACAAGATGCCGGAGGATTGATGCTGAAACCGGAGAGCGGCATGCTTATGATGCCAGAAAAGCCAGAATGCTAGGAAATTATGATGCTAGAAGAAGAGCCACAATGCGCCGAAGATGGTCTGAAAGATGAGCAAATAGACCAAAATCTTCACGCAGCTTAGAATCAGGGCTATCAAAGAGCAGACGAACCCCGCCGTCCTGTCTCCGTTCATGCACCCTTCCTGCTTTGCCTTTGAGGCGTAGACAAGTCCTATAATGGAGCAGATGAAGGCTATCAGTGATGGCCAATAGAATTTGAATACCGTTATTCCAAGGGCCACGATGCCCAGAATCATCGATGTGCTGGCATGCTTTTCGCCGAGGTCGGGCCAGTTCTTGTTTTCAGGTGAATACACTGCATTATCATCCATATCGGCTCCTCTTTTCTATGGCTCTATACGATTCAAATATAAACCGGAGCGCTTCTTCTGTCAAATCATGGGGAAGGACTGATTGAGCAGCCCGGCGATGGGCGCGCGACACGCTATCGGATGAAATAACCGCAGGTAAACGCAAAGCTTTAAAAAATGAAGATTTTGCGTTCAGGTGTTCAGGGGCGCAGCATGTTGATGGGAACAACGTGGATGTTCTCTGAAGTGGTGAAAGCGTTTCCTGATGCGGTGAGAATCATGGAAAAAACAGGTTGAGCGAGGTTTGCATCGGTGATTTTCCTTCTCAACGACAACAGACTGGAGATTCCTTGATTGATGAGCGTCTGTCCGCCAAGCTTTATCTCCACCAATGCATACTTCCCGTTTTTCAGGTGAATCACCGCATCGCATTCCAGTCCGTTGCCATCACGATAATGACGCACCTCACCGCCGATTGCCTGTGAGTATATGGACAAATCCCTTACGGCTAAGTCTTCAAAGAAGAACCCGAAGGATTTAGGGTCGTTTATCAAATCTTCCGGCGAAATCCCAAGGGCGTTTGTTGCTATCGAGGTATCAACGAAGTGTCTTGTCGGGGTGGTTATGATTGCTGTCTGGCTTCTTAGGTTGGGATTCCATGCTTCTATGTCCTTGATTATGAAGAGGTCAACGAGTGCCTTGTGATAATTGTCGAATGTGTCTTTGTCCAGGCTTCTGTCATCGTTTGAATTGATATCGCTCAGCATCCTGCCTCTTCTTGCCTCAGTTGATATGTTTCTGGCATAGCTTTTAAGCACCATTTTCAGGATTTTCGGCTTCTTGTTTCTGAATTCGTTGTTCTTGCTGTTTTCAAATTCGAACAATGTCGAGAAATAGTTCTCTGTCACCTTCAAGGCTTTTCTCCGGTCGCTTACGGATACGGAAAGAGGCCATCCGCCTCGGCATATATAGAAGGCCGTATCGCTCGCTGAAAATCCCTCATTCAACGCAGATACTTTTTCCTGCCCCCCGAACAGGCTGGCCAACGAAACGCTGCCCCTTGATTCCAACGACTCATAAAGGCTCATTGGCTTCATGGCGACAGTGACGATCCTGCCTGCGCCGGAGTGGAAGATGTCATCCATGTCGGCAGGGGTGGAGCTTCCTGTGAAGAGAAACTGTCCGAATTTGCTTTTTCTGCGGTCTACAATGGTTCTGGCCTGATTCCACAAATCGGGCACTGTCTGCCATTCATCAATCAGTCTGGGAGCCTTGCCGGCAAGGATGGCAGCAGGGTCGCTTTGCGCGAACTGAATCTTGGGTTTTGTATCCAAGATGTACTTGCTCTTTGCAAACTGGAGACAGGTTGTGGTCTTGCCACAGAATTTAGGCCCGGCGACCACCACAACGCCGGATGTTTCAAGAGCTTCGGAGATGCTGTTTTCTATAAGACGGCGCAGATACATTTCAAGTCTCCTCTTTTATATGCATGATATCGCATTGTAACCGCATAATCAAGTTTCACCTCTGTTTGTAATGAATATTTTACCCTTGTTTGTAATAAATATTTTCCCCCACTTTGTAATTAACAAAATCCCCCTGTTTGTAATATGATGAGGCTGCCTGAGATTGCCAAGGCTGGCTTTCAAGAGCGGGTGTCAAAAGAAACGCCAAGAGGGGATTGCTGGCAAGTCCATTCGTAGACAGGCAGAACGGTCACATCCTTGCCGTCTCCGCAGGTGAGGCTGCCGTTCATTTCGTATGTCAGCAGGAGAAGATTGCTGCAACCAGCGGCTTTGGCGGCTTTCTCCAACCCTCGCAGCTCTCTTGCCAATGTCTTCCTATCGCTGGGGTCATAGGAAACCTGTATGCAGCTTATGATTTGAGCGCCCTTAGCCACCAGAAAGTCACATTCGGCTTTTTCTTCCTTGAAATAGTATATATCATAGCCTTTATGACGGCAGCGTTTGAGGAGTTCCAGAAAGACGATGCATTCCAGCCTCCATCCGAGGTTTTCCTTGGAATAAGCATCCTTGCGATTATTCATTATTGAACAATCAACAGGGTAGGCTTTCATCTGAGTTAGACGTATTCTGCTTTTATTCGAGTATTTATGAAGTTCCAGTATCAGGCAGGCTTGCTTTAGATATCCGATGTAGTTCTCCGTGGTATGGAAGGATTTAAAGCCAAATGTTTTTGATAGGGCCGTGGTGTTTATTTCCATGGGGACTTGGTTGAGCAGATGATTGGCGAAATTCTCGAAAGCCGTCTTGTATCTGATGCGGAACCGTTTCTCTATATCTTGTTTGAGAATGCCGGATACAAGATTGTTGACATATGAGAAAGGGTCTTCCTTGCCCGCTGCCAATTCAGGGAAACCGCCGTTTGACAGGTAGGCATCAAAGGCGTTTTTCTGAAAAGCTGTGGCTTTGGTCGTGAAGGAAGCGGTATCAACGTTTTTCATGCTGCAATACTCGGAGAATGAGAATGGGTGCAATTCTATAGGATGGCTCCGTCCCGTCAGATGGGTTGCAAGTTCTCCGCTGAGAAGCTTAGAGTTGGAACCGGTTATAAGAAGCCGAAGGCCTTGCCTGAGCAGACGATTGACGAAAAGATGCCATTCGTCGAGATTCTGGATTTCATCAATGAACAGAACTTCGAAATCTCCATATAATCGGTAAAGTGATTCGAGGATGATGTTAAGGTCTTCCGGCTTTGAATTGGCTAGCTGCTCATCATCGAAGTTTGCATATGCGAATTTTTTTTTGGATTTTTTCAATGCATTGATGCAGAGGGTGGATTTTCCTGCTCTGCGCACGCCCATGACAACTTGGGCAAGCGAGCTGTCCAGATTGACAAGGGATTCCTCCGCTCTGCGTACAAAGTGCTTTGAGAGAAGCCATTGGATTTCCTCTTGCTGGTCGGCCAATATCTGTCTGATGTTTGCTGTATCCATATTATCTTCCTTTAAAATTCCTTTTAAACTGCGCTATTTTGCAATTAGATGATATATTAAACTGCGCTATTTTGCAATAAATGACTTGGCAAACTGCGCTATTTCGTGAGAAAAGGGCTTGGCAAACTGCGTTATTTTGGCAGATTTGTCAGAAGCTGTGGCAAGTGTTGAAGGGCCGGATGCTGTCATGCCGAATTCGGGGCGGCATGAACCGCCGAATTATATTTGCAAAACCTGAAAACTGTGATAGCGTTTCATTCAAGCAACGGAGGGAGAAACCATGAAGAAGACTGTCGTCATCCTGCTTGCCGCCGTCATAGCGGTTTCAGGTGCTTTTGGTGCTGGCTTTGATCTTGGCCTTAGGGTCGGATATGGGTCTGTGGGGTATGGCTATAGGGATAAGACCGCCAATACAAAGGAGAATTCCGGTTATTCGGGATTCCCGATAGACATCGAGTTTGACTACAGGTTCGGCGACTCCCAGTTCGGGGCGATGGCGGTGGTCGGCTGTGCTGTGGGAAGAAGCTTCTTCGCCGATACCCAGGCGAACGGCGAGACGACTAATAATCTGAGCGCCAAGGGGAAGGTCATGTTTGACTCATTCTTCTCGGTGTATCGAAAATTCAATGTGAACGAGGCATTTGACCTGAAAATCGCATTGGGGCCATCGATTGAAGTATTCGAGGCGAACAGGCTTGTGAATACGGGCAAGAGCGTGACAGCCTTTATCCTGGGGCTCAAGCTGGAGGGCGGCCTCGGGTACAGCCTGACCGACAATATATCTGTGGGTGCGGGGCTGGGGCTGAACTTCGGGCTGGCGGACACGGCCAAGAGCAACGCACTCAATGCTGCGGTGCGCGACAAGGCCTTCACCTTCGGGTGGGATGTTTTCGCCGGGTGCGCATTCGGCTTCTAGAGGAATCGATGATTTTGGTATTCTGAGAATCCTGCTTATTCCTTTTCGGTCTTCTTCAGGCCGCGCAGGGCATTGGAAAGCTTCTGGAACGCCCCGCTCTTCTTCTGCACGACCAGCTTGGTGTTCTGGTTCTCGCAGACCTGCGTGACATATTCGAGGGCTTCCTTTTTAGTGGGGAAGTACTTTATCACCTTTGCGCTGTTCATGCGCTTGACGGCCCAGCCCTTCTCCCCCGCAGGGATGACCTGATGGACGTTGGCCGCCTCCTTCTTCTCGACGGCTTGCTCTTCCTCGGCAATCGGTTTCTCTTTATCCATGATTTTCTCTCCTTTTTCATTGCCATGCCGTATTTATGACAACTCATTATGAATGATACCATGTTTGCGGTGTTTTTCCAGAGGATTTGCGTGGTTATCATTGAGGTTATCTGCGTTTAACAGTATATTCAGGTAAGTATATTCAGGTAAATTGATTTGGAGGACATGATGGCCGCTTTCGTTCAGGAACCTTCTCGCACTTTCAGCGAATATCTTCTTATTCCAGGTTATTCAGATGCTTCGTGCATTCCGTCTAACGTTAGCCTGCGGACTCCGCTTGTCAGGTTCAGGGTTGGGCAGGAATGCCCGCTGATGCTCAATATCCCCCTTGTCAGCGCGATAATGCAGTCGGTAAGCGGCCAGAAGATGGGGCAGGCCCTTGCCAGGGAAGGGGGGCTTTCGTTCATATACGCCTCCCAGTCAATCGAGAGCGAAAGCGCTATGGTTGCGGCTGTCAAAGGGTTCAAGGCGGGGTTCGTGCCGAGTGATTCCAACATAAAGCCTGACGACACGCTGGCCAGCATCATTGAGCTTAAGGAACGAACCGGCCATTCGACCGTTGCAGTTACTGACAACGGGCGGGGGGACGGGGTGCTGCTGGGAGTCGTGACAAGCCGTGACTACAGGGTTTCCCGCATGGCTCCGGATACCCCGGTGTCCTCGTTCATGACTCCGTTCTCAAAGCTCGTCTATGGAGAGGAGCCCATAACCCTTTCAGAGGCAAACGATATAATATGGGAGCATAAGCTCAATGCCTTGCCGGTGATAGATAAAGAGAGGCATCTTAAATGCTTTGTCTTCAGGAAGGATTATGATTCGCATAAGGAGAACCCCAATGAGCTTCTTGATTCCCGGAAGCGCTACAGAGTGGGAGCGGGAATCAACACGAGGGATTTCAAGGAAAGAGTTCCTGCGCTGGTTGAGGCAGGCGCCGATGTTCTGTGCATTGATTCCTCCGAGGGGTTCACCGAATGGCAGAAGCGGACTCTTGAATGGATTCGCTCGGAGTATGGCGATGAGGTCAAAGTGGGGGCCGGCAATGTCGTTGATGGCGATGGCTTCAGGTTCCTGGCTGACTGCGGCGCTGATTTCGTGAAGGTCGGCATCGGCGGCGGCTCCATCTGCATCACAAGGGAGACGAAAGGCATCGGCAGGGGGCAGGCGACAGCGTTGATTGATGTGGCGAATGCCCGGAATGAGTATCTTGAAAAGAACGGAGTGTACATCCCGGTATGCTCTGACGGCGGTCTTGTCTATGATTACCATATGGCTCTCGCGCTTGCCATGGGAGCCGATTTCCTGATGCTGGGCAGGTATTTCGCCCGATTCGATGAAAGCCCCACCGCGAAGATGAATCTCAACGGCAGCTATGTTAAGGAATACTGGGGCGAAGGTTCGGCCCGCGCCCGCAACTGGCAGCGTTACGATATGGGCGGGGAGAAGAGGCTCTCTTTTGTGGAAGGGGTGGATTCCTACGTTCCATATGCGGGAAGCCTTAAGGACAACGTCGGGCTTTCGTTAAGCAAAGTGAAGTCAACGATGTGCAACTGCGGCGCCTTGACCATCGCCGATTTCCAGAGAAAGGCCCGCCTCACCTTGGTGAGCGCGGTGAGCATAGTCGAGGGCGGCGCGCATGATGTCATACTTAAGGACAAGGGGCAGGAGCAGATAAAGTAGGATGGCGGCGACTTGAAGCTTTCTGATCTGCGGACGGCTTCGCCCAGCGTTAAAAAGTGTTACAGAACAGAGCAATGGGGCATTGCAGAGCAGAGCAAGAGTGTTGAGCAACCCTCGGAATCGTGCCGGCGGGCCGGGTTTTATCACCGATTCTTTATAGAATCCCAAGCTTTGTTTGCCTCGCTCATGGCGAGGGCTTTGTCTATTGTCAGAAGCCGGCGGTTCTCCATAAGCAGGCGGCCCCTGCACATGACGGTCTTTATGTTCTCCTTGTCCGCACTGTAGGCTATGGCCGAATATGGGTCGTTCATCGGAGTCGTCGATGGGGTGCGCATGTCGATTATCTGGATGTCGGCATCCTTGCCCGCCTCCAGGGTTCCTGTTTCATTTTCGCGCCCCAGAGCCTTGGCTCCGCCGTATGTTGCAAGACGCAGCATCTCGAATGGCGTGAAGCGGGCCTCAAAGTCTTCGGCGCTCACTGAATTCATCATGAGGGCAAGGTTGATGTCCTTGAGCAGGTTAAGATTGTTGTTGCTGCTGGCCCCATCGGTGCCCAGGGCTATGTCGATTCCATTATCGCGCCATTTGCACAGGTCGGCGATTCCGCTGCCAAGCTTGCAGTTGCTGGCCGGGTTGTGGACGACAGCCGCCGGCTTGGTTCTGAGCATGGCCAGCTCCTGGCTTGAAAGATGCACTCCGTGTGCCAGATAGGCGGGCGGTGCGTCCAGAACGCCCAGGCTTTCAAGATAGAACGCCGGGGTCTTGCCGAATTCGCGCAGGCTGTCGCTGACCTCCTTTCGCGTTTCTGAGAGATGAGTATGAAGCCTTGCGCCGAGGTCACGCGCCAGATCGCTTGCGAAGCGGTAAGATTCGCCGGTGGTTGTGTAGATGGCATGAGGGGCCGGGTCTACCCGCACCATTCCGTCCGATTTCAATTCTCGCTCAAGCGGGGGCATCCGCTCGGCAAGACGGGCCTTGGAGCTTTTCAGGTCTCCGAATAATGTGAAGCCTATGTTCGCCTTCATTCCGGCTTCCCTGACCGCCTTTGCCGTCATTGAGGCATGGAAGTACATATCGGCGAAAAGGACTGTCCCGCTTTCTATCAGCTCGGCCGCTCCCACAAGCGATGCGGCGTAGATGTCATCCGGAACCAGCTTGTCCTCTATCGGGAAGATTTCAGATAGCCATTGGAACAAGTTCCCTTGGTCCTTGTAATTGCGCATCAGCACCATCGCAAGGTGTGTGTGGGCATTGACGAAGGCGGGCATCACAATGCAGCCGGATGCATCAATGGTCTTGTCAGCGACAAACCCGGCGGGAATCTGCCCAAGGCCCGCTATCCGGCCATCGGCGATTGCCAGATCTCCAATGAACATGGCGTCCTTTGCTGTAAGCGGCAGGACAAGGCCGTTTCTGATAAGCGTTTTCATGAAGCAATGATAACACAATCCGCGCTTTTCAAAAAGAACGCTGTGAAAAGCCGGGCGGCGCGGGCTGCCCCTGGCCGGGCCTGCTCAGGAAGCCTTAAGACCGGCCTCTATCGATTTTGCTATAAGGCTGTGACCCGCTTCCGAAGGATGGATTCCGTCTGAGCAGATAAGGTCGCCGCCATTGCGGTCAAGCAGGAAAGCCGTTCTTATGTCAATCATCGTCACATGCTTGTCGTACGCTATCTTGGATATCACAATATTGTACGATTCGTGCCAGCGATAGATGTAATGGACATCTCCGCCCAGATATCTCAGGATGCTGGCGGGATTCTTGCCCTGCGTTATGCGTTCGAAGTACCTATTGGCGTCTATCGGCGGCAGGTTGAGCAGGATGGGAGTTGCGCCCAATGCGCGTATCTCATCTATCATCTTGATGTATCCGCGCTTGAAATTCTCCATCGGGGTGAGAGGATAGTGGATGTCGTCCGGCTTGTCGGAGACTTCCTGCCACTTGAAGTCGGAGTCGTTCCCCCCGTATTCCAATACCGCATACTGGCTGCCGGCCACCTTGTCCTTATGATGCTCAAGCATTGCAAGGCCCTTTGTCACCGTGCATCCGAATTTTGAATAATTATCTACAGAAAAGCCGAATTTCTCCTCAAGAATGGAGACGTAGTTCTTCTTTAGCTGGCTGTAGCGATTTGAAGGGCCGTCAAAGACAACGCCTTTCGAGATGGAATCTCCTAAAATGCTGATTCTCATGTCAGACCTCCGTCATTCATTTTGCATTCTGGATTTTACGGGATTCGGGCGGCGTTGGGTTGACGCATTCTGACTAATCCGGCTTTTTCCGAGGGAATTTTTTTAACTATGCCTTTTCAAGACTGTCTGGGCAGGATTGGCCAGCAGCCCTCTTTGGCCCTGGTCAAATATCACCATTGGGAGCCGGCGGCGCGCTTTGGGATTGCAAAAAGCGAATTTTCTCGATAAAACTTGATTCTTGGCCGATTTGTTTGTATCTTTCTAATCGTTCACCTTTAAGGTGTATCTGGAAAAGCAGACTATTTGATTTTATAGGAGTGTGATTATGGCTAAACAACTTCAGTTCAATGAAGAAGCTCGTAAATCATTGATTGCAGGCGTGGAGAAGATGTCCAAGGCTGTGATGGTGACTCTTGGACCAAAGGGCCGCACCGTTCTTCTAGACAAGAAATTCGGTGCTCCGATGATCACAAAGGATGGAGTGACTGTCGCCAAGGATATCGAGCTTGAGGATCCGTTCGAGAACATGGGCGCTCAGCTTGTGAAGGAAGTGGCCTCCAAGACAAACGATGTCGCCGGTGACGGAACCACCACGGCGACTGTTCTCGCCTGGGCATTTGCCAAGGAAGGCATGAAGAGCGTTTCCGCCGGAGTCGACCCGATGGGAATCAGCCGCGGAATCGATATGGCGGTGAAAGATGCCATCGAGCAGCTTAAGAAGAAGTCCAAGGCTGTGAAAGACAAAGAGGAGATAGCCCAGGTCGCTTCGATAAGCGCAAACAGCGACACCACCATTGGCGATGAGATCGCCAATGCGATGGAAAGGGTCGGCATGGATGGAGTAATCACGGTCGAGGAATCCAAGACCATCGATACCCACACGGATTTCGTGGAAGGCATGCAGTTTGACCGCGGATATCTGTCCGCTTATTTCGCAAACAACCGCGACACCATGACCTGTGTTCTGGAAGATCCATACATCCTGCTTTATGACAAGAAGATATCCAACATGAAGGAGCTTCTGCCGATTCTGGAGAAGGTGGTTCAGACCGGCAAGCCCCTGCTCATAGTGGCAGAGGATGTGGACGGCGAGGCTCTTGCCACATTGGTCGTCAACTGCCTCCGCGGCACGCTCAATGTCTGCGCGATAAAGGCGCCGGGCTTCGGCGACAGAAGGAAGGCCATGATGGAGGATATCGCGATTCTCACAGGCGGACAGGTGATAAGCGAAGAAGTCGGTCTCAAGCTTGAGAACGCCGAAGTCTCCCAGCTTGGAAGAGCCAAGAGCGTCAAGGTTGAGAAGGAGAACACCACCATCATCAATGGCTACGGCAAGGCCGAGGATCTTAACGACAGAAAGGCTCAGATCAAGATGCAGATTCAGGATTCCACCAGCGACTATGACAAGGAGAAGCTTCAGGAGCGCCTTGCCAAGCTTTCCGGAGGAGTTGCGGTCATCAATGTCGGCGCAGCCACTGAGGTTGAGCTGAAAGAGCGCAAGCAGCGTGTTGAGGATGCTCTGAATGCGACAAGGGCGGCCATTGAGGAAGGCGTGATCGCCGGAGGCGGCGTTGCGCTTTGCCAGGCATCCACCGTGCTGGATTCAAAGGATATTTCCTCTCTCTCCGATGAGGAGAAGATTGGATACAAGATCGCCCGCAGGGCGCTCGAGGAGCCTATGCGCCAGATTGCCGAGAATGCCGGCGAAGACGGGTCGATTGTAGCCGACAAGTGCAAGAACGCAAAGGCGGGCTATGGCTTCGATGCTCTTAAGAACGTCTGGTGCGACATGATTTCAAGCGGCATCGTGGATCCTGTGAAGGTAACCAGAAGCGCCCTTCAGAACGCGGCAAGCATCGCTTCTCTGATTCTCACGTCTGAGTGCGCTGTGACCGATATTCCTTCAAAGGAACCGGCTCCGGCGCCGAATCCGGGCATGGGCGGGATGATGTGATGATTAAGAAGCGCCGATATCAGGCGCAAGTCAATTTCTTTTGTCAGACAGCGGCCTTTGGGTTTCCCCAAGGGCCGTTTTCTATTTTGCAGTCATTGCGGAGCTCCATTTAGACAAGCGCCGCTTTTTGGGGTAAGATACAGGAAAGTGGAGGCCGCCCTATGCTGGAGGAAAGAAGATCCAAGATAATTGAAAAGCTCAAATATGAAAGAACCCTTAAGGTGACTGACCTGATCAGGGAGTTTGATGTATCGATAGAAACGATAAGAAGGGATCTTGAGTTCCTGGAAGGCAAGGGGTATCTGAAAAGGGTGTATGGCGGGGCCATAAGAGTAGGGTTCTTCGGGGAAGAGCCTTCTTACAAGAACAGGGAGGTAAAGAACCTGGAGGCCAAGAGGGCCATTGCCGCCGCAACAGCCGAAATGATTGAGAATGGCGATACGGTGTTCTTTGACATAGGGACAACTTGTTTGCAAGTGGCGCGCTGTTTGTCTGGAAAGAGGGATCTCACAGTGATAACAAATTCCATGCTGATTGCAAGGGACATGGCTGATTTTCCATCGTGCCATGTGTATTTCATCGGCGGCTATGTACGGAAGGGAGAATTCTCCACCTCCGGTGCGTTGGCGAATGCGTCCATGATGCGATTCAACGCCGACAAGGCTATAATAGGGGCTGCCGGCATAACGCTTGATTCAGGTATAACAGATTATAACATGGAAGAGGCAGACATAAGAGCCAGGATGATAGAAAGGGCCAAGTATTCTATCGTGGTCGCTGATTCAAGTAAATTCGGCGTTGTTGCTGTCAATACGGTATGCGCCTTGGACAAGATTGGAGTCATCGTGACTGACAGCGGCATCCCGGATGATGTCAGGATTAAGCTTTCCGAGGCCTCCGTTGAAATGGTTTGCGTCTCCCTCTGATTCTCTTTCGCTGGATTTTGCCGACTTTCTGTGGAATTTTGATTTAAAGCTCATTAATATTGACTTTGATTGTGATGAGTTCTAATATAATGAGTAAATTACAATAAAAGTTGTAATAATTGCAATTAAATCCACATAAAGATAAGGGGATTTGTATGTTGAAGACTGACGTTCTTGTCATCGGGGCCGGCGCTGTCGGCTGCGCGATTACAAGGGAATTGACAAGATATGACCTTGATGTCATATGCGTGGAGAAGAACCCGGATGTAGGCGGGCTGGCTTCCAAGTCAAACAGCGCGATTATCCATACCGGATATGACGCATCGCCCGGGACTCTTGAATCGGAGCTCGTTGTTGCGGCCAACCCTATGTACGACGAAATTGCAAGGGATCTGGATGTTCCGTTCTCAAGGATAGGCGCGATTCTTCCTGCCATGAATGATGAGCAGTTCGAGAAGCTCCCGGCGCTCAAGGAGAAGGCTTTCCGCAATAGGGTCTATGACATAGAGTATCTTTCCAGAGAGTCGATATTGGCGATGGAGCCAGAGATTTCGCCGGAGGTTCGGGGAGGGCTTTACATACCTAGGGAGTCTATCATCGATCCTTTCCTGCTGGTTGTCGGATATGCCGAGAACGCCGTGCAGAACGGCGCGAAGTTCCTGTTAGGAACAAAGGTCACGGGCATAAGAGTGGAAAACGGCAGAGTGATCGGTGCCGAGACCGATTCCCATGGTTTCATCCAGGCTCAGTACATTGTCAATGCGGCGGGGCTGTACTGCGATGAGGTGGCCTCGTTCGTTGGGAAGAACGATTATTTTGTCAACCCAAGGAAGGGGCAATTCTTCATATTGGACAAGAACACCGAATGCAAGGTGAGCCATATAGTCCTCCCCATTCCGACAAAGCTGACAAAGGGCAAGCTGATGTGCCCGACCATCCATGGCAACATGCTTGTAGGGCCGACTGCAGAAGATGGAACAGACAAGCTTGACGCCTCGACCAACAGGGAGGGGCTGGACAGCATAATGGCGGATGTCCGCAAGCTGATTCCCAATGTATGCTTCCGCGACACGATAACGCAGTTCTCCGGTCTTAGACCTAACAGGAATCCGGAAGGGCTTCACATAGACACTTATGACGATTTGAAGAACTATGTGAACATCTCAGGCGTTCGTTCCACTGGGCTTACTGGCTCGGCTGCAATCGGCGTGCATGTTTCGCAGGTTCTGATTTCAATCGGCATGAATGCCGCCCCGAATTGGAAGTTCAACCCAAAGCGTCAGAGCATCCCCTGTTTCAGGGAGCTTCCCAGGGAGGAGCAGGAGAAGCTGATAGCCCAGGATCCAAGATTCGGCCGTATCATATGCAGATGCGAGACGGTCACTGAGGGCGAGATAGTGAGAGCCATCCATTCGCCGATACCTGCCACCAGCATCGATGCCATCAAGAGAAGGCTTAGAGCGGGGATGGGAAGATGTCAAGGTGGCTTCTGCAGTCCCAAGGTCATGGATATTCTGGCACGTGAGCTAGGAGAAGCCGAAGAGAACATAAAGAAAGGGTCTGCAGGCTCGTATATGCTTGTGGGCAAGGTGAAATAAGGGAGCGATGGCTGTGTACAAAATCAAATGTGATGTTGCTATAATCGGAGGAGGGCCGGCTGGGCTGAGCGCAGCAATGGCGGCCAAGGAGAATGGAGCAGGCAAGGTTGTCATAGTTGAGCGAGACACCGCCCTGGGCGGTATTCTGCAGCAATGCATCCACCCGGGATTCGGACTTGCGTATTTTGGAGAGGAGCTTACAGGCCCGGAGTATTATTCGCGGTTTCTGGACAAGGATAATGCCCTTGGAGTTGAATATCTGCTGGACACGATGGTTCTTGATCTCGATCCTTCGGGGACTCTCTTCTGTGTCAGCGGAGCCAAGGGACTGGTCAGTGTGAAGGCGAAGAGCGTTGTTCTGGCAATGGGATGCCGGGAGCGCACAAGGGCGCAGATTCAGATTCCCGGAACAAGACCGGCCGGGGTTTATAATGCCGGCACGGCGCAGCGTCTTGTCAACAGGCAGAACGAGATGGTAGGCAGGAAGATTGTCATTCTCGGCTCCGGCGATATCGGCATGATAATGGCCCGTCGCCTGACCCTTGAGGGCGCTGAAGTCGTCGCTGTCATAGAAATAATGGATTACCTTGCTGGCTTGGCAAGAAACAAGGTTCAGTGCCTTGAGGACTTTGGCATCCCCCTGTATATGTCCCACACAATCACGAAGGTTGTCGGCAACGACAGGGTGGAGGGTGTTTATGTCGCCGAGGTGGATGAGAAGAGGGTTCCCAAGAAGGAGACCGAGAGGTTTTTTGAATGTGACACGCTTCTGCTGTCGGTCGGCTTGATTCCAGAGAACGAGGTGACAAGAAAAGCTGGCATAAAGATGAACAGCGTTACAAACGGACCGTCTGTCAACCAGTACCAGCAGACTTCCTCTCCAAATATTTTCGCCTGTGGGAATGTGGTGCATGTCAACGACCTTGTTGACAACGTTTCGGTCGAGAGCGAGGTTGCCGGAGAATATGCGGCCAAGCATGCAATGGGAACAATGCCCAAGCGCGAGGGGCTTGTGGAAAGCAAGGCTGGACGTAACGTGAGGTACACTTGCCCGATGTCGATAGTGCTTGACGATGAAAGAAAGGATTGCACTTTGTTCTTCCGTGTTCTTTCCCCGGAGAAGGACGTGCGTATAATCGCCACTGCGGGGGGCAAGGACTTATATGCACGGAAAGCCTTCAAGGTGAACCCTGGCGAGATGGAGAAGGTTTCTTTCTCAACAAAGGGGCTTGCGGATAGCGATGTGGTCACTGTCCATGTCGAGAAGGAGGATAAGGCGAATGGCTGAAAAGATGATGATATGCACTGTATGCCCCAGAGGGTGCAGCATAAAGGTTGTCGGCGAGGGGTCAAGGATTGATTCTATTGAGGGGTTCTCCTGCAAGAGAGGAGAGAAATATGCAACTGACGAGTTCATTCTGCCTAGGAGGATATTCACCTCGACTGTGCGGATTGAAGGCTCTGATGAACCGCTTCTGCCTGTACGGAGCAACGCTGTTGTTCCCAAGGCGAAGCTGTTTGAAATTGCAGCTGAGGTCAGGAAGACTCGGGTTGTTTCTCCTGTGAGAATCAGCGATGTCATAATAAAGGACGTACTGGGTCTGGGAGTGGACATAGTCGCCTGCCGCAACGCTTAGCGAATCCGAGACCGCTTGGCTTTCAGCTTAATTGCAACGTATCCTTCAAAGAGCAAACTACATGAATTCCTCTTCTTCTTAGACTTGCGATAAGTTCTAGGCAGGAAGAGGCTTGAGCATGGAAAAGCATCAGATTTCTTGGTTTCACCTCTGCAACCATGGCCGACAAGTCGCGTTCATCGGGATGGGCTTTTATGATGATAGACTCTGCCTCCGCTGCGATTCCGTTATTCATCTGAAGAGCCTTGGCTCCGAGAGTCCCCTTTGATGCATGACCTGAAATGATGATCTTGTTCTTTTTGTCATCTTTTAACTTGTTGTAATACCATATCGAATTCTTTGAGGTGATCATTCCATCTGGAGCAAGTATCGCTGTTCCTTCTGGACGACTGATGACATGGGTTCTTTCTTCTTCCGTCGATATGGGTTTCAGCTTTAATTGCTTCATATGGTCTGAAACGCCCTCTTTCAGCCATTTTCTGTTTGACAGTAGACTGTGAACGCTGTCTAATATTGCTTTTTCTGTGTACAGGCTTACATTGTGGTCATTAAGATATGAAAGCATATCAACGCCACGGCCATTGGAAGGCACCGGAAGGAAAGCCTTCCCACCGCTTTCAATCGTTTTTGTCACTGAAGCAATGAGCTTTCCGTACTGTTCTGATTGGTTTAGTGTTTTTCCCGCATAGGCGCATTCCATGACAGCGTTGTCTGCTTGCGGCAGGGCATCCGCCTGCAGCGTTATGCTATCGCATGTGTAGTCTCCTGTATACAGCAGGGTTTTCCCTTCGATTATGAAGCGATACCACACGCCGCCTATGATATGCCCGCTTCTTCCTGTCAGGATATCCATGCTGCCTATTTTGCTCTCCCCCAGGCTTATTGGCTTGAAGTTGATACGATTAACGTCCCCTTCCTCATACGGCAGGATGCTTTCTCTGTCTCTTGCGTACTCAAACCATTTTCGCATGGCTCCATATGCCAGATTGATGGTTTCCTCTGTGGCGTAAACAGGACCTCTATAGCCTAGAGCATATAAATAAGGCAAAGCGGCGATATGATCTTCATGCGCATGCGATATGAATATTTGCTTGATGGATTCTGCAATCTTCCGCGTGATGGCGGGATAGATTCTGCCTGGATCGTTTGAGATTTCCCGGCGTACACCGCAATCCAGCATGATTGAACCGAGATTCGTATTTACAAGGAAGCAGTTCCTTGCTTCTTCCCCGCTCCCGCCCAGTGACTGAAAAGTGCTGGCTTTCATTTGCTTCTCCTAAATCTTCATCCTTTCTTTCTGAAACTGCTTTGGGGTGCAGCCGCTGATGTCCTTGAACAGCTTGAAGAAATACTGAGTGTTTGTTATTCCTATTTGAGCGGGGATATCCTTTATCCTGAATTGCCCCGTTGCGATGATTTTTTCTGCTTCGGCTATTCTCAGCTTGTTCACATAATCCATGATTGAGCATTTGTATGCTTTCCTGAAAACCCGGCAGATATATGCGGATGACATATTGAAATTGTCAGCGGCTGATTGAGCGGAAAGCTGCGGATTCTTGAACGATTCTTTGAGATAATCCGATATTCTTGTTATTATCATGTCATGATTACGATTTCTCCTTTCCTTGAGAATAAGTGTGATTTTTTTCATTTTGTCGGAAAAATATGAGTTGAGTGTTTCGATGCTCCTGATGTTTTCAAGCATCTGCTGGTAGCTGTTCATTATGGGTTCGTATATCCCAGGTGCATCGGAATAATCTGCAAGCATCTGCACTACTGATTGCCCCAGGGATTCAAGGGCGAATCTGACGACATGATATGTTTTCCCTTTCAGTTCAAGAATAAAACTCTGATAACATTCCTCCGCTCCGGATAATGAACATCTTCGCAAGCATTGAATCAGCTTTGAGCTGATTGTATTCAACGATGTAACAGAATTATCGAACTCCATGTATTCCTTGACTTCAAAGACTTGTGAGGATGGATACATGAACTTTATGCGAAGAATCTCTTTCATGGTGGCGCAGATGCTGGGCAGGTTCTCAATAGTAGAGATCAGCTCGCTCTTGATTGCCTGCACGAGGGGGTATTCGGTTTGAAGGGTCAGGAATGCTTTGCTGAATTGGGTTTCATCTTCTGGCTGCATGAGAATCCATGTGAGGCCATCCTGCGTCACCACCGCTTCGATTGCATGAATGTTTTCTTGCATCGAGGCGATATATCTTTCTATGTCATCGCCTGTTATGAGACAGGCATATAAAGGCTTGGCTACTGAGATCTTCAATTGATGATCAAGACTTCTCTCTCCTGGTTGACTGCCAGGCTTCGTGCCATTGATCATCGCCTGAAGCACCTCTTCCTTGATTACTTTCTGCAATGACTCCGTGACCCTTTCTGAACTTGATTTATTCTCAATCAAGATATTAAGGCACTCGAGCAAATGTTCTGTGTCAGTTGGCTGATCAGGATTTGCATCTGCCAGTCTCTTTCTTACCTTGCTGAAAGGCACAAAGATATGAAAGGACAGGAGCACCCCTATGACGCAGATGATTGAGAAGATGAGGATGACGACCAAGAAGGTCTTGTCCTCGGCTTTCTTGAGTTCCGCAATGCATTCCAGGTAGGGAATCGTTTTTATGTAGCACCATTGTTTGTTTTTGATTTCCGAATAAAAGCAGACTTGCTTTGTGTCATTGGCGTCCTTGCAGATGAAATAGCCTTGGCTGTTGCCTTCTGAGAGAAGTTTGACGGCTTCTGAAATGATTGCATTGTCATTGTTGGCGTTTTCTGATGCGGCGATCAGATTACCGTTTCTATCCATTATAAGGATGCTTTTACGTGTATTATTTCCAAAATAAAGCCTTGTGAACCATTCTTTGCTTATGTTGAGCATGATGGCGTTGTCCTTTGCGGCATTATCTGCATCGAGTTCATAGAACATGAATGAATAGACAAGGCGATTGCTGTAGCTGGAATCAGCGTATGAGAAGCGTGGAATGATTTTCATTCTGGAATCAGCAGTGAGCGAATTCAGCATCTGGGCCGCTGTCTCGTCTGCAAACAGTTCTGCTCGATTGCTTACGGCTCCGTATTGCTCTGTGCTGTATATGTAATTCTGCTTGCCGTTGAGCACATATACAGATTTGATCATAGGGTTGGTCGCAGTATATGAATTAAGCTCTCTTATGCCGTCTATGACCTGGGAGCTTGAAAGGATTGCGTAGGAACGAAGCTTCTCTACATCCTGTGAATAGAAAATCTGGTTAGTGAAGTTTCTCAGCGTTTCTTCCGCAAGCTGCGACATTGAGTTTACTTGCTCTGCAAAGCTGTTGTTGAGATTTCTCAGCGAGTCGAGAAGGATGATTTGGAATTGCGAGTAAAGCACGGCCAACAGCGTCACAATCAGGACGAAGCATGCCAATATGGTGGAAAGAAAGAACAGCGAGGTTCTCGATATTCTGCTTCTTTTGCCATGTTTGTCCATATTCATCCTATGTGTTGTCTTATTCCTGCTTACAGGGATGTCTTTAAAAAGTTTAAAATTTGTAAAATCGATTGTATATCAGATTTTTGCACTTTACAACTGTAATTTGCGAACCATAAAATAATAATACGAATCTTAATCAAGCTGGGTTCTGCCAGCATGGAAAGGAGAGAATGATGAAAAAAATGCTGATGATTCTTATTGTCACGGCGCTTGTGTGCGCTTTTGCCTTTTCAGGAGCTTCAAAGGAAGAGATTCCGGTGCAGGAAAAGCCCGCTGTAGATGCCGATAACCTGAAATATTCCGGCACCGTCATGTTGTATTCTTCGACAGGAGAGGATGTCATTTTAGCTTTCAAAGAGGCTTTCGAGAGCAAATATCCGAATGTCAAGCTTGATTATTACTCTGCCACATCCGGAAAATGTGTTACCAAGCTTGCAACTGAATTTCAATCAGGGATGGTGACTTGCGATGTCGCTTGGCTTGCTGATCCGTCTGCGATGATTTCACTGAAGAGAGAGAATCATCTGATTGCATACAACTCTCCTTATGCGAATGGCGTAAGCCTGAAATTCAAAGACGCCGATGGCTATTACTGCGGCGCGCGCCTTCTGCTGATGGGGATGACTTACAGCACCATCGCCTGTCCGGAGAACGAAGCTCCTTATAACTACGACGAGGTCTTGACCCCGAATTTCAAGAATCAGATTGTCCTGACGGATCCGACCGGCTCCGGCTCAACCAAGGCTCTCGTCTATGCTCTTGTCAATGACAGCCGTTATGGATGGAGTTACTTTGAGCAGCTCAAGGCGAACGGAGCGGAATTGAAGTCGAGTTCTGGCGATACAAACAATTCCATTGCAACAGGTTCGTATAAAGTCGGGTTTGGGGTTGATTACAATACCAAGAATCTGATTGAAAAGGGCTCTCCGCTCGGATGGCACGATACGAAGGATATCGTGGCGGTGCCATGTCCGATAGGGATTCCTGTCGGCGCGCCTCATGAGGAGCTTGCGAAGCTTCTTTATGATTTCATCCTGGATCCGGACGGAGGCCAGCCGTTGATGACAAAATACAACATATGCCCGGTCGTGGATGGTGTTGAGCTGCCCGCAGGAATGCTTACGGCAACGGCGATTTCTGAAAAAGCCCTGCCTATAGACTGGAACGATCTTGCAAAGGTGAGCAAGGATTTGCTGAACAAGTTCGATTCCATTTTCAAGAAATGACCATTCTGACTAGCCGCACCGGGATACGAATGCATTTCGGTGCATTCTTTTTTATCGTTAAGAGGTGATGACGTGCCCAAGATTTCTTTGGAACACATAACTGTCAGATACGGCGAGCATGCCGTTCTTGAGGATTTCTCCATTTCCGTTGAACAAGGCGAGATTCTTGGGATTGTAGGGCCTTCCGGGTGTGGAAAGACGACAGTCATGAGGGTGATTGGCGGATTTGTGAAGCCGGAGGAAGGGAGAGTTGTGCTTGATGGCAAGGTCGTATATGACAAGCATGAACATGTGAATGTTGCTCCGGAAAGGCGCAACATAGGCATTGTGTTTCAGGATTATGCTGTTTGGCCGCATCTGAGTGTGTATGATAATGTCGCCTATCCTTTAAAGAAGCACAGGATTTCCCGAACGGAGATTCCCGAACGGGTTGAGGCCGCTTTGAATCAGGTTCACATGAATGGCTATGGGAAGTACATGCCGTCTCAGCTTTCCGGCGGCCAGCAGCAGCGTGTTGCCATCGCCAGGGCTCTGACGACATCCGATGAGATTCTGATTCTGGATGAACCGATTACAAACCTCGACGCAAAGCTGCGCGAAGAAATGTTGATTGAGATACGCCTTATGCAGGAGAGGCTGAACACTACGATTATATATATAACGCATGACCAGGAAGCCGCCATGCAGCTCTGCAACAGAGTGATAATCATGGGACAGGACGGGGCTATCTGTCAGATTGGTAATGACGAGGAGATCATAAAGAATCCTGCAAGCCGGTTTGTATTCAGTTTTATCGGTGTTTCGAATTTCATCCCTGTCTCCGTCGATGAAGGGAAATACTATCTGTCTGTCGGAGAAAAAATCAAATTCAGCGATTCTAAACCTGCGGGTTTTCCTGCTGGCGCAGGCAATGTGGTGATGGGAATACGTCCGATGGACATAGTGTTCGATGATTCAAGTGCAATTCGCGGGAAGATTGTCCAAGCTGTTTTCCTTGGAAGCCTGTATAACTTTTTTGTGAGGCTTGGCGACAAGGAACTTCGGGTGCAGCGCAGCACGTTGGATTCGCTTGACGGAATCGTGTATGAAGAAGGGCGGAATGTGGGGCTGCGTTTCGTCTGCGAGAAATACTACGAGGCGGAAGAGGAGGATCTGAAATGATTTTTTCAAAGAGAAACCTGGATTTTGAAGCCCATGAAGGACGCAGGCTGTTCTCGATGGATCGAGTGATCACCTTTCTCTGTTATGCGATTCTGATTGGAGTGGTGATACTCCCTGTTGTGATGATCATCTACTATGCATTCTGGGATGGCGCGAAGATTGATTTCAGGATGTTCTGGGAAGTGCTGATGCAAAGAGAGAATCTGACGGCCATGAAGAACACTCTTGTGATAGCTATCTTCTCCACTATCATAGCCACGGTTGTAGGTGTTTTCTTTGCATGGCTCTTGGGCAGAAGCGACATCCCTCTCAAGGGGGTGATGAAGTTCCTGTTCTCGATTCCATTCATGATTCCTCCGTTTCTTGCCGCAATGTCATGGGACATGATGTTTTCCGGGCGCGGCGGATATGTCAACAGATGGCTGATCAAGCTGTTTCATCTGGCGGATGCGCCATTCAACATAAACAGTGTCATGGGAATCATCATCATTGAAGTGATTTATTATTTCCCCTTTGTATACATGCAGGTAGTCAGCGCTCTTGAGCGAATGGACCCAACGCTTGAGGAGAGTGCAAGGATAGCGGGGGCCAGGCAGCTGTATGTCATAAGAAGGATAACGCTTCCTCTCACAATTCCCGCGATTTCCTCCGGGATGCTTCTGATTCTGATTACATCATTGTCAAATTATGGTATACCAGCGATGCTTGGCTTTTCAAAGAATATCTTCACATTGCCCACGATGATCGTGGAGACGATGAACAGATCCTCTGGAAGCTTTGACGCCATCAGACAGGCCGCCGATCTTTCCATCATTCTGGTTGTTGTCGTTTCAATTGCATTGCTGATTCAGCGCAAGCTTCTGACTTTCGGTCGTTATGACATAATAAAAGGCAAAAGCATGAGACCGGCGCTGATTAAGCTGAGGCACGCCAAATATCCCCTTCTTGTGCTTTCCCTCGTTTTTCTTCTTGTTGTGGTGCTTGCTCCGCTGGTTATGATTCTTCTTGTAAGCTTCGTTAAGGCCTATGGGCTTCCCTTCAAGTGGGAGAATTTCACTCTTGCCAATTACAAGCTTATCTTCGTGAAGAACATAGCTGTCAAGGACTCGGTGTTCAACAGCCTGTTCCTGGGATTCTCGGCTGGACTTATCTGCTTGTTCCTGGGAACTATGCTTGCCTATGTCATCTACAAGATCAAGCCAAGAGGACGCGCTGTGCTTGAGGTTCTTGCCGTGCTTCCTTATTCGCTTCCCGGCACTGTAATGGCGATTGGATGCATATTGGCTTGGAGCGGGGCATTCCTGGGCATAAAGCTGTACAACACTATATGGATTATTCTTGTTGCGTACATAGCCCGGTATCTTTCTTACACTCTGAAGTCAAGCTCCGCCTCGCTCCAGCAGGTTCATGTCTCACTTGAGGAGGCATCTCGGTCCTGCGGAGCATCGCATTTCGAATCGCTTAAGGATATAACGATTCCTCTGATCAAGCCTGCAATGGTTTCGGGTTTCTTTCTTGTCTTCCTGCCTGCCATGAGGGAACTTACGACATCTGTTCTTCTTTACGGGCCAAAAAGCCGGACCCTTGGAGTTGCAATCTATCAGCTCAGGATAAACGGCTATCTGTCACAGGCGGCGGCGCTTTCGGCGGTGACCATCGCATTGATCATGTTCTTCAATCTGCTTGTAAAAAGAATCACGAGGGATAAAAACAGGAATTAAGTATGAATCAGATTGTTTTAAGTCATGTAACAAAGACCTTCACCACCAAGGCGCTCGGATCTGTAACAGCGGTTGATGATTTTTGTCTTGAGGTTAAGGAAGGGGAATGTTTCTCTTTGCTTGGTCCTTCTGGTTGCGGGAAAACAACTACTCTCAGGATGATCGCAGGATTTGAGGATCTTTCCGTCGGGACAATCTGCCTTGGAGGAAAGGTTGTTTCTGATAAGGAGAAAGGTATATATATACCTCCGGAGCATAGGGGGCTTGGCATGGTTTTCCAAGCCTTCGCTGTTTGGCCTCATCTTAATATATTCAACAATGTGGCCTTTCCGCTGCAGGTCAAGAAGCGGCCTGCTGCAGAGATCAGAGAGCGGGTGAAGCAGGCCCTCCATCATTGCAGCTTGGATGGAATGGAAAAGTGCTATCCGTCCGACTTATCAGGAGGGCAGCAACAGAGGATCGCGCTTGCCAGAGCCATCGTGGTCAACCCTTCCGTGATGCTTCTTGATGAACCCTTGTCGAATCTGGATCCCCATCTGAGGGAGACGATGCGTTTTGAAATCAAGAAGCTTCAAAGACAATTCGGCTTCACAATCATATTCGTCACGCATGACCAGAGCGAGGCGATGGCGCTCTCCGATCGCATGCTTGTGATGGATATGGGGAGAATTCAGCAGATTGGCACTCCGGTGGAGCTTTATAATAATCCTCGAAGCCGTTTTGTCCATAGTTTTCTTGGACAGTCGAATTTCACCGAAGTGGTGATAAAGAGCGGAAAGGTATATGCAAAGGGCGATGAATCACATGCTTTGTGGGCGCATCCAAAAGAAGGGCTGCAAGGGGATATGGTGATGGCTACACGACCCAATACGATTGAGATGAATCATCAAGAGGGCTATTGCGCCAGGGTGATCAAAAGGACTTTCAGAACCGATTTTGCAGAGTATCTTGTTTCTGCGGGGGACAGCGTGATTTGTGTCCAGACACCGCACAGGAATATCTTCAGGACCGGCGAGGCTTGCTATCTCAAGTTCCTTAATCCCATGTGGTATGGCCGTGAGGGGCATGACGACGAATCAGAAAGAACCAGGAGGATGCTGGTCTGATTATCTGCAGAGGAGACTGAAAACATGGATAAGGATTTTGGAGGCGCAAAGCTTGCCAGGGCTGTTCGGGAAGCATACAGGCGCGGGCTTGACGATTACCATATGGAACCGCTTGTCCTCAAGGAAAGTGGTATTCCTCTTGGCAAGATAAAGGACAATGACTCCGTGATTTTCTGCTGCCGCCGGGGGGAACGGGAGATTGAGCTTACAGATATGTTCACCGATCCGGCGTTCTCTGCGGTGCAAAGGAAAAAACTTGGAAATCTTTATTTTGCAATCCTTACGATGTACCACGAGAAATACAAAAGCCTTCCGATCGCTTTCGCCCCGTCCCGCGTGAATATGCCGCTTGCACAGGTTCTTTCTGAAGCCGGCAAAACTCAATTCCATTGCGCTGAGTCGGAGAAGTTCGCGCATGTGACGTTTTTCTTTAATGGGGGGGAGAACAACCCGTTTGATGGAGAGGACGATTTCTGCGTTCCATCTCCAAGGGGAATCAGCTTTGATCAAAAGCCCGAATTGTCTCTGCCGGAAGTTGCGTCCAAGGTTGTAGCGTCTTTGGGTTCCTATGATTTCATTGTGACTAATTTTGCAAATGGAGACGTGATCGGGCATACATCTGACTCGAGGGCTAAGATAAAGGCCTGCGGACATGTAAGCCATTATCTTTCTGAAGTGACCAATGAGGCTCTTGCAAAGGATTATGTCGTTGCGATCACTGCAGACCATGGGAACATTGAGACGCTGTATGATGCAAAGGGCTTGCCGCATATGGCGCATACATCAAATCCCGTTTCTTTCATCCTGATCGATCCGGCGGACAATCGTCCTATGAAGCTGCATGATGGGACTCTTGGCGATGTTGCGCCTACAATTCTGCAGGTTATGGGGTTGGACAAGCCTGGTGTCATGGAGGGCGGCTGCCTTTATCAGAATCATGACTTCGGAAATGGCAGGAGGGTTCTCCTGATTATATGCGATGGCTGGGGATTAGGCTCGGGGGACGACAATGATGCGATTCATTTGGCAGAGACTTCGTTCTGGGACCATCTTCTGAAGGACAGGAGCCATTGCGCTCTGCGTGCTTCCGGATCATATGTGGGGCTTGAAGATGACAAGCCGGGGAACTCGGAGGCTGGTCATATGAATCTCGGAGCAGGGCGATGTGTCATGCAGGACGATGTCCGTCTTGACCACGCATTGAAGGATGGAAGCTTCGAGCGGAATGAGGTGTTCATGGAGGCAATAAGCCATGCCAGAAAAGCAGGGGGCGCTCTTCATCTGATTGCATATCTTACCCATAAGTCGTCACATGGTTCGATAGATTATGCGGTTTCGATATGCCACATGGCAAAGAATGTCGATTTTAAGGATGTCTTCCTCCATGTTGTCTTTGATGGCCGCTCCACGGAACCGGGATCGGCGCCGGAGCTTCTGATGGAGCTCGATGGGCGATTGAGAGAGATTGGAATCGGGATGATTGTAGATGGTGTCGGGAGGGGATTGGCGCTGGATCGGGATAGAGACTACGGCAAAGTCAAGCTTGCGTATGATGCGATGGTGGAGGGCAAAGGCCGTCCATACAGCTGATTCCACGTATCCAAGATTTCCCGACAGGTCGATAAGCGCCAGCCTGTTTTATATCTGCTGGTCGTATAGTTCAGCTGAGCTTGACCATGGCGGCCAGGTATCGTTCCTCGACAGGTGCGAAGCCGCAGGCCCGGTAGTAATCTATTGATTCCTCGTCATTGTCTGTTATCAGGACTTTCTGCCGGATTTCCTTTGCGTCATCCAAGGCAAGCTGCAGAAGGCGGCGGCCTATGCCTTGGTGCTGGTGGGACTTCATCACCAGGATTTCCTGTATGTAAAGCATGGTCAGCCCATCGCTCAATGTGCGGAGAAGCCCTACCAGACGCTGCCCATCATACGCTGTATAGACGTTCCGGGAGTTTCTTATTGCTGACATCAGGCTTCCTGCGTCCCCTGTGCATTTGCTGCGGTCTGCGTCCAGATACAGGGCTTCTGCCTGAGATTGGTCCGGAATGACATCTTTCTTGTATTCAATCATGACAAGCCTCTTGATTTGCGCTTTATTGATGTTTTCCTGCAAATCATATCTTGCAAACAAGGAGCTTGCAACAGTAAATGGCGGTCGAAACGACTTGCAATGTCCGATTCATACGCGCAGAGCCGCCTCGCTGTGTCATAATGACACGGCATTTGGGGGTGTGAAAGCCCGCTGTGTCATTTTGACTCAGTTGAGGAAGGAGTGAAGGCTTTGGGAAGGGAATCGGTGGTGTTTGACCTAAATAAAACCTTATCATGCAATTAGATGCATAATCTGGATTAAAATTGGCACGGAGTTTGCAAATACAGTTAATGCAGGCGAAAAAAAGCCCGCTGAGTTTGAGATTAATTGTTCGGAGGTGCGAATATGAAGTATTTGGTTACAAGGAGCGGAAACCCGCTGATTGATGGTTTTGATGGGATGTTCAATGATTTCTTCGGTGATTGGAGCACCAGCTGCAAGATTCCTTCGGTGGATGTCCACGAGAATGACAAGGAGTTCGTCGTAGAGGCCGAGCTGGCCGGATATACCGAGAAGGATGTCAAGGTCAATGTGCAGAAGCATGTCCTGACGATTTCCTCTCAGAAGCAGTCTGAGAAAAAGGATGACGGAAAGTATCTGGTGCGTGAGCGCTGGTACAGGGAGTTTGAGAGAAGCTTCACTCTTCCCGATGGAATCGATGAGAACAATATCTCGGCTGATTTCTCCAATGGGATTCTGAAGATAGTTCTTCCGAAGCTTCCTGTTGAGCAGCCCAAGAGGATCGAGGTCAAGATCGGCAAGTAAGGGATGAAAGCCGGGCATCGTGATGGTGCCATGTGTGAAGGCGTCTGGAGAAATCCAGATGCCTTTTTCTTATCGATGCCTTTTTTTATGTCTGGATGAATGGCGTTCCGCATTTCAAGATGCTGTGAAGATGCGGGTCTGCGTGCCGTCTGCGCAGCGGTCTGATATTGCGCTGTTTCTTGATTAATTAGCCGTGATTGTGTATCTTTTCAGTAAAATCATCTACCAGAGGGGAACATTATGTACGCCAACATACTTGCGATGGGTGCCACAACCACAGGCACGACGGCAGCCGGGGCATCATCATCCGGTTCGCTTTTCTCAACTCTTGCCACATTTGCCGTTATAATCGGCATCTTCTACTTCCTTATCATCAGACCGCAGAAGAAGAAGGACAAGGAGGCGAAGGAGATGCTCTCAGCCATGAAGAAGGGCGACAAGATCGTGACCATCGGCGGAATCCGCGGCACCATTGCTGTCGTCAAGGACAGCACGGTTGTTGTGAAGGTTGATGACAACACCAGAATCGAGTTCAGCAAGAACGCAATATCAGCGATACTGGACAAGAAACAGGACAAGAAGGTCGAGAAGGTCGAGAAGCCGGTTGAGAAGGTCGAGAAGCCGGCCGAGAAGACGGAAAGCCCTTCTGAGAAGCCTGCGGAGCCTGCAGCGGAAGAGAATGCGGCTGGCGATGCGGCATCAGAGACTGCTGAAGAGAAATAAATCGCAATGAAAGCAGCGGGAAGAATCGCGATAGCATCAATCGCAATCGCCATCTGCATCTGGTTTCTTTATCCTACGATTCTATGGTACGGATTTGTATCTCCACAGGACAGGGCGATCGCCCTCGGGACCAACAGCCAGATACGGGACTATGCAAGAGGCGAGGCCAGCAAAGGGCTGCGCGCATTGAAGGCGATGGATTCTTCCGCCGCCCTGCCGGAGCAATACTCTTATCTAAAGCCCTTGGTCAAGAATCTGCCCAGGGGCGAGCTTGGCAGCCTGACGGTGGGGACGCTCTTGGGCAAGGCTGCTGAGCAACAGATATTCGATGCCATAGAGAATGACTTCAGAACACGCCTGATGGGCTTCAAGAAAGCGAGCCGTGATTCACTGCAGCTTGGGCTGGATCTCAAGGGCGGGCTTGGCATACTGCTGGATGTCGATGTCGATTCATTTGAGCAGAAGCTTGGAAGAGAGGCAAGCGAAGCCGAGATATCGGCGGCGATTGACCAGGATATTGAAATCCTCAAAGGCAGGATAGACCAGTTCGGAGTCACTGAGCCTGAAATCCGCAGGCAAGGCCCCAATCAGATTCTGATAGAGGTTTCCGGGGAGGCGGATCCTGAAAGGGTTGATGCCTTTCTGAGGGGAAGGGGTTCGCTGAAATTCCAGCTTGTCGACACTTCGACGACGAAGAAGGCGGTTTCTTATTTCAAGGAGCATCCTGACCAGCTGTACCTTGATGATGGGTCGTTCGCTCAGCCTGATTTCCTGCCTTCCGGCACTACGCTCACGGGGTATTATGTCAGAGATGAATATGATATTGACGAGCTTGTGAGCCTTTGCGTCATATATGACGAGCCAAGCATTGACGGCAGCTTCATACAGAGCGCGGTTCAGGAATACGAGCAGATTCAGAACAAGCCGGTTGTCAACTTCACCCTCTCTCAGGAGGGCGGCGAGCAGATGTATGATTTGACCAGAGACCATGTCGGGGATGTGATGGCTGTCGTCATGGATGGGAACGTCAAGACTCAGGCTACGATAAACTCAACGCTCAGCGGCAGCATACAGATAAGCGGGTTCTCCCTTGAAGAGGCGCAGGACATCGCTTTCCTCCTTAAATCGGCCGCATTGCCTATCGAGGTGTCGGTCGCCAGCCAAAGGACAATCGGGGCTTCTCTTGGAGAGGATGCCGTCCGGGTCGGTCTTTATGCGATAACCGCCGGCTTCTGCCTCGTGGTTCTGTTCATGTTTGCATATTATGGGCTTTCCGGGCTTGTTGCGGATATGGGGCTGGTTGTGAATATGTTCATGATCATCTCTATACTTGGAGGATTCAAGTCCACTTTCACCCTCACGGGAATCGCAGGGCTTATTCTGACCCTTGGCATGGCGGTTGACGCCAATGTGATAATTTACGAAAGGATAAAAGAGCAGCTTGCAGGCGGAATGACCGCCCGCAATGCGGTGGCGGCCGGCTATAAGGAGACGTTCTGGACTATAATGGATTCAAATCTGACCACAATGATCGCCGCCATAGTGCTTATCGTGCTGGGCTCAAGCTCTGTCAGAGGCTTCGCAACGACGCTGGCGGTGGGGCTTTGCAGTTCGCTGTTCTGTTCCCTTTTCCTATGTCGTCTGATTATGGATCTGACTGTCAGGAGCCGCATCCATATCGGCTGGAGGAGAATCGGCAATGGCAAATAGGCGATTCGCTCTTCATGTGATAAGGGGAAGAAGGATTTCATATCTGGTCTCATCCGTCATGATCATTGCCGGAATCGCCTTGATTCTGTTCAAGGGCTTCAATCTAGGCATAGATTTTGAGAGCGGGCTCAGCCAGACGGTGCAGCTTGCCCCATCGGGAATGAGCATTGCATACGATGGCCCCGACAGCGTTTCGCTGAGGGTCTCAGGCGACGGGTTCGTCTTGGAGTTCAGGAACGCCGATGGTGTGAGCCGCAGGGAGTTTCCGTTTGATGAATATCCTTCCTGCGGTGCTTTTGCCCAGGCCGCCGGGGAGATTGAGGGGATAAGGTGCGAGGTGTTCAACCCTTCTCTCAGCAGCGCCAATGTCATCACAGGGTTCGGGTTTCCTGCAATCTTGAAGCAGAAAGGCTTTGTCATGAACTTCGCCGATGATTCCGGGGCGGTGGTGACGATAAATCAGGTCAGACAGGCTCTGGATGGCTTCAAGGATGCAAGGGTTCAGTCCGTTGGAGATGCCATCGACCAGGTCTACCAGATAAGGATGAAGCTCTCGGACGAAACGGAATCAAAGCTTATGCAGACAGATATCCAGAATGCGCTGAAAGCGGCTTTCGGCTCTGATACGGTTGTTGTTCTGGAGACAAACTTCATAGGTGCCAAGTTCTCTTCTTCGCTGCTCTCCAACTCTCTTCTTGCCGTTGCGATTGCGGTTGTGCTGATTCTGCTTTATGTGTGGATGCGCTTTGAGCTTGGATATGCGCTTTGTTCGGTGCTTGCGCTTCTGCATGATGTGCTGTGCATGCTGGGCTTCATAGCCCTGATGCGCTTTTCGGTGTCATCGACTACGATAGCGGCTGTGCTTACAATAATAGGCTATTCGCTCAACAACACCATAGTGATAATGGACAGGGTGAGGGACTTTGTCCGCAGTGATGAGAAGATGCCGATTGAGCAGATGATAGATGCGAGTGTGAACGCCTCTCTCAGCAGGACCACCATAAGCAGCGTCACGACTATAATAGCAATCATCCCGCTCTGCGTCTTCGCCGGCGGCGATATATTCTACTTTGCCGCAAGCTTGTTGTTTGGGATTGTCGTGGGAACCTATTCTTCTAATTTCATCGCGCCAGCGCTTCTTCATGATTTCGCTCATGTCCCCGCATTGGATCCGATGAAGCTGAAGGAGAAGAAGGGCCCGATGTCAGACAAAGACAGCGCAGAATACCTCATGGAGGACTCTGTGATGAAGGCTGATGCAGCCAGGATGCAAAGCCGCAAGGACGAGAGGCAAAGGAAAGCGAAGAAGGTGACGGCCGGCATTTCCGGTGATGATGCTTCAAGCGCCCGGAGAAGGTCAAGGCTGAAGCTCGATGAGAAATAGCGGGGGCTTATGGAAATCAAGGTTTGCAAGAACACGGGTTATTGCAAGGGCGTTGAACATGCCGTGGCGTTGGCCAGGAAGGCGCTTGCCATTGCCGAGGAGCAGGGCCGGCCGGCTTATTGCATAGGTTCGCTCGTCCATAACAACATAACGCGGAAATGGTTTGAAGACCGGGGGATGAGATTTGTCAAAAGCCCGGAGGGGCTTGAGCCCGGAGTCGCTGTCATCAGCGCGCATGGTTCCCCCGAGTGCGTTGTGCGTTCGTTCCGGGAGGCCGGATTCACTGTATTGGACGGCACCTGCAGGAATGTGACGGAAAACAAAAATCAGATTCTCAAGCGCGCTCGGATGGGTTTCTTTTCCGTCATTGTGGGGATTCCGGGGCACAGCGAGGTTCTGTGCCTGGAGGGTGTGGAGCTTTTCCCGGGCGTTCCGGTGACGTCTTTTGTTGTCAGCCGCGAAGAGGATGTCGATTTGATTCCTGAGGGCTTCCCGCTTTTTGTAATAGCGCAGACGACTGTTGACGGCGATTTCTACTATAGGATTGTGAATCTCATAAAGAGCAGGTTCAACGATGTCGTGGTGCGGCGTTCGTTGTGCGCTTCTCCGATTGCAAGGCAGATGCGGGCCATTGAATTGAGCGCACAATGCGATGCGATGTTGATTGTCGGAGGAGCCAGGAGCGCAAACACCTCGGTGTTGGCGAAGGTTGTTGAGGATAAAGGCGTCAAGGTTTTCAAGGTGGGATGCGCAAGCGAGATTCCCCGGGAGGTCTATCGTTATGAGCGTGTGGGCGTGGCAAGCGGCGCCTCCACGCCGCAGGAAGAAGTGGAGAAGGTTATCAAGGAGCTGGAGAACTATGTTCCATCCGTTTGACAGAAGCGAGGGCAATGAAGGTTATCTGAGGGCGGCCAGGGCGCTTATGGGCGAGAGAGGCAAGAGGGACAGAAGGGGCGAGTGCGGAACGTTTCTGCAGAGCATCTGCCAGCTTTCCAATCAGGTCGCCCTTCTGAAATGGTTCCTTCAAGATGCCGGCTGGGTCGGCGTTTACCTGCTTGAGGGGGATGAGCTTGTGCTTGGGCCGTTTCAGGGGCTTCCGGCCTGTGAGAGGATACGGCTTGGGCATGGCGTCTGCGGAAAGGCCGCCATGGAGGCCAGGACGATAGCGGTGAAGGATGTGAACGCCTTTCCAGGCCATATAGCCTGTGACAGCGCATCGCGCAGCGAGATAGTGGCTCCGTTCTTTTTCCCTGATGGCAAGGTTGCAGGCGTGCTTGATGTTGACAGTCCTATCGAGGGGCGTTTCTCCGATGATGACGTGCCTTTTTTCTCTCAGGCAGCCTCGATCATGGGCATGGCTTTATGCAGGAGGTGAGAATATGTTCTTTATCATTCCGATGAGAATCACCATCGCCATCTATATGGCGGCGGCTCTTCTTCCCGGATTCTTTCTGTTGAGGTACATATACAGGAAGGACAAGGTGGAGAAGGAAAGCCCTGCGCTGCTTGGCTCATTGCTGATTCAGGGAGTGTGGGCGGCCTTGGCTTCCATAGTGCTGGAAATGATAGGAGTGCGCTTGCTCAGCATCACGCTTTCTCCTGAAAGCCCGTGCTATGTCCTTGTCCTCGCCTTCCTTGTGGTGGGCGCAGTGGAGGAGGGAACCAAGTTCTTCTTCCTCAGGCGCAGGACATGGGACGCCCCTGACTTTGACCATACATTCGATGCAATTCTGTATTCTGTTTTCGTTTCGATGGGCTTCGCATTGTTCGAGAACGTGAAGTACGTGTTTGGATACGGGCTGGAGGTTGCGCTTCCCAGAGCATTCCTCGCTGTGCCGGGGCATATGGGATTCGCCGTTTTCATGGGGTTCTTCTACAGCAGGGCAAAAGTCGCTCAGCTGAGAGGGCGGAGTGGAATGATGAAGATGAATCTCGCGCTTTCCTATCTTTCCGCCGTGTTCCTCCATGGCTTCTACGATGCGACTGCCATGATGAGCACGTCGCTTTCGACGACGCTGTACATAGCTTTCGTCTTGGTGATGTACGTTGTGGTCATATCGCTCGTGAAAAAGGAGTCGAATGCCGACCGCAGCGTGTGGCAATCAAGACGCTGACGGTGATTGGCGCTTGCACTGACGATTGTCTCGTGCAAGGATGAGCCGGTGCAGAATGGGGGGGAGCTGTTGCTGCAAAAACTTAAGCGAGCTTGTCCGTGTAAAGTTCCCTGAAAGCCTCACCAAATTGCTTCCATATGCTTTCAGCGGTTGCATCAAACTCAAGGACGTCATTGGGCTTGGCGAAGACGTTACAGTTTGCGCACAGCTGGAGTCAGTGACCATTGGAACAGGTGTTCCGTCATTTCTGACACAGGTCTTCAAGGACTGCGTCGAGACTATGGGATTCTCGGGACTATGACGTTCTCTGATGCGCTGTGGCAGAAGAATAGTAGCAGAACGGTTTCTAAAATGATATACTTGGGCAGAATCCTTTTTAGGGGTTTCTCTTTCGCGGGTTTTCCCTTTTTCGGATTATGGAGGATAATATGGCGGAGAATACGGTCGCAGAGGATAGACTGGAAGTCATAAGGCATTCCATGGCTCATGTCATGGCGGAGGCTGTGCTGGAGATGTTCCCGGATGCGCAGATTGCCATCGGCCCGGCCATTGAGAATGGCTTTTACTATGATTTTGATCTTCCCAGGCCCCTGCAGACTGAAGATCTTGATGAAATCACAGACAGGATGAAGAACATAATCTCCCGGGACAAGACGTTCGAGAGAAGGGTCATCAGCAGGGCGGAGGCGGCCAGGCTTTTTGCCGGCCAGAAGTACAAGCTGGAGCTTCTGGAAGCGATTCCGGAGGGAGAAGAAGTGTCAACCTACAATCAGGGAGGGTTCACCGACCTGTGCAGGGGGCCCCATGTCAAATCCACAAAGGAGCTCAACAAGGATGCTTTCAAGCTGCTTTCAATAGCAGGCGCATACTGGAGAGGGAAGGAGTCCAATCCCATGCTCACCAGAATCTACGGCACCGCCTGGTCCAGCCCGAAGGAGCTGAGGCTATACCTTGACCATCTTGAGGATATAAAGAAGCGTGACCACAGAAAGCTGGGTCAGGAGCTTGACCTTTTCAGCCTGCATGAAGAAGCGGGGCCGGGCTTGGTTTACTGGCATCCGCGCGGGGCAAGGGTCCGCATGGCGATTGAGGACTTCTGGCGCAGCGAGCATTGCAAGAACGGCTATGAGATGGTGTTCACTCCGCACGTCGGCAAGTCGTGGCTCTGGGAGACAAGCGGGCATCTGGGCTTCTATAAGGAAAGCATGTATCCCCCTATGGAGATGGACAGCTCCGATTACTATGCGAAGCCGATGAACTGCCCGTTCCACATAATGATTTATCAGAACTCAAAGCACTCCTATAAGGATCTCCCGCTGAGATGGTGCGAGCTTGGGACTGTCTATAGATACGAGAAGGCCGGGTCGCTGCATGGGCTGATGAGGGTGCGTGGCTTCACGCAGGATGATGCTCATCTGTTCTGCACTCCGGAGCAGATGGACGGCGAGATAACGGAAGTGCTTCGATTCTCGCTGTATATGCTCAGGAGCTTTGGGTTCACCGAGATAAGGGCGTATCTCTCAACAAGACCGGAGAAGAGCGTAGGGGAGCAGGAGCGGTGGGATGCCGCCACCGAGGCTCTCAAGCGGGCCATCGAGAATGAAGGCCTGGCTTATGAAGTCGACGAGGGCGGCGGAGCTTTCTACGGGCCCAAGATCGACCTCAAGATAAAGGACGCAATCGGGCGGGAGTGGCAGCTTTCCACTGTGCAGTTTGATTTCAATCTTCCTGAGCGGTTCAAGCTTGTCTTCACCGACAGGGATGGCGTCGAGAAGAGGCCGTACATGATTCACAGGGCGCTGCTTGGTTCGATTGAGAGGTTCTTCGGGGTCTTGCTGGAGCATTATGCCGGCTCGTTCCCGCCGTGGCTTTCGCCTGAGCAGATAAGGATAGTCCCTGTGGCGGAGAATTTCTTTGATTATGCGAAGGCTGTGGAGTCAAGGCTCAGAAAAGAAGGCTTCAGGGTGAGCTGTGACCTTTCCAACGACAGGATGAATGCCAAGATACGGGCTTCTCAGATGATGAAGAATCCGTATACGCTGATTCTGGGGGAGAAGGAGCAGCAGGCTGATGCGGTCTCCGTCAGATACAGAGGCGGCAAGCAGGTGAATGGAGTTCCGACCGCTGATTTCATAGCCGAGGTTCACAAGGCGATTGAGAGCAAGGCTCAGGTTTGATGAAAAGCAGGCTCCAACGGGCTCCGGAATGATGGAGCTGTTAATGATGGAGCTGTTTTTGCCCTGGCTTTAAAAAGCGGTTTTCCGGTGGCTTGCCGAGCGGAAAGGCTGTTTCTTTCCCGGCGTCTTCAAGGAGGTTGAAGTGAATAAGAGAGAGGCGTTTGCCAAACTGGAGACGCTGGACAGACAGGCTGTCCTGATGGAGCATGTGCTGGCTGTTCTTGAGTGGGATTTCGAGACCTCCATAAGCCCCAATGGCGGAGCGGAGAGGGGCGAGCAGTGCGCCTGGCTGGAAGGCGAGCTTCACCGGCTAATGACCTCTCCGGAGCTGGGCGAGGCGCTGGAAGCTCTGGGTGAGAATCCCGCCGGATTCGGCGACAGGGCGAGGGCTCTTGTCAGAGTATGCGGAAAAGCAAGGAAGGATCACAGCAGGATTCCCGCCGATTTGGTGAAGGCCTTCGCAAAGGCGACCAATGCCGCCTCGAACTGCTGGTTTGAATCGCGGAAAAACAACGACTTCGCCTCTTACAGGCCGTTTCTGGAGAGGGTGATTGAGCTTGCAAAGGAACGGGCGGCATGCATTTCCGATGGAGGAAAGACTCCTTATGACGCTCTTCTGGATCGCTATGAGCCGCGTATGGACAGCGTTCGGATTGAAGCGCTGTTTGGCCAGATGGAGAATACAATCCGCAAGATAATGTCCATGACCGAAGGCAGGGCGGAGGATGATTCATTCCTGTCCGGTGCATATCCGGTCAAGACGCAGGAGAGATTGGGGAAGGCCATTGTCAGAAGCATGGGATTCGATATGCAGCGCGGCGTCATGGGATTGAGCCATCATCCATTCACCACGTCCGCAGGAGCTGACGATATAAGGATAACCTCTAGGTTCACCGATCCCAAGGTGACCGATTCGTTTTTCAGCTATATGCATGAGGGAGGCCACGCTCTGTACGAGATGGGCGCTTCCAACAGGCTCACAAGAGGAACCAGCCTTGCGGGCGGCACGTCCATGGCGTTTCATGAGAGCCAGAGCAGGCTGTGGGAGAACATAGTCGGTCACAGCGAGGCTTTCTGGGAGCATTATTATCCTAGATTCCAGAGGGCGTATGGGAAGCGGCTGGATGGGATTGATTTGAAGCGTTTCATAAGGGCTCTGAACAAGGTGGCGCCCAGCGATATCAGGGTTAATGCCGACGAAGTCACGTACGGGCTTCATATCATACTGCGGTTCAGGCTGGAGAAGGCGCTTTTTGACGGCTCTCTGAAAGCCGGGGAGCTGCCGGGAGCCTGGAACGAGCTGAGCCTGTCGCTTCTGGGGCGAAGGCCTGAGAGTGACGGCAATGGGGTGCTTCAGGACAACCATTGGGCCGGCGGGATGTTCGGATACTTCCCCTCATATGCGCTTGGCAATCTTATCAACGCCCAGATTTATCATTCAATGAAGAAGGAGCTTGATGTCGAGCGGCTTCTCAAGGAAGGCAGGCTCAAGGTCATAAAGAAATATCTTGACGATAAAATCTACAGGCACGGCGCAATATACGAGAGCGATGTCCTGCTTGAGAAAATCACCGGCGAGAGGCTTGACGGCAAGTATTTTGACCTTTATCTCACCGAGAAATTCAAGAAGCTCTACGGATAGGAGGCGATATGAATCTTCCGAACAAATTGACTGCATCGCGGCTTGTCCTCGCGCCGCTTTTCTGCATATGCTTTTTCCTTCCTGAGTGGTTTGGCCCGTCAGTCGAGAACCTTTCGGTTGTCATGGTGCTTGTGATTTATGCCTTCACCGAGCTTTCCGATCTCCTGGATGGGGTCATTGCCCGCAGGAGGGGGCTGGTGACAGACCTTGGAAAGGTGATGGATCCGTTCGCCGACGTCTTCAGCAGGCTGACTTATTTTGTCTGTCTGATGCATGCGTCAATCATGCCTCCTGTGGCCTTCATGGTGATACTCTGGAGGGAGCTTGGCATATTGTTTGTCAGGATGCTGATGATGGGCAAGGGCAAGCCTGTTCCGGCCAATATATTTGGCAAATCAAAGGCCGTCCTGTATGCGGTCTGCGGAATCTGCGGGATTCTTCTGCTCGCTTTCAGAAGCTGGTTCGGCGGTGCGGATTGGGTTTCCGTCCTTTCTGTTGTTATGAATGCGCTCTGCTATCTTGCCGCCATAGCCTCGGTCAGCTCGTTCCTTACTTACATAAGCTTCATCCAGAAGGACGGGGCGCTTAAGGATATGACTCGATAGTTCGGTGATATTTGGCCAAATATCCTTGCTCTCATGAGGTTTTAAGGGGAGGCTGGGTCTTGAACTTCGCCAGGCTCATGTCTATGAAGTCACGCGCCATATTGCTGAGATACCGCTCCTTGTTGTAGCCGATCGCTATTGTGTCCTGGAAATCTCCGGTTTCCAGCCTGCATACATGCATGTTGCGTCTGACAGGCGAAGACGGCATGCCTGAGGCCACATAGGGGTTGTTAAGATAAAGCTCAGGGTATATTGTCAGCCCCATCCCCTCCGAGGCAAGGGCGAACGCCGTCTGGATGTTGCGTGTCTCCAGCTTGATTTCCGGCTTGATTGAGCATCGTCTGAATTCCTTCTCCACTATCGTGCGGATTCGGTCGCCTTCATGGAGCAGGACAAAGGGGAAGTCCTTGAACACTCTTATGTCAGCATCTTTCTCCTGCTTCGCCAGGATGCTGTCCGCTTCATCTCCGAAGCGTTCCCTCAGCAATGAGTCGGGTATGACGAGAAAGAGATGCTCTCTCATCAATTCGAAGTATTCAGCGCATTCCAGCATGAACGGCGCGAATCCTATGAGGACGTCTATTGATCCTTTCTGAAGGTCGCCTTCAAGCTCGGAAGTATTGCCCTCCACCACGAAAAGCTCGGCCTGCGGATGCTTGCGGCTGAACGAGGGAAGCAGAAGGGGGAGTATGGCCTGGCCTCTTGTATGGCTTATGCCTATTCTGAGCTCGCCTCGTATGTTGCTGTTTATATCCTCAATCGCGGAGGTTGTCTGCCTGTTTATATCAAGTATCTTCTCTGCGGATTCCAGGAATATCCTGCCGCTGTAGGTAAGCTCAAGGCCGGGTTTCCTCTCAAAGAGCCGGCACCCCAGCTCCTCCTCCATCCTGCTTATCATGTTGCTCAGCGATTGCTGCGATACGTGGAGGATTTCGGCCGCACGCGTTATGTTGCTCTTTTCCTGAACTATGGTCATGAAGCATTTAAGCTGCTGGAAATTCATGCATCACCTCCCGGACTGCCTCTCCCGGACTGTCTTTCCCAGACTGCCTGAGCCTACGTCTCCGGTCAATCTGCGCGCAGCGGCCTCTGCGCGGGCTGCGACCCCGCTGGATGACGTCAGGGGCTGTCCTATCATGATTATAGCAGATTTATGCATTGCCACAACATAAACATTGTGGTGGATTCCATGAAAGAAGTGTTTGTGTTTGTTGCCTGCGGGTGTTAAAACGGAGATGGATTGAATCATCAATAACGGAAGCCGATAGGAAGGCGAGGAGATTTTTCTATGTCATCTACCAGGAACCTGATTATCAATCAGGCGTGGTGCAAGGGGTGCGGGATATGCGTTGAGTTCTGCCCCAAGAATGCGCTGGAGCTTGTCAACGGGAAGACTCAGCTCAAGCAGGATGCTGATTGCATAAAATGCGGAATGTGCGAGCTTCGATGTCCTGATTACGCGATCTACATTGAGGAGAGCGATGCAGAGGGGGCGGGGCAGTGGGCAAAGTCGTATTGATGCAGGGAAATGAAGCGGTTGTGGAAGGGGCTTTGGCCGCAGGCATGCGGCTTTACGCCGGATATCCCATAACCCCTTCGACCGAGATAGCGGAGTTCTCCGCATTGCGTCTTCCTCAAGAGGGCGGCAAGTTCATACAGATGGAGGATGAGATAGCCTCCATCGCCTGCGCCATCGGCGGTTCGGTGGCCGGCGTGAAGTCAATGACGGCGACAAGCGGCCCGGGGTTTTCTCTTAAGCAGGAGAACCTTGGTTATGCGGCTCTGGCCGAGGTTCCGCTTGTTGTTGTCGATGTGCAGAGAATGGGGCCTTCCACCGGGATGCCCACGTCCCCTTCCCAGGGTGACATGATGATGGCTCGCTGGGGGACTCATGGCGACCATCCCGTCATAGCGCTTAGTCCGTCATCGGTCAAGGAAACTTACTTCCTGACGATAAGGGCGTTCAACCTTTCGGAGAAATACAGGACGCCTGTGCTTCTGATGATGGATGAGATAATCGGACATCTCAGGGAGGGCGTGAAGCTTCCTGCGATGGAGGAGCTTGAGATAATCAACAGGCATGCTGTCAAGTATCCCGAGGCCAAGCGTCTTCCTTATCATATAAGAAAGGGCCAGCTCGTTCCCGAGATGGCGGCATTCGGCGAGGGGCAGCGGTACAACATGACCGGCCTTATCCACGATGAATCAGGCTTCCCAACCAATTCCCCGGAGGAGGCGGAGAAGCTGATGAACCGTCTGATGCATAAGATTTCGGACAACTATGACGACATCGTCCGCGTGGAGCAGGTTGGAATGGAAGATGCGGATGTTGCTGTCTTCTGCTACGGCGGGACTATGAGAGCCGCCATCACCGCCATGAAGATGGCGCGCGAGAAGGGAATCAAATGCGGGATATTCAGGGCGATAACCATATGGCCGTTTCCCGAAAAGGAACTGCTGGAGGCCGCCAGGCACGTCAAGAGAATCATAGTGGCGGAGCATAACTATGGTCAGATGCTGCTGGAGGTGCAGAGGGCGGCAAAGGACATCTGCCGCATCGATTTCATAGGGAAGTGGAACGGCGCCGTCATAACTCCGCAGGAAATAGCGGAGAAAGCGGGGGAGGCCTTATGATAGTAAGCACAGGCGATGTGAGCCCTAAGAACAGAATGGTTTCGAACCTGATTTACAAATACATGCGTCCGGAGCATCTTCCCCAGATATGGTGCCCCGGCTGCGGCAATGGAATAATAATGCGGGATATCGCTCAGGCCATAGAGAATCTTGGGCTTTCAAGGGACAAGACGGTGATAGTCTCCGGCATAGGCTGCTCATCACGGGCTGCCGGATATATGGACTTCAACACGATTCATACGACCCATGGCCGTGCCATAGCCTTTGCCACGGGAATCAAGCTGGCCAATCCATCGCTTGAAGTGATAGTCGTGGCGGGAGACGGTGATATTTCGGCAATTGGAGGGAACCATCTCATCCACGCTGCCCGGAGGAACATCGGGCTGACGGTTGTGGTGATGGACAACAACATCTACGGCATGACCGGCGGGCAGTATTCGCCCACCACCCCGACCGGCGCGTATGGGACGACTGTGCCTTATGGCAACCTCGACAGATCGTTTGACATCGCCGGCCTTGCCTTCGGCGCAGGCGCTTCGTTCGCAGCGAGAGGCTCGGCCTTCCACGCGCAGCAGACCACGAATCTGATTCAGGAGGGAATCCGCAACAAGGGGTTTTCAATAATCGACGTGGCAAGCACCTGCCCGACATACTACGGCCGGAAGAACAACAAGGGCAGCGCCGTGGACATGCTCAAATGGCAGCGTGACAATGCCGTGTCAGTCGAAAAGGCCGCCGGGATGAGCCCGGAGGAGCTCAAGGGCAAGCTGGTCATCGGCATACTTCATCAGGTTCAGTATCCCGAATTCACTTATGCCTATAACGAGTTGATAAAGCGTCTGCACGAGGAGAGGGAGAGGAATGAGTAGCAAGCATGAAATAAGGCTTGTCGGCAACGGCGGTCAGGGGCTTATCCTGGCATCGGTCATCCTGGCCGAGGCCGCTGTCTTGTCGGGCAAGCACACAGCGCAGAGCCAGTCGTACGGCCCCGAGGCAAGGGGAGGCTCCTGCAAGGCGGAGACCATAATATCCGATGAGGCCATAGGTTTCACAAAGGTTCAGAAGCCTTCCTTCATCTTGAGCCTGACTCAAAGCTCCATGGATGAGCATGGGGCTGAAATCTCCCCCGATGGCATTCTCCTGACTGATTCGACAATAACGGTGCCGCAGGGCATGACAGCGGCTCGGATAATAAGCCTTCCTATTCTCAAGACGGCAGGCGAAGCCGTTGGCAGGATTCAGACGGCGAACATAGTGGCCATCGGCTGCATAAACGAGATTCTCAAGATAGCCAGGCTGGATGTGATGAAGCGCTCTGTGCTAAGCCATGTGCCCAGCGGAACCGAGGCGATGAACATGAAGGCTCTTGAAGAGGGCATCAAGCTTGCAAAGGGGCTGAGGCAGAAATGAATATACACGAATATCAGGCAAAGGAACTGCTTCGCTCCTATGGCATGCCGGCCTGCGCCGGAGTCGTCGTTGAAACAGCGGAAGCGGCTCAGGAGGCGGCAAAGGGCATGGCGCCCTGCGTCATAAAGGCGCAGGTTCATTGCGGCGGCCGCGGGAAGGCCGGCGGCGTCAAGCTGGCCCGCTCCCCGGAAGAGGCGTTCATAGCCGCTGACGGGATTCTGGGGATGAGGATTGTCAACAGGCAGACAGGGCCGCGAGGGAGGCTTGTCCGCAAGGTGCTGGTTACGGAAGCTGTGAACTATCGCCGTGAGATGTATCTTGGCATGACGATAGACAACGAAGACGCCGGTCTTTTGATAATCGCATCATCCGCCGGCGGAACCGAGATTGAGGAAACGGCAAAGTCCGATCCGCAGGCAGTGGCCAGGATACGGGTGTCGGCTGTCGCCGGATTCAGAAGGTATGAGGGGCTGCGGGCGGCTGCGGCGCTTGGCCTTGAGGGGAACCTTAAGGAAGAGCTTGTTTCTCTTCTGGCCGCAATGACAAGGCTTTGCATGGAGAAGGACTGCTCCCTCATTGAGATAAATCCGCTTGTGGAGACGGAGCCGGATGAGGAGGGCAGAACCCATCTGCTGTGTCTTGATGCCAAGGTCAATTTCGATGACAATGCGTTGTTCAGGCATCCGGATATCGCCGCCCTGAGGGATATAGAGGAAGAGGATCCTAACGAGCATAAAGCCTCTCAGTTTGACCTCAGCTATGTAAGCCTTGACGGAGACATAGGGTGCCTGGTGAACGGCGCCGGGCTTGCAATGGCGACCATGGACATCATAAAGCGCTTCGGCGGGGAGCCGGCCAACTTTCTGGATGTGGGAGGCAGCGCCACCGCTTCCAAGGTCAAGGCCGCATTCGAGATTCTGCTCTGCGATTCCAACGTCAAGGCGATTTTCATCAACATATTCGGTGGCATAATGAAGTGCGATGTCATAGCCCAGGGGGTGGTCGAGGCCGCTTCCGAGATAGGCATCGGCATTCCTCTCGTTGTACGTCTGGACGGCACCAACGTGGAGAAAGGCCGTGCCATCCTGCGGAACTCCGGACTTCGGATAATATCCGCTTCCGATATGGCGGATGGCGCCAGGAAGGCCATTGCGGCCGCCAGGGATGGAGGAAGCCGATGAGCATTTTCGTAAACAGCGATACACGCCTTATCGTCCAAGGGATAACGGGGCATCAGGGGGCGTTCCATACGGAGCAGATGCTCTCTTATGGAACCAGGATTGTCGGAGGGGTCACTCCGGGGAAGGCAGGGCAGGAAGTTCTGGGGGTCCCGGTGTTTGACACGATGCACGATGCGGTCAAAAGCACAGGGGCCAACGCCTCGATAATATTCGTCCCTCCGCATTTCGCCGCTGACTCCATCCTGGAGGCCGCAGACGCCGGCATTGAGCTTGTGATATGCATAACCGAGGGGATGCCTGTCATGGATATGGCCATGGTGAAGCATTGTCTGGCCGGGACAGGAACGCGCCTCATAGGCCCCAACTGCCCGGGAATCATAACCCCCGGCGAATGCAAGGCGGGGATAATGCCGGGGTCTATCCATAAAAAGGGTCATGTGGGAGTGATCTCACGTTCCGGAACCCTTACCTACGAGGCTGTCAAGCAGCTCTCTGACCGGGATATCGGCCAATCAACCGTCATAGGAATCGGCGGCGACCCGATACGGGGAACCGGGTTCATCGATGCGCTTTCGGCTTTCCAGAGCGACCCCGATACTTATGCCGTTGTGCTCAACGGCGAGATTGGCGGAAGCGGAGAGGAAGAGGCGGCGCAGTTCATAGCAGAGCATATGACAAAGCCGGTTATCGCCTTCATAGGCGGCCAGTCCGCCCCTGCGGGAAAGCGCATGGGTCATGCAGGAGCGATAATATCGGGCGGGCGCGGAACGGCTGCCGGCAAGATCCAGGCTCTTGCGCAGGCTGGCGTGGAGATAGCCATGACCCCTGATGTCATCGGCGAGACGATGGCCGCTGCGCTCAAGAAACATGGAATAAGGGCGTGACCTTTCGGCCCCGATGGCTTTCATCAGGTGTCCATTGCCCGGCAAAAGCATCAATCGGCGTTGCTGATTCTGTTCTGATTCACAATAACAACTCTCTATGATATAGTGCATTCTAATGGAGTGCGCATGATTGAGCTTATTGACAGCAAGGTGTTCCTCGCCGATGGCAGGATGATAAGAAGCTCTTCCCTCGATTCAGAAAAGGGAAGGGATAATACCATGTCCTACGGCATCCTCAGCTCCCACAGCGTCCGCAGCGAATCGGAAAATGGACGCAGGCTCCGAATAAAGTTCGATGCCCTTGCTTCCCACGACATAACGTATGTGGGGATAATACAGACGGCACGCGGCTCCGGGCTTGAGGAATTTCCGGTTCCATACGCCATGACGAACTGTCACAACAGCCTTTGCGCGGTCGGAGGGACGATAAACGAGGACGACCATGTCTTCGGGATGAGCGCCGCCAGAAAGTACGGAGGCATATTTGTTCCGCCGAATGTCGGCGTGATACACACGTATGTCCGCGAAACATTGTCCAGATGCGGAAGCATGATTCTAGGCTCGGACAGCCATACCAGATACGGTGCGCTTGGCTGCATGGGGATAGGCGAAGGCGGGCCTGAGCTTGTCAAGCAGATTCTGCGCAGCACCTATGACATTGACCGTCCCGAGGTGGTTCTGGTCTATCTGACGGGAAAGCCCAGGCGGGGAGCGGGCCCTCATGATGTGGCTCTGTCCCTTGTCAAGGCGACTTTCTCCAACGGATTTGTGAAGAACAGCATTCTGGAGTTCGCCGGGCCCGGGGTGGGCGGGCTCAGCGTTGATTTCCGCTGCGCCGTTGATGTCATGACCACCGAAACAACCTGTCTCAGCTCTATCTGGGAGACAGACGACAAGGTGCAAGAGTTCTACAAGGTTCATGGAAGGCCGGATGATTACAGAGAAATCAAGCCGGGCGAACTTGCCTGCTATGACAGGGCGGTTGTCGTCAATCTGGATGAAATCGAGCCGATGATAGCCCTCCCTTTCCACCCCGGCAATGCTTTCACAATCGCAGAATTCAATGAGAACCCGCACGATATCCTCTCTGCCGTTGACAAAGAGGCGAATGAGCGTTTCGAGGGCGGGGAGAACGGAACGGCAAGGCTTGACCTTGTCAGCAAGATAAGAGACGGCAAGGTATATGCCGACCAGGGGATAATAGCCGGCTGCGCAGGAGGGATATTTGAGAACATATGCGATGCCGGGCAGATACTCAAGGGCCATGCAATCGGAAACGGCGTGTTCAGTCTGAGCGTATATCCCGGATCGGTTCCAATCGGGCTTGAGCTTGCGCGCAACGGGGTGATGGCCTCGATGATGACAAGCGGCGCAATCTTCAAGCCGGCTTTCTGCGGGCCTTGCTTCGGAGCGGGCGATGTGCCGGCCAACAACGGACTGTCTATCCGTCATACAACCCGGAACTTCCCGAACCGTGAAGGCTCCAAGCCGGATCAAGGGCAGATAGCCGGTGTCGCCCTCATGGATTCAAGGTCAATCGCAGCCACTGCCAGGAACCATGGGGTCATCACGCCGGCGACCGATTTCGCCGATGATGCCGTGGGCGGACAGACCTACAGGCACGATGGGGAAGCATACAGAAGCAGGGTCTACAATGGTTTCGGCGAGGCGCATCGAGACGAGGAGCTGGTCTTCGGGCCAAACATTGCTCCATGGCCCGAGATAAGCCCGCTGGGGGAGAACATTCTGCTCAGGCTGGCTGCGGTCATACGCGATCCGGTCACTACGACTGACGAGCTTATCCCCTCCGGCGAGACCTCGTCTTATCGTTCAAACCCACTTAAGCTGGCCCGGTTCACCCTTTCCAGAAGAGTTCCGGAGTACGTGGAGCGCAGCCTGGAGACAGCAAGGATGGAGGAGGAGCGTAGGAACGGCTCTGAGGCGCTTCGGGATGTCATCAGCCGGTTCACGGCAGACCCGGCGGCTTTGCGCGATACCCAGTACGGTTCATGCATCTATGCGAACAGGCCCGGAGATGGCTCTGCGCGGGAGCAGGCCGCTTCATGCCAGAAGGTGCTGGGAGGCTTGGCCAATATCTGCCGGGAATACGCCACCAAGAGATACAGGAGCAACTGCATAAACTGGGGGATTATTCCATTCACAATCGCCGGCGATTCTGATTTCCCGTTTGAAGACGGCGCATATGTCTTTGTGCCTGGAATCCGAAATGCAATCGAATCGGGGCAGGAGGAGATTGCCGCCAAGGTTCTGGAGAACGGAAAGGTTTTTCCTCTGACTTTGCGCCTCGGTGGATTGGATCAGGAGGAAAGGGCGATAATGCTGTCCGGCTGCCTGATGAACCGCTACAGGGAAAAGTCTGCGCGCAGATGATTGGTTTTGCAAAACGATGTCCGTGAAATGGATATAAAGGATTGTTTTATGAGCAAGATTCAGATGAAGACCCCGATTGTTGAGATGGATGGGGATGAGATGACAAGGATTCTTTGGAAAATGATAAAGGACTATCTCATCCTTCCCTATGTCGACCTTAAATCAGAGTATTATGACCTGGGGCTGGTGCATCGCAATGAGACACGGGATAAGGTCACCACGGATGCGGCCAATGCGATAAAGCGTCTGGGAGTCGGGGTCAAATGCGCGACGATAACCCCTAATGAGAAGCGCATGTCTGAGTATGATCTTGCCGAGAAATACAAAAGCCCTAATGGAACGATAAGGGCGATGCTCGATGGAACGGTGTTCCGAACCCCGATTCTCATTGATAGCATAAAGCCTGCGGTGAAAAGCTGGAAGAAGCCCATCACCATCGCCCGTCATGCATATGGAGATGTTTACCGCTGCGTTGAGCACAGGGTGCCCGGCAAGGGGAAGGCGGAGCTTGTGTTCACAGGTGAAGACGGTGAGAGGATATGCAGGACAATCTACGATTTTGAATGCCCCGGGATAATCCAGGGGATGTACAATAAGGACACATCCATCTTCTCGTTTGCCCGAAGCTGCTTCAAATTCGCCCTTGACACCAATCAGAATCTCTGGTTTTCTGCAAAGGACACAATCTCAAAGGTCTATGACCAGCGTTTCTGCGACATATTCGATGAGGTCTATGAGAATGAGTTCAAGGCCGATTTTGACAGAAAGGGCCTGACGTACTTCTATACGCTCATAGATGATGCCGTCGCTCGGGTGATAAGGAGCGAGGGAGGGTACATCTGGGCTTGCAAGAACTACGATGGAGATGTGATGAGCGACATGGTATCGACCGCCTTCGGCTCTCTGGCCATGATGACAAGCGTCCTTGCAAGCCCGGATGGCGACTATGAGTTCGAGGCGGCCCACGGCACTGTCACCCGCCACTACTACAGGTATCTTCAGGGGGAGCGCACCTCCACCAATCCGGTCGCCACAATCTTCGCATGGTCAGGCGCTCTGAGGAAGAGAGGCGAGAAGGACGGGCTTCCCTGGCTCATGGAATTCGGCGACAAGCTCGAAGGGGCGGTTCTTGATGCTCTTAATGAGGGGATAATGACAAAAGACCTGTCGGGGCTTGTCGATGGCGAGAAGCCGGAGCCTGTCTTCACTGATGATTTCCTCCAGGCCGTCAAGCTGCGGCTTGAGAGACGGCTTCAGCTGTAGAAAGCCTTGAAAGCCTTAAAATCTAAAAGCCCCAAGCCCTAAAAAGCCTTTGAAAGCCCAAAAGCCTTAAAGCCTTAAAGCCTTAAAAAGATGAACGGCCATAGAAATCCGAGAAATCCGAGAAAATCCAAGAACACTTGAAATCCGAAAAAGCCATAGGTCTCTGCTCGCCCGCAGCCCCAATCGCCAGGCGAACGTGTCGTCCGGCTCGGGTTGCTTCAATGCTCTGAAACATAATGAGAGCCGCGAGGTCAAGGCTCCGTCAGTCCTCCACGTCCATCGCCTCTATGCCCTTTCTGGCTTCCGGCTTGGAATCGCCGTGCTTCACAGTAAGCATCGTGAAGAAGGCAAGTCCGGCGAATATCGAGGCGTATGGAAACAGGACTGTCATGCGGCCTGTCTTGTCCATCAGGAATCCGCTGAACAGCGGGGTAAGCGTCTGAGCCGCCATTGATGCGGTATAGTAGAATCCGGTGTACTTTCCGACATTTCCACCCTTTGCAAGCTCCACTACCATCGGGAAGCTGTTCACGTTTATCGTGGCCCAGCCTATTCCCGCTAGGGCGAACATGCAGTTCATCAGGAGGGCAGGGCTTCCCGCTCTGAGGAACGATGCAGTGGTGAATGATGCGGTGAGCATTACGATTCCGGCAAGTATCGTCTTCTTCCTTCCAATCTTGGAGGCCACCATGCCGACGGGAAGATAGGAGATTATCGCGGCCGCCTGGGCAATGAGCAATGTAAGGTTATAGTCTAGATTCAGAACCTTTCCCGCATAGACCGAATACTTTGAAGTGACGGCATTGTATCCCATGAACCACAGGACAATCGAAGCCAGTATGAAGAAAAGCGACCTCTTCTCCCCGGCGGACAGCCTGCGCTGCTCGGCGCTGGCGTTCTCGTCAAGCTCCTCGATGCCATATCTCTCGCTTTCCTCGCGCATCTGCCTTGCCCACAGCGGCTCCTTGACTTTCCACAGGAATATCATCAAGGCAAGGAGCATGAGGCATGCAATCAGCGTGAAGTAACCGGTGTAGCTTATCATTGAATGGAGGATGTTCCCTGTTGAGAACACCATTCCAAGCACCAGCACGGTTATTCCGCCGGCTGTCCCCATGAGGTTGATTATCGCATTCGCCTTGCTGCGAAGCGGCTTTATGGTCACATCGGGCATCAGAGCCACGGCCGGGGAGCGGAAAGTCGCCATGCTGACAAGGAGCAGGAGAAGAACCGCCACGAACAGCACCAGCGGAAACCTGGCGGATAGGCGGACTTCGTGAGCATATGCCTGCCGTGCGGATACAACATAATCCATGAAATCGGGGTTCGCTACCTTGTTTCCTTTCTCGTTGTATATCTGGGCTGTCATGGACATGAAATCCTCTTCCGGGATTGTCTTGGCTCCCTCGGCTGAACCGCCAAGCACGAATGCCTGTCCGTTTGATGTATAAAGCAGCTTGCCCTTCTGGGTGTCGTACAGAATCCGCATGCCTTCGGGATCCACTGCGCCAAGCCCATCCTCCTGCGTGACGAACCTTGCCGGAGCGCCGAGGTTCGCAAGCTGCATGTTGTCAACAAGCGACAAGCCGACAAAAAGCACGCAGGCGCACAGTGTTCCGGCCATTATGAACGGCGTCCTGCGTCCCCGCTTGCTTTTGCACTTGTCCGAAATCGCGCCGAACAGGGGCAGCATGAACAGCGCAAGTATGTTGTCAAGCGCCATTATCAGCCCGCTCCAGGTCTGGCTCATTCCGAATTTATCAATCAGCATCTTGGGAACGATGTTGTCATAAGCCTGCCAGAAGAGAGAGATGAGAAAGAAGGCGAAGCCTACGAAAAGAGTCTTCTTGTAATTCAGCTTCATCATGTGAAGATTCTCCTTTTATGTTCAGCTGTTCTTGCTTGCGCCAGTTGATTTGGTGCTTTGGCGCTTTTAAATCATAACCTCAGCAAATTCATTCGTCAATTGAAGGTTTCAGGCGGAATGCAGCCTTTGGGTTCACCGGGCTTTGATCGCTGTTTTGAACAAATGTTTCACATTGTATCGAATTTGTTCTTACATATTGGTATAATCTTAATTTAGAAAGACAGGAGGAGAGTGTATATGGCGAAGACAGCGAACATAAATATCCGCATTGACCCTGAAACAAAGGCTGGGGCAGAGCAGCTTTTTTCCAGTTTTGAAATGACCGTCACTGATGCTATAAATATATTTCTCCGCAAATCCATAATGGAGGGCGGTCTCCCATTTGAAGTCAAGCAGCCTCGATTCAATATTGAGACTGAAAGGGCTATTGACGAAGCAAGGACGCTCATGGCCGCGCAGGTTCCAAGCAAGCGGTATTCTTCTACAAAGGAACTTTTTTGTGAATTAGATAAAGAAATGGATTCAGATTTGTTCTCGAAATGATAAGAATCTGAATCCCCGCATGTTTCAGCTTCGGCTCCCCATGATTGCTTTCTCTATGCAGTCCGCCATTATGGCGAAGCCGTGGGAATTGGGGTGGAGGAATCTGTCGCCAAACAATCCTCTGTCCTGCATGGGGAACGAGAGGCCGTCTATGATTCTATTGTCGCTGTACAGGCCGGCTTCTTCTTTCAGCGCTTCGCACATTGTCTCGAAAGATCCCATCGGCGGGTTCAGCTCATGCATGTCGCCCCTCCATATGGGAGTTATCACATAGACGGGGATGCCGCCGTAGAGCCTGGAGAGAGCTTTGAAATACTCTGCGGCTTTTCTCCTGAATTCAGCCAGAGACGGCAGCATTGCCCAATCGTTCGTGCCGTAGGCGACGATGATCATATCAGGCTTGGGCAGGCTCTCCATGCCGGCGAGGGAATCTGCTTCGAAATAATAGCCGCCGATGCCGAAGTTGAGCATCTCCATGTCCAGCTTCCTGCCCAGGATTGAAACGTATGTCTGACTTGGGTTGTGCGCATTGAATCCTTGGGTGATGGAATCGCCGAAGCAGTAGCATGTCCTGCGGTTCTGGCTGTCCATGTCCGGCCACACATCTCCATCGGAATCCACATCGCATATGGCGACGAACGGGAATACGGGCAGGTAAAGCTTGACCGGAAGGACCGAACCCCCGGGATTCCCGCCGATAGGGATGGTTATTCTTCCTTTCCTAAGCCTGGCGCTGATGACCGGATGATCTTTTGCCAAGACATCGAAATCATCCTTCATGCTCATCCTGATGCTTCCGGGGGCGCTCCGGGATAGGGAGGAGAAGGCTGACTTCCATTCTCCAAGGCTCATGCCGGCAAGGGCTGAGACGTATATGCGGCCCGACTCCAGACTGACCTTGAAGCTAAGCTCGGTTCCGTTTGTCTTGAGCGCAAGATAGACGCCTGATGGGCATTGGCTCAATGTCTTGAACAGGTAGTTCCGGCTGTATTCGGCCATCTGTGCGGATGTGAACCGTCTGAATGCGGTGCAGCCGTTTGGCAGGGTGATGACATTCAGGCATCCATGGGCGGCCTTGGCAAGCTCGCTGTTTCTCATCTGCCTGTTCTCCGCGATTCCTGAACGCAGTCCATGAGGAGCCCGGGATCGTTGCCGATAAGTCCGTCAACGCCCAGGGCGATCATGCGCATTGCTGTTTCGCGGTCGTTGACTGTCCAGGCGACAATCGGATAGCCGGATCGCTCCTTGAGGCGGAGCATGCAGCCCTGGTCAATCTGGCTGCATTCCGGCTTGAGATAGCTGCTCCTGCTTACGTGGCGGCCGAAGCCGTGCTGAAGAATCCGCGGCACATAGGGGCTTATTGCGAATATGTCGGCCGACGGCACGCTTCTTCCGCACACTTTGTTGAATGCTCTTATGCTGAATGGATTGAAAGATGATACGAGGACATTTGACCGAAGGCCATGGCGGCATATTATGTCCCAGGTTTTCCTTGCAAGCTCATGATTGCGGGTCTTGCTGCGCGACTTAAGCTCTATATCATATATGAAGACGTCGCCGAATTCGTCAAATACCTCCTCAAGCAGAGGGATTCTCTGATCCGAGAACCGTGGGGACTTGAATGAGCCCACGTCGAACGACTTGATTTCCTTCAAATCCATTTCCTCTATCACCCTGTCAACGCCGGCTGTTCTCTTAAGGGAGAAGTCATGGGCCACCACAACCTCTCCGCTGCCGGCAAGATGGACATCAAGCTCAACTCCGGGCACTGCGCGCTCACGGCACAGCATGAAGGATGCCATGGTGTTCTCCGGGGCTTCCTCGCTGAATCCTCTATGGCCAAAGACGACCACATCATCAGAAAGCAGGATTTGATTTATCATATTCACTCCTATATAATGATGGATATTCATCCCGATTAACCGAAGAATAAACCAGGCGGCGGTTTTTGTGAACCAGCTTTTCCGGCCGAAAATCGGATGGTGCGGCGTTTTGTCCAATATTTAGTTGAATTTGCATTTTGGATGTTGACATTGAATGTCTCTTTTTGGTATTTTAATCGGGCACGCTAAGAAAACGTCTTGGCTGATTTTGAAGGATTCGTCCTTCTTGTTTGATTTTTTGCAGAGATATTAGAGAAGAGAAGGGAAGGTCGAGAAGAACGATTGCCTAAGAGGCTGTTGGTTCAATCGGGCAGAATGAATGTTCTAAGGAAGCATGAGGGCTTCCAAGTCAATTCGAGAACAACAGAAAGAAAAGCTGATGTTGAGAGGACTGGGAGAGGCTTTTTAGATTGTTGACCGCGGAGCGATCCGCGGCGTAACATATCATGGAGAGTTCGATCCTGGCTCAGAACGAACGTTAGCGGCGCGTTTTATGCATGCAAGTCGAGCGGCGCGCGGCCTCGGTCGCGCGCAGCGGCGGACGGGTGAGTAACACGTGGACAATCTGCCGCGCAGACGGGGACATCCCATGGAAACATGGAGCGATACCGGATACGACGCCTCTTCCGGAGGGGAGGGGCGGGAAAGCGGCCAGGGCCGCGCTGCGCGATGAGTCCGCGTCCCATTAGCTTGATGGCGGGGCAAAGGCCCACCATGGCGATGATGGGTAGCCGGCCTGAAAGGGCGACCGGCCACATTGGGACTGAGATACGGCCAAAACTTCTACGGGAGGCAGCAGCAAAGGATCTTCCGCAATGGGCGAAAGCCTGACGGAGCGACGCCGCGTGGGCGATGAAGGCCGCAAGGTTGTAAAGCCCTTTTCGGGGGGGGGAATAATGCCGGCAGGGAATGGCCGGCGGATGACGCGAGCCCCGGAATAAGGCCCGGCTAACTACGTGCCAGCAGCCGCGGTAACACGTAGGGGCCTGACGTTGTTCGGAATCATTGGGCGTAAAGGGCGCGCAGGCGGCCGTCCAAGTCTGGTGTTAAATGGTCGGGCTCAACCCGATCATGCGCTGGAAACTGGGGGGCTTGAGTCCCGGAGGGGATGCCGGAATTCCAGGTGTAGGGGTGAAATCTGTAGATATCTGGAAGAACACCGATGGCGAAGGCAGGCATCTGGCCGGAGACTGACGCTGAGGCGCGAAGGCGCGGGGAGCGAACAGGTTTAGATACCCTGGTAGTCCGCGCAGTAAACGATGCGCACCAGGTGTCGGGCGGCAGCGCCCGGTACCGGAGCAAACGCGATGAGTGCGCCGCCTGGGGAGTATGCCCGCAAGGGTGAAACTCAAAGGAATTGACGGGGGCCCGCACAAGCGGTGGAGCATGTGGTTTAATTCGATGGTACGCGAGGAACCTTACCAGGGCTTGACATGCCCGGCGATGCGCCTGAAAGGGCGCAGCCCCTCGGGGGCCGGGCACAGGTGCTGCATGGCTGTCGTCAGCTCGTGCTGTGAAGTGTTGGGTTAAGTCCCGCAACGAGCGCAACCCCCGCCGCCTGTTGCCATCAGGCAATGCTGGGGACTCAGGCGGAACTGCCGGCGACAAGCCGGAGGAAGGCGGGGACGACGTCAAGTCATCATGGCCCTTATGCCCTGGGCCACACACGTGCTACAATGGCCGGCACAGAGCGCAGCGAGGCCGCGAGGCCGGGCGAACCGCGGAAAGCCGGTCACAGTACGGACTGGAGTCTGCAACCCGACTCCACGAAGTTGGAATCGCTAGTAATCACGCATCAGCATGGCGTGGTGAATACGTTCCCGGGCCTTGTACACACCGCCCGTCACACCATCCGAGTCGGGGGTGCCCGAAATCGCCAGCCTAACCGCGAGGGGGGCGGCGCTGAAGGCACGCCCGGCGAGGGGGGTGAAGTCGTAACAAGGTAGCCGTACCGGAAGGTGCGGCTGGATCACCTCCTTTCTGGGAAGAAAGGGCGCCCCGGTCTCACAGCCGGGGCATGACTGAGGACGTTGTCCGGCAGGTGGAAGTCCTGCATTTTCCCTCATGCAATTTCCCTTCTCTTCTTTAATGTCTCTGTTTGATTGGGACTGTAGCTCAGGTGGTTAGAGCGCTTGCCTGATAAGCAAGAGGTCATAAGTTCAAGTCTTATCAGTCCCAATTGTTGTTTTTTTACATGACGTCCGCCCTGATGGCGGGCGGACAGCGTTAGGGATGGGAGAGATGATATGGTCAAGCGAACAAGGGTCCGCGGGGGATGCCTTGGAGCCGCCAGACGAAGAAGGACGCGACCAGCTGCGAAAAGCCGGGGGGAGGAGCCAATATCCCGAGATCCCCGGGTGTCCGAATGGGGTAACCCGATGCCCGTGGATGGGCATCACCCGCGCCGGGAACACATACCGGGCGGGGGGGAGACGCAGGGAACTGAACCATCTAAGTACCTGCAGGAAAGGAAATCAAACGAGATTCCCCAAGTAGCGGCGAGCGAACGGGGAGGAGCCCAAACCGGGTGCGTGCGGAGCGTCAGGGCGCTGCGCACCCGGGGTTGCAAGCGCCGCGGCGCCGGCCTGACCCGGCGCGCGAGGTGAGAAACCGCATCGGAAGCCGAGCGGCCTGGGAAGGCCGGCCGGAGAGGGTGAGAGCCCCGTAGGCGGAACCGATGCGGCCTCGGCGGAGGAGCTTGAGTACGGCGGGGCACGAGGAACCCTGCCGGAAGCAGGGGGGACCACCCTCCAAGGCTAGATACGTGGCGGCTACCGATAGCGCACAGTACCGTGAGGGAAAGGTGAAAAGGACCCCGGGAGGGGAGTGAAAGAGAACCTGAAACCGCGGACCCACAAGCGGCCACAGCCCGCGAGGGTGGTGGCGTGCCTTTTGTAGAATGAGCCTGCGAGTTGCCGCATGCAGCGAGGTTAAGCGATAGGAGTCGCGGAGCCGGAGGGAAACCGAGCCTGAAGAGGGCGTTCAGTTGCGTGCGGCAGACCCGAAGCCAGGTGATCTATCCCCGGCCAGGCTGAAACCGGAGTAAAGTCCGGCGGAGGGCCGAACCTAATTCCGCTGAAAAGGGATGGGATGAGCTGGGGATCGGAGCGAAAGACTAAACAAACCTGGAGATAGCTGGCACTCCCCGAAATAGCTTTAGGGCTAGCCTCGGGTGGACCGCGGCGGAGGTAGAGCACTGGATTGGCGAGGGCCCTTCACCGGGTACTGAGCTAAACCAAACTCCGAATGCCGCCGCGCAATGCCCGGGAGTCAGACGGCGACTGCTAAGGGCCGTCGTCAAGAGGGGAACAGCCCAGACCGCCGGCCAAGGTCCCGAATGCGCGCCGAGTGGGAAAGGAGGTGGGATTGCGAAGACAGCCAGGAGGTTGGCTCAGAAGCAGCCATTCCTTCAAAGAGTGCGTAACAGCTCACTGGTCTAGTAGTCCTGCGCCGATAATCCAGCGGGGCTAAGCGCGCAACCGAAGCCGCGGCGCTGCCGGAAGGCAGCGGGTAGGGGAGCATTCCGCCAGGGGCGAAGGGGCGGCGTGAGCCGGCCTGGACCGGGCGGAAGAGAGAATGCAGGCATGAGTAACGGAAAGGCAGGTGAGATCCCTGCCCGCCGGAAGCCTGAGGTTTCCAGGGTAAAGGCAATCTGCCCAAGGGTCAGTCGGCCCCTAAGGCGAGGGCGAAGGCCGTAGCCGACGGGAAGCGGGTCAACATTCCCGCACCTCTCGACGTTTCGATGGAGCGAAGCATAGGGCGAAGCGCGGCCGGTGAACGGAATCCGGTCCAAGCGGCGACCCGACGACGCCCGCAGGCAAATCCGCGGGCGGAGGCGAGCCGCGAATGCGAGCGACCCCACGGGGGAGCGAAGCGCGCGGAGCCGCAGTGCCGGGAAAGAGCTTCTAAGGCAAGGCGTCGAGGGACCGTACCACAAACCGACACAGGTGGGCGAGCTGAGAATGCGAAGGCGCGCGGACGAATCCACGTTAAGGAACTCGGCAAAAAGCATGCGTAACCTAGGGAGAAGCATGGCCGCGGGAGCGGCCGCAGAGAAATGGCCCAAGCAACTGTTTACCAAAAACACAGGTCCATGCGAACCAGCGATGGGAGGTATATGGACTGACACCTGCCCGGTGCCGGAAGGTCAAGGGGAGCCGTCAGAGCGATCGAAGCGGCGAGCTGAAGCCCCGGTAAACGGCGGCCGTAACTATAACGGTCCTAAGGTAGCGAAATTCCTTGTCGGGCAAGTTCCGACCCGCACGAATGGTGCAATGATTTGGGCGCTGTCTCAACGTGGAGTCCGGTGAAATTGAAGTTCCGGTGAAGATGCCGGATACTTGTGGTCAGACGGAAAGACCCCGTGAACCTTTACTTCAACCTGACGGTGGGACTCGGATCAGCATGCGTAGGATAGGCGGGAGGCTGTGAGCCGGGGCCTTCGGGCCCCGGGGAGCCGGTGGTGAAATACCGCCCTTGCTGTTCCGCGTCTCTAACCCTGGCCGTGACCCGGCCCGGGGACCCCGTCAGGCGGGAAGTTTGACTGGGGCGGTCGCCTCCTGAAGGGTAACGGAGGCGCGCGACGGTCGCCTTAGGATGGTCGGGAATCATCCGGCAAGTGCAAAGGCAAAAGGCGGCCTGACTGCGAGGCGAACAGGCCGAGCAGGCGCGAAAGCGGGTCTTAATGATCTGGCGGTTGCGGGTGGAAGCGCCGTCACTTAACGGATAAAAGGTACTCCGGGGATAACAGGCTGATCTTGCCCAAGAGTTCATATCGACGGCAAGGTTTGGCACCTCGATGTCGGCTCATCGCATCCTGGGGCTGGAGTAGGTCCCAAGGGTTTGGCTGTTCGCCAATCAAAGCGGTACGCGAGCTGGGTTCAGAACGTCGTGAGACAGTTCGGTCCCTATCTGCCACAAGCGCAGGACGCCTGAAGGGCTCTGCCTCCAGTACGAGAGGACCGAGGTGGACGGACCTCTGGTGTACCGGTTGTCGCGCCAGCGGCAAGCGCCGGGTAGCCACGTCCGGAAGGGATAACCGCTGAAAGCATCTAAGCGGGAAGCCCGCCCCCAGATGAGGCGTCCCAGGCCCCGTGAGGGCCGTGAAGGAACCAGGGAGACTACCTGGTCGATAGGCCGGGGGTGCAAGCGCGGCGACGCGCTCAGCCCACCGGTACTAATCATCCGTCAGGCTTGACCATATTGCCGCTCCCATCCCCGAGGACAGCAGGGGGGCCTCCCCCGGAGGGGCGAAGATGTTCGCCCCTCCGGACGGAGGCCGGCCCGGCGGCCACAGCTGGGCGACCATACCCGTTCCCATCCCGAACACGGAAGTCAAGCGCCCATGCGCCGATGGTACTGCACTGCGGTGCGGGAGAGCAGGTCGCCGCCGGGCCTTTTTTCATGCCCGGATGCCCGTGCCTTTCTGGAAGGCGCACCCTGCAGGCGCTTTCTGAGACGCATCCGAAGGCGGTTTCCCAAGCCTGGCAGCCTTCCCGAGGGCCGGAAGGCCTCTTGCCTTTGCGCCATCCATTCCATTGACATTTCTGCAAGGCGGGTGCTATAACTATATTTAGTTAGCATATGCTAACCGAATCTTCGTTGGCTTTCCTTTCAACATGGCAGGCAGCAAGACTTCAGAAACTTGTGAATGCTTGGTTGGCTGCGGACAAGGGGGCAAGGAGGGCGTGAATGCTTCCTGATTATAAGAACTGGGTGCCACGCGGCATGGTTTTGTCTCTTGCTGCGGGAGCGCTTGCGTGTTTTGCCCTGCTTTTGATTTTCGGCGTGATGGGCCTGTGGGTCAGCGGCGCGGTCAGGATTTTGTTGTTGATTGTATTCCTTCTGGGCTTTGTCTTCTGCGTTGTGTTCTTTTTCTTGGGAATCTCCTGGCATCGGGCTTTTTCATACACGGGAAAACGGCAGCTTTCGCGCCAGATAATCGAGGGAGTAGCCAGCCATGTCAAGCTGCCCCCCGGCGGCGTGGGGCTTGATGTCGGCTGCGGCAGCGGTGCGTTGACCATTGCCTGCGCCAAGCGGAACAAGCAGGCTATGATGGTGGGCCTTGACCGATGGGGCAAGGATTACAGCTCTTTCAGCAAGCTGCTTTGCGAAAGGAATGCCGTTGCGGAGCATGCGGATAATGCGAGATTCCTGAAAGGCGATGCGACTAAGCTTGAGTTCCCGGACGGCAGCTTTGACGCTGTGACAAGCAACTACGTCTACCACAATATCGCATTGGCAAACAAGCAGGATCTGCTGCTGGAGACATTGAGGTTGTTGAAGAAAGGCGGCTGCTTTGCGATTCACGATATCATGACATTCAGGCGGTACGGCGATATGGGGGCTTTCAGGAAGAAGCTTCTTGATATGGGGTATGCGAAGGTTGAGCTGATTGATACGGCAAATGGAGTGTTCATGAGCCGCAGAGAGGCGAAACGGCTGTTCCTTGACGGCTCGATGTTGTTGATTGGCACAAAATGACTGGTTGGACAGAATGACGATTTTACGGAAGAGGCATAACGGATAAGGGATGGCGGATAAGAGGCAATTGCTATCATTGCAGAAAAGCGGGGATTAAGAGAGGGCAAAGGGAAAAACAAAGGAGGAACGGACGGATGAACAGGCCGCAGGAGATTCAAAAGGCCTATCAAGTCCTTGGAAAGTCAGGTTCATTCTATGATGGAATGATCACCTGCACGACTTGGCCGGGGAAGCCTATCAACCGCATTGTCTGGGGGTGTTCGCCTGAAGATAATGAAGTCTGGGTATGCAAAGCGCTTCGCGGAGTGCCGTATGGCTTTTCAGGCAAGATGCTTGAAGTGCCTGTTGGGACTGGAATCCTGACCATGCCGTTGTACAAGACATTGCCGCAGGCGGAGGTAACTTGCGTTGATTATTCGATGGATATGCTGGACAACGCACGCCGGATGGCGCAGAGAGTGGGGCTGGATACGTGCGTTTTCAGCAGGGAGATATCGGCTGCCTGCCATTTGGCGACGAAAGCTTCGACTTGGTTTTGTCGTTGAATGGTTTTCATGCATTTCCTGACAAGGAAGCGGCATACAGGGAGACATATCGTGTTCTCAGGAAGGACGGCATCTTCTGCGGCGGCTTCTATGTTACGGGAGCGCGGACAGGAACTGACCGATGGATAAGAAATGCATATGAAAGAAGAGGTTTCTTAACCCCGCCTTTCGAGAGCTTGTCCAGCCTGACTGAGAGGCTTGGCGTGATGTATTCTCATGCCGATGTGTCCAGTGTGAAATCAATCGCCTGCTTTTGCTGTGTGAAATAGCTTGCGCTTGTGCATTTCCTCTGGTTTTTGTATTATTGCGTTGTGTTCTGCTTAGAGCCGATTCCCGGCAGGAAGGCTGGGAAGGGTGATGTTTGACATAAAACTGACAGGAAGCGATTTCAATGCGTATAAGCCTTAGAGATATTGAGAGGAATTACGGCGGGCTGCATGCTGTTGCCGGCATATCCCTGGAGATTCCTGAAAACAGGATATTCGGAATAATAGGCAGATCCGGAGCCGGTAAATCGACTCTGGTGAGAATCATGAGCCTTCTGGAGAAGCCGGACAGAGGAAGCGTATGGTTTGACGACAGAAGGGTCGATGCATTGCTGGGGAATGAGGTCATTGAGCAACGCCGGCATATAGGCATGATTTTTCAGAACTTCAATCTTTTTTCTTCGAGGACGGCTGGCGGGAATGTCGCATATCCGCTGGAGATATGCAGGATGCCTTCTGCGGAAATAAAGGCCAGGGTCGCAGAGCTGATGGCCCTCGTGGGGCTTGAGGACAGGATAGATGCGCCCATAAGCACGCTCAGCGGCGGTCAGAAGCAGAGGGTGGCGATTGCCAGAGCCTTGGCGAACCGGCCTGAGATATTGTTTTGCGATGAGGCCACAAGCGCCCTTGACCCGCAGACGACTCGATCTATACTTGACCTTATCAAGGACATTCAGAGAAGAATGGGGCTCACTGTGGTGATGATAACCCACCAGATGGAGGTCGTCAGGGACAGCTGCAATTTCGTTGCCGTGCTTGATGAAGGTAGGGTGGTCGAGCAAGAGGCTGTTTCCGAGCTGTTCGCCCATCCGAGAAGCGCTGTCACGAAGGATTTCCTTGCTCACCTTATGACGGTGGAATCTCAGGACAAGGATTTGGTCAGATGGTCGAGGAAAGGCGGCCGCTACACATTGCGATTCCGCGGTGGAATGACTGATACTCCCGTGCTGAGCAAGCTGTCGCGCCTGCTGCCGGTCGAGGTGAACATAAGGGCCGGAGGGGTTCAGCATGTCGAAGGCGAGGAGATTGGCACAATCATCTGTGATATCACAGGGGATGAGGAGAATAAGCAAAAGGCGATCTCTTATCTCAGGGGGCAGGGGATAGTCGTGGACGAGGAGGAAGCCGATGCAGGAAATCGTTGAATTGGTGGGGACAGCCGCCTGGCAGACTGTGATAATGGTTTTCTTCTCAACGGTCTTCTCTCTTATCCTCGGTTTTCCGATTGGGGTGCTGCTCTGCATAAGCGCCCCGGAGGAACAAGGCGGCATAAAGCCGATGAGGGTTCTTAATGAAGTCCTTTCACGCCTTGTGAACGTCTTGCGCTCTTTCCCGTTCCTGATACTTATGATAGTCTTGTTTCCGCTTTCAAGGATGATTCTGGGACGCAGCATAGGGACAGAGGCCGCCATTGTGCCGCTTTCGATAGCCGCAGCTCCTTTTGTCGCAAGGGTCATAGAGACTGCGTTGAAAGAGGTTGACCGCGGAGTGATTCAGGCAGCCAGGTCGATGGGTTCGACAAACTGGCAGATTGTCATCAAGGTGTTTATCCCCGAGGCGCTTCCCGCGCTTGTTTCAGGAATGACATTGACAATCATAAACCTGATTGGATATTCGGCTATGGCCGGCACGATAGGGGGCGGCGGGCTTGGCGATCTGGCGATAAGATATGGGTTCCAGCGATGGCGCTCCGATGTCCTTCTGGGGGCAGTGATTGTCATTCTACTGATGGTGGAGCTTATACAGGTCATCGGAAATGCGATAAGCGCAGCGCTCCTTCGCAGACGCTGATGCTGCGATATGCTGGAGGGCTTTTGACAGGAAGCAGATTATTCAACATAGTTTATTGCATCTTGGAAAATGGGCGTATGACAGCCTCGGAGCTGGCAGAAAGATTTGAAGTGTCGGTACGAACAATTTATCGTGATATAGATGTGATAAGCAGTGCGGGTATTCCTATTTATGTGACAACGGGAAGAAATGGCGGCATACAGATACTTGAAGACTATGTTTTGGATAAGGTCTTTCTTTCCGAAAAAGAGAAGCAGGACATATTAGCTGCTTTGCAAAGTGTATCGGTTGCGGGCAATGCTTATGAAAAGGATATGCTGACAAAGTTATCCGCTCTCTTTAATATCAATTCTGATAATTGGTTCGAAGTGGATTTTTCACGTTGGGGAAGCAAAACACAGGACAACATCACCTTTGAACTGCTGAAAAATGCGGTTATCTCCCACAGAGCGGTATGTATCATGTATGCAAGCTCTTATGGAAATAAAAGTCAGAGAAAAATCTATCCGCTTAAAATGATGTATCGGGCAAAGGCATGGTATATCAAGGCTTACTGCGTTGATAAAGCTGATTTCCGTATTTTCAAATTCAATCGTATTCTTGAAATGCAAATGCTGCCAGAGGAATTTGCACCGATGGAATATCCTGAATCAGCAGATGAATCAAAGAAAAGCTACAACAAAATATCCCTTTGCTTTCCAAAGGAAATGGCATATCGTGTATATGATGAATTTGAAGCAAGCGAAATAGAAGAAACAGAAAATGGGGACCTCATCGTTTCTTCCGAAATGCCGGAGGATGACTGGCTGATAGGCTATCTGCTTTCTTTTGGAACACAGGTTACGGTGGTTGAGCCTGCCTATCTGCAGGAAATCCTATCTGAAGAAGCGAAGAAAATATACGAAAAGAACAAACGATGACACAAGATGTCAAGGTTTGGCTGTTACAATATGGCTGCGCTATGTTCATGGAGGTAAAAGCATGAGTGAGCAGTTCATTGACCTGACGATTGAGAATATAGACAAAGAGCATTTGTGCTGTGCGATTTCCGATAAGAAACATCAAGCGGGAGTGGCTGCAAAAAAGAATTGGCTGAGAGAGCGAATCGCAGAGGGGCATGTTTTCCGGAAACTTGATGAAAAGGGGAAGGTTTTCATTGAATATGCTCCGTTGGAAACTGCGTGGGTGCCCGTTCATGGGGACAACTATTTGTACATTTATTGCCTTTGGGTATCAGGTTCTTTCAAGGGCAAGGGATATGCGAAATCTCTGATTGAGCATTGCATCAATGATGCAAAGGAAAAAGGGAAATCGGGTGTCTGCGTTCTTAGCTCTGAAAAGAAAAAACCGTTTTTAGCGGACAAGGGTTTTTTGCTCAAGTATGGTTTTGAAGTCGTGGATGCCGTAAAAGATGAATATGAATTGCTGGCATTGTCCTTCAATGGGGAAAAGCCATGTTTTTCTGAAACCGCAAAAAAAATGAAAATCAGCGAACAGGAGCTGACAATCTATTATGGCTTGCAATGTCCATACATTCCGAACTGCATTGAACAGGTACAAGAATACTGCAAAGGGAACAATATACCTTTGAATTTGATTGCCGTGGATACTTTGGAGAAAGCCAAGAATCTTCCTTGCATTTTCAACAACTGGGCTGTCTTTTATCATGGGGAATATGAGACGAACCATCTTCTCAATGAGACATTTTTGAAAAAGATGTTTCCTTTTATGCAGGAAATCAGTGCGAAAGGGGTTGAAAAAAAACAGCAAAACATTTAATGTGCTGATAACACTTTCAAGGAGACCGTCATGAAGGCTTTCAATTCCTATTTCATTTCCTGCATGATGTCTCTCATGATGATGCCCGTCAGGGCATGACTATTCGTTTTTCATTGGATTAATCTTTTTGTTTTTGTGAATGACGGCGGGAGCTGTCATTGTCCGTTCCAAATCGTTGTGATCGAGACGATTGAGAACACGATTCCGGCAAGGTCTGGCTGCGCCGGATACGCCGCCCATCGATTCGTCTGTCAGCGCTCCTGTCAGGAAGCGGTTCAGCGAGGAATCCGGGCGGATGCAGCATTCAGCTGCTGCGTTTATAGGAGTAATATTATGAAGAAGCTTTTCACCATTGTTCTGGTTTCGTTGCTTGCAGTCGCATTTGTTTTCGCCCAGGGTGCAAAGGAAACGGGAAAGACCGTTCTGAAAGTGGGGGCCACGCCGGAGCCGCATGCCGAGATGCTGAAGCTTGTGGTTGATGACCTTGCTGCGCAGGGAATAGATCTCCAGATTGTTGAATTCACTGATTATGTCACGCCCAACACCGCCCTGGAAGAGGGCGAGCTTGATGCTAATTTCTTCCAGCACATACCTTATCTTGAGTCCTTCAACAAGGATCATGGGTATCACCTCGCAAACGCAGGAGGAATCCACATCGAGCCGCTTGCAGTTTATTCGAAAAAGGTCAGCGCACTTGGGAGCCTTAAGAGCGGGTCGCTCATCGCTATTCCCAACGATCCGACAAATGAGGGCCGGGCTCTCCTGCTTCTCCAGTCCGCCGGGCTCATAACCTTGAAGGATTCCAGCAAGCTTGATTCCACCATCAACGACATAGTCGCCAATGCGCTTGGGCTGAAGTTCTCCGAGCTGGAAGCGGCCACTATTCCGCGCGTGCTTCAGGATGTCGATGCCGCTGTGATAAATGGCAACTATGCGATACCTGCGGGCTTGACTGCAACAAAGGACGGCCTCTTCGTGGAAGGTGCGGACAGCCCTTATGTCAATGTCATTGCGGTGAAGCAGGGCAATGAGGGTGCGCCGGCAATCAAGGCGCTTGTGTCTGCGCTCCAGAGCCAGGAGGTGAGGGACTGGGTGGCCAGCAGATATCCCAATGGCGAAGTGGTGCTGGTTTTCTAGCCTGCGCTTTGCCTGGCCTGCCTTGCACGCAGGCATATGATTTCTGGATTCAGATGATCCGGCCTGTCCTGCGTGGCGGGCCGGATTTTTTTTGCATGGATGCCCGATTGCCGGTCAGGCTTGCCGCCCCCGCCGGGTCGGGCTTGGATGAACCGCCGAGGGTGGTGTTTTATTTGACATAATATGCAATTGTGCAGATAAAGATAATGTGATAAGGTATTTATATATTTCATGCAGGGAGAATGACATGCCGAAGGTTGTTGATCATGATAAGCGCAAGGAGGAGATACTCAGAGTGGCGCTTGATGTCTTCGCCAAGGATGGCTACGATGATTCGAACCTGAGCTTGATAGCAAAAGGCTGCGGACTTTCCAGGGCTACCCTTTACCAGTACTTCAAGAATAAAGAGGACATATACTATTTCGCCCTGAAGCAGTCCACCGAGGATATGTTTCACAAATACAGCGAGATTGAATGGGCCGAGAAATCACATCCGGTGCAGGCAATCCTCGACATCTGCGATGATATAATGAACACGGCATTGCGCAACCGCAACAAGATAAAGAATCTGATAGCCGCTGTAAGCAAGATAGATCAGAATCTGGAGGAGGCTGTCTACAGGAGAACGGCCAAGCTTCAGCATCTTTTCAGGAGGCTTGTCAGGTTCGGCATGAAGGACGGGAAGATACGCAAGTGCGATGCGGCTTTTGCTGTAAGGCAGGTTGTCGTGCTGATTGAGTCGTACTGCTTCCAGCTGACATTCTTCTCCACCGAATCCGCCGAAGCGGTGCGTTTTGTGTTGCACGATCAGCTGAATGCGCTTAGAATTGATTAGACCTTTATAAAAGGATTTTCATAAAGAGAAAGGCGGCAGATGGCTCTTATTGCAATAATAATAGGTTTTTTTGCTCTATTATACGCTTTGGCGGCACTGATTGCTCTCATGCGCAGGAAATCATGGAAGGCGTCAAGGCCGTTGCCGGCCAGGCTTGTCCAGGCGTCTGAAGAAGACAAGAGCAAGACCGCGGATGTTCTTGCCCGCATTGTCCGATGCCGGACTGTTTCATACTCCGATGAGTCTCTGATGGATTGGACGGAGTTTGACCGTCTGCGGCGTGAGCTGGCCGAAGCTTTCCCGCTTGTTCATCAAAAGCTTGATATGGAGATTGTCGGAACGGCGGCTCTTGTCTACCGATGGGATGGTGCGGATGCGTCATTGGAGCCTGTCCTGCTCACGGCTCATCAGGATGTCGTCCCGCCGGGTGGCAGCTCTGAATGGACCCATGGGCCGTTTGATGGTGAAATCGCAGACGGATTTGTCTGGGGACGCGGTTCGTTTGATGTAAAGCTGCAGATAGCGGGGATTCTTTCTGCCATGGAGAAGCTTCTCGGAGAGGGCTTCGTGCCTCAGCGGACGGTGTTTGCAGCGTTCGGCTGCAATGAAGAGGTCAGAGGGGATTCCGCAGCGGTGATTGCAAAGCGCTTTTCTGCTCAAGGGATGCATTTTCACATGGTTCTCGACGAGGGCGGCGCGGTGATGGAATCGCTGATGAAGCAGATTGATTCTCCCGCCGCGGCTGTCGGGATAGCCGAGAAAGGAAATGCAAATCTTCTGCTGGAAGTGCGCAAGCACGGCGGACATAGCTCCACGCCTGACAATCCCACTTCGGTGGGGATACTGGGCAGGGCCTTGGGCCGGCTGGAAAGCCGTCAGATGCCATCTCGCCTTGTGATGCCCATGAAGCGGTTTCTGCTCACCGCCGGGGCTGCTTCGACCGGCATGGTTTCTCTGCTCTTCTCTAACCTTTGGCTGACCAGGCCGCTTGTTCTGAAAGCGTTGGGCTCCGCTCCCAATATGGCCGCCTTTGTCAGGACCACTCATGCCGCCACGATGTGCAAGGGCTCGGATGCCTGCAATGTGATTCCAGAGGAAGCAAGCGCCATAGTCAATTTCAGGCTGCTGGGGGATGATGACGGAGAAGCGGTGATGCGCTGGGCCAGGCGGATGATAAAGGACAAGAGGGTATCTGTTTCCCTTCACGGCAAGCCTGTTCTCCAAAGCGAAGCGTCTCCGGTTGATTGCAGTCAGTTCAGGGATTTGGAATCAGTCATAAGCGCCGTTTTCAGCGGGACGATCACTGTCCCTTACTGCATGGCAGGGGCGACCGATGCGAGGAACTACGCCTGCGTGTCTGAACACATATACAGGTTCACGCCTGCCTTGATGGATTTCGGAGAGCTTGGCAGGATGCATGGGACGGACGAGAGGATAAGCCTGGACAACATAGGCCGGGCGCTTTGCTTCTATATAACGTTCATCAATCAAGTCTGCTCATAGTGCTTTGTTGCCTATTGCCCTCGGTTTTATTAGATTTTGTTATGATGGATATTGGGCTGCAAGCCCGATGACGAGGAGTGATTAATGGAATTTGATAGATTCACAGTGAAGGTCAAGGAAGCCATCACAGATGCCCAGGCCCTTGCTGCGAAGAGCAACAACGCTGAGATAGGCTGCGAGCATCTGATGTACAGCTTCCTTATGCAGGAGAATGGCATGGCGCGCAGCCTGCTGGAGAAGCTGGGGACAGACCCGAACGTGTTTGTCTCCGAGCTTAGAGTGCTTATTGAAAAGAACCCCAAGAGCTATGGTTCCAATTCGGGGGCTGTGATTTCCAGCCATCTGAACAATGTTCTGTCCAGAAGCCAGGATGAGGCGGCGTCCATGAAGGATGAATTCATAAGCACTGACCATATAATCTTGGCCATGGCGGATGAGAATGACTCGGTTGGGGCGCTTTTCCGCAAGTTCGGCCTTAGAAGAGAGCAGATGCTTGAGGCGCTGAGGTCTCTCAGGGGCAATCAGCGGGTCACCGATGAGGACGCCGAGAGCAAATACGGCGCGCTTGACAAATACTGCAAGGACATAACGGCGCTTGCCGGAAGCGGCAAGCTTGATCCGGTCATCGGAAGGGATGAAGAGATACGCAGGGTCATGCAGGTGCTTTCCCGCAAGACAAAGAACAATCCGGTTCTGATCGGAGAGCCCGGGGTGGGCAAGACGGCGATAGTGGAAGGTCTTGCCGAGCGCATTGTTTCAAAGGATGTCCCGGACTCGCTGAAGGGCAAGAGGTTGCTGGAGCTTGACCTTGGGCGGCTTGTTGCCGGCGCGAAATACCGGGGCGAGTTCGAGGAGCGCCTCAAGGCGGTTATAAACGACGTCGCCAAGAGCGAGGGGCAGATAATCCTGTTCATAGATGAGCTTCACACCATAGTCGGAGCGGGGGCTGCCGAAGGTTCCACCGATGCATCCAATCTCATAAAGCCTGCGCTTGCAAGGGGTGAGCTGCATACTGTGGGAGCCACCACGCTTGATGAGTATCGCAAGTATATAGAGAAAGACAAGGCCCTGGAAAGGCGTTTCCAGCCGGTTTATGCCAACGAACCCTCCGTAGAGGATACGATTGCGATTCTCAGGGGCATAAAGGAACGTTATGAGGTTCATCATGGGGTTCGGATAAAGGACGATGCGCTTGTGGCGGCGGCGGTGCTTTCAAACCGTTACATCACAAGCCGCTTCCTCCCTGACAAGGCTATCGATCTCGTGGATGAAGCCGCCAGCCAGCTCAAGATGGAGATAGAGAGCCAGCCTGTTGAGCTTGACAAGATTGAACGCAGGATGCTTCAGCTTAACATAGAGAAGCAGGCGCTTTCGAAGGAGACTGACCCGAACTCCGCAAAGCAGCTTGAGAAGATAAGCGGCGAGCTTGCCGAACTTGGCGAGAAACGTTCGGCCATGCATCTTAAGTGGGAGAACGAGAAGAACATAATAGACGGGATACGTGCCACCAAGGCGGAGATTGAGAAGCTCAAGACCGATGAGGTTCTGGCGGAGCGCGAAGGGAACCTCGGCAAGGCGGCGGAGATAAAGCATGGCCGGATTCCTGAGCTGAACGCAAAGGTGGCGTCTATGAGCGACAGCCTCAAGAGGATCCAGGAGAAAGGCTCCCTGCTGCGTGAAGAGGTCGGGGAGGAGGACATAGCCAAGGTCGTTTCAACGTGGACCGGAATCCCGGTGGGCAAGATGCTCTCCGGCGAGATGGCGAAGTGCCTGAGGCTTGAGGAGATACTCCACGAGAAGGTCATAGGGCAGAATGAGGCGGTCAGCGCGGTGTCCAATGCGATCAGACGTAACAAGACAGGCTTGAGCGATCAGAACAGGCCTCTCGGCTCATTCCTCTTCGCCGGCCCCACGGGAGTCGGCAAGACGGAGCTTGCCAAGGTGCTGGCTGATTTCCTGTTTGACAGCGAGAAAGCGCTTGCGCGGATTGACATGAGCGAATACATGGAGAAATTCTCGGTTTCCCGCCTGATAGGAGCGCCTCCCGGGTACGTTGGATACGACCAGGGCGGACAGCTTACCGAGATAGTCCGCAGAAGGCCTTACTCCGTGATACTGTTTGATGAAATCGAGAAAGCTCATCCGGATGTGTTCAACATCCTGCTCCAGCTGCTTGATGACGGGCGTCTCACCGATGGGCAGGGACGGGTTGTGGACTTCCGCAACACGATAGTCATAATGACAAGCAACCTTGGTTCTTCGGAGATTCTGGGCAGCGCCAGCTTCGATGAGGCCAGATCGCGCGTTCTTGAGATAATACGCCATAGCTTCAAGCCGGAGTTCATCAACCGGATAGATGAGATAATAGTGTTCAATCGTCTTGATCGTCAGGCTATAGGCAGGATAGTGGAGCTTCAGCTTTCTCAGCTTGCATCGCGTGTCGCGGCGAAGGGCTTCACGCTTTCGTGGACCCCCGCTGTAGCTCAGATGATAGAGGACAAGGGCTTCAGCCCCGATTTCGGCGCACGGCCGATAAAGAGGACTCTCGTCAACGAAATAGAGAACCCGCTGGCGTTGAAGCTGCTCTCCGGCGCTTTCGGCGAAGGAAGCGCAATACATCTGGATGTATCCGGCGGCAATCTGTCCATCTCCGGTCAGCATTAGGAGGATGTGGAATCAGTTCTTTTCGGAAGGCTGGGCGGCGACTTTCCGCTCCCAGCCTGAGAATCTGAAGTAAAGGTACATTATCGCCGAGCAGACGACCCAGCCGGCGGGATAGCCCAGGGCCACCGCCTGCACAGATGTGGTGAGCCGTGTCACGAGGGCCAGATAAATCTGCCTGAACACCACGAAAGATCCGAGCATTATCAGCATAGGGGCGCGGGCGTTGCCGATTCCGCGCAATGCCCCCGCGTGGATGAGATTGAAGCAGCAGAGAAAAGACAGCGGCATCAGCAGGCGCATGAAAAGCGTGCCGAAGCGGAGAACATCCTCATCTCTGTTGAACAACGATATTATCTGCGGCGCCCAGATTGCAAGCAGGCTTGACATGACTGCCGTCATGGCGAGCGATATGAATAACGCCGTTCTTATGCCCTGCTTTATCCTGTTGACCTTCCGGGCGCCGGCGTTCTGCCCCACAAAGGTGGTCACCGATATGCTGATGCTCCGGCGGGGCAGGTTCAGGAATGAGTCGACCCTTGCATAAACCCCCCAGCCCGATGTGCTTGCCGCTCCGAAGCTGTTTATGTAGGACTGGACGAACACGTTTGAGAAAGCGGTGATTGCCATCTGCAATCCTGCGGGGACTCCGATTTTGAAGATGAGCTTGAGAGATGGAATGTCAGGCTTCATCTCGCCGGCCTTCAGGCTGTAGCATTCCGATGACCGCATCAGGAGCCGGAGGATAAGCAGGCATGATATGAATTGGCTTAGAATAGTCGCATATCCAACTCCGGCCACGCCCAGCTTCAGAGCGATGACGAAGAACAGGTCAAATATCACATTCAGGATTGATGACATCACCAGAAAGAAAAGCGGCCGCCTTGAATCCCCGACAGCGCGCAGAATCGCAGCGCCCATGTTGTAGACTGTCAGCCCGAGGATTCCGCTGAAATATATGCGAAGATACGTAAGAGCCTCCGGGTAGATTTCCTCAGGGGTCTTCATTGCGCGCAGCAGAAAGGGAGTCACCAGGACTCCGGAGAATGTCAGTGCAAGGCCGATCGCCATAGACAGAATCATCGCTGTGTGTATTGCCTTGCGCATCGACTGGATGGAACCTGCGCCGAATCGCTGCGATATGACGACGCTTGCCCCGGTGGAAAGCCCCAGAAAGAATCCGATCAATGTGTTTATAGGTGCAGTCACCGAGGTGACGGCGCCGAGCGCATGGGCTCCGACGAAATTGCCCACAACGATGCTGTCCACAGTGTTGTAGAATTGCTGGAATATGTTTCCGGCCAGCAGCGGCAGAGAGAATGCTATTATCTGTTTCCATATGACCCCATCGGTCATATCCATTGTGGTTGCTCTGTGCATTGGGACAACTAAGTTGTAGCAGATTAAATAGGCAAGGGCAATATAAAAAAATTGATAGGGGGCCAGGAGAGGGGTAAACTCACACTATGTGATATGCAGAGGACGTGCAGAATCGAATCGAATCGAAGGAGTTTTTCGGGGTACGTTGACGCATCCAACCCATATCAGAAGGAAGTGATAATGAAGGGAAAAACGATTTTCAAAGGGTTTGCAGTGATTCTTATTCTGTTGCTTGCGTTGTCGGTTCTGATTTCATGCAAGCCTGAACCAAAGGCTCCGGAAATCACAGCCAGTCAGAGTGAGACGGCCAAGGGAGTAGTCACCGCATTCTTTGAAGGGCCTGATGGGGATGCGGTCGTTGATATTGGCATTTCATGTGGTTTGACGGCGAATGCCAAGGCTTCATTCACGATTGGAGAAGGAGAATACTCGATCGATCTCAAAATAGCCGAGTTATCTATGGCATATAAGTTAAAGGACGACGGGGACAAACCTGGGGTCTTGAGTCTTGACGCCCTTAAGGCTTCAGCAGATCTGACCGGTCCTTCAGCAGAGGCCGGTGGAGAGCCGAAGACCTCCAGCGTGTTAGTTGACATAAAGAGCGAAGACTTGATTTCGGGGGAGCCTGGCGGGACGATCACAGTCAATGGGGAAGCAATTGAACTTGCCGCTGAAGACGCCATTGAGAATATTGTGAACAAAATCGGAATTGACGTCTCTCCTTTCAGCGAAGATGATTTCGACTTTGGGGCGATTCTTTCCGAGAGCCTTGCGGCCAATGCTTCGGGAACGCTGAAGAAACTTGACTTTGAGATTAAGACAAAAATAAATGGAAAAGACGCAGAGCTGAGTTTGAGCGCAAATGGTGACCTGTCGTCTGCAGGCACTTCGTTCGCAAATGGCAAAAGGACAGCGAACGTCAAGGGCGGAATGAACGTGGATTTAAGGCTCAGAGTCGGAGAAGATTCGATTTCCTTCAAAGCGTCCCTGAAAGAAGACAAGTCAATCAATGACCTTGAAGCGTGGATCAATGGTCTCGATGACCTCTTCGATGACGATGAAGACTCAAAGTTGGCAGTTTTCGAGGAATATGTCGGACTCTCGATCAAGCTGACTGAGGCGAAGGTGAACAACGCGGCGGTGGATCCGGATTCGTTGCTTAATGCGCTGATTGAAACATGATCATGTATCTTCTAAGCCAGAAGAAGTGATGCAGCCGCAAAAACCGCAACCCACGGGAAAACGGATCTGTTCCGTGCAAAAGATGCTTATCGCCTGGCGAAGGCATGGTCTGGTTCTTTAGCAATCCGCAATCCTTCTATAATCCAGCGCAGTGTCGATGTCGGTTGTCCATTCAGAGCCTTCCACTTCAAGATTGCATACATCCCTGCCTTCCAGAAGCTTTCTGACGGACAGGTCATCGTCACTTGAAAGTATTGTGGAGCGCATCCTGCCGGAGAGGAGCACGGGGTGTCCCGGCTTGCCTTCTGAGAACGGCCTGACGGCGTCATGACCGGCCAGAAACGGCACCAAGGCCAGAAAGCATCTGGAGTTCAGAAGTGGAAGGTCGCAGAGCGTGATGAAGAACGGGCTGTTCCCGGATATGGCTGCGGCTCCCGTCTTTGTGGAGGAGAACTGTCCCATCTCATAACGGGGATTGAGCGCAAATCGTATGCTCCCTGAGCGCAGCCCCTCGCTCACTCTGGGGGAAGCTGAAAGAGCAGCGCGTATCTTATCTGATTCAAAGCCCGTGACGATGATCAGCTCATCCTTCTTCATGTCCATTGCATCAATGACGTGATTAACGCAGTGGAGGCAGAGCGGAGCCCCGTTGTATGGGATAAGGAGCTTGTTCGCCTCTTGGAATCTTGAGGATACGCCTGCTGCAAGAATGATGAAATCCATGCTCTGCTCCTTGTTGAACGATTTGATAATCATTATACTTGCATTTCAAGATGATAGCTACATATGTGAATTGCATTGCCGTGATTGCCGGAGCGTTGATAGGATTGATGCTGCGCTCAAGGGTCTCCGAGAAATTCAAGGAGATAGTCATGGCCTCAAGCGGACTTGTGACGATAGTCCTTGGAATCAAGATGGCATTGGAATCTGCAAATGCCGTGTCGCTGATTCTGTCGATGATGGTCGGCGGCGGAATAGGATATGCCCTGCACATAGAGGAGGGAGTGCTTGCCGCGGGGGAGAAGCTGGAGCGGCTTGCCCGGAGTGATAAGAAGGCGCGCCGCGTTGAAACGGTTTCCGAAGCGGAAGAGACGGGCAGGATGGAGGGAGGATCGGCTTTTGCCCAGGGCTTCATGAGCGCATCGATTCTCTTCTGCTCAGGGGCCATGACTGTGGTCGGCTCCATCCAGGCGGGCACGGCAGGGGAGTATCAGACGCTGCTGGTCAAATCGATCATGGACGGCTGCATGGCCATAGTGTTTGGCGCCGCATACGGAATAGGCGTGGCTTTCTCCTCCCTCTTCATCCTTGTTTATCAGGGCTTCTTCACACTGGCAGGCGGATGGATAGAGCCCTTGATTGGGGAAGCCGGAATAAACGAGCTTGCCGCCGCAGGAGGGATTCTGCTTATGATGATTGGCTTGGGGCTGCTGGGGCTGCGGAGATTCAAGACGGCCAATTTCCTTCCATCTCTGGCTCTGGCTCCCGTGCTTCTGTGGGCGATTTCTCAGATTCCTTTTTTGAATTGAGTGTATTCTTATAAAAACCATTATGGCAATATTCCCTATCATAAATAATTATGATATCCGGCCTCTGGGTTTCTTAAAATAATTCCAACAGTCCGCAGTTTGTGATATATTGTTACTGCGATTGGCTGTTGCGTGACAAGCAAGGCAAATCGGCACGATTTGCAACAAGCGAGGATTTCTTCATGGAGAATAATGGTTCCGTTCAGAATACAAGATTTTCACCTGCTGCGGAGGCGATAGAGAAGGATTTCGCCGAGCAGCTCAAGTACTCTATGGATGCCGACATATATCATACCACTGATGAGAACAGATTCGCGGCGCTGGCCTTGGCCATCAGGGACAGGATAATCCATCAATGGGATGAGAGCCGCAAGACCCAGAGACGCTGCGCAGCGAAGCGGGTATACTACCTTTCGCTTGAATTCCTGATGGGACGGGCCATGAACAGCAACATAGTCAACATGGGACTTAAGGAGCCCGTGAGGAAAGCCCTTGAGAATCTCGGGTATAAGTACGAGGAGCTTGAGGAGATGGAGAAGGACGCCGGACTCGGAAACGGGGGATTGGGGCGTCTTGCCGCATGCTTCATGGATTCAATGGCCACGCTGGAGATCCCCGCCTATGGATACGGAATACGATATGACTATGGAATCTTCAACCAGAAGATTCAGCATGGATACCAAGTGGAGCTTCCGGATTCCTGGCTCTCAGGCTACGGCAACCCCTGGGAGATATGCAGGCCGGACTTGGTTTATCCGGTTCAGTTCGGCGGAAGCGTGAGCGTTATAAGGGAGCATGGCCGGGACAACTACAAGTGGGTCGGCTCCGAGGTGGTCCAGGGGCTCGCCTACGATATGCCGATAATAGGGTACAAGGCCAAGACAGTGAACACCCTGCGTCTTTTCTCGGCCCGGGCTGCTAATGAGTTCAACTTCAAGGAGTTCAACGAAGGCGATTACACCGAGGCTGTGAAAGAGCGCAATCAAGCCGAGAACATAAGCAAGGTTCTTTATCCGAATGACACAGGATACCTTGGGAAGGTGCTCAGGCTGAAACAGCAGTACTTCTTCGTGGCCTGCGCCCTCGCCGATATTGTCAGGAGGTTCAAGCGCGAAGTCAAGGCCTGGGGCAGCTTCCCCGATTTCGCCACCATCCAGCTGAATGACACTCATCCGTCCATAGCCATAGCCGAGTTGATGAGGATTCTTGTCGATGTCGAGAACCTGGACTGGGAAGAGGCCTGGGACATAACAGTGAAGGTCATGGGCTACACGAATCACACTCTGATGCCCGAGGCGTTGGAGAAGTGGCCGGTTGACATGATGGGCAGCCTGCTGCCGCGTCATATGCAGATAATCCACGAGATAAACAGAAGATTCCTGGAGCATGCCGTGACATTCTTCCCCATGAACGACGGGGCTATCAGGAAGGTGAGCATAATAGAGGAATCAAGCCCCAAGATGGTCAGGATGGCTAATCTGGCGATAGTGGGCAGCCACTGCACGAATGGAGTGGCGCAGCTTCACAGCGATCTGCTCAAGAGCCAGATGTTCCCCGAATTCAGCGTGATATTCCCCGACAGGTTCACCAATGTCACCAACGGTGTGACCCAGAGGCGCTGGCTGCTGTCCGCCAACCCGGAGCTTTCATCCCTTATAACAGATGCGATCGGCGGCGGATGGATAAGCGATTTCTCCAAGATTTCAGCTCTCGCGCCATTTGCCGAGGACAAGGGCTTCCGTGATGATTTCGCCAAGGCCAAGAAAGCCTGCAAGGCCAGGGCCTCGGATTTCCTGAAAGGCGAATGCGGAATCGCAGTTGACCCTGAGTCGATATTTGATGTTCAGGTCAAGCGCATACATGAGTACAAGCGGCAGCTTCTTAATGCAATGGACATACTCCTTATATATATGCGGCTCAAGAACGACAAGAGCTACCGCGATGCCTTCCCCAAGACGACTTTCCTGTTTGGGGGCAAGGCGGCGCCGGGATATGTCAACGCGAAGCTTTCGATAAAATTCATAAGCAATCTGAGCCAGATCATAAACCATGACTCGGCTGTCAATGGCAAGCTGGCTGTTCATTTCATGCCCAATTACCGCGTCACGATGGCGGAGCGCGTGATTCCGGCCACTGATATCTCCGAGCAGCTGTCCACCGCCGGCATGGAGGCCTCGGGAACGGGCAACATGAAGTTCATGATGAACGGCGCCATGACTGTAGGCACCCTTGACGGCGCGAACGTTGAGATGGCCGATGTCCTGGGCGATGACAACATATTCATATTCGGCCATACGGCGCAGCAGGTCAGGCAGATGAGGGATGGCTATAATCCGTACGATTTCATATTCTCCGATGATTCAATAAAGGAAATGGTGGATCTTCTGCTTTCCGGATATTTCAATGTCTCGGAGCCCCGCGTCTTTGATCCTCTGCGAGAGGCGATATTCGGCAGCGGGAAGGATCGTTTCATGCTGCTTGCCGACCTGAGGATGTACTTTGAGGCGCATGAGAGGGCGATGAGGCTCTATGCTGACAACCGGGATGAATGGAACCGCCGCTGCGTGATGAACATAGCCTTGAGCGGGCAGTTCTCCTCGGACAGGAGCATCGCCGAATACGCAAGCCGGATATGGGATATATCAAGCTGCCCTGTGGCCCATCGCAACGGCAAGGACTCGTCTCTTGAGGACGCCAGAAGGAAGGATTGACACAACCTCTTGTTTGGATAATAATTGCGTGTCCGTCCTGCGTTCATTATTGACAAAACATGGCGCAATTGCTATTTTGTCATTTGCACGCCTTGGAGAGTGCGTCTTTTTGCCTTTGTAGCTCAGGTGGCAGAGCACATCCTTGGTAAGGATGGGGTCGGCGGTTCAATTCCGCCCGAAGGCTTTAAGTGTTTTGCCGGGCTTCACCGCCTGGCAGAGGAGTAAGGTCATGGCAGATAAGAAAAAGGGGCCGGTTGAGAAGATCGCCCTTCAGTGCACCGAATGCAAGCAGAAGAATTACACGACAGAGAAGAACCGCCGCAACACTCCGGGCAAGCTTGAGCTTATGAAATACTGCCCGTTTGAGCGCAAGCATACGCTGCACAGGGAAACCAAGATAAAATAGCATCATTGCTTTTTAGGATATTTAGGTCAGTAGCTCCAACGGTTAGAGCACTGGTCTCCAAAACCGGGTGTTGGGGGTTCGAATCCCTCCTGGCCTGAATTCTTGCCGATAGGAGTCATTAATGAAGAAGATCATCAGGTATTTCAAAGAAAGCGCAGCAGAGATGAAGAAAGTCGTCTGGCCTTCCAGGCAGTATGTCGGAAAGGCCACGGTCGTCGTCATCGTCTCCTCTCTTTTCTTTGCCATATTCCTAGGGCTTGTGGATTTCCTCCTGCTAAAGGGATTGGAGCTTTTGTTCTAAATAGAGGTCGAGATGTCTAGAGGCTGGCACGTAGTGCATACTTATTCAGGATACGAGCAGAAGATAGAAAGGATAATAAGGCGGATGATGGACACGAATCCTGATTTCGCCATGTTTTGCTTTGATGTGAAGATTCCTTTCGCCACGCGCACCGAGAATCAGGACGGGAAGAAGAAGGAGATAAAGGATAAGATCCTTCCCGGCTACATACTGGTTGACCTGGACCTCACTGACATCAATTGGAAGAATATATGCACCCAGATAAAGAGAATCGAAGGTGTCACCGGCTTCCTTACCGGGACTTCCAGAACGATGCCCAAGCCTCTCTCGACAGCTGAGTTCACCGAGATTCTTCGTCAGACAGGAGAGATCCAAGGCGAGAACGTCTTCAAGCCGCGCCAGTCATTCAGCGCAGGCGACAGGGTGAGGATAGTGGATGGCCCGTTCGACCAGTTCGCCGGAACAATCGAGGAGATAAACCTGGAGAAGTCGCGGCTCAGGGTTTCCGTTGAGATATTCGGAAGGCCCACTCCTGTTGATGTTGACTTCAGTCAGGTGGAGAAGGTCTGAGCGCGCATTTCACCCCGCAGGCGGGAGGCGGCGTTTCAGACTATGATTCCCAGGCGTCGGGAATCTGCAATCTGTTCTTTGCATATGGACGCCGTTTAAAGTGAAACTCCTCTCCGGCATGCCGGATAGGTGGGAGCCTGATCGTATGACAGGCGTTAATACCAGACATGGAGCTGTGTTCCATGTATAAGGAGAAAAGAAGATGGCAAACAAGAAGGTTGCCGCAATAATCAAGTTGCAGTGCCCTGCCCAGAAGGCCACGCCGGCGCCTCCAGTAGGACCCGCTTTGGGGCCTCATGGAGTAAGCGCTCCGCAGTTCGTCCAGCAGTTCAATGAAAGAACCAAGCAGTTTGAACCGGGCTTGGTTGTTCCGGCTGTCATAACAGTCTATGCAGACCGCACATTCAGCTTCATTCTCAAGACACCCCCGGCCGCAGTGCTGATAAAGAAGGCCCTTGGCCTCAGCAAAGCCAGCGGCGTTCCTAACAAGGAGAAGGCGGGCAGGCTGTCCCAGGCTCAGCTTGAGGAGATTGCCAAGGTGAAGCTGCCTGATCTCAATGCCAACGATGTGGAGGCGGCCAAGAGAATAGTCGCCGGCACGGCGAGAAGCATGGGTGTGGAGGTGGAGAAATGAAGCACGGGAAGAAGTATCTTGAAGCATTGAAGAAATATGACCCCCAGAAGTCATACAGCTTCGAGGAAGCCGCGCAGGTCGTCAAGGATATCGCTTTCGCGAAATTCGATGAGACCGTTGAGCTTCACATCCGCCTTGCCTTGAGCAAGAGCCAGAGCGTCAGGGACACGGTTGTCCTGCCTAATCAGTTCTCGGCTGAGAAGAAGATTCTTGTCTTCGCAAAAGGCGAGAAGGCTGATGAGGCCAGGGAAGCCGGAGCTGCCTACGTTGGCGACGAAGACCTTGTGGAGAAGATAAAGGACGGCTGGATGGATTTCGATGTGGCCGTCGCCACCCCTGACATGATGAAATCAGTCGGACGTCTTGGCCCGATTCTCGGAAGGAGAGGCTTGATGCCCAACCCCAAGACCCATACCGTCACGATGGATCTGAAGGGCGCATTGGCGGAGCTTCGCCAGGGAAGAGTGGAATTCCGCTCTGACAAGACCGGAGTTGTCCATCTTGCGGTGGGAAAGGTGTCCATGGACAAGGAGAAGATCGCTGAGAATGCCAGGGTCGTCTATTCGGAGGTTCTCAAGAGAAGGCCGTCCGATGTGAAGGGCGAGTTTGTCCGTTCCCTTGCGCTGGCTTCCACCATGGGGCCTGGCGTTGTCGTCAACTTCAATGAAGCCGGCGACAGAAAGTAGAGGAGATGCGAATATGGCTGAAATTGAACACAAGACACGTATAAATGCGGACAAGGAAAAGGCTGTTGAGCAACTCAGGAACGAATTCCGGAATTATTCCGGCTTCTTCTTCGCTGAATACAGAGGGCTGACCGTTCAGGAGATAACCAACCTCCGGAGGCAGCTTCGCAAGAATGACTCTGTATGCAGGGTTGTGAAGAACAGATTCGCCAAGATCGCTCTGAAAGAGCTTGATCACCAGGGCTTGGATGATTGCCTGAAAGGCCCCACAGCCGTGGTTCTTGCCAACGGTGAGAATGAAGGCCCGGCGGCCAAGGCTTTGTTTGCCTGCGCAAAGGAGACGAACAAGCTGGTCGTGAAGGGCGGATATCTCGATGGAAAGGTCTATGATGCCGCCCAGATGGAGGCATTCTCGAAACTGCCGACCAGGCTTGAGCTGATAAGCATCCTCATGGGAACTATGAAGGCTCCTGTCCAGAAGCTGGCTGCGACTCTTCTTGCTTACACTGAGAAGCTTGAAGGAAAAACGAACAATTAAACGGCATTAGTCTTCGTTCTGTAACCAACTACTGCTGTCATTGAATTTTAGGAGAAGATAATATGGCTACCAAAGAAGAAATTCTGGAAACAATCGCAAACATGACGGTCCTTGAGGTCTCTGACCTGATAAAGGCCATGGAAGAGAAGTTCGGCGTCACCGCGGCCGCCGCTGTGGCACCGGCGAATGGCGCAGCCGCCGCTCCGGCCGAAGAGGTTGATGAGCAGACCGAGTTCGATGTCATCATCAAGGGCTTCGATCCCGCCAGGAAGATTCCTGCGATCAAGGAAGTCAGGGCTTGCACAGAGCTTGGCCTTCAGGAGGCTAAGAACCTGGTCGAGCAGGGCGGAAAGGTCAAGGAAGGGATTTCCAAGGAAGAGGCCAAGACCATCAAGGAGAAGCTTGAGGCCGCTGGCTGCACCGTGGAGGTCAAATAATAGTTTGATGAGCGCCCATGTCCGGATTGACGCTGCGGCTGATTTGACATTGCAGTTGATTTGACGTTGCGGCTGATGTCCAGAGATGGGGCTTTGTTGTCTAAGCCCCGCACAGGGGCTTGACGCGTCTTTTCGTTTAACACAACATCGTGTTTTCATTTTTCCCGCCCGGAGTTTGGCGAAAGCCGGGCGAGGCAGGTGAAAAGAACGGAATAGGTGCAGGTGAAATAGTCCTGCTGCCCGCTTGAGAGACGATGTTTCATCCTCAAACTGAGTTGGAGGGCACAAGATGGTTGCCACGGGCAAAGCCAAGAACCGTATTTACATTGGAAGGAAGTTCGAAGAAACATGCGAGCTCCCCGATCTGATTGGCATTCAGAAGGATTCCTACGAAAGCTTTCTTCAAAGCGAGAAGGTGAAGCAGGGACTGCCGGTCAATCCCGGCCAGGGACTGGAGGATGTTTTTGAGTCGACCTTCCCGATTTCCAGTCAGAACAACGACATGACTCTCAATTTCGAGTCATATCAGCTTGATTTCGAAAATATAAAGTTCTCTGAGATCGAATGCAAGAGAAAAGGCAGGACATATTCCGTTCCGTTGCGGGCAAGGATATCCCTTGAGCTGGCGGAGACGGGAGAGATAAGGGAGACATCGATTTTCTTCGGCGATCTTCCGCTTATGACCGAGAGAGGCACCTTCATCATCAACGGCGCCGAGCGTGTGGTCGTAAGCCAGATACACCGCTCTCCGGGCGTGATATTCTCCCACGAGAAAGACATACTCTCTTCCAGAATCATACCTTACAGAGGCTCTTGGCTGGAGTTTGAGATTGATGAGAAAAGAAAGATAATCGTCACCAAGATCGATAGGAAGAAGAGAATCCTTGGAACGCTTTTCCTGAGGGCCATTGGCTTCAACACGAGGGAGAAGATACTTGAGCAGTTCTACAAGGGCATGGAAGTCGCCATAAGCGAAGAGACGAAGGACACCCTTGCCGGTCTCAGGCTGTACAAGGACGTGTTCGCTGAGGTGGACGGGGCGCAGCGCAAGGTTCTCAGGGCGGGCGATGCGCTTCAGGCGCATATGATTGATGAGCTTGCCGCTCTTGGAGTCAAGAGCCTGTGGGTCATCGATATGAACAAGAAGAATCCCGACACGCTCCACAATGAAGTGATTCTCAACTGCTTCGACATCGAGGATGCGAAATACACCGACGCTGATGCGGGATTCGACGAGCCTGCAAAGGAAAATGTTCTCACGCAGATATTCAGCGTTCTGATGAGCGGCGAGATGGTCAGCATCGAGAGAGCCGAGAAAGAGCTTCCGGAGATGTTCTTCTCCTCCAGGCGCTATGATCTCGGGGCCGTGGGCCGCTATAAGCTCATAAAGAAATTCTCAAACGACGAGCATGAGATTGAAACGAACAAAAGCACTGTCCTGTGCCCGGCCGACATAGTCAACACGATGAGATACCTCATAAAGGTCTATGACGGCGAAGAGAGCGTGGATGATATAGACCATCTGGGAAACAGGCGCGTCAGAAGCGTGGGCGAGCTTCTCCAGCAGCAGCTCAAGGTTGCATTCACAAGAATGGAAAGGATTGCAAAGGAGAGGATGAATCAGGAGACAAGCCAGAGCGTCAAGCCGCGCGACCTGATCGCCAACAAGCCGATAGTCGCGGTGATAAAGGAGTTCTTCGGCAGCAGCCAGTTCTCCCAGTTCATGGATCAGATAAACCCGCTGTCTGAGCTGACCCATAAGAGAAGGCTCACAGCTCTTGGAAACGGAGGCCTCAACAGGGACCGCGCAGGATTCGAGGTCAGGGATGTCCATTACACCCACTATGGAAGAATGTGCCCGATTGAGACGCCTGAAGGCCCGAACATCGGCTTGATTGTCTCTTTGGCCAACTACACCAGAGTGAACAGCTTCGGATTCCTTGAAACTCCTTACAGGAAGGTGGTCAAGGGGAAGGCGACGGGCGAGGTTGTCTATCTCGATGCGAACGATGAGGAGAGATACCGCATTGCTCAGGCCAACGCCGAGCTGAATGCTGATGGGTCGTTTGTCAGCAAGGATGTTCCTTGCAGGCTCAAGGGAGATTACATGACAGTCGCTCCGGAGGAGATATCCTACATGGACGTTTCCCCGAAGCAGGTAATATCGGTCGCCGCTTCCCTGATTCCTTTCCTGGAGCATGATGACGCCAACCGCGCTCTGATGGGCTCCAACATGCAGCGCCAGGCAGTCCCTCTCGTATTCCCGGAGGCTCCGAGGGTAGGGACAGGAATGGAAGGCAAGACCGCCTATGACAGCGGAGTGCTGATAAAGGCCAGACGCGCCGGCGTGGTCTCATATGTATCGTCTACTGAGATACGTGTCTCTCCCGATGATCCGGAGATAGAGGGCGAGGTCGACATATATGCCGTTCAGAAGTTCCAGCGGACGAACCAGGACACCTGCTTCACGCAGAAGCCGATTGTTTCGGTGGGCGAAAGCGTAGAGAAGGGGAGCATTCTGGCGGACGGCCCCGCCACCGAAGGCGGCGAACTGGCTCTGGGAAGGAACATACTTGTCGGATTCGTTCCTTGGAACGGGTATAACTACGAGGATGCTGTTCTTATCTCGGAGAGGGTGGTGAAGGAAGACATATACACCTCAATCCATATAAGAGAGCTTTCAACCGATATACGCGAGACGAAGCTGGGAAGCGAGAAGCTCACCAGGGACATTCCGAGCACATCGGAGAAGAAGGTCGAGAATCTGGATGCTGATGGAATCGTCAACATCGGAACGATGGTTCGTCCCGGCCATATCCTGGTGGGGAAGATAACCCCTAAGAACGAGAGCGACATGACTCCCGAGTTCAGGCTGCTCAATTCGATATTCGGAGAGAAGGCCAAGGAAGTGAGGGACACCTCGCTTAAGGTTCCGCACGGCACCGAAGGCGTTGTGATTGATGTCCAGCGTCTCAGAAGGGATTCGGGAGACGATCTTCCGCCGGGAGTGGAGGAGACCGTCAAGGTTCTCATAGCCACCAAGAGGAAGCTGCGTCAGGGAGACAAGATGGCCGGACGCCATGGAAACAAGGGCGTTGTATCCAGAATCCTCCCCGAGGAGGATATGCCGTTCATGGAAGATGGCACGCCGCTTGATGTCTGCCTCAATCCGCTGGGCGTTCCTTCGCGAATGAACATCGGACAGCTGATGGAGACCCAGCTTGGCTGGGCGGCCGCCAGGCTTGATGAGTGGTACACCTCTCCTGTGTTCCAGAGCGCATCGACCGAACAGATTGAGCGGAAGATGGCCGAGGCGGGGCTTCCGGCTAACTCAAAGACCATGCTTTATGATGGACGCACCGGCGTTCCGTTCGTGAACCCGGTGTTCTGCGGATACATATACTATCTCAAGCTGCACCATCTTGTTGACGACAAGATGCATGCCCGCTCGACAGGGCCGTACTCGCTTGTGACGCAGCAGCCGCTTGGCGGAAAGGCTCAGTTCGGAGGCCAGAGGCTTGGTGAGATGGAGGTCTGGGCATTGGAGGCCTACGGCGCCGCCAACACGCTTCAGGAGCTTCTCACCATAAAGAGCGATGACATGAACGGACGTGTGAACGTCTATCAGAGCATAGTCAAGGGCAACCCGACCACTTCCTTTGGAATACCGGAGGCGTTCAATGTGCTGGTGCAGGAAATCAGAGGCCTGGCCTTGGATATGTCGGTTTATGATTCAAAGGGAAAGCAGATTCCTTTGACTGAGCGAGATGAAGAGCTTATCAGCAAGAAAGCCAACCAAACAAGCAGGAGTTGACGGATAATGAAGGAAATTCAAGATTTCGATAGCGTTAGGATAAAACTGGCTTCACCTGAGCAGATCAAGGCATGGTCCTATGGAGAAGTGAAGAAGCCGGAGACCATCAATTACCGTACTCTCCGGCCTGAGAGGGATGGTCTTTTCTGTGAAAAGATATTTGGAACAACGAAGGAGTGGGAGTGCTTCTGCGGAAAGTTCAAATCGATCCGCTATCGCGGGGTGGTCTGCGACAGATGCGGAGTGGAGGTCACCAACACCAAGGTGAGGAGGGAGAGAATGGGGCACATAACCCTGGCCTCCCCGGTCTCCCATATATGGTATTATCGTTCGACTCCTTCCAAGATGAGCCTCCTTCTGGAGATCCCCAAGACTGCGCTTCAGAGCGTGCTCTATTATGAGAAGTACATTGTTGTGAACCCGGGCGGAACCAAGCTGAGGGAGCGCGAGCTTCTCACCGAGGACGAGTACATCCAGGCGCGCGAGCAGTATGGCGAGGAATTCACCGCGATGATGGGAGCCGAGGCCATAAGGATTCTCCTTCAGAAGCTTGACCTTGACCAGGTCGCCGCAGAGCTTCGCGAGACGATGCGTGTGAAAGGCGACAAGGTTGACAAGCGCGTGCTCAAAAGGCTTGAGGTCTGCGAGAACTTCCGCAACAGCGGCAACAGCCCTGAGTGGATGATTCTCACTGTCATCCCTGTCATACCGCCGGATCTCAGGCCTATGGTTCAGCTTGATGGCGGCAGGTTCGCCACCAGTGACCTCAACGATCTTTACAGAAGGGTCATAAACAGGAACAACAGGCTCAACCGTCTCATAAACCTCCATGCCCCTGACATCATCATCCGCAATGAGAAGAGGATGCTTCAGGATGCTGTTGATGCATTGTTTGACAATTCCAAGAGGAAGAAGAACGCCGTCAAGGGCGCCAACAACAGGCCTCTCAAGTCGCTGTCGGACATGCTCAAGGGAAAGCAGGGACGATTCAGGCAGAATCTGCTGGGAAAGCGTGTCGACTACTCCGGCCGTTCGGTCATTGTGGTCGGCCCTGAGCTCAGGCTGCATCAGTGCGGGCTGCCGTCCAAGATGGCTCTTGAGCTGTACAAGCCTTTCATAATGAAGAAGCTTATACAGAACGGCACCGTTTCAAATATAAAGAAGGCGAAGACCCTTGTTGAAGACGAGACGAACGAGGTATGGACAATCCTTGACGAAGTGGTGAAGGAGCATCCCGTCATGCTCAACAGAGCGCCTACGCTGCACCGTCTGGGCATACAGGCCTTTGAACCGGTGCTGGTGGACGGAAAGGCGATAAAGCTTCACCCCCTCGTGTGCCATGCGTACAATGCAGACTTCGATGGTGACCAGATGGCGATTCACGTGCCTCTGACCCAGGCTGCCCAGATGGAGTGCTGGACCTTGATGCTGAGCACCACGAACCTGCTGGATCCTGCAAACGGAAAGCCGATTGTATTCCCCGGACAGGATATGATCTTGGGGATAAACTACCTTACAAGGGCAAAGGAAGACGACAAGGGGCAGGGCAAGTACTTTGATAACTTCGCCGAAGTCCTTATGGCTCTTGAGGCCGGCTCGCTTTCCTACAACGCCAAGATAGGATACAGATTGCCGGATGGCAGACGCTTCACTTACCCGAAGGATCCGGAGGATTACACAACCGCCGGAAGGCTTCTTTTCTATGATGTGCTTCCCAGAACCGATGCAATCACGTTCGATGATGTCAACAAGTGCTTCGGCGACAAGGAGCTGAAGAGACTCATAGGCCATGCGCTGAAAAGCTGCCCGAATTCGGTCGTGGTCAAGCTGCTTGACAGCATAAAGGACGTCGGTTTCAAGTATGCGACTGTTTTCGGAGCCACGATAGGGCTTTCGGACATGATAGTCCCTGAATGCAAGGCCGAGATAGTCGAAGCTGCGAACAAGGAGCAGAACGAGATACTTGATCAGTTCAAGCAGGGCCATATCACCAGAGAGGAGCGGTATAACCGTCTTATAGACGTCTGGTCGGTTGCAAACAAGAATCTCACGGACAGGCTGATGGACGAGCTTAGAAAGAGCCAGCGCGGCTTCAATCCTCTGTTCCTCATGGCCGATTCGGGGGCAAGAGGCTCCCAGACCCAGATAAGGCAGCTTGGCGGAATGCGCGGCTTGATGAGCCGTCCGAACGGCGCCATCATCGAGTTCCCCATCAAGTCCAATTTCAAGGAAGGGCTTTCAATCATGGAGTTCTTCATCTCGACGAACGGCGCGAGAAAGGGACTCTCCGACACCGCCCTCAAGACTGCGGAGGCAGGCTACCTGACCAGAAGGCTTGTCGATATATCACAGGACGTGGTGGTCAACGAGGACGACTGCGGCACGATAAACGGCATATACAGAAGCGCAGTGATGAAGGGCGATGAGGTCGTCGTCTCGCTGGCTGATAGGATAACCGGGTATTACACCTTGGAGAATGTCGTGCATCCAATCACCGGAGAGATGATCCTGGGCGTGGACAATGAGATTTCCGATGAAAAGGCGAAGGAAATCGAGGATGCAGGCGTGCAGTCTGTGTTTGTCAGAACAGTTCTCACCTGTGAGGCCGAGCATGGTGTCTGCCGCAAATGCTACGGCAGGAATCTGGCCACAAACAAGACGGTTGACATCGGAGAAGCCGTTGGCACAATCGCAGCCGAGTCCATAGGACAGCCCGGAACGCAGCTCACGATGAGAACCTTCCATATCGGAGGCGCGGCCACAACCGGGGCGGAGGAGAACAAGCTTGTCTTCAAGCACCCGATTTACGTTGAGAGCATCTACGGGAACATAGTGACAAGAGCCTCTGACGGAGCGCGCATATTCACCCGGAAGGGACGCCTCATCTACAGCAACGTGCTTGACTCGATTGTTGTCGGAAAAGGCATCACGGTCAAGGTGAAGGAAGGCGACAGGATTCCGGGGAACACCGTCTATGCGATCGACGAGGGCGGCAATGAGCTGAGATGCAACAAGATGGGCGGCCGCATACACATTGTCGGAGACAGGGTGCTTGTCCTCTCTCCTGATTTCAGCACCGAGATACGAAACGGCTCTGAACTGCAGGTCGAGGTGGGGGATTACGTCGAGGCAGGCAGGTCGATACTGATTTTCGACCCGTTCTTTGAGCCGTTCATCAGCGAGTTTGATGGAATGATCGAGTACAGGGATCTGACGAAGGGCCTTACATACATCGATGAGATAAATCAGGAAACCGGAAAGGCGATTCACAAGACCATCAGGCACAACACCGAGAACATCGAGCCTTCTCTGTTCGTCATGGACAATGATGGAAAGGATCTCGCGGGCTATCATCTGCCGGCCGATGCCTACATCCAGGTTGAGGACGGAGAGATGGTGACGAAAGGCGAGGTTCTGGCAAGGCTCCCCAAGAGCGGCGCCAAGTCCAGCGACATCACCGGCGGCCTTCCCAGGGTCGGGGATCTGTTCGAGGCAAGGCGGCCTAAGAACGTTGCGGTTCTTGCAGTGGTCAACGGCATTGTCAAGTTCGGCCCGATTGTCAAGGGCAAGCGCACGATAATCGTCACCGATGATTACGGAAAGGAATTCAAGCATCTTGTTCCTACAAGCAAGAATGTTCTGGTCAGGCCGGGCGATTCAGTCGAAGCGGGAGAGCAGCTGTGCGATGGGACGCCGGATCCGCATGATATCTTGGATATATGCGGCGAGAATGCCTTGCAGACCTATCTTGTGAATGAGATTCAGTCTGTTTACAGAGATCAGGGCGTTGATATCAATGACAAGCACATAGGAATCGTCATAAGGCAGATGCTTAAGAAGGTTCAGGTGCTGAATGTCGGAGACACCAGCTTCATACTCTGGCAGAAGGTTGACAAGTACAGGTTCAATGAGGAGAACAAGCGTGTTGCGGCGGATGGAGGCCAGCCTGCCATTGCAAGGCCTTATCTGCTTGGCATAACGAACGCAAGCCTCAGCATTGACTCGTTTGTCAGCGCAGCTTCATTCCAGGAAACGACTAAGGTATTGACAAACGCTGCGATTGCTGGTAGTAGAGATGAATTGCGGGGTCTCAAGGAGAATGTTGTCATAGGCCACCTGATTCCTGCCGGAACAGGCATGAAGCGTTATCGCAACGTAAGGCTCCAGGAAGAGGAGACCGAGGATCTTGATTTCCAGGTGGAATCAGCGATGGCGGACCGCCAGCGTGAATTCGAGGAGAGCAGCGAGGATTTCGAAGAGGATCTGATTGACGATAGATCGGATTTCGACGAAGATGATGAGGAGATATTGCCCGAAGGTGAGCCCGATGATGACGGCGATGAAAGCGACGACAATGATTAGGGAATATGAAGCCCGCAATCTTGTTCATCGGCTCTATGCTGACTTCGACAATGATATAAGAAAAGAAAGGGAGTGTATCTTTAGATGCCTACTATTAACCAATTGATCCGCAAGGGTCGCACGGAGGTCAAGTCCAAGACCAAGAGCCCGGCTCTTGGCGGCTGCCCTCAGAAGCGCGGGGTTTGCACAAGAGTCATGACGGTGACTCCGAAGAAGCCGAACTCCGCATTGAGAAAAGTGGCTCGTGTTCGCTTGTCAAACGGGATTGAAGTTACAGCTTACATCCCTGGCATCGGGCATAATCTGCAGGAGCACTCTGTTGTCCTTATCAGGGGCGGCAGGGTCAAGGATCTTCCTGGCGTCCGTTACCACATAATCCGTGGAACGAAGGATACCCAGGGAGTCGAGGACAGGAAGAGAAGCCGCTCGAAGTACGGCGCCAAGAAGCCCAAGGCTTGATGGAGGTAGGGTGAAATGCCAAGAAGAACAGTTTCAACGGCCAGAGAAGTTCTGCCCGATCCCATTTATTCAAGCGTTGTGGTTGAGAAGTTCATACGCCGCATGATGTATGATGGAAAGAAGTCCATCTCCGCCAGAATCATCTATGACGCAATGAAGGTTCTCGGCGAGAAGACGGGAGAGCAGCCTCTTGATGTATTCATGAAGGCGATTGATAATGTCAAGCCGGTCGTGGAGATCAAGTCCAAGAGAGTCGGAGGCGCCACATATCAGGTGCCGACCGAAATCAGGGAGTCCAGGCGGGAAGCCCTTGCCATGCGATGGATAATCACAGCGGCCAGGGCGAGAAGCGGCAAGTCGATGGCGGAAAAGCTTTCGGCGGAGCTTCTTGATGCTTATGCCAACACCGGCTCAGCCTTCAAGAAGAAGGAAGACACTCACAGGATGGCAGAGGCGAACAAGGCTTTCTCTCATTTCAGATGGTAGTTCGTTGATTCCGGCTTTTCATGGTGCGGCATCTTGATTGCCGCCCTTAAGGCTGGAAGGCGGTCAAAGACGGCTGCAAGGTCTGCGCAGTGATGCGCGTGGCCGGGCGGCCGTATTTTTTTGCCTTTTAACCGGTCATGTCTGGCCGGCATGGGTAGCCGTCATTTATGCGAGGCTGCTCAGCGGAATAGTCGCCGCAAAGCTCCCCTGGATGTATGTCGCCCCCGCATCAATCGCCATGGCGGCTTCCGCCTTGTTTGAGATTCCGGTCAGCATCGTCTTGTAGCCAAGCTCATTGAGAAGCGCAAGGATTCTTGAGGTGACCGCCAGGCCTTTTTCACCGTTGACCATTATCTGATGGCTCACTTTGACTAAAGTGAAGGGCAGAGACGTGATTTTGTCAAGGTTTGCATAGCCTATGCCGAAGTTGCCGCAGGTCAGCAATATGCCCGCCTCATCAAGGCGCCTCAGATTTTCAGGAAGAGTGGGGGAGATGGAGGCGAACGTCTCCGTTATTTCCAGAGCGATGGATGACGGTTTCACCTTATGCTTGCTCATGATTCTCAGAACTTCGTCTGCAAGATGCGGATTAAGGCAGTCCGAGGCATTAAGAGGGACGCCTATGATCTCGAACATCGACTTGCCGCTTGACTGAGCCCAGTCCATATATGAAAGCAGCTTATGCAGGAGTTTTTCAAGCAGAAGTCCTGTCTTGCCGGTTTTCTCCGCGGCTGCCGCCAATTCCTCCTGACTTATCAATCCAAGGTCGGGAACATCAATGGAGCCGATGGCCTTGGCGAATCTGAATCTCCTTGCCGTCACGTCATAAACCGGAAGGAATGACAGCTGGAGCTCATCGTTTTCCAGCGCATTTGTCAGCGCCTGCTCAGCTTTTGCGTTCTTGCGCGCCTCCTCTATTATGCTTCTTGTTATCATCAGCGGCTTTTCGCCCTGCATTTGCTTGCATTTCTCTATGGAATGCTCGATGACAGCGGAAAGGTCGTCCAATGATTCCATCTTGCCAAGCTGAGTGAAGCAGAAGCTGTGAAACTGGATATCGTATATGACCCCTCCGAGTTCGATGCTCATATCCTTAAGCCTGGATAGACTGTCCATGATTTCGGCCAGGCTCCCGTGATTGCGCGCCGCCATTATGAAAGAATCCCCGGCGTGTCGGAATACAAGATTCCTGCGATTGAGCTTCATGATCGCCAAGGCGACTGACTTTATCATCAAGTTCCCATTGACTTCGCCGAATGTCTTGTTGAAAGTTGAAGTATTCTTTATATCGATGAACACCAGAGGATAGTTCCAATGGTTCGCAAGCGCCTCCCGGCAGAAGTCGATGAATGCGTTGCGTGAATAGGCCTTTGTCATGGGGTCTATAAGATCCTTGGGATTCTGGAGGTTCAGGTAAGCTATCAGACAGCCCAGCGATATTGCAAGGCCTGTCATAAGCAGAGCAGGGAATGCCTGCTGAATCAAAGCCGCCGCAACGACCATGCCCGCTGCATGGAAAATGGTGCGCGAGCTGACTTGCTTCGCTTTCTTTCTGAATATGACGGCCACAGCCAGGCTGGCAAGGATATCGGCCAGGCAAAGCGCAAGCAGAATCCAGACGCCGACATCGCGGTGGAATGCGTTGTTCTCGTCAATGCGGAACAGCCAGCCGGTCTTGTTGTTCATCACCATCAGAGGGAAAAGCAGCACTGCGACGATCTTGTTGATTGTCATCAGCCAAAGGCCCGTCTTCGTTTCATGCTGCTCGAATATCAGCAGGACGCACGACAAGAAGGCCATGGAGACCAGGAAATTGAAAAAGTAGTAGATCTCGTTTGTCAATGAGACGACCCAGGCCTTTGCGATTCCCGGATACGAGATGAAGATGGAGCCAGCCAGATTTATGATTATATTAATAAGACTCAAGATTGTGAGAATCTCGAAGCGTCTGCTGATTTTGCTCAGGAACCGCTGATTCATCATGAGATGAATGGCAAGCACCGTCAGAAACACCAGAGATGCGCATTCCATCCAGATGTTGTATGTCATTGCGCGGCCTCCTGCTCCCTGTTCTGAATCAGAGAATTGATGAACACATTGACCGGCAGCGGCTTTGAGAAGAAGAACCCCTGCATGTACCTCACGCCGGCGGCTTTTGCTATGTCCATCACGCTCTGGCTGTCAATGCCCTCCGCAACCGTATCCAGATGCATGTCGCTGAATATCCCCACCATGTTTGTGAGTATCTTCATCTTGTCCCCGCTTGCCGAGATATGTATCACTGACTTGTCCAGCTTGGCGAGAGAGAACGGGAACCTGAGAGCGCTGTCTATGTTGGCGTATTCCGTTCCGAAGTCATCAAGGGCGAGGGCGAACCCCTTGCTTGCAAGTATCAGCAGATTCTCCGAAAGCCCCTTGGATATGGTGGCCATGGTCTCAGTGACCTCGAAGGCTATCTTCCTTGGGCTTATTCCGTAGCTTGAGATTATATTGCATATCTTCTCCACCTGCGAGCGGCTCATGCAGTCTGAGATGGAAAGATTGATTGAGACCCATTTCAGCCTTCGGTGGCAATCGAATGGAATCGACTTGAGGAACATGCAGACGCGGTTCACCACCTGAAGAGTCAGGGAGCTTATCATTCCTGTCTCCTCCGCTATCGGTATGAAAGTCCCGGGCGGTATCATGCCGAGCTTCCGGTCATTTATCCTTGCAAGAGCCTCTGCTGAAACGATGCGCCTTGTATCGCTGTCGATGACAGGCTGAAGGAATATCTCCACGCTGTTTGTCTCTATGGCCCGTTTCAAGGCGTCCTCCACCTCCACGGCATGCTGGCTGTTGATGATATAGCTCTTGTCCAGAGTTGTGATTGTGTTGGGCTTGAAGCTGTGCAGACGCTTTATTGCAAGCTCTATTGTCCTGTTTATGGTTTCGCTTGGCGCCTTCGCTTCTGAAGCCTGGATGCAGAACATTCTCAGCTGCACCATTATGCTGGAGCCGGCCACGGCAAGGCTTTCGCCGCTCACGTCCCTTATCAGCCGCTCCTCCATCTCCTTGAGATGCTGCACATCCCGGACGATCATCACGAAGCTGTCTCCGGTGTATCTGAACACGAGGTTCCAGGGAGACAGCGCGCACAGCCTTTCGCAGGTCTTCTTTATCAGCTCATTGCACTTGCTTTCCCCGATTGTCTTGTTGAACGACGAGGTGCCCACGATGTTGGCGTATATTATGGGATAGCTCTTTCCTTGGTCATGAAGCTCATCAATGAAAAGGGAGAAGATATCGCGGGAGTATGCTTTTGTCAGCGGGTCAAGTTCGTTGCCCGGATTCTGTATGTTCAGATATATGACCATGAGGGCGACGGAGAAGACAAAGCCGGCGAGCATCAGGTCGGGGAACAGAATCTCCACCAGGATGCAGGACGCTGCGAAGATGCAGTACAGCGGCACTGTCATGAAGCGCATGATTGACATGTGCCTGCGCCTTGCAATCGATATGACCGAAGCAACGATCATATATGCCGCATAAGGAATGAAATACAGCCATCTGTAGAACCCGTGGCTGTAATTCATGCCGCTGTCATAGAAGAAAAGCCAGCCATTGAATGCGTTGCTTGCTATGGCAAGCGCAAGAAGCGCCGCCACTGCAATCTGGATGGCGATGCATAGCCTTGCGTGCCTGTGCAAAAGCCCATTCATCAGCAGCGTATAATTGAACAAGCCTGCCGCAAGCAGTATCTGGCTTATGAAATGCACCTCTCCGATCAATATGCCCAGCAGCCATGTCATCCGGTTCTGCAGCAGGCATGGGACAAGGCTGATCATGATCTCGAACAGCCCCAGGGCAAGACATATCCCGAAGTATTTGTTCTTGCGATCCGGAAACCTCCTGGCCGCGAAGAACCTGAAGGCTATGTAAGCGAGGAACAATAATGAAGTCAGCTCAATATAGGCATTGCAATACAAGCGCCCTCCCTCCCTTGGTTGAACCCTGCCCATGATATGCCAATATTTTAATATCTTTTGTGCGGTATTTGAAGGGCTGAGGCTGTATTTATTCATGATTTAAGGATTTTTACGATGTTTTTCTCCATTATTTTGTTGAATTGATATGTTTTATATGACTCTGGCTTGACAACTTCCCGCCTTTTCTCTATATTGGCAAAGGTGTCACTTTGGGATATGCGGCGCATTTCCCATTCTGGCTATGAGCCAAACCGATCACTGAATGGTGGTAAGGTGGTTCCAGATGCAGTTCTTTAGATTCTGTGCTATGTCAATCGCCCCTTGTGGCGACTGACCTCTGGATTCCCCTTTTTTCAATCAGTGCCGGTGTGTCTCATATTAGAAATTGGTAAAGGCGTTGTGCCTTTAGAGCACATTTCATTTATCGTTTTTGTGACCGCAGGGGTCACAAGGAGGAATCTGATGGCAAAGGAAAAATTTGAGAGAAAAAAGCCGCACGTGAACGTGGGCACAATCGGTCACGTTGACCATGGAAAGACCACGCTGACCGCCGCGATCACTATGTACTGCGCGAGGAAGTTCGGCGACAAGGTCCTGAATTACGACGAGATCGACAACGCTCCAGAAGAGAAGGAAAGAGGAATCACCATCAACACAAGGCACGTTGAGTATCAGTCCGATGCCAGGCACTATGCTCACGTTGACTGCCCGGGCCACGCCGACTACATCAAGAACATGATCACCGGAGCCGCCCAGATGGATGGCGCTGTGCTGGTTGTCGCCGCTGACGACGGCCCCAAGGCGCAGACAAAGGAGCATATCCTTCTTGCCCGCCAGGTCGGCGTTCCCGCAATCATCGTCTTCATCAACAAGATGGATCAGATTGACGATCCCGAGCTTGCAGACCTTGTCGAGGAGGAAGTCAGGGACATCCTCACCAGCAACGGGTTCGACGGCGCGAACTGCCCTGTCATCAGAGGCAGCGCATACAAGGCCATGACAGAGCCGGACAATCCTGAAGCCACCAAGTGCATTCAGGAGCTGCTTAATGCGATGGATTCCTACATCCCGCTTCCGACAAGGGATCTGGACAAGCCGTTCCTGATGCCGATTGAGGATATCTTCTCAATCTCCGGACGCGGAACAGTCGTGACCGGAAGGATCGAGCGCGGAACAATCCACGTCAACGATCCTGTCTCCATCGTTGGAATCTATCCGACAAAGGATTCGGTATGCACAGGAGTCGAGATGTTCAACAAGACCCTTGACCAGGGCGAGGCCGGAGACAACATCGGAGCTCTGCTGCGTGGCGTTGACAAAAAGGAAGTTGTCCGCGGACAGGTTCTTGCAAAGCCCAAGACAATCACCCCTCACACCAAGTTCGAGGGACATATCTATGTGCTTTCAAAGGAAGAGGGCGGACGTCACACTCCGTTCGTGTCCGGCTATCGTCCGCAGTTCTACTTCAGGACAACCGACATCACCGGAACAGTGATGCTTCCTGAGGGAACCAGCATGATAATGCCTGGCGATCACTCCTCCATCATAGTCGAGCTGATTCACCCGATTGCCATGGACAAGGGACTTCGCTTCGCAATCCGCGAAGGCGGCAAGACCGTCGCTTCCGGCCAGGTCACTGAAATCGACAAGTAACAAATCGCAAACGAATGTCTTGTCCCGTCAGACGGCGGGGCAAGACCTGTTTTTTGGAGGAAAAATGGCAAACGAGAGAATTCGTGTGAAACTTAGAGGCTTCGACGTCGCGCTTGTTGAGCAGAGCGCAATGTCTATTGTCCAGACCGTCGTCAAGGCCGGCGCCACTGTGTCCGGGCCTGTGCCTCTCCCTACACGCATTAACAAATATACTGTTCTGAGATCACCCTTCGTAAACAAAAAGTCTCGTGAACAATTCGAAATGAGGACGCACAAGCGTCTGATTGACATCATAGATCCTAATACTAAGGTAATGGATGCTCTTATGAAGCTTGAGCTCCCCGCCGGTGTAGACGTTGAGATCAAGCAGTGAGTTGAGGTAAGAGATGTTAGGGCTTATCGGCAGAAAAGTTGGAATGACACAGGTATTTGATGCCAAAGGCAGACTTACGCCTGTGACTGTTATAAAAATCGAAGGCAACGTGGTTGTTGCGGAAAGAACCGTGGAGGCAAATGGCTACAGCGCCGCCGTCCTGGGTTCTATGGATATGAAGAAAAGCCGCGTGACCAAGCCATATGCTGGACAGTTCAAGGATATTTGCGATCCCAAGAAATGCATTGTTGAATTCCGCGATTTCGAGCAGGAAGTCAAGAAAGGCGACGTGCTTGATGTGAATTTGTTCAAGGACATCACGTTTGTCGATGTCACCGGCACTTCCAAGGGAAAGGGATTCCAGGGCGGCATGAAGCGCCATGGCTTCGCAGGCGGACGTGCCACTCACGGCTCCAAGTTCCACAGGGACATTGGCGGCACGGCGATGTCATCGACCCCTTCCAAGACATTCAAGGGGCACAAAATGGCAGGCCACATGGGTGTGGACAGGGTGACCGTCCAGAACCTGAGGGTTGTCCGCATAGACGAGGCGATGCAGATTCTGATGGTCAAGGGCGCCATACCCGGGCCGACATCAAGCACTGTCATCGTCAAGAAAGCGGTGAAGAAGTAGGGGCACGGATATGGATACCAAGGTTTATTCAACTGAAGGCAAGGAAGTCAGAACCATAGCTTTGAACGACGATGTTTTCAACGTCGAGGTGAGCAATGGAGCTATATACTATGCCGTTAACAACGAGCTGGCCAACCGCAGGGTTGGGACGGCCTGCACCAAGACAAGGGGTGAAGTAAGCTACAGCAATGTCAAGCCTTACAAGCAGAAAGGAACAGGCAACGCCAGAATGGGGGACAAGAAGTCGCCGCTGAGAGTCGGCGGCGGAACGATCTTCGGGCCGAAGCCCAGGGATTACAGCTATACGATCCCCAAGAAGGTCAAGAGATTGGCCATGAAATCGCTGCTTACGCTTTCCGCCAAGGAAGACAGGCTTGTTGTGGTCGAGGACTTCACAAGTGAAAATGGAAAGACAAAGGAAGTCGACAAGATTGTCAAAGCCTTTGTTTCTGATGAGAAAAGAACTGTTCTGATTCTCAAGGACGACGATGCGATGCTGAGAAGGGCGGCGAGGAACATACCGTACCTCCACGTTCTTGCATATGACAAGCTCAGCGCGAAGGAGCTTCTCTACGGAAAGAAGATCCTGATGCTTGAAGGCGCCGCGAAGAATCTCAACGCATTCTTCGAATAAAGGATGGTGACGAAAGTGAGACCAGATCAAGTAATCATCGCACCGGTGCTGAGCGAGAAATCAAATATCCAGAGAAGCATGGAGTTCCCGAAGTACACCTTCAGGGTTGATGCCAGGGCCAACAAGCTGGAGATCTGCGATGCTGTTGCCGCATTGTACAAGGTCAATCCGATCAAATGCAATGTGATGAATATCAAGGGAAAGCCGAAGTTCAGCAGAGGCAAGGGCGGACAGATAGTCGGCACCACCCGGAATTGGAAAAAAGCGATCGTCACTCTTTCCAAGGGCGAGGCGATCTCCGCTTTCGAAGGCGTATAAGGAGTTAGGTAATGCCACTTAAAACATACAAGCCATACACCAACGGCCTTAGAGAGAAGGCTTTGCTGGTAAGAAGCGAGATCACTGCCGACAAGCCGGAGAAATCGCTTACAAGGAACCTTCACAGGAGAGCGGGGCGTGACGATTTCGGACGAATATCAGTCAGGCGCAGAGGCGGCGGCCACAAGAGGGCGTACCGCATCATAGACTTCAAGCGCAGCAAGATTGACATTCCCGGAACTGTGAAGACGATAGAATACGATCCCAACCGCAGCGCAAACATCGCTCTGGTTTTCTATGCCGATGGCGAGAAGCGCTACATGCTTGCGCCGAAGGGGCTGACAGTCGGGATGAAGGTGCAGAGCGGAGCCAACGCCCCCCTCACCGTGGGGAATGCGCTTCCGCTCAAGAGCATACCTCTTGGCCTTCTCGTCCATAATGTCGAGCTTACCCTGGGCCGAGGCGGGCAGCTTGCCCGTTCCGCCGGGAACAGCGCCACCGTGGTGGCGAAGGAAGGGTCTTACGTCACCCTTCGTCTGCCCTCCGGCGAGATGAGGATGGTGTTCGGAGAATGCTATGCGACACTGGGAGAGCTTGGAAACGAGGATCACATGAACGTGTCTCTCGGAAAAGCCGGTGCAAGCCGGCATCTGGGCAGGCGGCCGAAGGTCCGCGGCGTTGCCATGAACCCGATTGACCACCCGCATGGCGGTGGAGAGGGCAAGACGGCTGCAGGGCGGCATCCTGTCACTCCTTGGGGCAAGCCCACCAAGGGCGGCAAGACCCGCTCCAAGAAGAAGCCTTCAGGAAAGTTTATCCTTAATAGTAAACGCAAGTAGGAGAAGAACGTGTCAAGGTCAATTAAGAAAGGCCCATTTGTAGATGCCAATCTGGCAAAGAGGGTTGCAAAGACAAACAAAGCTAATCAGACTCAGATCATCAAGACGTATTCCCGCAGCTCGACGATTACTCCTGATATGATTGGTCTGAACATAAACGTATACAACGGCAAGTCCTGGGTGACGGTCTATGTGACCGATAACCTGGTCGGCCACAAGCTCGGCGAGTTCGCGCCGACAAGGATTTTCCGTTCGCATGTCAATTCAGACAAGAGGTCATCTGAGGGCGGTTCATCATCGTCTTCAGCCGCTTCTTCCGCGGCTCCGGCTGCGGCGCCTGCCGCCCCGGCGGCCGGCGGGGCTCCGGCTGCGTCAGCAGAGTAGAGGTAGAGTATGAGTATGGAAGCTAAGAAAGAATACAAGGCTTGCGCAAAGTACCTGATGGTTTCACCGAGCAAGGTTCGCCCGGTGGCCGATCTTGTCAGGCGGAAGCCTTACTATGAAGCGGTTGGAATTCTGGAGGCGCTGCCGCACAAAGGATCCAGGTTGATTCTCAAGGTCCTGCAGTCCGCGGTCGCCAACGCCACCTTTGCCAACAGGAAGCTTGACGAAGAGCAGCTTTTTGTCTCCCAGCTTCTTGTGGACGACGGACCCAGGCTCAAGAGAGTCTGGGCCAGGTCTCACGGAAAGCGGGATATTCTTCTTAAGAGGATGTCGCACATCACAGTCGCTGTAAGCGAAAGGGCGGGGAAATAAATGGGACAGAAAGTTAATCCAGTCGGACTTCGGGTTGGAGTTAACAAGACCTGGCAGTCGAAATGGTATGTTGATCCAAGGGATTATGCAGAGACTCTCCATGAGGATCTGAAGCTCCGCAAAGCCCTTCTCGCCGCTCCTGAAGTGCAGGGTGCGGAGATTTCCAACGTTGAGATAAGCAGAAAGCCGCAGAGAATCACGATTCTCATAAGCACAAGCCGCCCGGGCGTGATAATAGGCACGAAGGGAGCGACTGTCGAGAAGCTGAGCAGCGATCTTCAGAAGATGTCTTCAAAGCAGATTCAGATCAAGATCAGAAGCGTTGAGCATGCCGAAAAGGATGCGCAGCTTATTTCGGCAAACGTAGCCCGCCAGCTTGTAGCCCGCGGATCTTACAAGAGGATTCTCAAGAACGCCGTTCAGAAGGCGATGCTTGCCGGAGTCCAGGGCATAAAGATCAGGGTGTCAGGACGTCTTGGTGGAGCCGAGATATCCAGGTCGGAGTGGGTCAAGGAGGGACGCGTTCCTCTGCATACGCTCAGATCCGACATCGATTATGGATTTTCAACCGCAAACACAAGCTTCGGCGCCATCGGCGTCAAGGTGTGGGTGTTTAACGGCGAGATCTATGACAAGACCGGCAGGAATGCCGCAGAGGCTGCCGACAAGGCTGCTGATGCTGTTCCGGCGGCTGAAGTGAGGTAAATCCATGCTTAGTCCAAAGAGAATAAAATACAGGAAGAAGCAGAGAGGCAAGACCGATGGGGTCGCCCACCGCGGCAACACGATCGCCTTCGGGGAGTTTGGCCTTCTTGCGCTTGAGCCTAAGTGGATCACCAACAGGCAGATCGAGGCGGCGAGAGTCGCCATGACCCGCCGCATAAAGCGCGGCGGCCAGGTCTGGATCAGGATATATCCTGACATGCCTTTCACAAAGAAGCCTGCGGAGACAAGGCAGGGAAACGGCAAAGGCAATCCGGAAGGCTGGGTCGCTGTGGTCAAGACGGGGGCCGTTCTTTTTGAGATGGGAGGCGTTGATGAGACTTCGGCGCGCGAGGCATTCGAACTTGCCGCATCCAAGCTGCCCATCAAGACCAAGTTCGTTGCCAAGAGAATTGTGGAGTGATTATGAAGAATTCATACGAAAAGATGTCATACGATGAACTCGTGAAGACACGCGAAGATCTTCGCAGGGAATATCTGGATCTCAGGATGAGCAAGGTGATCAGCCATCTGGACAATCCGCTTGCGCTCAGAAACACAAGACGGAACATAGCCAGGCTGAACACTATCATCCACGAGTATGAGCTGGGCATCAGAAAAAACAAGTAAGAGAGGGCGTGGCGTAAAATGGAAGGCAATAAGAAGAGTTTTACAGGCATGGTTACCAGCGACAAGATGGACAAGACCATCGTCGTGGCCATTGAATCCAGGAGATTGCACCCTCTTTACAAGAAGTATGTGACCAAGACCAAGAAGGTCAAGGCGCATGACGAGCGTAATGAGGCTCATATCGGCGATACAGTCCGTGTTGTCGAATGCCGTCATTTCAGCAAGGACACCTGCTGGCGTCTTGTTGAGATTCTGGCAAGGGCAAAATAAGGAGCGCGATTATGATTCAGATGCAGACTTATTTGAATGTCGCTGACAACAGCGGTGCAAGGCTTGTCCAGTGCATAAAGGTTCTGGGCGGAAGCCACAGGTACATCGCTGGCATCGGCGATGTCATTGTGGTGGCGGTCAAGGACGCGCTTCCGAACGGAGCCATAAAGAAAGGCGATGTTCTGAAAGCTGTGATTGTCAGAGTTAGCAAGGAATACCGAAGACCTGACGGTACCTATATCAGGTTCGATGACAACGCCTGCGTTGTCGTTGATGCCAACAATAACCCCCGCGGAAAGCGCATCTTCGGGCCTGTCGCCCGCGAGCTGAGAAACGGCTTCATGAAGATCGTGTCACTCGCGCCGGAAGTGTTGTAGGAGAATGTCTATGAGACTTAAGAAGAATGACATCGTCAAGGTGATCGCCGGAAAGGAAAAGGGAAAGTCCGGCAAGATCATCAAGATTGACCCTGAGAACGAGAGAGTCTACATCCTGGGAGTCAACATGGTCAGCAAGGCCATGAAGAAGCGCAATGCCCAGGACAAGGGCGGAATCTCCAAGATCGAGGCTCCGATTCATGTTTCCAACGTCGCCTTCGTGGTGAATCAAAGCACCGGAGAGACCAGCAGGATCGGATACAAGCTTGACAAGGACGGCAAGAAAGTCCGCTACGCCAAGAAGACCGGAGAGACTGTATAATGGAAAACGAGAAGTTCATACCAAACTTTAAGAGGAAATATCTTCAGGAAGTTGCTCCGGAGCTTTTCAAGGACTTCAATTTCAAGTCCAAGATGGAAGTTCCGACTCTTGAGAAGATAGTCGTGAGCGTCGGCATCGGCGAGGCGATAACGAACAAGAAACTGCTTGATGCAGCGGTCAAGGAGCTTGAGCAGATCACCGGACAGCATGTCGTGAAGACAAAGGCGCGCAAGTCGATTGCGAACTTCAAGCTTCGTGAAGGGATGGAAATCGGCGCAATGGTCACGCTCAGGGGAGACAACATGTGGTTCTTCCTGGAGAGGCTGATATGCATCGCCCTCCCTCGCGTGAAGGACTTCAGGGGCGTCAAGCCGAATGCTTTCGATGGGCATGGCAACTATTCCCTGGGAATCACTGAGCAGATCATATTCCCGGAGATTGATTTCGATAAGATTGAGCAGATAAGCGGATTGAACATCGCGATTGTCACTACCGCCAAGACCGATGAGGAAGGCTTCGCTCTTCTCAAGAAGCTCGGAATGCCTTTCAGCAAGTGAGTCAGGAGAGATAAATGGCTAAGAAATCAATGGTGATAAAGGCGAACAGAACACCTAAGTTCAGCACAAGGGCTTATAATCGCTGCAAGATCTGCGGAAGGCCTCGTGGGTACATGAGAAAGTTCGAGATGTGCAGGATTTGCTTCCGCAAGCTCGCAAGTGAAGGCCAGATTCCTGGCGTGACCAAATCTAGTTGGTAGGAGAAGTGAAATGGCAGTAAGCGATCCAGTTGCTGACATGCTGACTAAGATTCGCAATGGCAGTCTTGCAAAGCATGAGAAAGTAGATATCACAAGTTCAAAGCTCAAGCTTCAAATCATAAAGATATTGAAGAACGAGGGCTTCATAAAGAATTTCAAGAAGGTTTCCAAGGATGGAATCTCCTGCTTGAGAGTCTATCTTAAGTATGATGAGAACCAGGCTCCCGTCATCCACGGAATTGACAGGGTCTCCACGCCCGGACGCCGGGTCTATTCCGGCTACAAGGACATGCCCAGGATATTCAACGGCCTTGGCATCGTGGTGGTTTCAACTTCTTCCGGTGTTCTCACCGGCAGAAAGGCGGCAGAGAAGCAGGTTGGCGGAGAGCTGATCTGCAAGGTATGGTAAGGAGATTGATATGTCACGTATTGGTAAATTGCCTATCCAGCTGCCCAAGGGGGTTGAAATATCGCAGGCCGATGGGGTGATCACCGTCAAGGGCCCCAAGGGAACCCTGACCCAGAAGGAGAGGCCGGAGGTTGCGATTGAAATCAAGGACAACGAGATTCTTGTCAAGCGCACCGATGACACGAATGCGTCCAACGCCTATCACGGGCTGTACAGGATGCTGATTCACAACATGGTGGAAGGGGTCTCCAAAGGATTCTCGAAGTCCCTCACCATAAACGGAGTCGGCTATCGCGCTGACCTCAAGGGCAATGTGCTGGTTTTGACGCTTGGCTATTCAACAGCCATCGAATACGTCATCCCGAAAGGAATCGAGATCACCTGCGATGGCCCGACCAAGATCAAGGTCAGCGGAATCAGCAAGCAGCAGGTCGGCCAGGTCAGCGCCGAGATACGCAGCTTGAGAGGGCCTGAGCCGTACAAGGGCAAGGGCATCAAATATGACACCGAGGTCATCCGCCGCAAGGTTGGCAAGACCGGTGGGAAGAAATAATAGTGGCAGGATGCAAGTATGAGTAGAATCACAGATAAGAACAGAAAGCGCGCTAAAAGAAAGCTTCATATCAGGAAGTCCATCTCCGGAACGGCGATGCGGCCCAGAATGACGGTTTTCAGAAGCAACCTCCACATGTATGTCCAGGTGATTGACGACACTGTCGGTCGCACGCTGGTCAGCGCCAGCACTGTGGAGAAGGAGCTTAAGGAGCTTCGCAACAATGTCGAGAATGCAGCAAAGCTCGGCGAGATTATAGGAAAAAGATGCCTTGAGAACAAGGTTGAGACAGTCGTGTTCGATAGAAACGGGTATCTCTATCATGGAATCGTCAAAGCAATCGCCGATGGCGCCCGCAAGGCTGGCGTGAAATTCTAGGGGGACATTGTGGATACTGAAGATATTAGGAAAATCGATACCGAAATAGTTGAGGACGAGCAGCTTGATGCTGTGGAGACCCAGGCCCCCGATTCCGAGGCTGCGGCCGATGGGAAGCCGTCCAGATCGTTCCGCGGCAGGGGCGACAGGCGCTTCGGCTCAAGGGACAGGCGGGAGCCCAGGGAGAAGGAATTCTTTGAGAAGACCATCAAGATAAGACGCTGCAGCAAGACAGTCAAGGGCGGACGCCGCCAGTCTTTCTCGGCGATTGTCATCTCCGGGGATCAGAAAGGCAAGGTCGGATTCGGATTCGGCAAGGCAAACGATGTCAGCGAAGCGGTGAAGAAAGCCACAGAGAAGTCAAGGGAGAAGATGGTTGAGGTTCAGCTTAAGAACGGCACCATTCCTCATGAGATCATCGGGCAGTACAAGAGCGCCACTGTAGTGCTCAAGCCGGCCGCTCCCGGAACAGGCGTCATCGCCGGAAGCTCCGTCAGGGCAGTCTGCGAGGCCTGCGGCATAACCGATATTCTGAGCAAGTCTCTTGGCTCCAAGAACACCATCAACACTGTGAAGGCCGCCTTCGTGGGGCTGGAGCATTTGATGACAGCCGCTCAAGTCGCTAAGATCAGAGGAAAGTCTGTGAAGGAAATCTGGGGTTGATTATGGCAAAGCAGGTGAAAATCACATTGGTCAGGAGCCTGGCTGGCTCGCTTCCTGCACAGAGAAGGACAGCCAAGGCTCTCGGGCTTGGTAAGATAAGCAGTTTCGTTGTTAAGGATGCTACTCCATCCACGAATGGGATGATCAGGGTTATTCAGCATCTTGTTAAGGTCGAGGAGATTTAAATGGCACAGATTGTTAAACCCGAAGGAGCTACTAAGAAGAAGACGATAGTTGGCCGTGGTGCATCCTCCAAGGGGCGCACCTGCGGACGCGGCCACAAGGGACAGAACTCCCGCTCCGGCGGAGGGACAAGGCCCGGCTTCGAAGGCGGGCAGATGCCTCTTTACAGAAGAGTGGCTCGCAGAGGCTTCTCCAACTATCCTTTCAAGAAAGATTACGTTGCCATATCACTTGATGTCATCGACTCGAAGTTCAATGACGGCGATGTTGTCAGCATCGACACCTTGAAGGAATGCATGGCTGTCAAGGGAGTGGATGTGCTTGTCAAGATTCTTGCGAATGGCGAGATCACCAAGAAGGTTGTCGTTGATGGATTGAAGATATCCGCTGCCGCCGCTGAGAAGATCAAGGCCGCCGGCGGAGAAATCAAATAAAGAAGGATAAGCGCGATGTCAAATGCTTTAGTGGACATGTTCAGGATAAAGGAGCTGAAAAAGAAGATAATAATCACATTTCTTCTCCTTGCCGTCAGCCGAATCGGAACGGTGATTCCAATTCCGGGCATAGATCCGAATGTTCTTGAACAGTACTTTCTCGCTGAATCCTCCTCCACGTCAATTGGTATCACCGAGTATCTGAATTTCTTCTCCGGCGGAGCTTTCTCGAATTTCTCGTTGTTCATGCTCGGCGTCATGCCGTACATATCAATGCAGATAATCCTGCAGCTCCTCATGCTGATTGTCCCCTCTCTCAAGAAGCTTGGGATGGATGCATCCGGCAGGCGGAAGATGCAGAGATACACAAGATACGGCACGATTGTCGTTGGATTGATCGAGTCTTATGTTGTCACAGTCTATGCCAAGTCGATTGCAGGGGCATTGACGATAGGAATCGTGCCTTTCACATTCATTGCGCTGCTTACAGTCACCACCGGAACCATGTTCCTCGTGTGGCTGGGGGAGAAGATAACGCAGTATGGGGTCGGAAACGGCATCTCACTGCTTATATTCGCCGGAATCGTAGCCAGGATACCGAGCGGCCTGACCATCCTTGCAAGGGGAATCGGCGCCGGCACCTACAACCCGGTTCTGGTGGTCATCCTCCTCGTGATGTTCATCATCGTGGTTGCGCTGGTCGTCTGTGAAGAGGAAGGCCAGAGAAAGATACCTGTTGATTACGCCAAGCGTGTTGTCGGAAGGAAGATGTACGGTGCGCAGAGCACATACATTCCCTTCAAGATAAACCCCTCCGGAGTAATCCCGGTCATCTTTGCTTCGGCCATACTCTCATTCCCGCTGACGATTGCCAATGCGCTTGGCCCCAGTGTGAAATGGCTCGCCTCCTTCTCGGACTGGCTTAATCCTCAGGGCGCCCCCTATCTGATTATCTACACCCTGCTGATTATAGCGTTTGCTTTCTTCTACACTCAGGTGACGCTGAACCCGCAGGAGATGGCCAGGAACATCAGGGAGAATGGAGGAACGGTGCGCGGCGTAAGACCCGGAAAGGATTCCCATGGAAAGGATTTCCTGGAGGTTTACCTGACCAAGGTGCTTAACAGGATTGTTCTTCCCGGGTCGTTGTTCCTTGCCTTCATAGCCCTGATTCCAACGCTCATTCAGATTATCTTCAAGTTCCCCCAGGCGGTGTCCATGCTGTTCGGCGGAACTTCCATGATGATTCTTGTCGGGGTTGACGTGGAGATGATGAAGCAGATCGAAGCCGAGATGAAGACCCATCACTTTGATGGCATCTTCGATTCGAAGAGAAAGAAAAAGGCGAAGAACCTTTAGTTTAGGAGCGCAATCATGAAAGTGAGAGCAAGTGTCAAGCCTATTTGCGATAAGTGCAAGGTTATAAGAAGAAAGGGAGTCGTGAGGATCATCTGCGACAACCCGAAGCATAAACAGAGACAGAAATAGCATCTCTAGGTAATAATCAGGAGGCCATTAATGGCGAGAATTGCAGGTGTAGATTTACCGAATAAAGCTACGAAGATTGCTTTGACCTATATCTACGGCATCGGCAGGACTTCTGCCCTCGAGATTTGCAAGCAGACAGGAGTTGATCCCGAAGCCAGGATGAACACACTGACCGCCGATCAGGTCGCAGAGCTAAGGAAGTACATTGAAAGTGATTTCAAGGTCGAAGGACGCCTTCGCACTGAAACCGCCCTGAACATCAAGAGATTGATGGATATCGGATGCTACCGTGGACTTAGGCACAGGAAGGGGCTTCCAGTGCGCGGGCAGAGGACCAGAACCAATGCGCGCACCAGAAAGGGCAAGAAGAAGACCGTAGCCGGGAAGAAGAAGTAAGGAGTAGAAGATGGCTAACGCAAAACGCAAAGTCAAGAAGACTGTATATGAGGGCAATGTCTATATTCAGGCAACCTTCAACAACACGATCATCACAGTCACCGATCTCACGGGCAACGCTGTGTCTTGGTCAAGCGCAGGCGGCTTGGGATTCCGCGGCGCCAAGAAGTCCACTCCCTACGCAGCTCAGACAACATGCGAGACCGCAGCCAAGAAGGCGATGGATTTCGGCCTTCGTGAGGTCAACGTGTTTGTCAAGGGGCCCGGCCAGGGGCGCGAGTCTGCTATCAGATCGCTTGGAACGCTTGGTCTTGTGGTCAAATCCATCCGTGACGTGACTCCGATCCCTCACAATGGATGCAGACCCAGAAAGACCAGAAGAATTTGATGAAGGAGCAGATGCAGTATGGCAAGATATATAGGACCTAAATGCAGGCTGTGCAGAGCCGAAAGGGCAAAGCTGTTCCTCAAGGGAACAAGATGCCTCTCTGCCCATTGCCCCATGAACAATCCGAGCGAGTCCGGCCTTCCGGGGAAGGATCCGAGAGCGCGCTCAAGGAAAGCAACGGACTACGGCGTGATGCTTCGCGAGAAGCAGAAGCTCAAGAGGCTTTACGGCATGCTTGAGAAGCAGTTCTACATTGCTTTCACCGATGCGGCCAAGATGCCCGGGAAGACCGGCGAGAACCTCATACGGATTCTCGAGCGCAGACTTGACAATGTGGTTTTCCGAATGCACTTCGCAGCGAGCCGCGCTCAGGCTTCCCAGCTTGTGAATCATGGGCACGTCTTCGTCAATGGCAAGAGAGTCGATATCCCTTCCTACAGAGTGAAGGCGGGCGACGAGATATCCCTTAGCCCGCGCGCTCAGAAAATCACCCTGTTCAAGGAGAACCTTGGAGAGTTCTCCAAGAACGGCACAGTGCCTTGGATAACACTTGACATTGATGCGCTGAAGGGAACTTTCAATGCTATTCCGCAAAGAAGTGAGGTTAAGGAACTCGAGAACATTAACGAGCAGTTGGTTGTTGAGCTGTATTCCAGATAAGGAGCAACAATGGCTAGAAAAAACCTAATGAAGGGTTTCAAGAAACCCCGTTCCGTTTCTTTGGAACACGATACGGTAGACTCGAATTACGGAAAGTTCGTCGCATTCCCGTTTGAAAGGGGATTCGGCACGACAATCGGCAATACCTTGAGGCGTGTCTTGCTTTCTTCAATCCAGGGCTGTGCGGTCACCTGTGTCAAAATCACCTATTACGATGAGTCCGGGGCGCATCTCATCTCCAGCGAGTATCAGGCGATTCCCGGCGTGAAGGAAGACATAGCGGAGATTCTTGCGAGAATGAAGAAGCTGCGGATTCAGATGCCGGAGGAGATTGAGTCAGACACCATACTTGTCGAATGCAAGGGGCCTGGCGTCGTCACCGGAGCTGATTTTGCAAAGAGCAGAGTGGAGATCCTGAATCCGGAGTGGGAATTGATCACAATGATGGAGGATGCTCATTTCGACCTTGAGGTTCAGATTGACCTGTCCAGAGGCTATGTCCCAGCGGAGATAAACGAGAACTACAAGGAAGAAGTCGGCGTCATTCCTATCGATGCGGTTTTCTCGCCGGTTCTCAGGGTCAAATACTCAATCGAGCCGTACCGCGTGGGACAGCGAAACGACTATGACAAGCTCATCTTGGAAGTCTGGACGGATGGAACAATCTCTCCTGAGAACGCACTTGCCGAGGCTGCCAAGATAGCCAAGGATCATTTCTCAATATTCATCAATTTCGATGAGAGCCTCGTAAGCGCAAGCGACGAGATTGATGAGACCGAAGAGAATGTCAGAAAGCTCCTGAACACATCGGTTGAAGAGCTTGAGCTGACCGTTCGCTCCAGCAACTGCCTGAAGAACGCCAACATAAGGACAATCGGCGACCTCACCAAGAAGACTGAGGAAGAGATTGCCAAGACAAGGAACTTCGGCAAGAAGAGCCTCTCGGAAATCAAGGAAAAGCTCAAGGAATGGGGCTTGAGCTTGGGTATGACAGATTACAGCGTCCTTAAGACCTCCATAAGGATCCCGGGACACAAGGAAGAGAATAATGAAGCATAAGATTGGATTCAATGCTCTTAGCAGGACATCGGCGGAGCGCAAGGCTCTGCTGAGGAATCTGGCGACATCGTTCTTCCGCCATGAGAGAATCGAGACCACATTGGCCAAGGCCAAGGAAGTCCAGAGAATGGTTGAGAAGATGATAACCAGAGCAAAGGTTGACAGCGTTCACGCTCGTCGAATCGTTGCGAGGAAGCTCTATGATGAGGCTGTGCTGGCGAAGCTTTTCAAGGAGATCGCACCGATGTACGTGGATGTCAATGGCGGGTACACCAGAATCATCAAGACCCAGAATCGTCTTGGGGATGCGGCCGACATGGCCATCCTTGATCTGACCAAGAAGACTCCTTCATACGAGGAGAAGCAGAAGAACGCCGAGAAGCTCGCAAAGAAGAAGGCCAAGGAAGCGGGCGAGTGACCGCTGGCCGATGCCGTTGTTCATAGAGCACGGCGCAAGGCGCTGTCAAGCGTTGTCATGCACTGTCAATCGCTGTCAAGCTTGAATGCAAAGCAACTGCTGAAAGAGCAAAGCCGCTGTCTTAAGACGGCGGTTTCTTTTTTTGATTCATGACGTTTCCAGTGTGAAGATTCCATGTCATGTGGAAAGAGTGTTTTTCAGGGAAGTCGGTCAACCAAGCAGATGCGCTGCAGTGTCCCGACAACGCCACATCAAATATCAAGGAGTATTTTATTGCTCTTTAAAAGGAAATCAAACATATTAAAGGCAATATATTGCATTTTATGTTTGGTGGTTATATAATGTAGCCGGAGGCATGCATGAGAATAATCCTTGAATCGTCAGACATTGAGGTCCTTCGTGAGACAGGGGAACGACTGAAAAAGCTGAGAATCGCATCAATGAAGACGCAGTTGGATATTGCCGTGTCAACCGGTGTCTCGCTGAGAACAATCAAGAACCTGGAGGCGGGAAAGGATGTTGCCTTCTCCACTGTGATCAAAGTCATGAGAACCCTGAATGTGCTCCAGAATCTCGACAGCGCAATCCCGGAACCCGGCATCAGTCCGAACGAGGTGATCAGAATGGGAAAACAACGTGAGCGTGTTCGCAGGGCCGCCGGAAGGACGGCGACATGGAAATGGGGGGATGAAAGATGATGACATCCGCAAACGTCATGCTATGGGGAACGAGAATCGGCTCTGTTGTGTTTGACGACAGAAGACATGTCGGGTTTTTTGAGTATGATCCGGTTTTCAGGACTTCCGGAATAGAGGTCTCTCCGCTTGTCATGCCTCTTTCCGACAGAGTATATGAGTTCCCGGAATTGAAAGCGGAGTCCTTCCACGGGTTGCCGGGCCTTCTTTCAGATAGTCTGCCTGATAAATTCGGAAATGCGGTCATCAACGAATGGCTTCACAGTCAGGGGAGAAGCCCCGAGTCGTTTAATCCGGTTGAGCGGCTATGCTACACAGGGACAAGAGGAATGGGCGCGCTCGAGTATATTCCTGCCATAGGCCCGGATCCGAAAGAGAGTGAAAGCATTGAAGTCTCCAGGCTTGTCGAGCTTGCATCCAAGGTTCTGCAGATGAGGAAAGGGCTTAAGGCGACATTGGGAACGGATTCCCTTGAAGAGATCATCAAAGTTGGGTCTTCGGCAGGAGGTGCAAGGGCCAAGGCTGTCATTGCATGGAATGAGACAACCGGAGACATCCGCTCGGGTCAGATGCCCGCAGGCAAAGGATATGGATACTGGCTGATGAAGTTTGATGGAATCAGCGGAAACGGGGACAAGGAAGGAGAGGATGATTCTCAGTACACCAGAATTGAATACGCCTACCACCTCATGGCCGAGAAATCCGGAATCGACATGTCGGAATGCAGGCTCCTGAAAGAGAACGGACGCGCGCACTTCATGACACGCCGCTTTGACAGGGATGTTCAGACCGGAGACAAAATCCATATGCAGACACTCGGTGCGCTGGCTCATTTCGATTTCAATTCAAGCGGAGAATACGGCTACGAAGATGCGGCGAGGGTTATGAGGAGACTCGGATTGCCCTATAAGGACACAGAGAGGTTTTTCCGCAGAATGGTGTTCAATGTGCTTGCGTGGAACCACGACGATCATGTGAAGAACATCTCATTCCTCATGAATCGCAGCGGAAAATGGTCTCTTTCTCCCGGATATGACATCACATACGCATACAATCCGGAAGGCATGTGGACAAGCAGTCATCAGATGACAATCAATGGGAAACAGAGTGGCATCGGACTGAAAGACCTCATCACTGTGGGTGCAAGGATGGGAATCAAGGAACACCGAGGCCGTTCCATCATAGCCGAGGTGGGGGCTGGCATTTCCGGATGGGACGAGTGCGCCAGAAGCGCAGACCTGTCTGAGAAGACTGCCGGAGCAATCGGTGCGAAACTGTCAGAATCGGGAAAACAGTTTTCCCGGGAACTGAATGCAATCGTAAGAGATTATTGAAACCGCATCACTGGTGTTTTCTTCGCAAAGCAGAATGTATCAGTGTGTTTATAAGCTGGATAAGCGTTGCCAGCTCATCGTATTGTTATAATCCCTTATCTGTTGTACGATTCACACCAAAAGGCAAATCGGTGTTTGCGAGGGCGGGAATATGAAAATAGAATGCATATGGGAACATAACGGTGATGATAGCTTGCTGTACTCAAGCAACATCATTGGTGCGTTTACAAGAGGAGCATCAAAAAATGAGGCTTTAAGAAAGATGCCTCGTGAAATAATGTCTTATGGTGCATGGTTAGGAAAGCCTTTCATTGCTCCATTTGATATTGAAATCACCCAAGAAAAACTATCAGGCCTTAATATTCGAGACGCTGACAGCGATGTGATTTTTGATTCAGAACGAACTAATCTGACAAGAAATGAATATGAAAGCTTGAAACAGTTGGCATTGAAATCAGCCAAGGACTTCCTTGCGCTTTATGAGTCGTTTTCTGATAAGAATAAATCCATTTTGCCAGAAAGAGATACATTCTATGGGAACGTCCCGCGCACAGCAGAAGAGATGTATCAGCATGCAAGAAATGTAAACTCATACTACTGGTGCGAAATCGGAATCAAGGCGGATAATGATGGTACGATTTTGGAAAATCGTACAAGAGGCTTTGCAGCTTTAGAAGAAACCAGCGATTTTCTCTTGGGAAAGGTTTTTGACGGCAGCTATGGGGAGCTGTGGTCTTTATCGAAGGTGCTGAGAAGATTTGTCTGGCATGATAGAATACACGCAAAAGCAATGTATCGAATGGGATTCAAAACATTCGGCAAAAATCAAATCCCGAATGTTTTTAAGTTTGAGGTGTGAATCACCGTTCATCGTACTGATTTCAACCCCTTCACGCTTGCGCCTGATGCTTGGAGCCTTAGACCGGATGTGTCTCTGTTGTGCAGCAATTGACAGGTTGGCTCGTTGGATTTATACGAGATTCAAGCTGACTTCAATTGAGCAGAAAGCTGTGAGATTGAATCAGGAGGCCATAAAGAAAACGCAATGTTCGGCAAAGCCGCTGGGATTCGCTTGGCTCCTATGCCCTTGCATCATTTCAGCTCTATCACCTCATCAAACAGCTCAAGAATCCTCTTGTTCTTGTCATGGGTGATGAGAAGCAGCGTCAGTTCAGGGAGCGCTGCAAGCTTTCTGATTATCGAAAGCGAAACCTCGATGTTCAGCGATTCGGTGGATTCATCAAGAATCAGGACGGAGCAGCCATGATACAAGGCGCGGGCGATTGCAACTCGCTTCTGCTGCCCCACGGACAGCTCCGTTGCATTCCGTCCACCGGCTTCCTCCAGAAATTCCCTCACCTGAGCGGTCTCGATTGCGCTGTCCATCTTATCTGTCTGAACCGGCGCATCGCCAAAGGCAATGTTGTCCTTTATGGGGGCCTCCATCATGAAAGGCTGCTGGGTCACGTATCTCACGATGCTTCGCAGACTGCGGGGTGCGATTCCCCTATAATCCTTGCCATCCATCATGATTTGCCCTGTGTATGAAGTGATTGCCCCGCAGAGAAGCTTTCCCAAGGTGCTTTTCCCGATTCCGCTCTTCCCGATAACGGCATATTTGCGCCCTTTCATTATCTTGAGGCTTAGATTCGACAGCACTGCCTTTTCCCCGTAGGAAAAGCAGATGTTCTTAAGTGTTATCGCCTCTTGGAAGAATAGGCTGCTCTCGCTCCCCTTGAGGTCAAAGTCATTGTCATCGGCTGCGGTCGTGATTTGCACCTGTGCTAGGGGGCTGGCTTGCTCCTGTGCAGCGGGAGAGGAAGATGTGACAATGGGGGCGGCAGCGGATTGGGACTTGCTCTCGGCGTATCTGGCTTTGATGGCCTTTGCGCTGGACATCTCGTTTAGCGAGGAGACTATCTGTCCGATTGGGGATACGAGGGTGTTTATAAGCTGGATAAGCGTTATCAGCTCGCCGATTGTTATCAGGTCTTTATGGACAAATATTGCTCCTGCGCCAATGCAGAATAGGAACACGAAGGAGCCAAGCACCGTTGCCAGGGCATTGGAGCTTGAAAGCGCGAATTTGTACTTGCTCCTGGCGAACTCGGTCAGCTGATTTGCCAGATGATGCCGCTTCTTGAAGAAAGGCTCCTGGCTGTACGAGATGATTTCCGGATATCCGGCTTCGGTCTGCCTGATGAAATCCAGATATTCGGAGTTGCGCTTGCTGAAATCGTCGGCCGCCCCCTGCATCCGGCCTTTGAATATGACAGGCACCGCCATAGGCAGGAGCGATATGGCTATCGTCATGGCGGACAGGCTTATGCTTATGGTTGCCATAAGCGCCAGCGTCAGGGCAAGCTGGGAGACATACAGGAAGAGCAGGGGCTGATTCGCATAGTAATTGCCAAACAATATGTCGGGGTTCGCCGAGAACATGGAGATGTTATCAGCAGGTTTCTTTGCCCCGTAATCGTCGCTGTCATCCATCAGATAGCCGTAATGCCTGTCCTTGTCTAGAGCGACCCTGCTTCCGGCATATGAGAGCATGAGCCTGCGGCTCAGGATGTATGAAAGAAACTCCATAAGGACTATGGTAACGCCCGCCAGGCAATGCCGGATTATGACACTAGGGTTCGGACTGCCGATGGAATCTATTATCAACCCCAGTGCCTTTGCGAGAATCACGGTGAAGAAAGCGTTGGCCATCATGCTTGCCGCAGCCGCCGCAAACAGGGCTCTCTGCCTGTGTGTCATGGAATCACCCCTTTGATATTACCAGATTTTATAATTGACATATATGCACATTGTTGATTCGCATTGTGGGGCTTTCTGCCTCTGTATATAAAGCTCCAGACTGTGCTAAGCACAAAACAGGAACAACTTTAGGGTCACAGCTGACATACGCGATTTCTTTCATTATTTTGAAAACATTATCATTAATCATAAGATTCGATAAAAGGCCTTTGTTTTTGCCGTTTTCGTAAAGATATGCTTCATCAATGATTAGTTTTGCATTACCTTCTTTTATCTCAACATTTCCCTCTTGTATATGGTGTACTACTAAATATCTTTTTCCGTAGTAAGCGTTTTCTGGTGAGTTTGTTGTAGATTGCACTTTAATAAGAAATAATCTTGGTTGTGGAATGTTGTAATAGTTTTCTCTTCTAGCGTTTCCTGTATTCTTTTTATTAAAAATGCAAGAAGATATATCATCAGTTAACATGTTTTCTAAACACCCTTTATCAAGTAATTGCAAAAATGAATTGATTTGTTTCATTTCAAGAAATGGCTCTCCGCCAAAAAAACTAAGTTGAAGTTGTGCTTTGGGAAACTTTTTTCCATCGCTTCATAAATCATGATGTACTCTTCCGGGGACATGAAAGAATTCTTTAAATGCTTGCGATTTTCATAACAATAACTACATTTTAGATTGCAACTATAAGTTGAGAAGAATGTTAATACAACATTTTCAATCTGCTCCTTATGCTCAATACTTCGAGATATATGTTTGGGTTTATGAACTATAATGCCTTTATTTCTATAAATTGAATTATCTTCAATGTTGTATTTATACTTGATGTTGTTTAGATTGAATATTATCATAATAAAACAAAGGCTTGGGTAAATTTTGTTTATATTATTCTGAAGTTATTTTAATTCGTGACAACAACAAACAATCACACCGAAGGCAGAGCAGTTGTCGATTTTGTCAAAATTGATTTCCTCAAACTCATCAAAGCTGTCATTATTTTTCCTTTTCCATAAATTAACTCCTTTTTGTTCTTTGTGTTTAATTTTTAATCCCGAGCCTATGCATATATTTATATTGCATTATTGATTTTACCTTCGTCAATAAAACTCTTTTTAAATAATAAATAGTTGAAGGTTCAATGCATTAAATTGTATAAATATTCACAATTTTGTTAGTAGTTAATCTGAAATAAACTGTTTTGAATAATAGTTATCATCTGCATGCTTGCGTCTGCTGTATCTGGACTTTTCGCCAATATTTGGTGGCTATTAGAAAGAAGCAGACCATAATCTGTGCAAGTTCAGCTTCGGCTGGCGGTTAATCGCCTTCTGCTGCATATCAACAGGCGTGTTCCATTTCCCGAACGAAAGAGCCGCCAAGATTGCAGTGGCCAGTGTGAGGAGATTCCTGGATAGCGGCAGGGGAAGAGGAATCAGACAGGTGGTGTTCAACGTATTCAAGGACAAGGATCTTGAGATTTATAAAGGGCTGCTGGATTCATAGACTTCATAGACTGATTGTCCGTTGCATGAGAGCGGTGATGTGTTAGAATAATGAATGATAACCTTAAAGAGATAATCAGATTAAAAAATGCGATTAAAGATGCAGATACAGTGCTTATAGGCGCTGGAGCAGGGCTTTCCACTTCGGCGGGCTTCACGTATTCGGGAGAGCGGTTTGAACATCATTTCGCCGATTTTGAGGCTGCATACGGCTTTCATGACATGTATTCCGGAGGCTTCTATCCATTCCGCACCCCGGAGGAGTTCTGGGCTTATTGGAGTCGCTATATTCTCATAAACCGTTATCAGAATCCGCCAAAGCCGGTCTATCAGCAGCTTCTCGGGGTTGCAGAGGGCAAGGACTATTTTGTCCTGACCACCAATGTAGACCATTGCTTCCAGAAGGCAGGCTTCAACAAGAGGAGACTTTTCTATACTCAAGGTGACTACGGGCTGTTTCAGTGCTCTGAGCCTTGTCATCAGCGAACATATGATAACGAGGATACTATCCACCGGATGGTGGAGGAGCAGAAGGGCATGAGGCTTCCCTCCGCATTGATTCCGCATTGCCCGGTATGCGGAAAGCCAATGATTACCAATCTCCGCTCTGATGACAGATTTGTTCAGGACGATGGCTGGCATGCTGCGAATCAGCGCTTCGAGGAGTTTTTGGCCGCACATAAGACGGGCAGGATTCTATACCTTGAGCTTGGAGTAGGAGCAAACACGCCTGGGATTATCAAATACCCCTTCTGGCGCATGACATACGGGAACCCCCGGGCTGTTTACTGTTGTCTGAACAAAGGGGAGACGATGGCGCCAAGGCAGATAGCGGATCGCTCGATTCTGATTGACAGCGATATCGCTGATGTGCTTCCTATGCTTTCGGATTGATGTCCGGGCTGAAAAACTGCTTGCCGCACCTAGCTTTGCATGAGACAGACCGGGTGAAATAGTTTCCAAGAGCCAATTGACACGCCTTTCTCTAGGCTTTATTATCTAATAATATAGCAAGATTGGAGGAGTGTGAATTATGCCTATAATCATCCAAATCCTTCTTTGTCTATGTTGTGCAGCAATTGGCTGGTCGGCCCGTTGGATTTATGCGAGATTCAAGCTGACTTCAATTGAGCAGAAAGCTGTGAGATTGAATCAGGAGGCTATAAAGGAAGCGGAAGCAAAGAGCCGCGAACTTGTGCTGGAAACAAGGGATCAGCTCCTTAAGGAGCAGCAGCAGCAGGAGCGTGATGCGCGCGAGCGCAGAAGCGAACTGCAGAGGTCGGAAAGGCGGCTTCAGCTGAAAGAAGAGAATCTTGAACGAAAGCAGTCTGAAATCGATGCGGCCAAGCATCAGCAACAGGACAGGGAAGCAAAGTTAGCAAGCAGAGAGAAGAGCCTTCAGGAGAAGGAGCTGGAATGCGAGGAGAGGATTGCGCAGATCGCCTCTCTATCAAGGGAAGATGCAAAGCGTCTCATCATGGAGGCCATGAAGGACGAGGCTGAGCATGACGCACAGGTGATTCTCAACAAGGTCGAACAGGAAACGCAGGCAAAGGCGGACAAGCTTGCCCGCGATATTGTCGTGACGACTATACAGAGGGTTGCGACAGAGGTCTGCTCTGATGTGACGGTAAGCTCTGTCAGTCTGCCGAGCGATGAGATGAAAGGCCGGATAATCGGCCGTGAGGGACGGAACATCCGTGCCCTGGAAACGCTTACCGGCGTTGATATCATAATAGATGATACGCCGGAGGCCGTCGTCATATCATGCTTCGACCCCGTTAAGAAGGAAATCGCAAGGGTCGCCCTGGAGCGCCTTGTGCAGGACGGAAGAATCCATCCGGCCAGAATCGAGGAGATTGTCGCCAAGGTCACGAAGGAAGTCAACAAGATAACCGTCGAGGAAGGCGAGAAAGTGGTCTTTGACCTAGGCATAAGAAATATAAGCCAGGAAACGGTCAAGTCGCTTGGAAGGCTGTATTTCCGAACGAGCTACGGTCAGAATGTGCTTGCCCACTCCAGAGAGGTCGCCGTCATCGCCGGAATGATAGCCGCCGAGGTGGGGGCTGATGTGGATATCGCCCGCCGCGGAGGACTGCTGCACGACATCGGCAAGGGAATCGAGACAGAAGGGGATGCCAATCATGCCGAGATGGGAGCCGACCTTGCCAAGCGCCTTGGTGAGGAGCCGCGGATTGTCAATGCAATCCAGTCGCACCACAATGATGTGGAGCCGTCATGCATCGAGAGCATCATAGTCCAGATAGCCGATGCCATAAGCGCAGCGCGTCCGGGCGCCAGGCGGGAGACTCTGGACAATTACATAAAACGTCTTGAGAATCTGGAGCAGATAGCCGTTTCGTTTGATGGCGTTGACAAGGCGTATGCCATACAGGCCGGCCGTGAGCTTCGGATTCTGGTGAACAGCGAAGTGGTCGATGACGTCAAGTCAAAGGAAATCGCCAAGGGGATCGCCCAGCGTGTCGAAGCGGAGCTGAGGTATCCGGGGCGCATCAAGGTCACCATCATCAGAGAAACGAGAGTTGTCGAGTATGCCCGCTGATAAGGCGAATTCAATAGCAAAGGTTCTGCTCCTTGGGGATGTCTACGGAGATCCGGGGTGCAGGGCCTTGTTTTTTTGCCTGCCGAAGCTCAGAAAGCAGCTTGAGCCGGATATTGTGGTGGTCAACGGCGAGAACGCCTCAGGCGGATTAGGGCTTGATGCGGCGATGATGGGCAAGTTCTTTGATGCCGGAGTGGATGTCATAACAAGCGGGAATCACATATGGCAGCAGGAGGATATAATTCCGTATCTTGACAGCGAGCCTATGTTGCTGAGGCCTGCGAACTATCCAAGCGAGAATCCCGGCAAGGGGCTGGCTATAAAGAACGGTGTGGCTGTGATGAACCTGCAGGGACGTTACAGCATGTTTCCGATTGATTGTCCGTTCAAGACCGGGAAGGCCCTTGCCGAGAGGGCCAGGAAGCAGACGCCGCTTGTGTTCGTGGATTTCCATGCGGAGAGCGCCTCGGAAAAGGAAGCCCTGGGCTTCTATCTGGACGGGCAGGTCACTGCGGTTGTCGGTACTCATACCCATGTCCAGACGGCGGATGAGAAGATTCTTCCTGCGGGAACCGCATACATCACCGACCTTGGAATGTGCGGGCCATACGAAAGCGTGATCGGCTCCGATCCCGCTTTAGCTATATCAAAGCAGGAGACCCAGATGCCATGCAAGCCTGCCGTGAGCGATAGCCCGGCTTACATACAGGGGGCTTTCATTGAAGCTGATTCCATCTCTGGAAAAGCGCTGTCAATATCAAGGGTATGCCTTGCCTGCGGGATCTGATATGGGCAGGACAATGACTGCGATGCAGCTTGCCAGAAAGAGATTCCCCGAGCACGATTCTGATAGGCTGCAGGCTTTCTTTGCATGCAGGAATGTATGGATAGCCGATGAGCTGGTCACGGATTCACAGATGAAAGTGCCTTCAGATTCCCCCATTGAGATAAAGCTTGACGAAAAATACGTCAGCAGAGGGGGCTTGAAGCTGGAGCATGCGCTTGACTGCTTCGGGCTTGACGTGCGTGGTCTTGTCATGCTGGATGCAGGAGCGTCCACAGGAGGTTTCACCGATTGCCTTCTGCAGCGAGGCGCCGCCCTTGTCCACAGCGTTGACGTGGGCTACAATCAGCTTGACTTCAGGCTGCGCAAGGATTCGAGGGTCGTGGTTCACGAGCGTCAGAACATCATGGCGCTGCAAAGCCTCAATCCGCCGGCGGATGCGGCGGTGGCGGACTTGTCTTTCCGCTCCATAAGCGGGGCGGCCAGCCATATAATGTCATTGGTAAGCAGAAAGATTCTCATAGCTCTGATAAAGCCGCAGTTCGAGGTGCCTAGATGGCAGGCGGGCTTTGATGGCGTGGTCAAAGATCCTATGCTTCTGCGTCAGGTCATGGCAGGGGTGCGGGAAACATTGAATGAAGACGGGTGCGGAATCGTGAAATTGACCGCCTCCCCTATACGGGGCAGGAAGGGCAATGTTGAATTCCTCGCCTGGCTGGAGCCGGAGGCGGGCATGGATGAACCCGAGTTCAAGCAGGTTCTGGAAAGGTGCCTTTCCGAGGCTGAATGATTCGCTTATGCATCTAAGGTCATTGAGTGCATCAAGGTCATTGAGCCCTTGAAGTCATTGAGCCGCTTGAAGTCATTGAGGCTTTCCCTCCACCAATATCACAATCTTCTCCAAGCCGGGAAATGCCCGCCTGAGAGTCTGGTTCACTTGCTGCGTGGCTATCACCGTGCTGTCCTTTGACGATGAGAACTTCTTGCTGAAATCCACGAAGGCATAGTTGTCCGTTATTGTGATGCCTATGAGCCTTGTGCCCTTTGGAATCATGGTCTGAAGTCCCGAAGACTTGGATGGCCCCGCCAGAAGCGCCTCAATCACGGCATGGGCGGTGTCCAAAGACTTCTGCAGCGTGACTGTCTCCTCACGGAAGGAGATGCTTGAATCGCCTATGGCCACGAAGCAGATTCTGGCCTGGGCTGGGGCCCGCTCCTTCTTCTCCTCGGATTCGCTTATCAGGACGGCCACGCCGGAATCCTTGACCGCCTTCCTTATCCGAGGGACGAATATTATGGCAAGAGCCACGCAGAAAATGACAAACGAGGCTACGCCTATCAGCAGAGGCTTAATCGATGGATGCGGCTTCTTTTCCTTTAATGGCTGTTGCTCCAGATCAATCATCGAGTTGGATTATACAACTTTAAGCGGGGTTGCGATACCTTTACATCGGGGCTGAAACTCCTTACTATTCACATATTATTGGTTTAAAGACGATTCAAAGGAAAATTGATTATGGCAGAGAGAATTCCAGTCGTTTCCATAATAGGAAGGCCCAATGTCGGCAAATCGACCCTTTTCAACAGGCTGGTGGGCAAGAGGAGGGCGATAACCGACCCGACCCCCGGAGTCACGCGCGACCTGCTCAGAGATACATGGCTGCTTTTCAATCATCAGGTGACGTTGATTGACAGCGGCGGAGTGAAGGCCGACCGCGGAATGATCGATGATCTGGTGAGCCGCAAGAGCCTTTCGGTTCTCAGCGACTCGGATGCGATTCTGTTTCTCGTTGACTGCACCGAAGTGACCGCAGAGGACAGGGTGCTGTTTGACAAAATGAGACCGTACAGCGATAAGGTGGTGCTTGTCGTGAACAAGGTGGATGACCCGTCCAGGGAGAATCTGGTTTGGAACTTCTTCTCCTATGGGTATCAGCGGGTCATAGGCATATCATCCTCGCATGGGCTGGGGATTGGCGACCTTGAGGAGACAGTGGCGGGGATGCTGGGGCTGGAGGATGCCGATGAGATAGAGCCGGAAAAGGAAACCTTGAAGATTGCGGTGCTAGGGAAGCCCAACACGGGCAAAAGCACATTGACGAACCTCCTCACGGGCAAGGAGCTGAGCATTGTCAGCAGCATTCCCGGCACAACGCGCGATGTCGTCATTGGGGAGTTCCGGTTCAAAGGCACTGATTTCACAGTTCTGGATACAGCCGGCATAAGGCGCAAGAGCAAGGTAGAAGAGGATGTGGAATACTACTCTGTGAACAGGGCAATCAAGACGATTGATGAATCCGATGTTGTCCTGCTGATGGTGGACATAAAAGAGGGACTATCCGACCAAGACAAGAAGATTGCGCAGCTTGTGGTGCGCCGCGGATGCGGAATAATCATCGTTCTTAATAAAATTGACCTTCTATCTGGCATTGAAAATGAATTTGAGGCCATCGTTGATAGAGTGCGATTCCAGTTTCCTGTTCTGGCGTTCGCTCCGATTGTAGGGTTGTCAGCCCTCAAGGGCGAGAATGTGGAGAAGGTTCTGGATGCTGTTCTCAGGGTTCATAGGCAGCTGGGAAAGAGGATCGACACACCGGTTCTCAACAATGCGATTGCCTCCTGGGCCGAGGCTTACCAGCCTCCGCGCGGAGCCCAGGGCCACTACAAGGTTCTTTATGGAACCCAGATAGGGGTGAACCCTGTAAGGTTCCTGATGTTCGTCAATAGGATAAGCGGCTTCCCCGGCATATACGAGAGTTATCTCAAGAACTGCATACGCAGGGATCTTGGATTCAAGGATGTGCCGGTAGAGCTTGTGCTGCGTGAACGCAGGCGGAATGAAAGCAAGAATGCGCTTGGGCCGAAGCCGGCGGGGAACATTTCTCCCAAGGCTTCGCCTCCTCGGAAATCGGCTGTAAAGCGCCGGCCTTCCGAATTGGCCGGAAGAGCCATAGCGAAGCCAAAGCCCAAGAAGCCCGGGGCGAAGGCGAAGGCCCTTGCAAAGCAGGCGGTCAGAAAGAAATGAAGTACAGGGCGGTCTGCTTTGATATTGACGGCACCTTGTATGAGCCTTCGGTGATGAGAAGGAACCTTCTTCTGTGCTGGCTGCGTCATCCTGTGATTTTCTCGAGATACGGCCGTATGCGCCGCGATTTCCGCAGGCTGCAGGATGGGCGCCATTTCTGCGAGGGGCTTGATATGCTGTCAAGGGAGGCGCTTGTGATGCTTGGCCGATACGGGGAGCTTGAATGCTCAGAATCCGAGGCGCAGGCGATTTCCTCAGATCCTTTTGTGGCATCCATGCGCAAGACCCTTGATGATAAATGCTACCGGACAATGACAAAGTTCTCAGGCGGTCTGAAAGCCCGGGAAGGAGTGGCCGGCACTTTGACGCATCTTAAGGGAATGGGCATCGCCGTAGGGGTTTTCTCCGATTTTCCGATTGAAGGGAAGCTTGCCGCCATGGGGCTTGAGGATCTAGTGGATTTCAAATGCGATTCGATGGATTGCGGCTATCTCAAGCCCGATGAAAGGTGTTTTGATTATTTATCTGTTTGTGGTAATATTACGAATTATGATGGTTGCGAGAAGCTATACGTAGGCGATAGTTATGCAAAGGATTATCTTGGAGCCAGGCGTTGCGGCTGGGATGCTGCGCTGATTGGCGGCGATGATAAGAAAGGAGCAGGCGCAGAGCTTGTGTTTTCCGATTGGCATGATTTTGACAGATGGCTATTTGCCTCTATGGAGGGTTGATCATGCAGGGCATTCAGCTTTTTGATTTGATATTCCCATTGATTCTGACAGGCGTCACGCTTGTTCTGGTTCTTGTCCTGATTGCGCAGCTGCGAAAGGAGATAAGGCTGTCCAAGCTCAAGAGCGTGGCTGACCAGTATATGCTGAAGGTTGACAGCGCCTCCAAGCTTATGGAGGGCAGGATACAACAGTTCGAGGAGCAGCTTGAGACACGGATAAGGGAGGGGAACGAGCTTATTTCCAGAACGAACTCTCAGCTGGAGGATTTGTCTGGCTATTCGCAGGATCTTGCCAATCTGAAGTCCGCCATGACGACTTACCACCGCGCTTTGGATGAGCTTGCCCAGCTGACGATGAAGTCTGATGATGAGCTTGGGAGGCTTGAAAAGCGTTCGGAGCTTTTTGATGCTGTGACTGCGGCGATAGATAGATTCGAGTCGAAGTTCCAAGAGATGGAGAAGCGTCTTTCCGAAGGGGAGAAGCATCTTGCCTCCACGCTTTCCGACTTCTGCCGAAGGACGGACGAGAAAATAAGCGATTACGAGGCTGACAGCGACTCCAGGATAACCGCATTTGAGGCGAGGGTGGGCGGTGTGGTCGGGGCGTTCGAGGCCAGATTCTCCGGTGACTTGAATCTGTTTGACACTCAGATGGATTCCAAGATAGACGAATGCCAGAAACAGATATCCTCCGATGTCGAACGGCATGAGAAACAGATACGGGCTATCAAGGAGGATAATCTCAGGGCATTTGAAGAGGCTGCGGGAAAGGGGCTTGAGAGCAACCTTGAAAAGCTGAACTCTGCCTTTGCCGCAATAGCCGAATCGACAAAGGAGCTTTCCGCTGAGCTGGACGAGAAGACTTCCGCCCTTGGGGAGATAGTGGGCGGGTTTGATAGCCTCGCCGACGAGAAGATACATGAGCTTGAAAGGCGCAGCAAGAGCCTTGGGAATGAGAAGGAGGAGCTTGCCCGGATTCGTCTGGACAAGGAGACCGCCCTTAAGGAGCTTGAGGATATTCAGAGAGAGAAGTTTTTGATCAAGACATTGTTTGAGGGGCGCAAGAACGAGGCCGAACGGCAGGACACCGGGGTTGTCTTCACTCCTATTCAAGTTGCAAAGGAAGAGCCGTTGGTCAAAGAGCCTGCCAGGGGCGAGTTCGATGATTGGGTGCACGCAGACGGCCCCGACACTGGTTTGGATGCATCTTCCGGGGAAGGCGCAGAGATTGCGGAACCGGAGCTGAAGGAAGCCGGGCAAGGGGATTCTCCAATCATTCCGCAGGATTCAATCAATCCGCAGGAGCTGGATAATGAGCAGGAGCTTCTGTATGAGGACGAAGATGACCTTGATTCCGATTCTGCTTCTGAAGACATCGATGCTTTTAAGAAGGAGCTTGCTGACGATACCGATGAAGAGCCTGATGCGCTGATTGATGACGAATCTGATGAAGAGCTGCTTGAAGATGCCGAGGAGGATTTTGCGGAGGAGCAAGAGCTGGAAGGCTATGACGACATCGATGAAGAGCCTGAGCAGGACGAGGATGAAGACTTGGAGCACGATGAGGGCGGCGAGGACGATGAGTACGATGATGACCTTGATTCCGATCCTGCTTCTGAATACGATGAGGGCGAAAAGCTCCTGACAGAGGGTGAACTCCCGGAACCGGAGGAAAAAGCGTCCGAGACCGTTGCAGAGGATGAGTCCAATGGCAAGGCTCTTGATGATGAGAACGCTGATGAGGAATCAGCCGTTGATTATGAGAGTCCGGGTTATGAGAGTCCTGTGACAGACGAGCTTGAAGAGCTTGAAGAGCTTGAACGTGCCGATGCCGGGCGGGCGCCTGCTCCGGCCGACCTTGACGATGATTCCAGGAAGTTTGTTCCCTACGGAGAAAGCGAGGAGATCAAGTTCGACTGATTGGCATTGCTGGCAGTGATGAATGTCGGCGGTGCCCGCGATGATGATAGACATGAGTTGATGAAATTGCTTGACCTTTGGCCAGGCAATTTCTATCTTTTAGCGGAAAGGTGTTGATAAGATGAAGGAAAAGGACAAGAAGAAGACGGAAGAAGAGCGGATTCAGCAGGAGGATGTTCTGGCTGGCGCCGTTGAGACCGGCGCAGGCGCGGATGCTGAGGAAGCGAAGCAGAAGGACAGGACCGAGGAGCTTGAGGCTCAAGTCCAGGAGCTTGAAGCCCGGGTGGCGGAGCTTAAGGATCAGTTTCTGCGCGCGCATGCCGATCTGGACAACACGAGGAAGAGGTTGGCAAAGGATAAGGAGGAGGCTATAAGATTCGCCAATTCCAAGCTCATAGAAGAGCTTCTCGTGCCGATGGACAACCTGCAACGGGCTGTTGATTCATGCGCCAGCACTGATGATGTCAGGGCGATCGCCGAGGGCGTGGGCATGGTTGCGCAGCAGCTTTCAGATGTCCTGAGCCACAATGGGCTTGAGCCTATTGTCAGCGCTCCGGGCACGGAGTTCAATCCAGAGGAGCATGAGGCCTGCATGATGGAGATGAACCCCGATGTCACCGCGGAGACGGTTGCCCAGGAATTCATAAGAGGATACAAGCTCCACGGACGTGTCCTGAGGCCTGCCAAGGTAAAGGTTTCGAAGCCTGAAGCCTGAGCCGAAAGGCATTTGACTTGATGGTCAAATATAGTTAGATTTGGTACGTTGAAATAAAAACACTCAAATGTCAGGAGATTTAAGAATATGGGAAAGATAATCGGCATAGATTTAGGCACGACTAACAGCTGCGTTTCCGTCATGGAGGGCAATGAGGCTGTGGTCATCTCCAATTCGGAGGGGCAGAGAACAACGCCGTCAGTGGTTGGCTTCACAGCGAAGGGCGAGCGCCTTGTCGGGCAGCCTGCGAAGAATCAGATTGTCACTAATGCTGAGAACACGGTGTTCTCAATCAAGCGTTTCATGGGAAGGAAATACCACGAGGTTCCGAACGAGCTTTCGATGATTCCGTACAAAGTGACGTCCGGAGCGAATGACTCAATCAGGATAAACATAAGAGGAAAGGAGTACTCTCCCGAGGAAATATCGGCTGCGATTCTCCAGAAGATGAAGAAGACCGCTGAGGATTATCTTGGAGAGACAGTCACCGACGCAGTCATAACCGTTCCCGCATACTTCAACGATGCCCAGAGGCAGGCGACAAAGGATGCCGGGAAGATCGCAGGGCTTGATGTCAAGAGGATTGTGAACGAGCCTACGGCCGCTGCTCTTGCATATGGTTTCGGCAAGGATAAATCAAAGGACGAGAAGATCGCAGTCTATGACTTCGGCGGCGGCACTTTTGATATATCAATACTTGAGCTGGGTGATGGTGTGTTCGAGGTCAAGTCCACAAATGGCGACACGCATCTTGGCGGCGACAACATGGACCAGAAAATCATCGAATGGATGGTCGGAACATTCAAGTCCGACACAGGGATAGACCTCACCGCAGACAAGATGGCCCTGCAGCGGCTCAAGGAAGCGGCGGAGAAGGCCAAGATCGAGCTTTCCAGCTCTTCTCAGGCCGATATAAACATTCCGTTCATCACAGCTGATGCGACCGGGCCGAAGCACCTTCAGATGACCCTCTCAAGGGCGAAGTTCGAGGATATGATCAGGGATCTTGTCGAGAGGACAAGGATTCCATGTCAGAACGCATTGAAGGATGCGGGTCTTTCTGCAAGCCAGATTGACCAGGTCATACTGGTGGGCGGAAGCACACGCGTCCCCGCAGTCCAGGCGATGGTCAAGGAGATTTTCCAGAAAGAGCCTAACAAGGGCGTCAATCCGGACGAGTGCGTGGCGATGGGCGCTTCAATCCAGGGCGGAATACTCGGTGGAAATGTGAAGGATGTCCTTTTGCTGGACGTCACCCCGCTTTCGCTTGGAATCGAGACTCTGGGCGGCGTTTCCACAAAGCTTATAGAGCGGAACACCACAATCCCCACCAGGAAGAGCCAGGTGTTCTCAACGGCCGAGGACGGTCAGACGGCCGTCAGCATCCATGTTCTTCAGGGCGAGCGTCAGATGGCGAGCCAGAACAGGACGCTTGGAAGATTTGACCTTGTCGGAATCGCGCCGGCTCCGAGAGGGGTTCCGCAGATTGAGGTGACATTCGATATAGACGCAAACGGGATTGTGCATGTCAGCGCAAAGGATCTTGCAACCGGAAAGGAGCAGAGCATCGTGATTCAGTCATCGTCCGGCCTGAGCGAGAGCGAGATAAACAACATGGTGAAGGACGCAGAGGCGCATGCCGAGGAGGATGCCAGGGAGAAAGCCAGGATTGAGGCGAGGAATCAGGCCGATTCCACCTGCTATGCCTCCGAAAGGGCGTTGAAGGAATACGGCGACAAGATATCGGTGGAGGACAAGTCCAAGATAGAGGCTGCGCTTTCCGATCTCAAGGCTGCCGTTGCCAATGTCAATTCGACTCCCGATGAGCTGAAGCAGAAGACAGATGCTCTTAATCAGGCGACTTACAAGGTGACAGAGCAGATGTACAAGGCCGCTCAGCAGCAGGGACAGCACGGCCCGCAGGGGCAGCAGGGCCCTGGCGCCGGAGCTGAACAGAATAATGGTCAGAATGGAAGCTCAGGTGGTGGAAATGATGACTATGAGGTGGTAAACTGAATCGCCTGATTAGCAGGGCGACACCATGCCGGTCAGAAATGGCCGGCAAATTCATTTAATTTTGGGAAAAGGATTTTCAGATGGCCAAGAGAGATTACTATGAAGTTCTAGGAGTTTCAAAGAACGCCACCATCGAAGAGATAAAGAAAGCCTATCGCAAGCTGGCTATCGACAATCACCCCGACAAGCATCCCGGCGACAAAGCCGCCGAAGAGCGGTTCAAGGAGGCGACCGAGGCCTACGAGGTGCTGGGCGACCAGAAGAAAAGAGAGGCTTATGACAACTACGGCTTCGCCGGGGTGAACAATGCCGGCGGGGCGCAAGGGTATTCGGCCGCCTTCAGGGATTTCTCCGATATATTCGGCGGGGGCGGATTCGAGGACTTGTTCAGCTCAATATTCGGAGGCGGCTTCCGAAGCGCTCAGGGCGGGGCTTCTAGGCCTTCGGGGGCTCCTGGAAGAGGTCAAAGCTTCAGATACAACATCGAAGTGGAGCTTCAGGACATCATTGAAGAATGCAAGAAGGATATAACGTATAATAGGCAGGTGCCTTGCGATGCCTGCGGCGGCACCGGCGGCGCCGGAGGCCAGCAGTCGAAGAAAGTCTGCCCGCAATGCAATGGCACCGGCGTCATAAGGCAAAGCACCGGCTTCTTTTCAATGCAGAGGACATGCCCCCAATGCGGCGGCGAGGGGTACGTGATTGACAATCCTTGTCCGAAATGCCATGGGTCGGGCCTCATGCGGAAGCAGCAGAAGATCAAGATAAAAATCCAGCCGGGAATTCAGGATGGCACTGACATCGTCCTGCAGGGCATGGGGAACGCCGGGCCCAACGGCGGGCCTTACGGCGACCTGTATGTGAGGGTCAATGTAAAGCCGCACAAGCATTACATAAGGCAGAACGATGATCTGTACGTGCAGATTCCGATATCCATAACCCAGGCAGCCCTTGGCCTTGAGGTCAGCATTCCGTTGATTGATGGAACCTCCGAGAAGGTGAATGTCCCGGCGGGGATTCAGGACGGAAAGATGATAAGGATGCGGGATAAAGGCATGCCACGCTACAAGAGCAGCGGCAGAGGCGATTTGTACGTCAAGTTCAAGGTCATGGTGCCCAAGCGGCTTAATGCGAAGGCCAAGTCGCTTCTGGGAGAGCTCTCCGGTGTCCTTGGCGAGAATTCCGCGCCTGCCCCTATTCCGTTTGAGGAGGAGTGAATGGGAGATAAGATAACCGGCTTCCATGCCATTGAGGAGGCCTTGAAGACTGCTTCTTCCGGCTCGACACTGTATCTCGTCAGAGGCAAGGATGCTGATTCGCGTCTGAAACAGCTTGAGTTCCTTGCCAAGAGCAATGGGAAGACGTTCGTGAAGCGCATTGGAATCAGAGACATCGATGACATGGTTCCGAAAGGAGTCGACCACCGAGGCGCAGTGCTGGATGCGGGGCCTTCCAGACCCGGAAAGGGCGGCGCCCTGAAGTCTTTGACTGTAAAGGAATTCTGCGCCGGTCTTGCGCCGGATGACGGAGCATTGGTGCTGATTCTGGACGGAATAACCGACCCGCACAACGTAGGCGCCATTCTGAGGAGCTGCGATCAGTTCGGCTGCTCTCTGGTCATAATGCCGCAGAGACGCAGCGCAGGCATCAATGAAACAGTGCTTCGGATATCTTCCGGAGCCGCCAGATATGTTCCTGTCGCCACGGTTGTGAATCTTGTCAGGGAGATGGATCTGCTCAAGGCAAATGGATTCTGGATTTACGGCGCCGATATGAACGGGACTTCCGCAGCCCGAACCGAATTCGCCAAGAGAACCGCCATTGTCATGGGCAGCGAAGGCGATGGGATAAGCAGGCTTGTCGCCTCGGCTTGCGATCATATTGTATCAATTCCGATGCAGGGGCATATCGATTCCCTTAATGTATCCGTGGCAGCAGGAATACTCATGTACGAATTCAGACGGAAATCGAGCTTGGCTTGAGGGGCGCCAACAGTCAATCGCCAGGATGAGGCGAGGACTCTGCCGACTTGGAAGCCATCTCTCAAGGGCCGGATTATATATTGAATTCCGGTTCGAGATAATGAATCAAGACTGTATTTTTATTCAAGTATTTGAATTTTTTTACCAGAGATAATTGAAATCGGTTTTTTCATGATGTATTCTGTATTTCACAAACTGTTAGTGAGGTATGCTATGAAAAAACTGACAACAATTCTTATTGTGCTGCTTTCAGTCTGCGCTCTGGCGTTTGCGAAGGGACAGACCGAGCCGGCAGCCGCCGCTTCAGATGATTTCCATCTTGGCATCGTGACCGGAACAGTGTCACAGAGCGAGGATGATCTCAGAGGCGCCGAGGCTCTCATTGCAAAGTACGGAGCGGTCGCCGATGGCGGCATGATCCAGCATCTTACTTATCCTGACAACTTCATGGATGAGGCTGAGACGACCATCTCCGTGATCGCCGGTCTGGCCGATGATCCCAAGATGAAGGCGATCATAGTCAATCAGTCGGTTCCCGGAACAACCGAGGCTTTCAGGAAGGTGAAGGAGAAGAGGCCTGATATCCTTTGCATAGCAGGCGAGGCGCACGAGGATCCGGCGGTCATTGCAAGCACCGCTGACCTTGTTGTCAACAATGATTTCGTCGCCCGCGGATATCTTATCATCCATACCGCGCATGAGCTTGGATGCGATACGTTCGTGCATATTTCTTTCCCGAGGCATATGTCTTACGAGACAATGAGCCGCCGTGTCGCCATCATGAGGGCCACCTGCGAAGAGCTTGGAATGAAGTTCGTGCTTGAGACCGCCCCCGATCCGACAAGCGACGTCGGCGTTGCCGGCGCCCAGCAGTACATTCTGGAGAAGGTTCCTGAATGGGTTCAGAAGTATGGCACAAAGGCGGCTTATTTCTGCACCAACGACGCTCATACCGAGCCGCTTCTCAAGCAGCTGATCAAATACGGCGGGTATTTCATCGAAGCCGACCTTCCTTCTCCCCTCATGGGCTATCCTGGAGCGCTTGGCATAGACCTGTCCGCAGAAGCCGGTGATTTCCCGGCGATTCTGAAGAAGGTAGAGCAGGCTGTTGTCAATCAGGGCGGGGCGAACCGCTTCGGAACCTGGGCTTACAGCTACGGCTTCACCCAGTCGGCAGGGCTTGGACAGCATGCGATCAATGTCATAAAGGGAGAAAGCAAGCTTCTGAGCATCGCTGACCTCAGGAAGGCTCACGCAGAATTCACACCGGGGGCGAACTGGAACGGATCGTTCTATGTTGATGCCAACACCGGCGTGAAGATGGACAACATGATGCTCGTCTATCAGGACACCTACATCATGGGCGGCAAGGGCTATATGAAGGCCACTGACATCGAGGTTCCTGAGAAGTATTTCTATCTCAAGTAGTTTCGGAGATAGTCATGATTGTGACAGGGGAGGAGAACGCAAGCCATCTCCCCTGTCTGTTTCACGGCCGGATGCTTCCGATGTGCTTAATGGGCGCAGCTTCTGAGATTCAGAGGTTGCGCCGATGGGATATCGGCTTCGGGCTCTTTGCGTTGAAAGGGAGAGAAAATGGAAAAACAGGCTGCCCCTCTATTGGAGATGCGGAATGTCAGCAAGGATTTCTTCGGCAACAAGGTTTTGAATGACATCAATTTCACGATGCAACCTGGAGAGGTTCTTGGGCTGGCGGGAGAGAACGGTGCAGGCAAAAGCACCTTGGTCAAGATACTCTTTGGGATGGACGTCATACGAGAGACAGGAGGATATGGCGGCGATGTGCTGATTGATGGCGAGAAGGTGAATTTCTCCACTCCATTTGATGCCATAGAGAAAGGCATAGGGATGGTTCATCAGGAATTCTCGCTTCTTCCGGGTTTCTCTGCGACTGAGAACATACTTCTCAACCGTGAGCCGGTCAACCACACCTTCTTTGCTGATTTGTTTGGTGAAAGGCTGAATGTGCTGGGGCAAGAGGAAATGAGGGCTAGTGGCAAGAAAGCGATTGCAAGGCTTGGCGTGGACATTGACCCTGAAATGCTTGTAAGCCAGATGCCGGTTGGGCATAAGCAGTTCACCGAGATAGCGAGGGAGCTGTCCAAGACCGCCACCAAGATCCTCATTCTTGACGAACCGACTGCCGTTCTCGCCGAGAAGGAAGCCGAGTCGTTGCTTGAGGCTATAAGAAAGCTCTCCTCGGAGGGGATAGCCATAATATTCATAACCCACAGGCTCCATGAGATACTGTCTGTCTGCGATACGGTCATGGTGATGCGGGACGGGTTTATCGTCAAGAATGTTCCTGCAAAGGAAGCCACCATTCCGCAGATAGCTCAATGGATGGTCGGACGGGATGTGGAAGGCGCCAAGCAGGCCGACAAGGCTGTCTCCGATGATGCTGACAAGCGCTCCATAATGTCCGTGAAGCGGCTTTGGGTTGACATGCCCGGCGAGACGGTGCGTGATGTGAACCTTGATGTGCACGATGGCGAGATATTGGGAATAGGGGGGCTTGCCGGACAGGGCAAGCTTGGAATACCGAATGGAATCATGGGCCTTTTCCCATCAGGCGGCACTGTGGTCTTTGACGGCAAGCAGATTCCGTTGAACTCCCCGCGCAAATGCCTTGATGCCTCGCTGGCCTTCGTCTCTGAGGACAGGCGCGGTGTCGGCCTGCTTCTGGATGAGACTCTGGAGTGGAACATAGCATTCGGTGCGATGCAGGTTCAGGACAAGTTCCTTAAGAGCTGCCTCGGCGGATTGATAAAGTGGAGAGACGACGATGCGATCCGGGAGGTGACGAAGAAATATATCGACCTCCTTGAAATCAAATGCACAAGCACGAAGCAGAAGGCAAAGGAGCTTTCCGGCGGAAACCAGCAGAAAGTATGCCTGGCGAAGGCCTTTGCGCTTGAGCCGAGGTTCCTGTTTGTCTCTGAGCCTACAAGAGGAATAGATGTTGGGGCGAAGGCGCTTGTGCTCAAAGCCCTCAAGACGTTCAATCGGGAATCAGGCACGACTGTGGTGATGATTTCGTCGGAGCTTGAGGAACTGAGACAGATATGCGATCGGATCGCGATAATAGCAAACGGCGTTGTTTCAGGCATGCTTCCTGC
>JBHCBD010000009.1:0-19932 GCA_041798905.1 Spirochaetales bacterium | reverse complement strand
TCCATTTCGAAGTCCTTCCTTAAGGCCCTCATAGCTGACCTCAGGCATATCAATACGACAGGAGCGGCGGCCGACATCGCTCAGGCAATGGGCATCCGAACCTTGGATGACAGTGTTGCCGAGGGTGTCCATCACGGGAGGGATCGTCATGACCTCCACTGCGCTGTATTTCATGTCCGGCAGAAAGCCCAGGCTGGCTCTCACGCTCAGGGCGTATCGGTCTATGTGCGCCGGAATGACAAGGCCATCGCGGGAATGAACCTCCTCGACAAGATCGGAGAAGCTTATTCCGCAGGTTCCTATGAGGTTCTTTTCAAATGCGCCCGTCACCTCCTCCCGATCGTTCACTATCAGCTGGTCTCCGAAAAGCTCAGGACGGTTCGGGATATCGGGAAGCAGGAATTCAATGAATCCGGAGAATTCCATCGCCGCTTCCAGATTGCCGAACAAGGCCAGAACATGAACCTCCTCTATCGTGTTGACCTCCACCCCCATCACAGGCACTATCCCGCAAGTATCGCAAGCCGCCTTGAAGGAAGGAAGGTTCCGTCCGCAGTTGTGATCCGATAGCCCCAGGATGGATATCCCCCGCTCCATCGCCTCAAATGCAAGCATTCCGGGCGTCATATCGTTGCTTCCGCAGGGAGAGAGACATGAATGATTGTGAAGGTCTATCCTGACTAGCATCCGAAATGCATCCGAAATCAATCGCAGAGCTTCACCAGTCCCAAGAGGGAGGCGATCTTGCAGCTGGCTGTGAACTGGTCATCCTTCGTCTTGAATATGCTCACCCCTTCGCTCTGGGCGGCCTCCTTCATGTCATCGGGAACCTCGCGTCCGTTGCAGACAACTATCGCCTGAGCGCCGGCAAGAGAACAGACCGCTATCGTGTTCTTGTGAGCCTGAATCGTTATAAGAACGCTCTTGTCCGGCGCATTCCCCATCACATCGCTGAGAAGATCTCCGGTATATGCGCTTGTCATCACCGCATCCGGGTCAGCCATCACCAATGCATCGTATCCTTTTAGTGTCGAAATATCGCTTGCTTTCATTTTTCCTCCGAAGCCGCTTTAAAGCCGCCGTGAAATCATTTTATCAAAATCATCTTATCAGAATCATAAAATCGCTCAGCATCCGCATGGCGGCGAACCTGCGCTGCGCCTCTCCGCCAAGCCCGGATCATCAACCCGGCCAGGCCATCAGCCTGTCCCTAAGCGTCAGCTTATATTTATGGTGGAAACCGCAACAGTGCCGGAGGGGTTGCTTGCGATGGAGAAATCATCCGACACGCTCTTCACATTCGGAAGCCCCATCCCCGCCCCGAATCCCAATGCGCGCGTCCATTCATCCGCCGTGGTGTACCCCTTCTGCATTGCAAGATCCACATTTTCGATGCCGGGCCCGGAATCCCTCGCCGTTATCACCACCTTGTCAGGCTCGAACTCCGCGATTATCTCGCCGCCGTTGGAATGGACGACAATATTCATCTCAAGCTCGTAGGTCGCCACCGAAACCCGCCTTATCAGAGCCGGCGCAACGCCCGCCTTCTTCAGGTACTTCTTTATCTGGGTGCTTGCATAGCCGGCCCTCTCGAAATCATGGCGCTGAATCGAGAAGCTCTGGACTTCATTAAGCAGGCAGACCGCCGAATCATCAAGGGATTTCTTCTCAAGCCTGTCCACCTCTTTGTTTATCGCAACAAGCAGATGGGTTGTGATATCCCTGTTGGTTATCATGCCCACAAGCTCCTTGCTCTTATTAAGCACGGGGAACCGGTGGAACTTGAATCGGTCAAAGTACTGGATCGCGAAGCTGACCGGCATGTCATCCTCAAGCACGATGAGGTCAGTCGTCATGTGCTTGCCCGCCGGCTCCTCGATGTACCCATAGTCAAGAGCCTGTATTATGTCATCAACGCTCACCAGACCAAGAAGATGCGAACCGTTCACAATCGGAACGCCCGTTATCCCCCGGGCCTTCATCAGCTGCTGTATCTTCCGCAGTGAATCCCCATCGGATGCAGTGGCTATATCACGCGTCATGACATCCTTCACCTTCATCTGATAAATAAGCTCAAGAATCACTGTGGCGGAGTTGTACGTGCTTATCGGTATCGTGCTCATGGATGCATTATACTATGGCCGGGCGTATTTTGGTATAGAAAATCCAGCTGTTTTGATATATAGTTCCGCACATGGAGAATTCCGCAAATGGAGCAGACCAATCCCCGCATCATATTCGAGAACGACAGCATTCTCGCCGCATTCAAGCCCAAGGGCCTTCCAACCGCCCCGCTCAAGCATTCCTCAGAGGAGACGCTTCTGGGATGGGCGTTGGATATGCGGCCTTCCATAAGCGAGGTGAAAGGCCGGAGCCTATGGGATCCGGGGCTTCTGCACAGACTGGACGCGCCGACCTCCGGCTTGGTGCTGATTGCCAAGACCCAGGAGGCGTTTGATGCCCTGAACAAGCTTCAAGAGTCGGATATGGTGGTCAAATATTACCATGCGGACGTCAGTCACTTTGAATGCGATTCCACATACCCCCCCTCTTGACGAGGAGCTGGATCGGGCGATGACCTGGGGATTCCCCGACAGACCATTTGCCATCGAAAGCCATTTCAGACCTTTCGGGGTCGGAAGGAAAGCAGTCCGGCCGTGCCGTGCATCTGGGAAGAACGCCAGCCGCAGAAGCTATGAAACCCGTTTCCTCCGCTTGGAGGACGGCAGGCTTGTCTGCTCCATAACAAACGGGTTCCGTCATCAAATCCGCTGCCATTGCGCCTGGATAGGCTGGCCTGTGAACGGAGACCCCATATACGGGCCATCTGCCTCCGCTTCCAAGGCAGAGACCGGCCGCCTCGATCGGGGCGAAGCTGATCAGCTCCCGGACGATGATGGCGGCGGCTTGGAGCTTGAATGCTTCAAGATAAAGTTTCCATCGATTGATGGAAGCGGCGGAACCAGCGTGATAGAATTGCAGTGACATTCCGGAGCGGACAAGGCAAATCCAAAGTCCTTGACGCGGATTTCAGCCTGAAGTATTATTGGTGTACCATCTTAGAAGGAGTTTTCAATGGCTTATAGAATCACAGAAGCTTGTGTGGCATGTGGAACATGTCAGAGCGAATGTCCTTGCAACGCTATAGAGGAAGGCGAGATTTACAAGATAAATCAGGATCTTTGCGCCGGATGCGGAACCTGTGCGTCAGCCTGCCCGATTTCGGCGATTGTCGAGGAGTAGTTCTTAGCTAAAGGCAAAGGCAGTCATCGTCCAAGCTGGCTGCCTTTTTTTGTATTGGCCCTTGCTGTTGAGACTGAATGATGCAGAATATCGATACATATGCAAGCATGACCCTTATGCTCATCGGCGTGCTGACCATCATAGGCGGGATGCTGTTCCGAAAGACATTTGCAGTCGTGAAGAACATATTCCTGGCTCCCATCATGGGCTTTTTCCTCGCCCTGCTCCCGTTCTCCACGGCAAACGTCCATGATGCGGCGATAAAGCTTGGCTCAAGCCTTTTACGCCTGGCTTCAACCGGCGGTCCCATATCGGCGCTGCAAGCCTCTGGCTTGGCCGAGGGACTTGAGCTTGGCCCTGAGACAGGCATCTGGCTCTTCATCATGGCAGCAGCGCTATGCGCATTATTCACAGGCGCTTCAATCGGCTTTTCAATCAGGGGAACAGCCTGGCTCAAGGCTTATTCCATGATTACATCGGCCTTTGCGGTCGCCTTTTTCATAACCAATCTGTTTGATGCATTCGGATATGCAATCTCCTCCATCACATTTCTATCGGCATTCTGCGGGCTTGCGGTATTGTTTGTCATATTCCACGAGCACGGCTTCAATCTCGTCCTGATAGGCGAAACCTCGCTCATAGGAAGCCTTCTGTCCATAATGCCGGCGTATATCAAGTTCCGCCTGAGCCTCGGAGTGTATCTTATGTTCACGGCGCTTTCCTGCGCCATGTTCATGATTATCGGCCTGATGATAAAGGGAAGGAAGAACAATGGCAGAGCGGCCTGAGAGCAACATCACATTCACGGTCAGCAGCCTAACCGAAATCCTTAAGGACACAGTGGAGACAGTGTTCAGCTCAATCACGGTGGAAGGAGAGGTCTCCGGCCTGAAACAATCGGCGCAGGGGCATTTTTATTTCACGCTGAAGGATGAAAAGGCGAGCATAAGCTGCATACTGTGGCGCTCAAAGGCGCTTTTCGCCGAGCGATTCAGCGATGGAGACCAGATTGTGATACACGGCTCCCTGTCCATCTATGAGGCGCGGGGGCAGTACAACCTGGTATGCGACACGATTCAGAGCGCAGGGCTTGGCAGGATACTGGCCGAGCTTGAGCGAAGACGCAGGCTCTACCAGGACGAGGGGCTTTTCGATGAAAGTCGCAAACGGCCCATCCCGCAGCGTCCTTCTCGGATAGGCGTTGTGACCAGCCCCACGGGAGCGGCCATAAAAGACATACTAAGCGTGCTGGGGCGGCGCAGCGGAGGCATCGACATCCTGATACTGCCTGCCGTTGTCCAAGGCCCTGACGCGGCGGCCCAGATAGCCCGCAGGATAGCCCAGGCGAATGAATTCATGGTCTCGGACGTGCTTATAGTCGGGCGCGGCGGCGGCTCAATAGAAGACCTCCTGCCCTTCTCGGATGATGCGGTGATCCGTGCGGTCGCCTCATCGGAAATCCCGGTGATATCAGCGGTTGGCCACGAAATCGACTGGGCGCTATGCGATTATGCGGCCGATCTGCGGGCAGCGACCCCATCGGCGGCGGCTGAGCTGGTGGCGGCATCGTCCATTGACCAGACAGAGCGGCTGGCCGCCCTGACGGCCCAGATGAAGCTCTCCATGCGCTCACGCCTAAGAGATGCGAGGCTGCTTGTGACGAGCTTTTCGCTTGAAAGGGTGCGGCGCATTCTGGACGGCAGGATGACAAGGCTGAGGATGCGCTCAGACGAGCTTTCATCATCTCTTCAGAGATTGATGCATGAGGCCATGCTGAAAGCGGGGCAGCATCTCGCCGCCCTGAAATCAGACAACATAAGATTGATTCAGGCCAAGGCGCTTCAGGGCGCTCTTAGGAAAGAAAAGGCCATTCAGACATTGACAGCGCTTTCCCCCCTATCCATTCTGGGCAGGGGGTACAGCATAATAAACGATGAGAAGGGAAACATAATCAAATCTGCCGATTCGCTGGCGGACGGCATGCCGTTCCAGGCGATCTTCGCCGATGGCAGGATGAACGCAGTTTCAAAGGGCAAGGCAAATGAAGGAAAGCAATAGCAGACAGAAGGGCTTCGATGAGAAGCTTGCAAGAATCGAGGAGATCAACAGACAGCTTTCGGAGGGGAAGCTTGATCTTGAGAAGTCAGTCTCCCTTTTTGAGGAAGGCATGGCGCTTGCCAAGGCCATGGAGGAAGATCTGGGCAGGCTGGAGCGGCGAATCGAAATAGTGACAAACGACCCGCGGCCCGGCTCCGGCGAGGCTCTGGAGATTTCTGACTTCACGCCTGAGGCGAAGCCTTCTGAATAGAAGACTGTTTGACAGAAGCCTGTCCGGAAAGCTTGATTTGAAGCGGCAAACAGCGCAAACATCGAAATAACCACTTGAAGCGGCCACTTTGAAAAGGTTAGTATTCAAAAGGCTGTTTAGGAGATAATGTGAAGAAACTCGTTTTAGCAGAAAAGCCCAGCGTGGGACGCGAGCTTGCAAGAGTGTTGGGTTGCAGGAATGCCGGCAAGTATTTTGAAAACGATGATTACGTCGTCACCTGGGCGCTGGGGCACCTGATAACCCCTGCTCCGCCGGATCATTACGGCCAGCAATACAGACGCTGGTCGATGTCGGCCCTGCCCATGCTTCCTCAGACTCTGGAGAATATCGTCATCGAGAAGACAAAGCCGCAGTACGAGCTGGTTGCCTCGCTCCTCGAACGCGAAGATGTATCATCCATCATCATAGCGACTGATGCAGGACGCGAGGGAGAGCTTGTGGCCAGATGGATAATCCAGATGGCCCGCTGCGCCAAGCCGATTGAAAGGCTCTGGATAAGCTCCCAGACTGACGCCGCCATAAAGGATGGCTTTGCCAGCCTCCGACCGGGCGAGCAATACGAGAATCTATATCAGGCGGCGGCCTGCAGAAGCGCGGCGGACTGGTATGTGGGCTACAACGTTTCGCGGGCCATGAGCTGTCGTTTCGACACCCCTCTCTCGGCCGGCCGCGTCCAGACGCCAACCCTGGCCCTTATGGTCAAGAGAGAGCATGAAATCAATGAGTTCACCGGCAAGTTCTACTGGACGATAAGGGCGGACTTCGGCAGCTTCAATGCATCGCTGTTCCGAGATGGCACCATCAAGATTCCCTCAGAGGAGCTGGCGAACGAGATTGCCGGGAGAATCACAGATGCCGAGGGCATCTTGAAGAGCGTCAGCGAAGTCTCCAGGTCGGAGCAGCCGCCTCTTGCCTACGATCTCACCGAGCTGCAGCGCGATGCAAACACCACGCTGGGATTCAGCGCAAAGGAAACCCTGGACATCCTCCAGAGGCTATACGAAGTTCACAAGATAGTCACCTACCCCAGAACCGACAGCAGATACATAACCCATGACATAGTGCCCACCATCCCATCGAGGCTTGAGGCGCTCTCCGGCACAGCCTTCGGAGCGAGGGCCGCAAGGCTCAAGCAAGACGGATTCAGGGTTGATGAAGACCGCTTCGCCGTTGATTCAATGGTAAGCGACCACCACGCCCTGCTCCCCACCGAGCAGAAAGTGAACCTTGAGAAACTGACGGATAACGAACGCAAGCTGTGGGAGCTTGTCATAATGCGCTTCCTGGAGGTTCTCTCCGCTGACTACCAATACAAGACCACAACAGTGACAGCGGATGTGGCAGGAGAGACGTTCATCAGCCGTCTCAGCATACCTGTGTCGCTTGGATGGCGCGAGGTGGGCCGCGATATCAACCGCAGCTCCACCTGCTTGATGGCCGATGACGACCTGGAGGGAAAGATTTCACTGGCGGCGAGCTTCACCGAAGGTGACCCCGTTAAAGTCCAATCGGTCAATCTCAAGAGATTCACCACACCCGCTCCGGAGAGATACACCGAGGCAACGCTGCTGTATGCAATGGAGCATGCCGGAAAGTTCGTCGATGATGCAAATCAGAAAAAGCATCTTGCAAACGGACTTGGAACCCCGGCAACCCGGGCCGACATAATAGAGAAGCTGGTTTCAAATCACTGCATCGAACGCAAGGGCAAGAACCTTGCGCCGACTCCGAAGGGAATGGAGCTTGTCAGGCTTGTTCCGGAGCAGCTTAGGTCGCCGGAGCTGACCGCCGTATGGGAAGAGCGCCTTGCCGCAATAAGCGCCGGAGAGGAATCATCTGATTCATTCATCTCCGATGTGAAGGGCAATTCTGCCGATTTGGTCCGTCAGGTGGCCGCATCCCAGCTCAAATACGACCCGTCTCTCATGGGAGAGAAGACCTGCCCGTTCTGCGGATGGCCCATGCTGAGGGCGGTGGATGAATACAATCAGGTTCACAACATATGCCAGCGCTTCTCCTGCGGTTATGAGGAGAAGGAAACAAAGGTGAAGGAACCTGTCGCAAAAGACACTCCCGAGCCCAAGCCGATAGCCACGGCCCAGCAGCCGTCCGGCGCCGAGGCAACCGGTCATGAGACAGCGGAGAAACCAGATGCGCAGGCTGCCTCTGCATCTGATGATGGAGCCAGACCGGCAAAGGCTGTTCGAGTAGTGGCCTCAGCAAGCCCCGATCCGACTGCCAGGAAAAAAGTCGTGATAAAGAAGTCCGTCCTGAAGAAAGACGAGCCGGAATTCGTATGGAAGACGGTGATTGAAGTGGTCAAGCCCAGTCATTACCGTCCACGCCATGAATATGAGTTCAAACGGCCTGATGGCGACCGCCGCCGGCCCCACGCAGGCAAGCCCGGCGACAAACCCTATGCCCGCAGCAAAGGGGCAGAAGGAAGAAGCCAGGAGAGGAAGGAAGGCGGACGTTCCGCAGGATTGTCCAGACAGTCAGAAAGAACTGGAAGCCAGCATGACCGTCCGAGGCAGGACATGAGGCAGCGACATGAGCCGCGCGAGGAAGGAAAAGCCTCAAGCAGCTTCACGACATCATCCATATCAAGCGGAGGCACCCTTGCCGATTTCCTGAATCAGCAGAGGGAGCGGGAGAAAAGGGATAGGGAACGGCGCGGCAAGAAATAATAATCCAGACCATTCAGCATAACTTCTCATTCTGATGCTGGCAAAGCAGGGAGGAGAAGCTATGGAACGAGCCTTTTCAACAGAACTGCGAACGGCGGTCTTTATTGCCTGCATGCTTGTCTGCGCACTTGCCTGCCTGTCCATGTTCATCGGCTGCAGCGCAGAGATGAAGGAGAACTACACCGATCTGATTGTGGATGTGGCATCCGGAGCCGGCGGCAAGACGATAGGGCCTGATGCGGAGAAACTCAAGACAGCATCTTATATCCTGACAGCCCGGGGCCCTGATGGCGTTTCAGACATAACGGGAATCGAGAGCATCACCGGGAGATTCACGCTTAACAACATACGCTGCGGACTGTGGACATTCGAGGCCAAGGCGCTTAACCAAGACGGAACGCAGATAGCAAAGGGCGCCAAGAGCCTGGAGGTGACGCGAAGCACAAGCTCCACCTCAATCACGCTGACCGAACTTCCGGGCAAAGGGCGTCTGGAACTCACATTCGCCGTTTCAGGTGATTTCCACCTGCCCTCCTCGTCCGAGGCACGGCTTGAGATAGAGCTTTTCAGCCAATCTGACAAAACCCGCAAAGCCTTCTCCAAGAATCTGGACAGAAGCAGCTTCAAGGCGCTTCTGACGCTTGAATCAATCCACGCAGGCTCATACGAGGTTTCGGCCGTCCTTTATAGGAACAACGAGATGGTCACAAGCGCAATCGAGGCGGTCAGGATAATCGATGCGACCACCACCAAGGGAACAATACCGCTGTTGACATCAGGAGTATCCGATATATCCGATGTCACGATATCAAACGATGTCTCATCGCCAATCGAGGGCACGATAAAGGTGCAGAGGAAAACAACCTCCGGGCAGCACCAGTCTTACCTGCTTCTATTCGAGCCCGTCAGACTGCCTGATGGCATAAAGGAAAGCGACCTTGCCTTCCGATGGTACTGTGACGGCGTCCCGTTGCCCAATGGAAACAGCAGACTGTGCGAGGCCGCCCCCCGCACATACTCGCGCTTCACCGTTATGGTGACCTCCGCCAAGCTTGGCAGCACCGGCAGCGCCTCTGTGCAGCTCCGCGGTCTGGACAACCCGAGTGACCCCGTTCCGTTCACCGAGCTTCAGTCCTGAAACTGAGGCTTGAATGCGGCAATGCCATCCAACCTTGTACCCAGCAGCTTTCCCAGTGCGAGATGGGCCAGATTCAACCCGAATATCCCCGTCAATGTAGGCAGACTGCCCAGAACCTTCCTCCTGCGGCCTCTGTCTATTATCTGTTCATTGAAATCAGCCGCAGCCTCATCTTCCGGCTCACGATACTCAAAGTCCACCAGCTCAGGCGAGAAGACCACATCTATGCCCCGCCCTATTCCACGCTTTCTGAGATTAGTCCTCACCTGCTTCGCCAGCGGGCAGCCGTATGTGTCCATAAGATCGCCTGTCGTCACCAGAGATGGCTCCTTTCGCAGCGCAGCTCCCATCGATGATATTATCGGAATCCGATGCTCATAGGCATACTGGAGAAGACCGCATTTAGGATTAAGCGAATCAATCGCATCAATCACCAAATCAGGCTTTCCCGCAAAAACAGCCTCGAACGTCTCCTCTCCGGCGAACAGCGGCAACGCCTCGACCTGCGCTTCTGGATTTATATCCATCACCCTGGCCCGCCCGACTTCAGCCTTAAGCAGTCCAACAGTGGAATCCAAGGCGAGAAGCTGCCTGTTTATATTCGTGACGCCCACTTCGTCGAAATCGACCAATCGGAAACGCCCCACCCCGCTGCGGGCGAGAGCCTCTAGACAATAGCTTCCCACGGCTCCTATCCCAACCAGCACGGCAAATCTGCCGGACAGCGTTGAAACGGCCTCCTCACCTATGAATCTGCTTATTCGTAAAAACCTTTCCGGCGGCACGGCACATCTCCTCGTAATCGTTCATCTGCATACCGGCCAGTTCGCTTGCCTTCCGGTATTGGTCAAATATCACTTCATTGTACTGCGCAGGGTCGCTCCCTGTGTAGTCCGTTTCCACCAGAATCCTTCCGGGATTATCCGCAATCAGCCTCTGCGCCCCTTTCCCGAAGCCCGGTCTGACCGACACAAGCGCCCCCGCCCTCAGAAGCTCCTTCCCTGTTTCATAAGAGCCGTTGAATCCATGCCAGAGAAACCTTATTCCGGGATGCCGCTTCATGACCGACAGCATCGCCCCATCGCACCTCACGCAATGCAGAACCACGCCTCTTCCCAGCCGTCCGGCAATCTCAAGCAATGCTTCAAGGAGCCGTATCTGGCCTCCAACATCGGGAAACCTGCGGTCAAGCCCCACCTCTCCCATTACCAGCGAATCGTCCTCAGCCAGCCGCTTCTCAATGACAGCCGGATCTGCACGGATGGACGCGGCGGGAAGCCATCCCACCCCTTTTGCAAAGCACTCCCCGGAAGGCACGTTCAAATCAGCCGAGCAGACAATCGCCTCTGGATGCGGATAATGGCAATGGGCATCAAACATAGATGAATTCTACACCAAATGACCGCCTATGTGCAATTTTTGCGGTGTGAAAATATTGCACACCATGCAAATGATTCACATCATTTCCGAGTCCAAACCGGCAGAATCCATGAAAAAGACGCTTTTTCAAGCGAAATCAGAATTGGCACGGAACTTGCATATGCTATTTACAGAGCAACAGTTTTTTCATACCTCCTTTTGTATGATAGGCATCTGGCAGCAAACCAGATGCCTTTTTTATCTCACAGCCTATTTATGTCAAGCCCCAGCCACGGCCCCAGCCACGCACACTAGCCGTGCCATCCAGTGCCGCTGTCCTTTGCTTCAAGCCGGCTTCAAGCTGTGCTGATGCGAACCCATGGGCAACCCCATGGAAAACCCCATGGAAAATCCCATGGAAAGCCGGCGCTGGCTCCGTTCTTCCCACTGATTGCCCTGTGTGGTATGCTTGATGCATGAGTTGTTTTGACGATTTGGCAGAAGCCATGCAGAAAGCCGGGCAGCTGGCGAAAGCGCAGCAATCCAGAATCCGCCGAATGTACAAGGATGATGGTTCGGTTCTCACTGAAACGGACATGCAGGTGACTGACATGATGCTCTCCGCCATAAAGAGCATCTTCGAGTCAGACTATAATGCGCTCACAGAGGAAATCGACTTGAAAGGCTTCAGCCCTTCTGCCAGATACACTTTCGTTCTGGATCCAATAGACGGAACCGACTCCTACAGCCAAGGGCTGCCTTCGTGGTGCATAGCCCTTGGAGTGCTTGACAGGGACAGGAGGCCTGTGGGCGGAATGGTGTGCGCCCCGAGGTTCGGAGTCGGAGTCGACGAGCTGTTCGTACGGACAGACCCGGATTCGGACGATGTCCTCATGAACGGGGCGCGGCTTGCCTCCAAGCCTGATGACGGCGACATAGACCAGATCGCAGTCGGCTCCAAGACCTTCCATCACATCGACCTCTCATCGTACCCCGGGAAAATCCGCTGCTACGGCAGCAGCATACTCCATCTTCTGGCCCCTGCGGTCTTCTCCAACATAGGCGGCAGCATAACCCCCAAGTGCTATGCCTGGGATGTCGCCGCAGCCCATGCAATCATCCTGAAAACAGGAATGGATATACGTTACGCCGATGGCTCGGAGTTCGTATACGATGATGCTTTGCTCCTGGAAAGGAGAAAGTTCAGATTGCCGATTGTCTCCGGAATGCCCAAGGCGAGAGAGAAACTGCTGCGCCTGACAGCGCTGATGCATTGAAAAACCCATGCAAATCGTCCGCAAATGCTCAATCACGCGCAATGCGCTGTGAAAAGTTGACATAGAAAACACTTTAATTTATACTCAAACGGTATTTACAGGAGGATATCTTGGCAAAAGAAGAAGCTATTGAAGTGGACGGCCTTGTTAAGGAGTCGCTTCCCAACACAATGTTCCGGGTGGAACTCAGAAACGGACACATAATCCTCGCCCATATCTCAGGCAAGATGAGAAAGAACCAGATAAAGATTGTTCCGGGCGACACGGTGAGAGTCGAAATCTCCCCCTATGACCTTACAAAAGGACGCATAGTCTACAGAGAAAGGTGAGTTCAGAATCACGAATCACAATACAATGGAAAGCCATTGAGACTTTTCAATTTTCAAAAGCCCTTCAAGAACCTTGAAAGTCTTCATGCAGAACAAGCCAAAGGTGCGGAACAAGCAAAGGCAGCCGGACATGGCTGCTTTTTTCGTGTCCACGCATACTCGCCGCAGCGGCGCTTCCTCCGCCTCGGCCTTCCGGCAAAACACCCCGGCAGGCTTCTGCAATCAATAAGCGGCATAGCAAGACGGCACGGCCGGTCCGCTTCCGCTGACAGAGAAGCTTTCCAGGCCGCGCGGCACAATGCCTTTCGTTATGAGGAATTTCCTGAGATCAGTCATGTCGCTCAACCTGCCGGAGCAGGCCTTAAGGAACACCTTTGCGCAGTTCATGGCGTCCTCCAAGGCGTCATGGGCATTATACTCAAATCCGAAAACCTCGGAGAGCGCAGTAAGGGCATGGCTTTTCAAACGCGGCCAGACCTTGCGTGAGATGCAAAGCGAGCAGAAATACTTGATGCTGGGAACAGCGAGGCCGTGGAAGGAAAGCAGGGAGCATAGAACATTCATGTCAAAGCTTGCGTTATGGGCCACCAGAAAGCTGTCGCCTATGAAATATTCTATATCCGGCCAAAGATATGCAAAATCATGGCAGTCACGCACATCGGAGGAGCGTATTCCATGAATCGCCGTATTTCGGACAGAAAAGCGACAGAATGATGGCGGCTTGATCAAAGAATACCAAGTCCCCAGCGTTTCGCCATCACCGTTCATCTTCACCAGCCCGACAGAACAGGCGCTTTCGGGATGCGCATCAGCTGTTTCAAAATCAATGGCAACGAAATCCATGCGTCACACCCCGGTCAGCAGTTCTTTTCCAGCATTATGGAAAGAATCGTCCTGTCGGTCTCCTCCATGCCCTCGGTGCTGATTCTGGAAAGCGAATCGATGGCCTGAAGCGAATCCTTGCCGCATATGCCGCTCTCAATGCCGGGATCATGGCCGGCCAGCGCAATCCTTGCGGCCAGCCCGGCGGCCTCCAGGCTGGAGTGAATCTTGAGCGGACAAGTCATCTTGGCTCCATCGCAGATTATCCCAGTCAGATTGCCCACCATCACGTTGATGGCCCTGTCCATGGCTTCAATCGTGCCGTCCAGCAGATACACATATGCGCAGGCCGTTGCGATCGCGGCGGTGAATGCGCCGCACAGAGCGGAGAGCCTGTCCTTCCTGGCAGTGAGCACAAGACCGACCGCCTGGCTTATCAGAAGCGCACGGACAAGCTTCTCGTCCGAGGCCGCAAGGAAACGCGCCAGCACATATACAGGCACTGTCACAGTGATTCCCTGATTGCCGCTGCCCGAGTTGATGACCACCCCCATGCTGCACCCGGCCATTCTGGCATCGCTGCCGGCTGCGGCAAGGGCCGCACCATATGAGAAGGCCTCGGCCAGCGTCCGCGGAGACCGGGAAAGCAACTGAATCGCAACCCTCCCCACGCACAGACCGTAATCATGCTCAAGCCCATGGCGTGAAATCTTAAGATTAGTGTCCACTGCATCCAACAGGAACCGACCTTCCTCGACAGAAAGCCCAGAGGCGATATCAACAATCTCCTTCAAAGCGAGACTTCTGAAATCACCTTGGATCGAGCCTTTGGATTGGCCCTGGTCCTCCCCAGCGGAAGTTGCATTATCGGAGACGGCCCCGGCTTTCCCCGTAACCGGCTTCCCGTCTGCCATAAGGCCGCAGAAATGGTCATGCTCTCCCATTATAGTCGCATCTCCGGTGTGATCGGGCGTGCTGACCCGCACACGGACATAAAGCGGCGGAACATCCTCTGCAAGGGATAAGCTTATGTTCATCGCCTTGGCGCATTCGATGTCTGAATCAGTGATGTTTGACAGGATTCCCAGACCATCTGAGACCTTCCCGCCACAGATCCCCAATGCGACCGCAGCCTGTATCCCGCGAAGGCCGCAGCCCGGAAGTCCGACTCCCATGGCGTTCTTGACAATATCACGGCTTGCGAATATCTCGACCTTTCTTATCTTCTGATTCCAGCCGGAGACAAGATCGCGGGCCTTTGCCCCGGCAAGGGCGGCGGCGCCAGGTTCGGTGCAGCCCATCGCAAGCATCATCTCCTGCTTCACCAAACATAGAAGTCTCGCCTTCTCCATCATCAGCTCCCCAGATAAGCGGCAATATAATAAGCGGAGGAAAGCTCAATCAGCTTCTGAAGCCTCTCGATGCCAACCTGGACGACCTCCATCCGGGTCTTTATCAAATCGGCTTCCGAAGCAGCGCCCGCATCAAGCAGCTCCTGCTGCCTTGCAGCCTTTTCCTCCGATGCGCTCAACATGCTATCATAATAGGAAATCTGCGCAACGGCAAGCTTCATCTTGCTGAAGCTTTCCCTCAGGCGAGAAAGCACCTCCTGCCGCCCGGTCTTCACATCAATCTGAGCGGAGGCGACCTGGCTTTCGGTTCTTGCCACATTTCTGAGCGCCTTGCCGCCATCCCAGACATTGGCTTTCAATGCCACCGTGAGAGTCGAGCCGGACTTGTCCTGCCTGTACCAATCCGTTTCAACCAAGGGGAATCTGGAACCCGAATAGCCCAAAGTGGTCACCAAGGCGATGTCAGGCTTCCAGTTGACGGAAGCCTTCGCAATCTCGTTTGCCAGAGACGCTATAACCTCAAGCTTCCCAAGCAGCTGAAAGGTTGTGCGGGATTGTGATGCGGCATTCCTTTCAAGCTTATCTAAATCTTTATAAATAAAGGATTTATATAGATTTTCATTAGGAATGAACTCAACCTCGTCCAGCGACAGGGCATCAAGGCCGCAGAGCGTGGCGACTTGACGGAGCTGCGCTGATATCTGCTCCTCAAGCTCGACAAGCATCACATCAATCTGGCTGGCCTGCACCTCGGCCTCCCTGACATCCAGCTCCAGCATGACGCCGCTTGAGGCCGCCTCTGACACAAGCGCTACAAGCGAACCTGCCAGCTCTTTCTCTTGAACCACCAGCCGGCGCATCTGCTCCATGTAAACCAGAGCGGCAAGCCTTGTCTTCAGTTCAGTTGAAAGCTGCTCCTCAAGCAAAATCATCTGCAAGGCCTTGGCTCCATATATGGCCTTGTAAAGCTCCACAGCCTTCCCTATCTTCCCCCATGTGAACAGGGGCTGGGTTATCTGAAGCTCGAACCTGTACATCATATTCTCCTGCCCCTTGTAGAGAGTCATGTAATCCTCTCCGGCGCTGCCATAGCCGACATCGCTCAGGCCAAGGAATGAAAGCACTTTATCCTTCTGCAAGGTTATCGGCTCGATGGGGTTGAACAGATAGCTTCCGGTAATCGTCAAATCGACAACAGGACTGTATCCAGCCTTCGCATCCGAATAATCAAGCAGGCTGGCATCCATTTCCGTCCGTGCCTTCATGATATCAAGGTTTGCGCTGAGCATGAGCTGCTCAAGCTTCTGGAAGGTGTAGGCCATGAGCGGCATCGAAACGGTGAGAAAAATCGCGATGAAAGCTAATATCTTCTTCATGGCTAATCTTCAAAGGTTATCTCAGCATCTATCTTGTAAGCGGGGTCACCGGCATTGGCCTTGTGGGCCTTGTTGTTGCCAACGCTGATCTTCTCAAGATTCCTGGTCGCCGGATCGGTGCATCTGACTACAATCCGATGAAAATAGTCATCGATATCCGGGACGCTTTGCGTGCCTGCCGAATGACTGTCAATTATCAGATAAACGACAGTCGTCGCCACCGCCCCGCTGTAATCCCCCGCATGGCTGCCGGACTCTTCGAGGGCAGGCTTCCATGAGACGCCCTCCCCGAGCCTGGAGAAAAGCCCGTGGGTTATGATAGCCGAATTGGCTCCATTCCCATCGGGTGCGGTGGTCTTTTCGCAGTTGCGCATGACCTCCAGCTTAACCGTTCCGTCTGCGGCAGTTGATTTGACCCTCGCCAGCCAGACAGTGATGCCATCATTCTTATATGCGTCCGATGAACTGCCGATATACGATGTGGTCTTATCGCTCTCAGTCGCCACCATCCCGCTGAAAGCCGGATAGTCGAACTCATACCCCTTCACATAGGCGGTCTTGGAAATCGCCGCCTCACCCCGCAGCTCGTCGTCGGTCACCGTTATGCTGTAGTCCCCCGCCGCCCTGTAATAATCGTCTGTGGAGGCGTCCACCCACTGCCAGGTCGAATCCTGCGGAATCGAGACCGTGATATTGACAGTCGATTCCCCCTCGGCTTTATTGGCCAGATACGGAAGGCTGCTGGAACCGTTCGAACTGAATGACCATGACGGCATATACAAGGAAAACCGCTATGGCAAGGACAGTCACCATCTGGCCCAGGGAATCCAATATCAGCTTCATGACCCCCGCTTGCCTCGTGCCTATCCCATCTGAAAGCGGGTGATCAGCCAGATAAGCATTCACAACGCTGTTTGCCTCGGATGCGTCATCGGAGATGAGATGCGCGCTGACGGAGACGGATCTTAGACGGTCATAGCGCTTTATTGCGCTTATGGACTGCTCAACTTTGAAATCCGAGAGCCCGGCGAAAGATATGAAATCGCCAGCGGCGGATTTTATCACAAGCTTGGAGAGCAGATCCTCGCTCAGCTTCTCGTCTGAAGCGTCGCTCGTGAGCTTTATGGGATACCGCTGGCCGTCAGCTCCGGAAATCCTTCCGGCCTCAATGCCCGAAAACAGAATCCTCGAAACAACTCCGGCTTCATAGCTTGTGATTCCCAGCGAATTAAGGTAATCCTGCGACATGTCAAGAGAAACGCTGACCGCATTGAAGTCAGTATCAATTGATGTGGAGACAACGCTCGGGCAATCCTTCAGAACACCCTCTATCTTAAGCGCCTCCTGATAAAGCGCCCTGATATCGGAGCCCACAAGGCTCACCTGAAAGCCGCCCCCCTCGGTTATCCATGCAAGAAGCTTGTCGAATCCGCCGTTTGAAACGGATATATCGCAGTCCGGAATCTCCTCAGAAAGAACCTTCTGCAGATCCAATATTATCTTATGGACAGAACGTTCCCTGGCATCAGAGGAATTCAGAACGATGTGAGCATACCCATGTCTTGAGGAGTCCGATCCAATGTCTCCGCCCAGGAAGCCTGACTGAGAGGAGAATGAGACCACAGTCTCCAGTTCTGGAACTTCACGCCTGATTATCTGCTCCATCTCATTAAGCCTCTCTTCCATCTGCTCCGGCATATAACCGTAAGGGAACTCGTAATATGCATAGAAATCACCGGTGTCAACTGCCGGCATGAAGGAGTATCCCAGCATGGGGATCAGCAACAACGACAAGGCAAGAAGGACGATCGGGATGAGCATGATGAACTTCCGTTCATGCAGGCCCCATGCAAGGCTTCGCCTGTATCCCCTCTCCGTTGCGTCATGCATTCGCAGGAAAAGCGATTTGCGCCGCTCTTTCAATGGCTTGTTCCCATAGAAGACTCTCATAAGATAAGGCACAACCACAACTGCGACCACCATAGAGGCGGCAAGGCATATAAGCAACGTCACCGAGAAGTCCTCGGTTATCATCCCCACCAGGCCTTTAAGGAAAATCATCGGTATGAACACAACTATAGTGGTCAGCCCCGAGGCGATTATGGAGCCGCCGACTTCGTCTGAGCCTTTGTTTATCGCATCAATCGTGCTGATTGCTCTGCTTGAGAAATTCCTGAAGACCTGCTCAAGCATTACAATCGAGCCATCCACAATCATGCCCAGAGCGACGACAATCCCGGAAACCGAAATAAGGTTTATGGACTTGCCCAGCACCTTCATGCCCAGGAAGGTGAACAACACCGAGAGCGGAATTGAAAGCCCAATGGCAAGGGTCGCCCTCGCATCGTTCAGAAACAGGAAAATGACGATTATGGCCATTATGACTCCGACCACCCCGCTGGATATAACATTCTTAAGCGAGGTGGTTATGCTTCTGGAATCATCGCTCAGCACCCGGCACTGCAAGGCGCCGTTTGTCTCCCGCTCAATCTCCTCCAGCACCTGCCGTGCCTGCTGGGTTATCTGCATCGTGTTTCCCGATAACCGCTTGGAAATCTGGACGATTATAAGCTGGCGTCCATCTGAGAAAGCCTTTGCCGAACCTTCGGGGTATGCATAGGATATATCGGCCACATCCCTGAGCTTCACAATGACATTGTCCGCTCCCATCCCGACCGTGAGATTGCCTATCTCCTCAAGGCTGTCCAGCTTGCCGTTGTAATTGAACACCACGCTCTTGCCGTTGTATGTAGATTCGCCAAGCGGGATGTATGCATTCGAGTGATTCAGGAGCTGATAGACGCTCATCACCGATATCCCCTTGCTTTGAAGATCGTCAAGCCGCAGCTTGACCTGCGCCTCAAGGCTCTGACCGCCCATCACAGTTATATCGCTCACCCCGTTTATCCTGGTAAGCCTGGGAATGACCTCGTCTTCGATGTATTTCGTGATCCGTCCTATGTCCCCGCCGCCTGAAACTGAGAATTCAAACACAGGCAGCATGGTCGCACCGCCCACAAGGGCTATCGGCTTTCCCTGTATGTTGTCTGGCAGCTGATCAACAAGCATGTCTATACGGTAGCGAAGCTCATCCAGCTGATCGTATGGATCCACGGAATCATCGTATCGTATGGTTATCCAGCTCAATGAATTCTGGTTTGTGGAACTCATGCTCTTGAAGTTCGGCAGCGTCACGAAGTCATCCTCAAGAATCTTGGTCACATCCCGTTCCACATCCTCTGCGAGAGCCCCGGGATAAACTGTGAGAACCTCTATGCTTGGAAGCGACATGTCCGAGATGAACTCGACGTTTATGCCGGTGAGGCAGTATATTCCAAAGACGACCAATGCAATGAGCAGCATCGAGACCACGACAGGATGCTTGACTGCATAACGCGAAATGCTCATTCAATCACCCTCACCGTCTGTCCGTCAAAAACCGTTCCCTGTCCGTCTACTATGAAATACGCCTGGGCATATTCCTCCGGCACTATCAGGAACTCGCTGTCCTGCGCCGCCGGAGTGAACGAAACCACCTTCGCCTTCTGTGTTTCGGGGTCAAATATATACATTGTCCCATCTGTGTTGCGGGCGCCAAGTGGCATGACAGACACGTCCTCCATTATCCTGTAATCAATATTGACTGTGACGAACATCCCCGGCCTGAATGCCGATAAGTCGCCATCAAGAGCCAGTTCCAGAACGAATGTCTTGGATTGAGGGTTTATATACGGGGAAAGGCTGGAGAAAAAGGCTTCGGTCTTGTCGGCCCCATGCATGACCTGCGCCTGCATAGTGCCGATGCTGCCCTGTATGAGCGAATAGTACTTCTCCGGTATCGCGACTCTGACAACCAAGTCCGACAAATCGGCTATTGAGCATAGCAGCACGCCCTGAGCCGCTATGCCGCCCTTGGCCGAATCAACGGTGAGGATCGTGCCGGAAACGGGGGCTTTCACCGATGCGTATCCTATCTGCACTTCCGCAAGCTCCATCTGCGCCTTGTATGCATCCCGCTGC
>JBHCBD010000008.1:0-5456 GCA_041798905.1 Spirochaetales bacterium | reverse complement strand
GCAAACGGCATAGACCAGACGGGAGCCCATGATGCAATGGTGGATGTGCGGGCAACAGTGGCGATCGCCAGGCTCATAAAGGAGCAGGAGCCGAGATTGTTCTCCTACATCTTCCGCCTCCGTTCCAAGACAGAGGTGAAGAACATGATAGGGATCCCATTCGCCTCGCCCTGCCTTCTCACTTCCGCCTCCTTCACATCCGCAAGCGGATGCACCAGCATGATTGTTCCCATCACACCCTCGATAAGCTCCCCCAACACGATGATATGCTTCGATCTCAGCCAGGACATTGCCGGGCTGCTGACAGCCCAAGATGACAGCATCCTGCAAACGCCGGGGATAATCAGGGTTGCATTGAACAAATGCCCTGCCTTGTCTCCGCTTTCGGTGCTGTCGCCTGAGCTGGAAGCCAGGCTCAATATCGACAGAAGCGCCTGTCTGTCACGATACGATATGCTGAGGCAGCATGCAGAGCTTATAATAAAAGTCAGAAATGCAGATGAGGCCATCAAATTCGAAGAAATCGATGACCCCGACTTCCAGCTGTACTCCGGATTCTTCCCCGATTCAGACATTGCAGGGTTTGAATTGGTGCGCAAGGCGCCGCCGGCTCAGAAGCTTGGGCTGAACATCCGCTTCTCCGACAAGCGCTGCCCGCAGATGGTATGGCGTTATGCATGCCGCAACTACCCGGAGGCTCTTGACCCGGACAATATGCGAAGATGGAAATCATTCTGCTCAGCCCGCCTTCTGTGCCCTCCGGGGAACATTCAGAACAATCTGCAGTTCTTTGAGCGCAAGGTCAAGGAGAAGCTGTCCAGCGATGAAATCCCGCCGGAAGGAAAGATTGTCATGCAGAGCCTGAAGGAGTATGGCGAACTATTGAAATCGCAGATATTCAGCGCTCAATCGCAGCCGGAGCTTGGTTTCTAAGCTCCGCCTCGGGAGGGGCGCCACCAAAGCTTGATGCCGCCAGCCGAGCTTGATGCCATACCAGAACTTGAGACGGCGGCAGAGCGTGATTCTGCTATTCAATCACCCCAAGCCTCTTGCCAACATTTGAAAAGGCCTCGACAGCCTTCATGACATCGGCTTCGCTGTGCGCGGCAGAAAGCTGAACCCTGATTCTGGCCTTCCCCTTGGGAACCACCGGATAGCAGAATCCTATGACATACACTCCCTCAGCCAGAAGCGCTTCCGCCATCCGAACCGCTTTCACCTCATCGTAAAGCATCACCGGGACTATGGCCGTGCCGCCCGCCACCAAGTCAAAGCCCGCCTTCTCCATCGATGAGCGGAACAACGCCGCATTGGCCATTATCCTGTCACGGAACGGGTTCCCCTCCTCCAGCATCTTCAGCACCTCGATTGTGGCGCCGCATATAGCGGGGGCCACAGTGTTGGAGAACAGATAAGGCCTGGAACGCTGACGATAAAGCTCTATCAGCTCCCTGCGCCCGCTTATGCATCCGCCGCTGGCGCCGCCAAGAGCCTTGCCGAATGTAGTGGTTATCAAATCGACCTTGCCTTCGACATGATGATATTCCATGCTTCCACGCCCTGTGGCCCCTATGTAACCTGTCGAATGAGACTCATCCACCATAACCAGAGCGTGATATCGTTCGGCAAGGACGGTTATCTCATCAAGCCGGCACACATCGCCATCCATCGAGAACACGCCGTCAGTTGCAATCATCACCCGGCGGCATGAGGCGGCTTCCTTCAGGCATCTCTCCAAATCCTCCATATCCGCATGCGCATAGACAAACCGTCTTGCCTTGCAGAGCCGCACTCCGTCAATTATGGAGGCATGATTCAGCGCATCGCTTATTATCGCATCCTGGTCATTCAGAAGTGGTTCAAAGAGCGCCCCGTTTGCATCGAAGCACGAGGAGAACAAAATCGTATCCTCAGTTCCCAGAAAATGCGAAACAGCCCTCTCAAGCTCTTTGTGGATCTTCTGAGTCCCGCATATGAATCGCACAGAGCTCAAGCCGTAGCCATATTCATCCATCGCCCTCTTGGCGGCGGCTATGACCCTTGGGTTATCTGACAGCCCAAGGTAGTTGTTCGCGCAGAAGTTCAGAACCTCCTGCTTCTCCCCGGTATCGGGGTTATCGATTGATATCAGCGCGGATTGCGGAGAAGTTATGATTCTCTCCCGCTTGAACAAGCCCTCGGCTTTAAGGTTCTCCATGAATGAAGTCAGCTCCTCTTTCAGCTTAGAATCAAACATATCGGCCTCCTGTTTTGATTTCAAAATGGCTTCCCCTGCGCTCGCTGATCGTGACCAGCATATCGCGCGTCATTTCATCCAAACCATACTCCGGCTTCCAGCCCCATTCCACACGAGCCGCATAATCCTCAAGGCAATCAGGCCATGAATCCGCTATAGCCTGCTTCACCGGGTCTATCTTGTAGTCGATTGTGAAGTCGGGGATGTAGTTCCTGATGTAAGCCGCCTGCTCCTCGGGGCAGAAGCTCATCGAGGCGATGTTGAAGGCATTGCGATGCCGCAGCTTTTCCGGATCAGCCTCCATGACCTCGATGGCCGCCCTCACCGCATCCGGCATGTATATCATGTCCAGATAAGTGTCACCTGAGAGGAAGCAGTCGTAATGATGGCGATCAAGGGCGCTGTAATATATGTCAACCGCATAATCGGTCGTTCCGCCCCCTGGCGGCGTCATGCTGGAGATGACGCCGGGGAAGCGCACGCCGCGCGTATCCAGGTCGTATTTGTGATAATAATAATCACAGAGAAGCTCTCCGGCCACCTTGGACACCCCATATATGGATGTAGGGCGCTGGATTGTATCCTGAGGCGTATACACCTTGGGGGTGGATGGCCCGAAGGCCCCGATGGACGAAGGGGTGAAAACGGCGCAGCGATTCTCCCTGGCAACCTCAAGAGTCGTCATGAGGCCGCCCATGTTTATTTCCCAGGCCCTCTGCGGATTCTTCTCTGCAGTGGCGCTGAGGATGGCGGCAAGATGGTAAATGGTGTCAATCCGGTGCTTTTTGACCAAAGCATTCAGCCCCTGGCCGTCACGGCAATCCATCTTGTAGAAAGGCCCGCCCTCTATCAGCGGACGGTTCACGTCATCGCGCAGATCAGTGAGAACCACATTGTCAGAACCGTACCTGCGCCGCAGCTCTATCGCAATCTCGCTTCCAAGCTGTCCCAGCGAGCCAACAATGACAATATTCTTCATAGGCACAAACGAAGGCATCATGACAAGCCCCCGCCTCCGGGTTCATTATATTAAACAAATTTCAAGATGTCAAAATCTATTAAGAACATCAAGACGTGTGTCAGCGGCGACATAGATTGTCGCTTTAATGGTGCGGGGAAGAAAGGAAAGCCCCGCCAGCCATGTTCCGATGCTCCCTTTTGAGATATTAATTCTGAGATTCATTGCTTTTGAAGCTTCGAGGCAGCCATCCTCTATTGATGCAGTCTCTGAAATCCCAACCTGATTTATCACTGCATCTAACCTTATATGACCAGAAATAATAGGCAAAAGCATTTTCAAATGTCATAAGCTGAGCCGCAGAAACAAGCATGTAGGAATAATTCCGTTGCTCCGGTGTCATTGCAGGAACGATATTATGAGGCAACGACCATTCGCCTATCATAACTGGTGCATATTTCTGGCACTCAAGAATATTATTCTGCCAGACATTGAGAATCCTATGAAGATGATTGAATGTTGATGTCGTCTCACTTGCCCCTTCCATATCCAGATATGGATGAGTATCAAGAATCACGTTTTCAAATTTGGATTCTCTAATGAAATCCTTTATGAGACCCAATCTGAAGGCATCATGAAAAACCACATGCGCGGCCTGAGCAAACAAGATTGTCGATGTTAGCGCTAACATAACAGCGACAAAAACGACTTTTTTGATATTTTCCATCATATCAACCCCCTTTAGTGATTATATTTCTTACAGACTCTTCTTCATCCAAGCAGCCATCTATCATTTTATGAACAGATGGTTTATTTGGATTCTGAATTCTGTCAAGAAGACATTTTGAGAGCGCCTGCGCGATTTCATAGACAGGCTGAACCACAGTTGTTATTTTTGGAGACGACATAAGATGATGCCCCAGGCCATCAAATCCAACAACTGAAATATCATCAGGAACATTGAAACCCAATTCCTTGATCCCAACAATGAATCCTACTGCAATTATATCTGTTATAAAAAAAGCCGCAGTCGCATCACAACAGCTTTCTTTAAACCACCCTGCTCCTTCTATGCCTCCAGAAACAGAGTTATCCACCGTATGCACATATTTTTCATCAAATCGAATATTGTGTTCAGACAAAGCTTTCTTATATCCATCAAGGCGTTCCTGGACATACGTGCTTTCAACATCATTCAAGAAGACTGCAATCTTCCTATGCCCCCTCTCTATCAAATGGTTTACAATCAGCTTCGCCGAACTTACATTGTCAGTATCTATACTGTCAACATCCGGATCCATATAGGAGCTAAACAAAGCAATGGGCTTCCCTGTTTTCTTCGCTTCCTCCAGAGCGCTGTCTGCAAAGTTGAAACCAGAAAGGATATAGCCATCGCAAAACTGTGTCGCCTTGATTTCATTTACAATTTGAATTGAGTAGTTTTCTTTTGAAAGGCAAGTTCCCACGCCAATAAAGAAATGCTGAAAGAACGGATCATTAATTGTCATCTTGCTTGACGCATGCAAACAAATAATACCCGATTTTTTTGAAGCAAGGTTATGCGCAGCCGTATTATGGGTGTATCCGTATTTATTAAGAAGCGTGGTGATTCTTTCTCTGGTTTCCGGCGCAACCTTTTCAGGCGTATTAATAACTCTCGAGACAGTGATCATTGAGACCCCGGCCTTTTCAGCAATATCCTTAATCCTCAAGATTGAGCGCCCCTCTATGTTAGCGCTAACACAAGCTTATCACCTTTCTTTCCAATGTCAAGAGCTAAAATGCCAGCAGCGAGCATGAAAAACGGACAATTCACTTTACAGGAAACCCAGACGCATTCATGCCAATCAATGCGCATCAGGATGCCCCGGCACCGCAAAAGGCAAGCCGAGCCGCTCAATTGCCGTACATCTGGCTTATCTGGATTATATTGGGAATCGCCCGGATGCTCTTCATGATGTTCGAGAAAGACTCCTCTTTATCGCATTCCATGGCGAATGTCCCCACGAGCTGGCCTTCGTCGGTGTCATTAAGGCGGCCCTCTATCAGATGGCCCCTGTACTTCTTTATCGCCCCCTCGATTTCAGAGAAGAGGTCAAGCGTGCGCTTGGAAGTCACCTTGAAGCGTCTGACCATGAGCTGTCCCTCGGCCTCCCATTCGACCGGTATCGAGCGTTCGTTGATCTCAGACATGTTCTTAAGGTTGTGGCAATCCTTGCAGTGGACAATTATCCCCCTGCCGCGCGACACATACCCGACAAT
>JBHCBD010000007.1:0-15394 GCA_041798905.1 Spirochaetales bacterium | reverse complement strand
TTCTTATCTGTCATATAAATCTCCAAACCTGCTAGATTCCGAGAAGCATAGCCTGCTTCGCCAGCACCAGCGCATCAATATAATCTCCAATAAGCAGATACCTTGCCTCCTTTTCAGAGAATAAGGCATCATCCACATCGGACTGTGACGAAAGCCCAAGCTCCAGCTTGGCCCGCGCCGTCTCCACGAGCTTCTGATAATACTCAAGACCGGACTTGTCAGCGCTTATCTGCGCCTGCAGCGTCCTGATGCTGGATTGCATGTCAACAATGTCCTCAAGATAAGAGGAAAGCGCATCCTCCCAATCCATCTTGGCCTTCAGGACATCGTACTCCAGCTCTTTCAGCTCAATCGCCTCAGCGTCCGTTCTGTTCGACGGCGTGTATTTGCCCGAAAGCGTCAATGTGGGAGTGAGACTGCTTTCTGTGAAGTTCCATTCCAAATCAACGCCAGCCGATGCCGTCCATCCATCGCTGGAGGTGAAATCAGCGCCGGCGCCGGCGCCTGCCTTGCTGACAGCGGAGCTGCCGATCCCCAGCGTTCCACTGAGCGATGCCGATGCGCTGAGCGTCCTTGTCGTCTCAGTCTTGTTCTTAAGAGCCTCCTGGGCCAGCTGCAAGGCCTGCCATTTAAGCTTCACAGTGGAATTCCCGTCAGGGTCAGACTCAACCTGGGCAAGTTCGATTTCACTGATCTCCGGCTCGGCATATGTCACTCCGTACTTGCGTTCAAAGCCGGCTATCTGCATATCAAGCTTCTCAGTGGCGCTCTGCAAGGCTATCCGCCGTCCTTCGATGACGTTGTTCAAATCAATGTAATTCAGAGTGCCCTCTGAGACCGTTTTAAGCAAAAGCGCCTTGTCCAGAGCGGCAATCGATTTGTCAAGCGAACGCTGAGCCTTCTCCACCGCGAGCTGCTGCATGATTATCCCCTTGAGCGTGTTCAGGAACGAAACCTGGAATGACAGCATGTTCGTCTGATATGTGGTTTCGATCTGCAGAAGCTGACTGGCTTTTTGCAGCTCCTCCACATCATACACATATCCCAGATCAAAAGATTTCATAATCTGGGCGACCGGGCTTATCGCTCCATTGGTGGATGCTCCGCTTGAGCTAAGCGCTGTTCCCAAGCCAAGCGTCCAGTTCAAGCCGCCCTCCGTCTCGGGGAAGGAAACGGAAAAACCGGGATTCGCAGAAAGAGCCGATGAAGGCGAGGCTGAGGAGCTTATCGTCGATTTATACACAGTCTTCCCGAAATCCCACGTCCATTGAATCCCATCCTCCGCATCAGCCTTGGACAAGGTCAGCAGACTGCTCTGCTTGTTCATCTCGTATCTCCGGGCCTGCTCGCTGCTCAGCTCAGCCTGTTCCAGATACTCTTCAAGACTCACTCCAAACAATGATGCAGCAGAGAATGCTGCGATAATGCAAGACACAGCGATGGATAGAAAGCTTCTTTTCATCATCAACCTCGAAAACCTCTGGACAACCAACCGGCAAAGCGATTCAGCGACCAGCAAAGCGCTCCGGCAAAGGGCCAAGCAAGATAAGAAAACCAAGAATATGAAATTAAATCAAGGCGTCAGGAGACAATTACAGCTATCTCCACAAAACCCTCACTCATCATCCCTTTTCCTGAGCCTTATCTTAAGCGGAACGGCGACCTTCTTGTTCTTGCGTATCTTGTAGCAGTGGTGAATCCTGCGGTTCCGCTCGAAATCATCGCCTATTGTCTGATCCGTTATATCCTCGACATCAAATATCTGCTCTATGTACTCATCAAGCTTGAACCGAGTGAAGTTCGTGGAGAATATCAGAAGGCCATCATTCTCAAGACGCGCCATGCAGGCCTTTATAAGACGGCTGTGATCATATTGCACATCGAAAGGCTCGCGGCTCTTGCTGTTCGAGTATGTCGGCGGATCGCAGAAAATCAAGTCAAACCTATCGCGTCCGCTTGCAAGGAACTGACGGCAATCCTCACGATAATAGAAATGATTAAGGCTGGTGAAGCCGTTTATCTCCATGTTCTTCTGCGCCCAATCAAGATACGTCCCGCTGGCATCCACGCTCACCGTGCTCAGCGCCCCGCCCGCCGCCGCATAAACCGTGGCGGTGCCGGTATAGCAGAACAGATTAAGGAACCGCTTGCCCTCCGCAAGGCTTTCTATCATCGCCCTGACAGGCCTGTGATCCAGGAAGATGCCGGTGTCAAGATAGTCCGAGAAGTTCACCAGGAACCGATGCCCTCCCTCATGTATCAGATACGACTTGCCATCCGCCTTGCTGGATTTCGAATATTGGCTGTCCCCCCTCTGAATCATCCTCTGCTTCACGTATATGTCATCGAGGTCTATTCCCGTCACGCGCTCAGTCGCCAGCACCAGCTCGTTGAGCCTCCTCTCTGCATCAGCCGGGTCAATGGTCGGAGGAGCGGCGTATTCCTGCAGGCTTATCCACTTGCCATCGTACACATCAATCGCCGCACTGTACTCCGGCATGTCGGCATCGTACAGCCTGTAGCAGGAAACACCCTGCTTCTTCATTTCCTGCCCAAGGGATTCAAGGTTCTTCTTCAGGCGATTCGCAGCCATCTGCGCCCCTGCCGACAGAGGGGCCGACAGCCTCTCCTCCCTGCGCTGCCTCGCCCTCTCGGTCAATGCGTCACGCTCTTCCTTCGTGTATACATAGTAATGAGCAAGCTGGCATTCGATGCCGCCGTTGTACAGAACGTTCACCCTGTCCGGCTTCATATCAACATAACCCAGCAGATCGCCATCTCCGCAGAGCAGCGAAGCGAACCAGCCATGAAAGCAATCTGTCATCACTTTGCCGATTCCTATATAAAGCTTCTGTATCCCGCCCGTTATCTCACCGAGCCTCACGCCATACGGCGGGTCGGTGACTATGCAGCCACGCACAGAAGGCACATCGGATTCGGCTGTCTGCATGAAATCCCTGCATTGGAACTCAATATAGTCGGACATTCCAGCGGCTTTAGCATTGGCCTTGGCTATTTCGATAGCCTTAGAATCGATATCCCATCCGATAATCCTGGATTTCGGAACAATCTGGCTATCATCAGCCTCTTGGAACACCTCGTTCCACACCTTGTCATCATGGAACGGCAATTTGTAGAAGGCGTATCGATAAGGGTCTATCAAGCCGGGTGCGGTGTGAGTCGCCATCATTGCAGCCTCGATGCAGAGCGTCCCGCTTCCGCAGAATGGGTCGAGGAACGTCAGGTCGTCCTGCCGGCTCTTGAACCATTGGCTTCGCAGAACAACGCTCGATGCAAGGAATTCGGAAAGACAGGCCGGCGTCTGGAACTTCCTGTATCCCCTCTTGGCCAGATCCCTCCCCGAGAAATCAAGGTAGTATGTCACTTCATCGCCGTTTATATGAAGCACAAAACCAATGTCAGGATTGTCCAGGTCGACAGACGGACGCTCCCCATCCATCTTCTCCCTTATCCTGTCTACAATCGCATCCTTAAGACGAATCGACACATAGTGGGTATTAAGAAGCCACTCGCAATCCGACACCGTCTCAGAGACGGCGAAGTTCATCTGCGGGTTCAGGAAATTCTCCCACGGAAGCTCAACGCTATGCTCATAGAACTCATCTATGGAGAGAATCCGAGCCTGATGAATCATCACAAGAAGCCTGGTGGCGCACCTTGTCCACAGGCAGAAACGATAGCCAATGCGGATGTCCCCCCTGAAGAAAACCCCGCCGGCCGTCACCTTCACATCAGAGGCCCCCGCCTCTCTGGCCTCTGTCTCCACCAAATCCGTCTGATGCGCCGAAGCAGCTGCAAAATATATCATATTGCGTCCCCGAAAATATCTTCCTTTGAATAAGAATAGTCCGTTCCGCAGTTCAAGCATGAAACAGTGACCGGAAACTGGTTTTCCTTCAATATCTCATCCTTCTCGCTCTGAGGAAGGCTCCGCAGATGCTCCAGGAAATTCCCGTCCGTGCAAGGGCAGGAGAATCCCACAGCCCTCTTGCCCAGGAACACCGGAGCGAAATCAGAAAACACGTCAGAGACATAATCGCTCATATCCATCCCTTCGCTGATGCGCTCTCCGACATAAGGGATCCCGCCTATCAAGGCCTCAAGTTCATCTATGCTCTCAGACGGACATCCGGGAAGAACCTGAATGAACAGGCCGCCCGCTCCCAGCACCCTTCCCTGACGGTCGAATTTCAGGCTCAGGTCGAACACAGTCGGAGTCTGTTCGCTCTGCTGATAGTAAAGGGCGAGATCCTTTGCCAGATCGCCGTGCTCCATCATGATATCGCCCCGGAAAGGCTCCTTGCTGCCTTCAATGCTCTTGGAGATGCTCAGGAAGCCCGGCCCGTAAAGCATGTTCAGGTCATTTCCCTCAAGCGGCTTGTCCAGCGTTATAGGAACTTCGGCAAGGCAGCCGCGGACAGCGCCGCAGGCCCATGATTCAACGCTGAACCCCTTTATAGGGCCTCCGCATTGAACCGACAGGAGAATCCTGTCGTTCCCCTTGACCTCGCCGGCCAGAAGCCCTCCGGCTATATACGCCTGACCCAGAACCCAGGTCTCAAGGAAACCCAGTCTGAAATTCGCCCTCATCTGGTTCACCATAGCGGTGCCTTGCAATGCAGTCAACCGGAAATTCCCCTCCCCCATCGTATATATATAACGACAATCATCTGGAAGAGAAGCAAGATGCTCCAGCACTGCAGCGTCATCTATCTTCTTTTTAATCATACAGCTAGAATGTAGTGAAACCGATGGATTTGTTCAATACTAATGGATGACGGACTTGGAAAGAACATCCATGAGAAGCTGATATTCGCCATCGATCGCCGATATATCCGCCTCAAGCAGCCTGTCCGAATCAACATCATCCCATCGGACATCGTAGCCGGCATTCAGAACAAGCAGGTAGAAGAACACCCTGGCCGCCCTTCCATTGCCATCAAAGAACGGATGCAACGCCTCCACCTCGCCCATGTAATAAGCAAGGTCGTTTATGAACTGCTCCCAATCCCTGTCCATAAGATACCTGTCCGAAACCAATTTCCCGAATATGTTGAAAGCCATCCGGTCTATATACTCCGGCTTGCAGAAAGCAGTCCTTCGGGATGCATCGAAATGCCGCACCTCGCCGGCGCTCAGATATATGTCACCGAACAAAGTCGTGTGAATCTCCTTAAGCAGCTCGAAATCGAACCTGTCCGGGATATCCCTGGACATTATCTCCGCCATCCGTATCGGAACCACCTTCCCTTCAATCTCCCGCAGCCTGTCCTTTTCCTCGATATTGAAATAATTCACAAGACTCTTTGTTCCGGGATAATAACCATTCTCATCCTCGGCGGGGACGAAATCATCATCCAGGCTCTCATTGCGTATGACCGCCTCCACCGCTTCATCTGCAGAGACATCCCCCTCAAGGACAGATCTGACAGAAGCCTCCAGAGACTCGTCAAAGTCAACGCCTTCGACTTCCATTGAAAACTTTATGAAATCCACGAAAGCCTGAATCCGGCTGTCTTTCACATCACCCTCCTGACCCGACTATATTCACTCAAGCCGACTCGGTCAATAATCATCCTATCCCGCAAGCCCATATAAGCCGCAAATCACAGCGCCCTAAATTCGAAATCCAATCATGGCTCCCGCACTGAACGAAAAAGAGGTGGAAAGCAGATGCGCCAGCCCCTCGAATTGCAGATGCATGTTCCGGCCAATCACGAACCGCAGGCCGGCGCCAGCCGTCACCCCGACTCCGAATTCCACCTCTCCTGACCGCATATCAAACGAGGCTTCCACACCCGCCGGAACCACAATGCTCAATCTCTCGGTCAGCTCCGCGCGGAAGAAGCCCATCAGACTTGCATTGAAGCAATAAACCTTCATCGGAGGGCGCGGATAAAAGTCAAGAACCAAATCAAACCTCAAGCCAAGCGGTTTCTCAAGACGCTCCGCCCTAAGCAGACCCGGAATCTCGCAGGAAACGCCGGCCTCCAGGCTCTTTCCTGTAGACTCGGACAAAAGGCTCTTAAGCATCAGCCTGCCGCTGAGGTCAATGCTCAGCTCCTCTTCACTCCCCGCCAGCTCCTGCGCCGCCTCCGTCCCCGAAGGAGCACCAGCATCCACAGCGCCGGAATCAGCCTCTTCGCCTTCATCTCCCTGGGGGAACACCCCATCAAGCTCCAGATCAGCAGAAGAAGCCGGTTCATATTCAATCCGGCTCGCTTCGCTCCACAACGTCCCGTCATAGGTCTGCTGAACAAACAGGACATGCGGCAACGAGGTATCGAGACCTTCGAATGTGGCGGAGGTGATATAGTACTCCACCTCAGTCCAGCCCTCGTCCTCCATGGCATCAAGCTGATAACGGAAACCAATCACATCAAAATCGTTCCAATCCCAAAGGAACGTTATCGCCGCCCCCTCGGCATTCAGCGAAAAAACCGAAAAAAGGAAAATGACGATTAACAACAGATGCTTAAGCTTCAATTCCAGACCTCTCTTTCCTTGACCGTCCCGCCGCAAGCCCGCCCATCATCACAGCGGGAAGTCCTTGAGCGAATAGACATACGTGAACTTAGCCCCTATGGCGAAACGCTCTGTCACAGCGAACCTCAACCCGACATCCCAATAAGCCGAAAGCGTCACTGCGTCCCTTGCCTGGACATCCATATCCGCCATTACGCCGCCTCCCAGCGAGAGAGCCGAGCGGCCCGACAAATACGCCGCATCAGCCCCGACCTTAAGGCCGAACACCAAAGGCCTGTCCCATAGAACCCCTATGCTGTATCCCAAGCCCAGAGATGACTGATTGAAGAAGAAATCATGGGTGAAATCAAGCGCGAGGCACTTGGAGACATCGGTTCCCGTCTTATAAAGGCAGAAAGACCCGTTCAGGCTTGCCATGCTCCTGACGGCAGCCTTGCCGCCCGCCTCCTGCGAGGCACCGGCAACAGAAGCAACATCGGCATCAGAAGAATAGGCATCAGAATCAGCCCCGGAATCAGCCCCGGAATCAGCCTCGGAACCAGCCGAAGCAACCGCCTCCGCAGCAGCGCCCCGCCCTGAAGCAGCCGCATCTCCCAAGGCGACCGCCGAGCCGGCCTCCGGGGCAATCTCCGCCACAGAGGCCTTCCCGTAAATGACCCCATCGTACGAAGCCTGCACATAAACCATATGGGCGGCTCCGTCAAGGCTCAGAAGCAGCCCTTCGGCGTCCGGATCGCAGGGAACCCAGCCTCCATCATCGACACCGTCAATCTGATATCTCAGATACTGCGGAACAACATCAACCCCGCTCCAATCAAAAGATACATATACATCCTGCGCAAGAAGCGCAAACGGCAAAGTCATCATAATGAGAACCATAAAGGCAAAAACAATTTTCTTATTCATAAAGCTCCCCTCGAACCACATAAGAAACTCAACATGTCAATCTTAATGCAATAACATCAAATAATCCACTCTTGCATTCGCAAATCAACCAATATCAAGGCTTGAAACCGTTTTGAACCCCTCTCCTATCACATTATAGGCATCTGAAACCACCATGAAGGCCCTGGGATCTGCATTATGCACAATCTTGGTAAGCTGATTAATCTTATTGTTCTTTATGACAGTCATTATCACAGGCCGGCTCTCGCCGCTGAACATCCCAGTTCCAGCAAGGATGGTTCCGCCATGGTCGAGGCTCTGGAGAATCCCGCTCTGTATCGCCTCCCGGTTCTGGCTGCAGACTATGAAAACCGTCTTCGCATAGTTCTTTCCAAGCGACAGAACCACCTTGTCAATCATCAGCCCTGTTATATAGACCGTTATTATGGCATACAGGGCATTGGTCACCCCGAAAACGAATATCGAGGAGAATATGATGATCCCATCGACCATCGCCAGAGAGCTTCCAAGAGTCATAGGAGTGAACCTTGCGATAATCTGGGCGATTATGTCGGTTCCCCCCGTGTTCGCCCCGCTGCGCATCACAAGCCCCATTCCGATTCCAGTGACCACCCCGCCGAATATCGCCGAAAGCAATACAGACAAGGAATCATTGTAGTCCAGAAAGCCCTGAGGGCCGGAAAGCTTTATCAGCAGACTTGTGAAGCCCGAAAGCAGCACAGTCCCCAGAAACGACTTGAAGCCGTATATCTTGCCGAATATAGCCACACCGGCGGCGAAGATAGGAACGCTCAGCACGAATATCATCAAGCCGGGATCCCATCCAACCGTATGAAAAAGAATCGTTGCTATGCCGCTGACCCCTCCGGCCGCTATCTTCCCCGGATTTATGAAAAACACCAGCCCGCATGCCGTTATGAATGATCCTGCTATTATGTAAATGTAACCAGGAAACGCCTCGCGGATCTTCTGCCGCAACGGGCGCGGATTATCAACGCTTTTCATCATCTATCCCAGAGCTTTTCCGGATAATATCCTTCCTCTGTCTTGCGGGCGAGGCTGTCATGAACAACCTGCTTGTCTTCCTTGTAAGTCATCCCGAACCACCTCTCCGTAGTCGAGAAGACCTTTATCCTTCCCAATCCCTTTGTGACTATATCGCTCGCCGCATTCGGCAGAAGACACTCGCCCTTGATGGTGGCCGAGCCTTCCGGTATGAACTCGTTGAAATACCTGCCGAAATAATCGAAGGCCACCGGCGTGAACCCGAAGAAGTTCATCGACACCGTCTCTTCACCCGTCAGGAACACATCACCCTCAGGAAGATGAGAGACCACCCTGCCATCCGGCGCATACTCTATCTTGGTGTTCTCCCTCATGCTGACAAGATAACCACCATCAACAACGCAGACGCCCCTCGAAACAGATCCGGCCTCCGTCATGGTGTTGCGAAGCTTATACCCCACCATTGCATGATCGGAGCTATCAACGCTTATAGAGGACAGGTGCTCCCCCATGATGCCATAGGAAGCCCTTCCATAGAAGTCATCAGCGTTTATGACGGCGAAAGGCTCTGAAACCGCACCGCGCGCACACAGCAGGGCATGAACCGTCCCCCAGGGCTTGGTCCTGCCAGTCTTGCGTACATTTTCAATCTGCTCCTCGCTCAACAAGCTGTCCAGCCCCTGAAACACATACTGCGCATCCATGTTCCGGGCTATCCTGTCAAACAGCCTTTCCCTGAAATCCGCTTCGATGTCTTTCCTGATTATGAAAACGACCTTTCCAAAACCTGAACGCGCCGCATCATAGATGCTGTAGTCCAGCAACGTCTCTCCATGAACCCCTACAGCATCAATCTGCTTAACGCCGCCGTATCTGCTCCCAATGCCGGCTGCAAGAACCAAAAGAGTTGGCTTCATTGAAAAATCCTCCCGGAATCCATGTGTAACTTTACCCTAATACAGAGCTCAAGTCAAATATTCATCAACAGGAAACAGGCCAGACAGGCCAAGCGAAAGGTCACAATGAATGCGCCCCTTGGTCAAACCATCGGCATCGACTTCTAAACGTCTTTATGTCAGACCATCACCAGGCCGAATCGGACAACCGCAGATGCGACCGAACCGGGCATCTCTTCAGACGCATCGTCCTCAGCATCATAATCAAAATAAAGCCCCTGCTCGGTCAGAGGAAAGCAGGCTATGACCTCTCCGCTCACTGCCGCATCATCGGATGATTTAAGATCGACCGAATTCTTGCCGTTCGTCTGAGTCACCGAAACCATCCGCCCTTCTCTGTCGAATCCGCATATTGCAATCTCAAATGGATATGCCGCACCAGAGATTGAATCAAAAAGCCTGAATGATTCGCCGGCCTCAGGAATCACCGAGAACATCGCCGAGCCGACTGTGTTAGAAGCCAGATAGAAAGAGGCAAGAGAAACCTGCTTGCCGTCAACATCATGAAGGTCTATCCCGACGACACGCGATTCTCTTATATCGAAATCCATCCGAGGAGCCATATATCCAGTCACCTCAATCTCAAGCACATTGGAAGCGAACCCGGCAGCAAACACGGGAACTGCAACCAGTGCAATCAAAAGAGCAATCACAATCCTTTTATCATTTGTCATATACTCCCACGCCTCTCAATGGCAAGAACCCCTGCTATCTTGATACTAAATGAACAGACAACTTCTGTCAATAGTTTATTATTTATTATTGCCATAAAAGCCTAAAAACCTGTTTATTTCTTAATATTTTCTTTTTGAACAATACTTTATACTTATGTCATATTTGACCCATGTTTTTATACCTATCAAGCACCTCTTCTTCCTTGAAACAGTGTGGCTTTTAGAGTATAGTCAAAAGGCAATCGGGTGCGTGGCGAAGCTGGATATCGCGTGTCCCTCCGGAGGACAAGGCCGTGGGTTCGAATCCCGCCGCACTCATGAAACGAGAGGAGATGCTACAAGAATCAGTGCCAGCTGATGAGAGTTGCATCTCCTTATTCATTAAACGATGCGGTCTGCTCAGGGATTCGACCGAGCAACAGCCGGACGCGAAGCGGGCAGCGTCCGCAGCGAGGCGGCCGAAAGGGCCCCTCCCCAAAGCCCTGGAGGGAATCCCGCCGCACAATACACACACCATCAGTTTTTCGCTGGTTCAGGATGAATAACAACGCTTAAGCAGATGGCGGGGCAGATGCCATGCGACGCTTTCCGGGAGAAGCAGATGAATTTCTCACAACGAGAGAACATTGATATTCAACTCGAACAATCTCCCGAGCGGAATCATCCTGCTCAAACCGTTGCCGAAGCAGCATTATGGCCCGTTTGCCTTGCTCAATGATCTGATGGTCAACAGTAGTGAGTAGATGAGAGTGTACGTTCCGCGCATTTCGAAGCTGGAAATTTCAACTGGGACGAATACATGGCGATGAGCAACGATGGATTCATCCTTCCTATGACTGAAGAATACGAGTTCATGGATAATATTGATGATATCATGGAAATACCTGGGATTGATAGCATCAATTTCAGTCCGGCTGATTTTTCGCTTCATCCAAGTGCATGAAGACATTCTACAAGCTTGAGTATCTTCTCCATTGTGATGCCCTGATTGTCAGTTAGTTGTTTGTTGGTATTTCCGTGTTCGTTTTCTTGTTGTATTAACCTCTGTTCTCTTATTAGTTGAGGCAATTGGCAGGAGTGAATAGAAACAAAATATCATTGGGCCAGTATACTAGGCTTCATAGCAAAAGAGGTGACATTCTCATAGTCACCCCATTCGAGGCAGGAAGCACCACGGCAATCCTGTCGTGTTTTGTGCATTGCTGTTTTCTTGCCATCCCGTTCCCTCCAACATTAATGCGTCAGAGGCGAACATCTACTCATAGATCTTTTAAATTTAGAATTTACATACAAATCAAGTGAAGATCAGAAAAACACTGGGCATGAACATCATCAGCAATAATACCAATACTATCAACAAAACAAACGGGATGATCACTTTGCTGATACGTAGAACTCCTACTTTCGAAATGCTGGAAGTCACAAAGAGATTCAAGCCAACCGGAGGAGTTAAAACACCTATACTAAGGTTGACTGTCATCATGACTCCGAAGAGAATCGGGTCAATTCCCAAAGCCAAGCTGACAGGGAGCAATACTGGCGTCATTACAGTTAGGGCCGAGACTGCATCCAAGAACATACCAACTACAATCATCAGCAAATTGATAATCAGTAGAAATACCAAGGGATTTTGTGTGATTGAGAATATCAACTCTGAGATTAAGAATGGAATACGTTGCATCGTGAATATCCAAGACAGATAGGATGCAACTGCCATCACCATGAGAATCATTGCGCTGCTGTTCGCCGCCTTGAGGAAAATCTTACATAGATCCTTAAGGGTTATCTCCCGGTAGACGGCCATACCGATGACCAAGGCATAGACCACAGCTACGACACCAGCCTCAGTCGGAGTAAAGATACCACCAAGTATTCCTCCCATGATGATGACGGGAAGAAAAAGGGTGAGTAATGCTTGCTTGAAGGAAATAAAAAATTCCTTGAACGTTGGTTTCTCCTCAGACGGGTATTTGTTCTTTTTTGCAAACCGATAGTTGTATACCATGAAGAACGCACCTATCAGGACACCTGGCATATAACCACTAGCGAATAGCTTTGATATTGAGAGTTGTGCTATCACCCCGTATATAATCAGTGGGATACTGGGAGGAATAATAGGTCCGATTGCGCCCGAAGCAGCGACTAATGCAGCAGAATAGTCATCTTTATAACCTCTGTCCGCCATCTCAGGAATCATGATCATACCAATCATCGCCGCACTCGCTGATGCCGATCCGAGAATCGCGGCGATGAGCATACTAGAAAGAACAGTCGCAAAACCCAATCCACCATGCACCCATCCGATTGTCTTCTGCGCAAAGTTGACTAGACGCCTACTCAAACCGCCGGTATTCATTAATTCTCCAGCAAGCATGAAAAAGGGAATCGCCATTAGTGTAAATACATCCATGCCAGTGAACATCTTCTGAAACATCATTATGAACTCAAGGGTGTGGTATTCGTTCAACCAGAGCAACGTTGCAGCAAGTCCAAGGGAAATGAATATCGGAACTCCAATAGCAAGCAGGGCCAAGAGAGTAATCAAGAATAGCGTCATGCGATACCCTCCTAACCTGTCGGCGTATATTTTTTGAAGAGAAATCGTACCAATATCGCGATATCGCGGGTATTTAGGACGCCAATGCAGAAAAGACTGATGGGAATCACAATATAGACATGTGCCATCACGATACTGTTAGCTGGCGATTTCTGGATTGCTGTCGTAGGAAGAAACTTAGTTGCTCCTATAATGACAAAGACAACGAAAACCATAACCACGAGCTTGTTGATCAAGAGGATGATTGTCTTGGCCAATCCCCTTAGTTGTGTAGTCAGTGCATCAACCATAATATGTTGCTGTGCATTGTAAGTAAGCACCGAGGCCAAATAAACCATCCAGACCATGACGAAACGTGAAAGCTCTTCACTCCAGGTAAGGGAGTTGTTAGTAAGATACCGAATAACCACTTGCGCAAAGACCATGAGAACCATCATGGCGAACGAAAGGATAACCAAAGCTTCGAGTACTCGTTTTATTATTGTTGCCGCACGTTCATACAGGAATCTTGCCTTCATCCTCCCTTCCCTCCTCAATCATATACAATTATTTAAACTCTTTAGTATTTCAACGAAGCATTTGTATCTGTTCGACAATCTCTTTGTATTGCGGGTATTGCTTGTAGAAATCATCGTACACCGTCGATACGGCTGCCCTGAACTCATCGATCTTCGGAATCGATACTTCCATACCACCCTCTATACACATATTCTTGCTGTCGGCAGTCTGAGATCGGAACAGTTTGCGTTGATACTTGCTCGACTCAAGCGCCGCTGTGCGAATCGCCTCCTGAGCTTCCTTGTCAATCGTGTTCCACCACTTGCCGCTTGCCATAACTACGTAGGCTCCCCACATGTGGTTGGTCTCAGTCACGTATTTCTGAACCTCGAAGAAACGTGAGGAAGCAACCGTGTTATAAGCATTTTCCTGCCCATCGACGACCTTTTGCTGCAGTGCACTGTAAAGTTCACCGAAGGAAAGTGGGGTCACGTTTGCACCTAATGCATTAAAAATTGCAACAGAGATAGGCGCTTCAGGGGTTCTGATCTTAATGCCCTTGAGATCTATGAGAGAAACAATAGGCTTACGAGAGTTGGTCACAACCCGAAAACCGTTCTCATAATAAGCAAGGGGAACCAAGCCTTTATCAGGTAAATCTTTCAAAAGATCCATACCGATTCCACCATCGATAACCTTGTCAACATGCTCCGCATTGGCGAAAAGGAATGGTAAGTCCATGACGTTGATTGCAGGATCAACCGTCGCAAATATCGGACTAATATATGCCATATGGAGAACTCCTGCCTGCAGCTGCTCCATCATATCGCGTTCCCCGCCGAGCTGTGCATTATCAAATACTTGGACTTCTATTCTACCGCCCGTGAGCTCTTCAACCCGAGGTTTGAACACCTCATTCATCGCCCTAATTGCAGGATGGGTAGAGTTGTTCACTCCTCCGAATTTCAGGACGATCTTTGACACTGCCTTCGCTTCCGATACTGCAGCAGCCTGGGGCTCCGCATTCTTGCTACACGACACGGCGAAGACCATAATGATGGCAACTAACACCACGAATAATACGTTCCTTCCACTCCTGGCTTTCATAATCTCTCCTTTAATTATTTTGCGAGATAGATACCATCTATCAATCGGGAATATCCGTTCAGGAACTGAGTTCTAAAGAGCATGACGGGACCATAATCCGCAAACTCTTCTATCTCCATACCATCAGGTTCATACGCCCGTTTGAAGTTGGGCAGGTTTTCAAGCAATTCATCAATGATAGAGTCCGGTACTTGCATATTAATCATCGATTGCACCGCAGAGTATGAGGCATTTAGTTCGAGTGCAGTACTCCAGTTAATTGTTACGTGCATGTCTCCGCCTACAAAGTTGGTGAAGTGATTCAGCCCCCGTGCCCCTCCACCCAACATGGTTGCATCATAAGCATTCTCCTGAAATATCCGATACTCGCGAAGGCCGATTATTGTCCCGGCCAGCTCAAGCGCTTCCTTGGAAATTTTGATTGATTCCTTGGCAACCAAATCCTTGAAATATTGATCCATAATCCCCGTGATATGGGTTATGAAAATTGGAGGGGTTTTATTATATTTTTTCACGCTCTCTTCGTACACTTTATAAACATTAATCGCCTGTGAAAGAGAAAAGACTTCCGTGGCGCAGATAGGAATATCATGTTTTACCATTTCGGCAATCAATTTTAAACCATGTTCAGTCACCGGAATCTTTGCCATATAGTTGGGACCGAGCGTCCTTGCTCGTAGGGATGCCTCCAAGATGTATGCTTGATCTCCCTCGCGTCGAGGATCCTCCTGAATTGTTACGAATCCCGCCTTACCGTCGGATTTCATATATACTGGGAGGAAGCGATCCATGAGATTCTTGGCAACCGCATGGTACACCTTTTCAGCAGCTAGGCTTACATTCCGCTCTTTCTTAGCGATTGATTCTACGACCTTCCCGATATACTTTGTATCGTTCTGAAACAACTTGGAACAATACGCGGGGTTAGTGGTACAGGCATATGCCTCCTGTGCGATTGCAGCATCGCACTCAGCAAGAGTCGGATTATTCACCCAATATCTTGTTTTCGTCTCAGTATGAACACGCTGTAAATAATTCATAGCCACCTCCTTTCAAATGGTATTTGCATACATCGCTTCCATTTCTTTACGCAACTGGATAGCGTAGTTAGTGCTGTCGTACTCGATATCACTCCAACATACAGGAGTTCCTTCCTTAACCGGTTTGATTAGCTTCACTTTGTT
>JBHCBD010000006.1:0-51104 GCA_041798905.1 Spirochaetales bacterium | reverse complement strand
TTAATTCACTAATAATAATATTAAAGTCATTTTTATTGATTATAAAATTATATATAAATGATTATAAATCATAGCATTTTAATTCAATAATTATATCGAAGTTTATTTTAAATCAAATGTTAATAGGATTTGTTCCGTTATACGGATTTCATGAATATGGAATTGATGCCTACGCCAAGCGTCAGAAGGGTGGCAACGATGATGCCGCTGATTATCACGCCAAGCGAAACGAAGATGAAGGTCTTCTTGCGGTCCAGCCCCAGAACCCAGGCGCCGATTGTTCCTGTCCAAGCCCCGGTGATGGGAAGAGGCACTCCCACGAAGAGCATTAGCCCCAGATAGCCGTATCTTGAGAACTTGTCGCCGACCTTTGTCCGGGCTCGTTCTATCGTGAACTCAAAGAATCTCCGATACAACGGCGCCTTTAGCAGAAGCTTGTTCAACGTGGACAGGAAAAGCCAGACTATCGGCACTATGAGGATGTTTGAAAGAACGGCTATGAGGAAAGAGGCAAGCATGGGCGTGCCATTGAAGAACGCATATGGCAGCGCCCCCCTCAGTTCTGAGATAGGAAGGACTCCTAACAAAATTGTGCGCAGCAGGATTCGTGTTTCAGGCATGTTTGTTTCCTCTTTTGCTGGGTATCATTATGGCATCCGCGGGGCATAGCTCATGGCAGCAATAGCAGCGGATGCATTTGTCAGCACTCCTTACTATCTTTCCATCTTTGTTTTCCAGAGCCCCGGCCGGGCATATGTCGATGCACTTTTTGCACAGTATGCAGCGGTCCGGCAGAAATTCCGGGGCCGGCTCCCTGCGCTGGCTGGCTATTTGAAGCCTCCGTGTGAAGAAGGGCAATATCAGGGTTCTGAAGAATTTCGTCTTCTCCCTGTAGGCGATCCGCTTGAAATCCTTCATCACAAGGGCATTTGCGTCAAGCAGCGTGTACTCAATATGCCCAGGCAGCCTGTTCTGCCTCCTGAGCTCTCTTATGATAGGCATCGACTCCGGATTGTAGCCCATTATGAGGGCCTCCGCAAAGTCCACAGCGCCGCAGTCGGAGGAGCCTATCACAAGTCCCACAGGAACAGGCTTGCCATTGGCTGGGCCGGGCCCCTCCATGCCTACAACCGCATCCATGAGGCAGTAATCGGGATTCACATGGGCGTATATGCCGCATATCAGTCTGGCGAAGCTTTCCCTTGCGGGGCAGGAGAGATGGCATGGACTTTTCCGCAGGCCGGGGACAACGCCGAACATGTTCTTCACTCCCCCTGTGAAGTACATGAGCTGGTGCGTCTTGAACTTGGGCAGGTTTATTATCACATCGGCTTTGCGGATGGCCGTTGTGATTGGCACGCTCATGCCTGCCTCCGTGATGAAGACAGGCTCTGATGGGGAGAAGTCCTCCCAGGCGGCCTGCTCCTCCTCGCATATGCGGCCTATGCCGCATCCCTTGGCAGAGAACGACGGTGATGGCATGCCGGGAGAATCGCCCACGAGTATCCGCTCCGCCCCGAGATCGCGTACAATCCTTATGACGGCTCTCAGGAACTCGGGATTGGTGGTTATGCATCTTTCAGGGCTGGCATCCGAGAGGATGTTAGGCTTCAGAAGCACCGACTTGCCTTTCACATCGGGGAAGTCGGTGGATGAGACGATTTGACGGATGACCGGCAGCAAATCTTCTAGCTTATATGAATGGCATGTTTGAATGCCCGTCTTTGCACTCATTTTATCCTCCTGATGAGGCAGAAGAACAGCGGCCCGCAGTTATCTTGGGAATCCGGCATCACTATGCACCCGTGCGTCAGCGGTTCAGAGCTCGGCTCGCTTGATTCGGGGAGGGGCATCTCCTCAACGCAGCCGGGGCGTCTGGCGAAAAGCCGTTCCACCACGTCCTGATTTTCCGTTGGGCAGATGGAACAGGTGCTGTATAGTATGAAGCCTCCGGTTTTCACGGCGCGGAGGGCTGATGCAAGCATGGCGAACTGCTGGATGCTGAGCCGTTTCGATCTGGATGGGCTCCACTGCGCCATCGCCTCCGGGGAAGTGATCACATGCCTCTCGCTTGAGCATGGGGCGTCCAGCAGTATGGCATCGTATTTATCCTGCTCAAACAATCCCCATTTCGAGCTGTCATGCCCGGTGACGGTGATGTTTGACCTGTAATCGGGAGGAAGGCATTCTGAAATGACTGAATGCAGCCTGGAACGCCTTGCGCTTGAGCGGTCGTTCGCCGTCAGCGCCCCTGTCCCTTTGAGCTTGAGGGCGATTGCCAGGGTCTTTCCTCCCGGGGCTGCGCACATATCGAGAACGCTGTCCCCCTGCATGACCGGAAGGCTTTCCGCAGCCAGGATAGAGGCGCTGTCCATGTAGTATGGCCTAAGCAGAGGGCCGGGCAGGGTGACAGGGGAGGGTTGCCTTAGGAATGAGGCTTTCAGACTCTCCCATCTGTCCTGGTAGAGCCCCCTGTAGAAATCATCGAATCTCAGAGAATTGTCCGCCTTGCCTCTGCGCATACGGTCAATTTACATTTTTTTCTTGGGAGTGAGAATAGAGAGATGCCGGTTTGCTGCGCTTTCCTAGAGAATATGCTCCAGGAATGTCTTGGTGCGGGGGTTCTGGGGGTTGTCGAAAATCTGACTCGGGCTTCCCGTTTCTATGATTTCGCCTCCGTCCATGAAGATGACTTTGTCGGCGGCTGCACGGGCAAATCCCATCTCGTGGGTGACTATCAGCATGGTCATGCCGCTTCTTGCCAATGACAGCATCACATCCAGGACTTCCTTTATCATCTCAGGGTCAAGGGCGCTGGTGGGTTCGTCGAACAGCATTATCTCCGGATCCATGGCCAGCGCCCTTGCAATCGCCACTCTCTGCTGCTGGCCGCCTGAAAGCTGGTTGGGATATGCGCCGGCCTTGTCGGCAAGCCCGACCTTCGCCAGCAGCTGTCTGCCTTTCTCCTCCGCCCGCCGCCTATCCATGCGCTTCACCCTCATCGGGGCGATGGTGATGTTCTTCAGAACGCTGAGATGGGGGAAGAGGTTGAAGCTCTGGAACACCATGCCGACGTTCTCCCGGATTTTCCTTATATCGCAGTCGCTGGACGACACCTCGACGTCATTTATGAATATCTTGCCGCCTGTGATGAACTCAAGCTTGTTGACGGACCGCAGCAGCGTGCTCTTGCCGCTGCCGGACGGCCCTATTATCACCACGACCTCGCCTTCGTTGACGACAAGAGAGGCGTTTTTGACCGCCTTCACCTCATTTTTCCCTTCGTATGTCTTGCATACATTCTCCATTCGTATCTTCGCATTAGCCATTGTTGCTATTTAGCCTTTCCTCCATCAGACCGACAAGCCTTGAAAGCATCAGTGTTATTATGAGGTAAATCAGGGCGACTACCAGCATTGTTTCCAGAGATTGGAAAGTTCTGGAGATGTATTCCTTTCCTCGTCTGAGGATGTCGCTGAGAGCGATTGTGGAAACAAGCGAGCTGTCCTTCAGCATGGATATGAACTCGTTTCCTATAGACGGGAGTATGACCTTGACCGCTTGGGGCAGGATTATTGTGGAGAAGGCCTGGGCGCGGCTCATTCCGAGAGCGACAGCCGCCTCCATCTGACCCTTGGGGATAGCCTGGATGCCGGAGCGGACTATTTCACCCATGTATGCACCGAAGCAGACCGCCATGGCTATCACCGCGGCAGCCATCCCTTCGATGTGGGCAAGCTTTCCGAGGGCGTAGTATATGAATATGAGCTGCACAAGAAGCGGTATGCCTCGTATCAGCTCAACGTATATGCCGGATATCCTGTTGAACACCTGCTTCTTGGACACAGAGCCGAGCCCGCATATCGTTCCCAGCACTATCGCCCCTATTATGGCGAGTATGGTGCACTCGAATGTGACAGGTATCCCTGATGCGCAGATCTTCAATATGTGCAGGTAGGGATCTGGCTTGAAGATAACAAGGCAAGCCAGAAGCGCCACGCTTCCTAGAAAGGTCGTCCTCCAAGAGTTGAATACGTGCGTATCCTTCTTCGGGATGAGAACCCCGTCTGTCATGTTGATCGTGACGTTGCCACGCTTGGGGCTTCGCGGATCAACAGATACCAGTGCAGCCAGGCGTTTGCCATGCTTTCTGGCTTCCGAATCATCTTTGTAGTTTTGCATACGTGCGTTTTACATATTTATGCAGGCATTGTCAATCTTTTTTCTTAAAAATCCAAGAATATTTTTTGATGAATAAATATTTGGCAAATCGAGAGTAATTCGAATATTTATGAATAAATATCCGATAATTCCGCTGAAAATTCGAATTTTTATGCAAATAATATTGACACGCATAAGCGGCGCAGCTAAAATGGCGGAAAAAATCAATGCATAATAATGCATGTCATGGATGAGGTGACGTATGAAGAAATTCGCAGTTGTTCTGCTGATTGCCGCAATGGCGCTTGGCTATGTGTTCGCGGGCGGTTCGAAAGAGGCCGCTGTTTCCGATAAGGATACCTATGTGTTCGCTTCCGACTGCACATGGCCTCCGTTCGAGTATGTTGATTCCAACGGCAACATTGTCGGGTTTGAGATTGAGCTTGTCGAGGCGATCGGCAAGGCGGTGGGCAAGAACTTCACCATAAAGAACACTCCCTGGGATTCAATCTTCGCCGGTCTGGCAAACGGGGCATATGACGCCATCGCCTCAGGGGTCACGGTGCTGGAGGAAAGAAAGGCCACGATGGATTTCGCAGATCCATTCCTCAATGTGGGGCAGGTGGTCATCGTGCGGATTGCTGACAAGGACAAGGTTTCCGGCATTGATGATCTTACCGGCAAGAAGGTCGGCGTTCAGATGGGGACAACTGGCGATTTCGCGCTTGATGAGTACAATGTCCTTAAGGCGCAGTACGACGAAATCGGCTTGGCGGTGATAGATCTGGCCAACGGCAATCTTGATGCTGCGGTATGCGATTCATTGATAGCCAGTGACTTTGTTCTTAACAACGACAACTACAAAGGCGCGCTTGCGATTGTAGGAGAGCCGTTCACGACAGAGGAGATCGCCCTTGTGGTGAAGAAAGGGGACACGGTGCTGCTTGACCTGATAAACAAGGGTCAGAAGATGCTTGTGGAAGACGGAACCCTTGCGGCTCTTAAGAAGAAATGGAATCTCATTTGAAAATAAAATCATGCGAAGGCAAATGCTTTTGTGTGGATTCTCCCAAATCCGGGGGCTGTAACGAAAGTCGGGTTTGACGACCGGAGGTTGCAGCCCTCTCTTATGCCCTCTGCACGAATAATCACGCGCCCGTTCATTTTGGCTTCGCTCATGTTTCTCGCCCTCTTTTGGCGATATTGATTATTTAGTCAATCGGCACCATAATCCTTACCTATGGAACAGCCCATGTTTGGAAAAGACGAGAGAAGCCAGCTTGTTTCTCTGTATATTGTCTGCGCAATCGCCGAGTTCACCAATTACATGGTCAATCTCGGCCTTGTGTACCACCTTGCCTCAAGGTTCGGCTTGGATGCATTCGCAATCGGCCTTGTATCCAGCATCGGCACGGCAAGCTATCTGATTTTCTGTCTCTTCGGGGAATCCCGCTACGAAAGGCTGCGCCCCGCGGTGTGCATTTCATTCTCGCTTGTCGGGATGGGGCTTTGCTTCGCCGTCATGGGCCTTTGCTCCAATCTGGCTTTGTTTGCATCGATGTTTTTCATCTTTGGCGGCTTCCGGTCAATGCTGTGGCCTCAGATAACAGGGCTGATAAACCGAGGCAAGGAAGGCGCCGCGCTATCAAAGGCGCAGAGCGGATTCAACCTTTCCTGGAGCATTTCTTCGGGCGTAGGGCCTCTGTTCGCCGGATTGATGATGCAGGTTTCGACTAGCATTGTCTTTCTCGTGGCCTCCGGCCTGCTGTTCTGTTCGATGGCCGTCTTGCTCCATTCGCCGCTTACACGGACGGCCAAGAGCGACCGCCGGGAGATTGCTGACTCGGGAATGCTGGACAGCAGCACGCCTCTGAGATTCTTCTCCTGGGCGGGGCTGTTTCTTGTTTACATCGCATCGACCGCCACTGCGACTGTCCTGCCTCTGCATATACGCGATTCGCTTGGGCTGGGGGCGCTGGATGGCGGAATTCTGCTGTCATCAAAGGGGGTGGTCATCTCTGCGCTGTTTATCATCCTGGGCATGCAGAAATGGTGGAAGTTCAGGAAATCCGTGCTGATGCTGAGCCAGGTGTTGCTTTGCATCTCCCTTTGGATAGGAGGAAGCGCTGATTCGTTCGCCATGTGCATGCTGTACTGCCTTTTCCTCGGCGGCAGCTTTGCCTTGATATACACTCAGGCTCTTTTCTACGCCATGAGCGGAGCCGTGAACAAATCCAAGCGCATGATGATTCATGAGGTTGTGCTTACCATCGGAGCTGTAGCCGGCTCTTCCATAGGAGGCTATCTATACCGTCAATCAGGGTGGGGCGGGCTGATTGACGCAGTCATGAAGGCTGTCTTCTGCGTCTTCGCCGTGGAGCTGCTTGTGATGCATTACATGCATCGAAACACCGTGGCCGATGACGTTTCTCATTTCAACGACAAGGATTTCCAGATGGCCGGCGGGAAAAAGGGGGAGGATGGCCGGGACTGATGATTAACGGCAATCGGATGGCCTGGATGGTTTCATTTAATAATAAACTCTTTTTCTGTCGATTCGTTTTCTACCAGGATAGGGTCAAATTTGATTTTCACAGGAACATCCGCTGGTGGATTCCGAAGAAGGCTCATCGTTTTTTCCGCCATTTGGGAAAATGGCTGGAGTATAGTGGTTATCGATGGGGTTGACAGATAGCTGAGATCTGTTCCATCCATTCCAGCGAGCGCTATATCGTCCGGCACGCTCTTTCCCAGCTTGGTGAGCTTCTTCAAAGCTCCGACCGCCATGACATCGTTCTGCGCCCAAATGGCTGTTATGGACGAGAAGCCAGGGTGCTGGGAAAACTTCTGTATGGCTTCGAATGACGAATCGACATCGAAGTTGCCTTCATACACGAAATTCTCATCAATCATGACTCCTTTGTCAAGGAAGGCTTGGCGGAATCCGGCTATCCGGTCGCGGCTCAGGCTGATGTGCTGGGGCCCCGTGATGCAGGCGACATTGCGATGGCCTTTGGAGTATAGGTGGGAGCCCATCATGTATCCGGCTTTGTAATTGTCCAGCGACACGCTGTTGCAGCTTGAATTGGTGATTTCCCTGTCAAGCAGTATCACTTTGCCGAGAGAGTCTTTCAGCCTCTTGCCCAGCAGGCTTGCATCTGAGACCGGCGATATTATCAAGCCGTCTATATTCCTGCTGTAGAAATCGTCAAACAGTCTGCTCTCAAGCTCTGGACTGTTGTGATGCGTTCCGATTATGAGTCCCAGATTATACTGCATGCATATATCCGATATTGTTTGTATAAAGAACCCAAAATCAAAATGCACTGACTCAGGCAGTATGAGCCCGATGAGCCTGCCGCTTTTCGCCCTGAGGCCCGAGGCCAGGAGATTGGGATTGTAGTCAAGCATCTTTATTGCCTTAAGCACCTTTTCCCTTGTGGAGGGCTTGACTGGTCCGCTGTTTGCTATAACGCGGGAAACAGTGGATTTTGATATGCCGGCCAGTTTGGCGACATCGGTGATTGAACTCATATGACTCCTATCTGATAACGATTCCATTATTGTTTTCGTTTAATGGAATGCATCTTATTTTCAAGTCTATTATATCAGATTTGATTGTTTTTGCAATAATAATAACAATTGATTTATATATATGGAAATAGAAAGACGCAATTTTTTTTCTTGACAATTCATTTTTCTTGATATGATAATTAATCATAAAAATGGGAACGATACCATTTTTATTACAACGGCGATTCATCGTCCTTATTATTGGCAATTGCGAAAGCAATAAAAATAGGAGGGAATTATGAAAAGATTCATTTCCATTGCATTGGTTCTCTTGCTTTGCGTTTCAATGTTGTTCGCACAGGGCGCAGCTGAGAAAAAGGATGACGGCAAAATAAAGATCATGTTGTCAAACGCGTATTATACTGCTCCTTACTGTGCAGCCTACAATCCATCAGCCAAGGCCACAGCGGAGTCCCTTGGGATGGAGCTGACGATTCTGGATGGAAACGGCAATCAACAGATCCAGCTTGAGCATGCCAATCTGGCAATAGCTGAAGGTTATGACGGTTTCCTGTACTTCCCAGCGGATGTGGACGGCGCATTGCCTGTCATAGAGGCTCTTAATGATTCAGGCATTGCATGGGTAGGGGTAAACGCCTATACCGGAGATAAAATCGACGCTGTAGGCATGAAATACTACGTAGGCCCCGATGCTTCATCGCAGGGACATACAATGGCGGCTACGATAAAGGAGCTTTTACCTTCTGGGGCAAACCTTGTGGGAATCGAAGGGACCGCAGGTCATATGCAGACTCTGTATATAAATGCCGCATTTGCAGAAGATCTCGATTCGAGCTACACTTGGATTGATCGGCAGGACTGCAATTTCCAAGCCGAGCTTGCGATGACCAAGATGACCGACATGCTGACGGCTTATGGAGTTAGGTCTAAGGGGGGCAAGATTGACTGCATCGTTTCCCATGACGGTGGTATGCTCACAGGGATAATGTCCGCTCTGGAAGCCGCAGGACTTAAGGCAGGAGATGTTACAATCATAGCCATGGGTTCCGACAAGGTTCTTTACGATGCCTTGGCCTCTGGCTGGCTGACCGCTTGTTCCACGCAGGATCCTGTCGCGGAGGCAAAGCTTGCGGTTGAAACGCTTTATGCAGTGATTAAAGGCAATGCGACAGCTGGCTGGACAAAGCTTCCTACTCCAGTCGCATATCCTGAGACAAGAGATAATTTCAACTGGTTCTGAACGAGTTCATGGCTGCATGGCTCTGATGCTGTGTAGCCTTTGATCAGGAAATTTATATGAACGAAGACATATTGGTGATGAAAGACATCACAAAGACCTTCCCCGGTGTGGTTGCTCTTTCTGACGTGAGCCTTTCTGTGAAGAAGGGCGAGGTTCATGCGCTCGTCGGAGAGAACGGCGCCGGCAAATCGACTTTGATGAAGATTCTCAACGGAGTTTATCAGGCGGATTCCGGGCAGATCATCCTCCGTGGCAAGGAGACTGTAATAAAGGACACGACTGACGCCAGACGAAAGGGGATGGGTCTGGTCTTTCAGGAATTCAATCTCGTGAATTCACTTTCAGTGACTGAGAACATATTCATGAACAGGCTTGAGAAATCGCACGGCCGGATAGACTGGCGGGCCATGACCAAGAAGGCTCAGAATCTTCTTGATGGATATGGCTTCAATTTTGATGCCAAGGCGAAGGTTGAGAGTCTGAGCGCTGCTCAGAAGCAGCTCGTTGAGATCGCCAAGGTGCTTTCGTTCAATGCCGAGATTGTAGTGATGGATGAACCTACAAGTTCTCTTACAAACGCAGAGACTGAGATTCTAATGGGGATAATCAGAAAGCTCAGGCAGGAAGGCTCATCGATAATCTACATATCCCACAAGCTGGAAGAGGTGTTCCGGCTTTGTGATACAACGACTGTGCTTAGAGATGGCCATGTGATAGATTCCAAGCCGACAAATCAATTCACACGTGATGAAATCATAGAGAAAATGGTCGGCAGAAGCGTTTCTGCAGAATATCCCAAGAAAGCCTGCAGGATAGGTGAGGTTGTCCTCGAAGCCGAGAACATCACAAGAAACGGGATAATAAACAATATTTCATTCAAGCTGCACAAACGTGAGATACTTGGATTCGCCGGATTGGTGGGATCCGGAAGGACCGATCTTGCAGAGGCTATCTTTGGCGCTGAGAGATATGACAGCGGTGAGATAAAGATAAATGGAAAGAAGGTCGAAATACATTCCACAAACCAAGGCAAGTCAAATGGAATAGGATTGCTGACAGAAGATAGAAAGGAAACAGGGCTTGTACTTGGTTACGATCTTGTAAAGAACATCACAGTGACGAATCTTGATAAGGTAAAGAGGAAAAGAATGATTTCCCGACAGCTTGAGGAGACATTTGTGAACAAGCTATCAAAGGAACTGAGTATAAAGACGCCGTCTCTTAAGCAGCTTGCAATGAATCTTTCCGGAGGCAATCAGCAGAAAGTCGTTTTCGCGAAATGGCTTTTTTCCGATGCCGACATTCTTATATTGGATGAACCTACACGAGGAATAGATGTGGGGGCGAAATTCGAAATATATCAGCTCATGAACTGGCTTGCAGAAAACGGAAAGGCGATAATAATGATTTCCTCGGAGCTTCCTGAAGTTCTTGGGATGAGTGACCGGGTGATTGTGCTCAGCGGCGGTGAGAAAGCGGGCGAGTTTTCGAAAGCAGAAGCGACCCCAGCTGCCGTCATGGAGCTCGCTGTAAGGAACTGAGGTATTTCATGATGCTGGACAAATCCAAAACAATAAGCATTTTCAGGGAATGGGGAATGATATTCATCATTCTGCTAATAACGATTTTCGCCTCTATAGTCAGGCCTGCATTCTTGTCTGTAAACAACATGCTCAATATATTAAGGGCATATTCGACTATAGGGATTGCTTCCATCGGGATGGCATTCGCGGTAATCGGCGGCGGCATGGATCTTTCCATAGGCTCTACCATATCCTTATCGGCTGTCATAACAATGCTTATAATAAACAGTCTCACAGTCGATTATGTTGTGCCTATATATGCATCTTTGCTTGTTCTGCTTGCAGGAATTGCGGTGGGCGCCGTTGTAGGCGCTATAAACGGCGGCGTAATGGCGCTTGTGAATGGCAAGATGGCCGAGAGCTTCATCATAACATACGCCATGCAGATAGTAGTTGGGGCAGTGGCGCAGGCCGTGGTTAAAGGCAATTTCCAGGCAGCGCTTTACAGGAGCGGCCTTTTCAAGCAATTCGGAATAGGCATAGTGCCGGTTCTTTTCTTCTTCGCCGTTTCTATATTGATGCAGTTCATCATAATGAAAACGAGCTTCGGAAGGAATTTGTTTTTCCTTGGGGCCAACATGAAAGCGGCGAAATTGGCAGGCATACGAATAAAGCAGGTGCGGTTCATATCGCATCTGATATGCGGAATGTGCGCAGGACTGACAGGCGTGCTTGTAGTCAGCCGTGTGAATTCAGCCTCTGTGCTGCAGGGAACCGGGTATGAGCTTGATGCGATGGTCTGCGTCGCCATAGGCGGCACTTCTCTGGACGGTGGATCCGGAAGCATATCCAAAACCGTGCTTGGAGTTCTTGTGATAGGGTTCCTGATGACTGCATTGAATGTGCTTGGCATACAGTCAAACGAGCAGCTTATAGTCCGTGGCATCGTCATAGTCACGGCAGTGACCCTTGATACTTTCAATAAAGAAGCGAAGCTTAAGGAGGTGGCTAAATGAATTCAAAATCAAAGTCACTTATTAAGAACGTCTTTGTTGAGCAGCCTGTTCTTTTGCTATTCATCTTCTTTATCTTAATGATGATTATTGCAAAGCCTTCTTTCGTCACTATGAAGAATATAAAGAACGTACTGATTGACGTTTCGATTTATGGCGTATCGGCTTTGGCTATGACGATAGCAATCATAACAGGCGCATTCGACCTTTCGCTGTCCTCCAACTTCGCCTGGTCGCAGATTTTCTTCTGTTTTCTTCTCAATGTCCTTGACAACTCCCCCTTATGCGTGCCTGCCGCGATGTTGCTTACAATCGTCTCTTGCATGCTTATCGGCTTCTTGAACGGTTCAATAGTGGTGTTCTGCAGAATACCGGCGTTCATAGCGACCATGGCAACCGGCATAATAGTGAAGGGTGTTTGCCTTGTGTTTACGAATGGAAATATGATGAGCACCTCAAACAGCTTTGTAAAGACGTTTGGAAAGGGGACATTTGCAGGGCTTTCATACCTTACTTATGTTTTCATAGCGGTTGTCCTGATTGCTTGGTACGTAATGAAATACACCAGATTCGGCCGTGCGCTTTACGCCACTGGAGGCAATTATCGTGCCGCACAGCTGTCTGGCGTTAATGTCAAATTCAGCAAGTTCAGCATATTCGTGATTCTAGGCCTCAGCGCTGGGATTTCGGGAATCATGTTTGTAGCGCTGATGCGTGCAGGCTCTGTGCTTTACGGCACTGATTTGGCCTTGACGTGTGTTGCCGCCACAGTGGTTGGAGGCACGCCATTGACCGGAGGAAAGGGGAGTGTGTTGAGGACGGTGATAGGCATCCTGCTTATCTATGTTCTTTACAAGGGGCTTGCCTTCCTTGGCTTGCAAGGGTACTACAACACGATGATTCGCGGCTTGGTGCTGCTTTCTGTCGTTTCAATTGATGCATATATAAACAAGGATTCCAGATAGGGGGCATAATGAAGATAGCGCTGGGTTCAGTTCAATGTGAAAGCAACACATTCAACCCGATTAAAACAAGGGAGAGTGATTTTGACCGCGCTTTTGGCAATGAAATGCTTTCCAAAATCCATGTAGCGGACATGCTTATTGAACGCAACGCAGACATTGCGCCAACTTTATATGCGCATGCGCTTCCCGGCGGGCCGCTTGTTCGAGATGATTTCCTCAGTTTGGCTGGCAGAATGGTGGATATGATTCCAGCGACAGGGCTTGATGGTGTCTGGCTTTATCTGCATGGCTCCATGTTTGTCGATGAAATCGGAAGCGGAGAGGCCTATATATTAAGGGGGATACGAGAAAAGATTGGGTTTGATATTCCAATATCCATATGCATGGATTTTCATGCAAATAACTGCGATGAAATATTCAATCTGGCAAACGTCATCTGCGGCTTTAGAACTGCTCCTCATGTTGACCGGATAGAAACCGAGAGAAAAGGGATGCGGCTGCTGCTCAGATGCATTGACAAGCATATTCTTCCCCGGCCTCAGTTCTGCAGGGCGCCTGTGATGATCCCAGGCGATGCCGTATTGACTGCAGAAGAGCCGCTTAAAGGGATAATGGCTCGGGCGGATGAGATGGAAAAAATGCCGGGGATGCTCTGCGCCCAGGTTTTCAATGGCCAGCCGTGGGTGGATGTGCCTTATGTAGGCCCTAACATGGTTGTCACCCATGAAGTGGACCAGCAACTGGCGAAAAGCTGTGCTGAGGAGCTCGCATCGCGGTTTTATGATGCACGGCATCAGTTCAGGTTTCTTATAGATGCTTTTGAGCCTGATGAGGCCATCCAAGCGGCCCATGATGCCTCAGAGCATCAGGTATTTATATCTGACAGCGGAGACAACACTACGGCAGGAGCTGCCGGAGACAACGCCTTCATGCTCAATAGGCTGATAAAGTCAGGCCATGACAGAATTTTGGTTGCGGGAATAGCCGACAAGAAGGCTGTTGATGCCTGCTATGAGGCCAAGCTCGGAGATATGCTATCGCTTTCGGTAGGAGGAAGTCTGGATTGTAAAAGTGAAATGGCCTTTGTGAAAGGAAGGCTTGTGCGAAGAGGAGATATTCTGGGGTATGCAGGAGATAATGCAGGACCTAGCGCGACGATTGACACAGGGAATATCATGCTGATAATAACCCGCAACAGAACGGCCATAACAAGCATGGAGATGTTTGATTCGATTGGCGTGGATATATCCGGATTCAAGATAGTTGTTGTCAAACTTGGATATTTGTTTCCTGGGTTGGCTTCTGTCGCCCCTAAATCAATACTGGCATTCACTCCAGGCGGATCTGCAGAAAGGCTGCAGGATATTGGCTTGAGGAACATAACTCGTCCTGTATTTCCGCTGGATGACGATTTTATAAAGTAAGGAGGATGGCTATGGCCTACTACAACGAGAATGAGACCGCTGCGAGGGTTGAGAAAGTCAAGAATATACTGAATGCAAGAGGACTTGACGCGGCTTTTGTCTACTTTGATGAATTGAATGTTGCGAATGGATGGTATCTCACCGGATGGTGCGGCCAGTTTGAAAAAGGCGCTGTCCTTGTGCCCATGCATGGAGAGCCGATGCTCTTGGGAGGGCCTGAAAGCGAACCTTTCGCACAGATGAACTCAGCTATAAAGAAAGTCAGGTGCTTCCCGGTTTTCATGGTTCCGGATGAAGAGTATCCTAATGCTGAAATCATTGGATTCAAACAGCTTGATGATGAATTGAAAGCTCAAGGGACTGTTCTCAAACGCATAGGAATTGTAGGAACACAGGCTATTCCCCATCAGGTGCTCATGGATATCCAGACAGGATTCAAAGATTCTGAGATTGTCGATATCACTGATGATTATGAGAAGCTTAGGGTTTATAAGTCAGAATGGGAGAGGGGTCAGATGCTCCAAGCTGCAAGGCTCAGTGACCTTGCATATGATGCCATGGTGGAGGCGGTCAAGCCAGGAGTCCCTGAGTATGAGGTCTGCGCTGCCGGCGAATATGTCTGCCGCAAGAATGGAGCTTCGAGTTTTGCTTATTCATGCATAGTCGGTTCCGGCCGGAGAGCCAAGGCTGTTGTGCCGACCGCCACCGACAAGCGATTGGAGGCTGGTGAACTTGTCATGCTTGGCATAGCGCCTAGGGTAAATGGCTATGCCGGAACCTTTGGAGACACTGTTCCTGTGAGCGGTGTCTATACCCAGCGGCAGAAGGATCTGCTTAACTACATGAGGGAGACAATGCGCTTGACAAAGAACATGCTCAGGCCAGGCGTGACGGGACGTGAGATTGATGTTCCAGGCAGGAAGTATTATGAAAAACATGGTCTTGAGCGTTATATTGTCTGTCCGTTCGCTCATACGATAGGGCTCATGGAAGCAGAGGCTCCGTTCTTTGGTCCAAATGGTGATTTCCCCCTTGAGCCAGGAATGACCGTTATGGTTGATGTGAGTTTCTTCAATCACCCTGAGCTATATGGCGGAAGAATTGAAACAGGTTACATCATAACAGAAACCGGATGCATGCCCATGTCGCCTAAAATGGATGAGTTGTTCAGTCACGATTTATAGGATGGAGGATGATAATGTCTTTAGGGAAAAGAACATGGATTTTCGCTGATGGCGATTTGCCCCCTCATGGGTCCGAAGAGCCATTAGGGCATGAGGCTTTGATGGTGGTTAATGACGGAGCATCGGATGCTCATATAGAATTGAAGTTCCTATTTGAGGACAAAGAACCAAAATGCGGGATTCATATAGAAGTCAAGGCCCAAAGAGTGCATTGTTTCAGAATGGATTATCCGATTGGAAAGGAGCGATTCCAAGTTCCATTCGGACAATATGCGTTGATATTGAAAAGCGACATTCCGGTGGTCTGTCTTTACGGCCGGCTCGATAGGCGCCCTGATATGGCATACTATCCGATTGGTGGATTTTCAGATTGACAAGGAGATATATTGATATGGATAAGAAGGAATTGGCTTTGAAAGCGTTAAGCCAAGGAGAGGGGGTCCTGAGACTTGCTCCGAATTGGATTCCACGTTCTTTCTGCAGACCGGGAAGGAGACTTAAGCTTCACCCGGATGACTATTATGCTCTTGGGCTTGAGCGCGGTGGAATTGACGAAAGATGGTTTGCTTCAACCACCCATGCTGAGAACGGCCCGGCTGCACCGGATGATGAGGGGTTGTCGTACATTGTCATTGATGATGAAGGCAAGGAACGCATTCTGCTAAGGGATGCAGTGAACGAGCTTGGAGCAAAGTTGGTTGGTGACTACATCTGGAATAAATACCACTCATGGCCTTGTTACTCAAAGTTCTTTGACAATCTAGGGCCGCTTCCTCATCATATCCACCATACAGATGAAATGGCCGTGTTGACAGGGCAGAAGGGCAAGCCGGAAATGTATTTCTTCCCGGCACAATACAACAATTATCCTGGCGAGTTCGCATATACATTCTTTGGCCTTAATCCTGAAACGACTAAAGATGAATTCAAGAAAGCCCTGGAGGATTTCCCAAGGGGTGATAATCACTTGCTTGAATTATCAAGGGCGTACAAGCTTGAGGTCGATACAGGATGGGATGTGCCTCCTGGGGTTCTTCATGCACCAGGTTCTCTATGCACCTATGAACCGCAATTCGCTTCGGACGTGTATGCTATGTACCAGTCTGTTCTCCTTGGCGATCACACGACTCCTGTTGAGTTGCTTTGGAAGGATGCACCAGCGGAAAAGATCGGCGATTTTGACCATTTGGTGGCGGTGGCCGCATGGGATCTCAATGTGGATCCTGATTTCCACAAGCATAGATTCATGGTTCCCAAGCCGGTGAAAGCGGTCGACGAAATGAAGAAGGATGGTTATATAGAAGAATGGATTTGCTATAAATGCAAGCTGGCCTGTGCCAAGAGATTGACCATCCTGCCGGGCAGAACAGCGCTTATAAAAGATTCCGCACCGTATGGATTGATAATGCTCGAAGGGCATGGAAAGTTGAATTCATGGGATATAGAGGCGCCTACTCAGATACGTTTCGGACAGCTGACAAATGATGAGTTTTTCGTGAGCTGCGATGCGGCGGCCAAGGGCGTGCTGATAAAGAATGAATCGAAGTCTGATCCGATAGTCATGCTGAAGCATTTCGGCGAGAATCCCGATTTGATTATTGAATGACTTGAAAGGAGAGGCCATGGAACGTTATGCGTGGAAGGCAACAGCGCGGCCTGGGAAGCTTGATGGATAGTGCGAAAGCATAGAGAAAGCTTGCCAGGCTCAGGCTCAAGGCTTCATTAACAGGAAACGGGATGACTGCACGAAGGAGGTGATGGTCGTTTCATCTAAGAAAGTCAACATCAACATCCGATGACACTGATTTCCCGTGGATATCAATGAATGTCACCTTTTTCTGGTCATCGGATATGATTACATTGTCAACTTTATTGAAATCGTCAGATACCCTTGCCACGCCCTCTATGATTCTCAGGATCTTGGGCGTATCGGCGGAGAATTGGAATGAGGTTGGGATCCCCGCCTTTGATAACTCATTGTCACATGATGAAACAGCTGCTCCATCAGCATAGCATGTAAGCGAATCCTCTATGCCTATGCAGACATTCCTGCTGGACCATGGCCTGCCGTGGCGGCCCTTGTTCTCCATCCAGTACAACGTCGTTGGAAAATCCTCTATCCGCTTCAGCGAATACCACAGATACCCTTTTTCCGGGCATACAGCGGCATTCCAGCCAATCGGGCCGCGCGATTGACTGTTTATTATCTGGACTATATCAACATATCCAAGACGGTCTGGGAAGATGGTGAGGTCGAAGCAATTGAAATCTCTTATCCTTGACGGGGCTTCTCGGAGATCATGGAAGAATCTTCTGCCCATAAGGGAATGATACTCCATATTGTCATAAGGTTTGTCTGAATCGTCGGCAACGACCGCCGATGAATACGGGCTGCAGGAAAGCAGCAGAGGAGAGGAGCTGTCCAGTATGCAATGATGGCCATATGGAAGCTTCAGGTCGCATCCAGATACAGTGTTTGTTATATAAAGGCAATTGTGGCCTTTTCTTGTCTTGTACGTAGTATCTACTGTCGCTTTGCCATCGGGGAAAATAATCCGCAGAGACAACGAATCACGTGTCTTGCTTTTCAGTCTCCATCTGCCATTCGCCGTCGGACCATGAGGAGGGTAGTCGAATTCATCCGTCTTGTTGTTCCCGCCGAACGGCAGGCAGAAGAAATCCCCTCTGAGAACCTGGAGCAGAATCGGAAGTGAAGAGTCGCGCGGTTCTCCTCTCCATGGGTTTATGTAGTATGGCGAGATGGGCTTGTCGCTTTCAGGAAAGAAAACCACAGGCGCCATGTGCCCCCCATCCTGCGAGACATAAAGCTCTATATCCCGATTCTTCAATTCATAGCTGTTCCAGCCGTATATCTTTTTCATTTGATAGCCTCCATGGTGAACCATTATACTGCATTTTCGGTTGTCTGGTAAAAATCCGAGCAAGCAAAAGACCCCTCTCGCAGAGAAGGGGTCAGATAGGCACCTGGTCCGATGCCTTTTAATACAAATAACCACAACGCACAAAGTGTCACAACTTGAATGATTGAGGGAGGTTTTGGAACTGCCTTCGTTGGCATAGACCTTCCTAAGGTCCCCGTTCGGATGCTCTTTTGGGATTGTTTTTTGGAAAAAAAATTTGACAAATGGAGAAATCAATTTATTATGAAGAAAACGTGTTTTGGATTTTTAAGTTTTTTTTGCAACATTTTTATCGCTTTGATTGACAAAAATGCAAAGTATTTGGGGATTTTAGTAAAAAATACTGCTTGGCGGAAAAATATATCAAAGGAGAAAAGATATGAAAAAACTACTAACCATCGTTCTAGTTCTTGGAATTGTCGTTTGCTCTGTATTTGCAAATGGTGGAAGAGAAGCCGCAACATCAGCAAATGGAGTCGTTGCGGGATCAAACAAGTCTGCCTCTGGTGAGACAACAAAGGATGTCTACATTGACTTCTGGGGTGTCTGGAGCCAGGATAACTACAGAGCTGTCTATTGGCAGGAAAAGGCTGCAGAGTTCTGCGAGCAGTATGAGAAGGAGAATGGAATATCCGTACAGATCGATTATTTCGGACAGGGCAGCTATGCAAGCCTTTCAGAGAAGCTTGCAGCAGGTGCTGTCGCGAAGCTTCTTCCTGTGATCTCTCAGGTTGAGGAACAGGTTACTGCCCGTTTCGCATCACTTGGCGCTGACCTCGCAAAGTATCTGGCACCAGAAGTCATCGACAACTACCTCGATGGTATTCTCGTTTCCTGTACACAGAAGGGTAAGCTTGTTGCTGTTCCAGCTGGTAGATCATATGTCTGCTGTATCCTCAACAAGGACCTCCTTGAGAAGTCCGGCCACACACTCGCTGAAGTTGAGAACTGGGACTGGGACAAGTATATTGAGATCGCAACAGACATCTCAAAGATTGGTGATGACATCTACGGCGCAGCAGTATACTGGGACGAGGATGCATGGACATGGGAGTCAGCTCTTTACTCAGAGGGTGGAAGCATTGACAACGAGGATGGTACAAAGATCACATTCCTCGAGTCAGATTCAACAAGAATCCTGAACAACACAGTCAAAATGCTGCTTGACAAGGTCACATACAGCGCATACAGCGATTACTCCTACATGGATGTCACTGATGGTATCTACGAGCTGTGGGCTCAGGGCAAACTCGGTTCCTTCATCGGTTCCATTACAATGTACAAGTCAAGCAACAAGTTCAAGACCGGTTATGAGGGACACGCAGACTTTGATGTCGTCATTGCAAAGCAGCCAGCCGGCAGCGCAGGTTTCGGTATGGCAACTGGTGGATCCAACATGATGATCCTCAACAGCGCAACAGAGACACAGAAGAAGGTTGCAGCTGCATTCTTCGAGTATCTTGCACAGGATGCAAACGTAGCAGCATGGAACCAGGTTTCTGGTTACGAGGCTTTCACAGAGTCAGTTGTCAATGATGATTCCTTCAAGGCAGCAATATCAGCGGATCCAAACCTCCTGAACATCTACAAGTTCGTCGAGGATGCACATTCAAGGCCAACAACTCCAAAGTGGCAGGAGATGTACAGCACAGTCATCATCCATGACCTTGTTGACCTTACTCAGCACCCGGAGAACTATGCAGATCCAAAGGCAACTCAGGCTCTCGTGGAGAAGTGGGCAGAGAAGTGCCAGAAGATTCTTGATGAGAAATGATCGCTGACAGTTCAATGATGGACAGATATTGCCGTGGAGAGGAAGATTTTTCACCTCTCCTCGGTTTTTTGAATTTAAGAAAACAGAGGTAATGGATATGGCCATTGTCATGAAAGATATAAAGAAACAATATGTCGGGACCACAAAACCTGTCATGGAGCATTTTGACCTAACCATTGAGGATGGTTCATTCACTGTCCTTCTTGGCCCTTCCGGTTGCGGAAAGACGACTGCTCTTCGTATGATTGCAGGTCTTGAGGATGTCACTGACGGCCGTATCTACATTGATGAGACTGATGTCACAGATGTCGACCCTGGTGACAGAAACATCGCAATGGTTTTCCAGAACTATGCCATCTACCCGCATATGACAGTTCGTGGAAACATCGAGTTCGGTCTCAAGAACTACAAGATCGACAAGCAGGAGATCAAGGAGCGTGCAGACTACGTTCTGGCTCTTACCGGACTGTCTGAATATGGTGAGAGAAAGCCTGCACAGCTTTCAGGTGGACAGAGACAGCGTGTTGCTTTGGCAAGAGCAATCTCAAAGTCCCCAAAGGCCTTCCTTATGGATGAGCCATTGTCAAATTTGGATGCCAAGCTGAGAACTCAGATGCGCAGTGAGATGATTCAGCTTTACAATAGACTCAAATGTACATTCATATATGTTACTCATGACCAGACCGAGGCCATGACCATGGGAACAGATATCGTTGTAATCTACAAGGGTGTCATCCAGCAGCATGGAACACCTGAAGAAGTGTACAAGAGCCCTGCAAACCTGTTTGTCGCCCAGTTCATCGGTGACCCTGGCATGAATGCCATCAGACTTATAGATGGAGGTTTCGTAGGCTTCAAGCCAAGGGATGCAGAGATCAATAGCCCTGAGACTGATGGACTCAAGCTTAAGGGCAAGGTCCTTACTCGTGAATACATGGGATATGACTATATGATCACAATCGATATCGGTTGTGGAAATGTCGTCATCAGAAACAAGGAACATGTTGAAGCTGACCAGGAGCTTGAGCTTTCAATCTCTAAGTCGGCTCTCTTCTATTTTGATGAGAACCAGAACAGGACCGACTCAGTTCAGACCGGTTCTATTGTGGAGGTATTCCATGTCGACGACTGATAAGAACGAGATGTCGGGTTTCAGAAAGCTTGAACTCAAGCAGCATGGGACTGTATACAAATTCTTCAACAACATGCTGAAGAATCCGTATGTTCTGATCGCTCCTGCTGAGATAATCGCCCTTGGAACAACTGTGTTTGCTCTTGGTTACTGCATTTATATAAGTTTCATGAAGTGGGACATGATCTCAGGGGAGAGAACATTCGTAGGACTTTACAACTACAAGTATATCTTCCATGATGAGCTGTTTCTGACTTCATTGAAGAATACGATTGTGTTCATGGTTCTGACTGTATTCGTCGGAATAGTCCTCAAGGTTCTGATTGGCGTGTTCCTCAACAAGAACAAGCCTTTCCACAATCTTGTTCAGACCATCATGTTCACTCCGTACATCATTGCCTCAGTTGCAATCGCAGTCATCTTCAAGTACATGATGATGCCTAACGGTGGCGTCTTCAATGCGATTCTTGCAAAGCTGCGCATTCCGCCATCACAGTGGTACATGGGAACCAAGTCCGCTCTTATGTCTCTTGCATTCATATCAATCTGGCAGGGAATGGGATATGGCGTACTGATTGTCATCTCTGGTCTAAGGTCAATTCCTAACCATGTCTATGAGGCTGCTCGCCTAGACAAGGCTGGAAAGATGAAGACCTTCTTCAAGATCACCGTGCCTCTCTTGAGTCCGACGATCTTCTATCTTCTGGTCACCACCTCAGTTGGAGCATTCACAACCTTCGATATCATCGCAATGATGACAGATGGAGGTCCTCACAATGCAACCTACATGTTGGCATACTATGTCTACATGCAGGGTCTCAGATTCATGAACTATGGAAGAGCCATGGCAGCATCTGTAGTTCTTCTGGTAATCACTTCCGGACTTTCAATCATCAACTTTGCATTGGCCGGCAAGAAAGTCCATTACCAATGAGATAGGAGGAGCGTCTATGGATCAGTTCAAAAAAACTGCTGAACTCAAGAAAAAGAACTCAGTGGCGGGAAAGATATTCGAGTGCATCCTTCTTGCATTCCTGTTCATCATGTTCGTCCTTCCTTTCTACTACATGATAATCTCGTCATTCAAGACAACCTTTGAGGCCATGGCTACCAAGCCTGTGTTCTGGCCTTCAAAGTGGGTCTTCACAAATTTCAGGGATGCATGGAAGGAGGCTAACTTCAGCAAGTATGGCCTTAACTCAATCATCATCTCTGGAAGTGTTGTTGTGACATGTCTTCTGTGCTCAGTCCCTGCTGCATTCGCTTTTGGAAGGCTTGAGTTCAAGTTCAAGAAACCTCTGTTTGCAATTATCCTCAGTGATATGATGGTTCCTGTCCAGTGTGTATTCCTTCCATTGTTCCTTGTTTTCGCAAAGCTTGGAATGCTCAATACATATGGCTCCATGATTCTTCTGTTCACATATTCAGGGTCTACAATCTTCTTCATAAGGAATGCATTCATGCAGGTCAACAACGAGGTTCTTGAGTCTGCACGTCTTGATGGTGCAAGTGAGCTTACAGTCATGTTCAAGATCACATTTCCTATGGTCAAACCTGTTGTAGTCACAATGGCCCTCATGGCCTTCCTGCGACGTTGGAATGACTATTTCTGGAACCTGTCCCTTACCACTAACGATAAGGTGAGAACACTTCCTTATGCCATCAATTCATTGAATGCCGCAACAGATGGTGCGCTTCCAAGATGGGAGGTCACAATGGCTGGTGCCACACTTCTGATGGCTCCGATGCTCATTGCCTACATCTTTGCAAACAGGCAGATCAAAAACGCATTCGTATATTCCGGAATCAAATGATTGGAAAAGTGCGAAGTAAAAGACATTTTGTGTGGGTTCATGACTTTACAAGGTACATCACCCCGCAGGATGTCAGAAAGACCAAAGTCCTCTCAGCTGTAGGGTACTTTCTTTTCTTCATACCTCTTGTGTTCCACGGGGATTCTCAGAATGCGAGGTTCCACATTAACCAGTCGGTTCTGAACCTGATACTGTCAACAGTCGGAGTTGTGCTATTAGGTCTGATTCCATATGCGGGACCTTGCTTTGCTGCCGTACAGCTTGTGCTTTGTGCAGTCTGGGCTGTCAGAGGCTTCATCCTTGCCCTTCTTGGAAAGGCCAGAGGCATCCCTCTTATAGGAAAGGCAACCATTTTCGCTTACAGGCTCCCAGGTCAGACCGATGACCCAGACGAGGAGATTCCCGAACTATAGGGCTCTTGGGGCAAAGCCATTGTCAGTAAGTATCATCTGCTCTGTAAAACCAAAGTCCTTGAGCATTCTCTCGGTCTCATCAAATGACTGGACAATGTTGCTGGTGTGATGGGAATCAGATGATATGATTATCATGGCATTCTTCTCTTTCATGCGTCTGAGAATGAATGGGGCAGGATATGAACGTGTCTTCCAACCGCTTGCAATGGCTCCGTTGTTGATTTCAATTATCTTGCCCGCTTCAAGTGCGGTATCCAAGGCTTCAAGTGCAAGGCTCTGATATAGCTGGTCATTCTCATCAAACAGTCTGCACTTCTCGTTGAACTTGCTTATGAGGTCTATGTGTCCGGTTATGTCATAGTCAGAACTTGTGGCATAGGTGCAGACTTCGTTGAAATAGATTCTCCAGAGCCTTTTCATATCATTTCCAGCAGCTTTTAAAGCCTCAAGAAATAGTTCTGGCTCGCTATCAACTGAGTGATACTGTCCATCGATACAGAAATAGTGTATTGACCCGATGCTGTAGTCGCATCGCGTGTCCTTTTGGGCGATTTTGCCATATCCGTCCCTGCTTTCAATTTCCAGACCCTTGTAGATTGTGATGCTGTCCCTGTATTTCTCCCGAAGCCTTTCAATCTCCGAAAAGTACATATCCACATGCTCCTTTTTCATCTGGTAGGAGATGAAGGAGAGGCCTGTGTGATTATGGCACGAAAAGCCCAGAATCTTCAGGCCTGCATCGATTGCAGAGACGACCATCCGCTCCATAGTGCTTTTGCCATGACAGAATGTACAATGGGTGTGAAGATTGCAGATTGCATTCATGCTACTTTATCATGTCGTATGCCTTGCCGTCAGCTGTAGGCATATCAATTCCAAACAGTTTCATAATGGTTGGAGCTTCATCTACGAGTCTTCCGAATGGAATAACGACTCCGTTCTTTGCACGTTTTCCACAGATTATGAACGGTGGGTTTGTTCCCTTTTCTGGAGCATAGCCGTGTGAACCCTTGTAATACTTCCAGTCGTCAGGCTTTCCGTTTCTTACAAGCTCTCCGTTGAACTGCTGGGAGATTATCACATGGTTCTGGCCCTCAATGGCAAAGTCAAACGGTCCGTCAAGGTGATAGGTCTGCTTGCACTCAGCTCTTGTCATGACCCTTTCAACGTGCTGCGGATATTCCTCCATCATCTGGTTGAGCGCTTGTTCTGCCTCATCCAGTGCAATGTTCTGTGTGACAACATGCCCTGAAAAGCCTGCTCCCTGAACGTAGATTCTCCAATCTGTGATTTTTCCGTCGCTGTTCTTTGTTATATATCCTTTTTCGGCAAGATAGACATTAGGGCTGAACACATAATGGACATCCATCTGGCCATGGTCTCCAAGGAAGATGAATGTGGTGTCCTCAAATGTTCCTGCGCGTTTTGTGGCCTCAATCATATGCCCAGCCTTTTCGTCTATGAACTGGATGGCATCAATGTTGTGGTCTGTAGGGGTTCCATTTGCGTGGCGGTGGGAATCAAGGTGTGAAAGGTGTACGCACATGAAATCCGGCTTGAACCTTTCTATGATCTCAACGGCGCAAGGGGTTGCGAACTCATCATATGCTGTTCCGTTGGAGTGCTTCAGAAGATGCTTGTACTTGTCCACGATATCAAAACAGTTCTCGGAGTCCGAGATCCTGTGAACATATGTTGGATCGTCTTCCTTGTGCTCTGGCCATATCTCTGAGATTCTGTAGTCTATTGCCGGGTTTGCACACATGACCGGCCATGCTACGGAGGCTGTTGTAAGGCCCGCCTTCTTGGCGTAGTCGAACATCCCAGGAACCTTTATGTCCTTGCTGAAAAAATACCATGGCTGATTGTCTGGATTGTTTATCTGAAGAATCTCATTCTGGAATATCCCGTTCTTCTCAGGCCAGCAACCTGTCATTATTGCCACATGGCAAGGATAGGTTATTGTAGGGTATACACAATAGCTGTTGCTTACGATTGCGCATTTCTCAAGAAGCGGCCCCATATTCGGCTGCCTTTTGAATACCGGGATGTCTGACGTGATCATCGCATCTATTGATACTACTATTACTTTCTTCTGTGCCATGGAAATCCTACGAAGGTCTTTTGCATAAGTATAGCAGAATTGTTGTAGATTGAGTGAAAAAGATGATAAGTTATCTGAGTCTGGGCAGGCTCTATCTGTAGTTTAAAAACAGAGGGAACCGATTATCACGGTCCCCTCTGTTTTTACGACGAGTTGGTCTCGAACCAACGACCTACTGCTTAGAAGGCAGTTGCTCTATCCAACTGAGCTATCATCGCACGCAGAAGAACGTTGTCTTCATATATGATTCTATATGCAAATGGCTAAAAGTGCAATATGTGCATGGAATATTCACGTTGTGGCTAAGAATGGAACGAGGTTCATTGAACATCGTTCTTGATTCGATTCTGCAAATTGTTCCGGATATCTGTCTTTTCCTTCCTAATGCTGTATTTGGAGCGTAGGTGGAGGGAAAACCGCTTATCTCTCGGAAAGCTATAGCAAACTTCGCCGCCTATCAGTTTTCAGCCAGGATGTGAATACAGGGCAAGACAGCCACAGTGCTTGGCTGTCTTGCTGGCTTTCACCATAATGAAGAAATTATTGATATGAAGAAATGAAATGATATGCGCCTTTTATTCCTGCGGCTGATTATCGCCTGTCGGCGGTTGAGCTTCAGCGCTGCCTGCGCCGTTTCCTGCTGGCGCAGCTGAATCGGCGGCCTTGCCGGAATGAGCTTCCTGCTGGCAGCAATCGTCCTTTGCGCCATCGTTTCCGGCGGATTTGACCGCTTTTCCCTTGCCTTTATCGGAACACCCGCGTTCCGATGGCGGAAGCTGCCTGAGCTCTGCGCTCAACAGGAACAGCAGCAGCCCTGATATTATGCCCGTGCAGCCTAGCGCAAGCATCTTCATGCCAGGGATTGGATTGATTGAAGTGCATTGGAAATAATAGAAACCCATGCTTCTCTGATGGTGGACGGTGACTGTGAAGAAACTGGCTGCAATCAGGCAGGCAGATACCACAAGCACCACTATTCCTACGACAAAACACGCCTTTGAAGTCTTTTTCATATTAGCTTTCCTCGCTGAGTTTTTAATCTGCTTCTAATATAACGAAAAAGCCGGATAAAGGAAGAGCGCCGCATATTTCTCCATTTTTCTTCATGTTTGACCATGTATTTGACCATCTGGGAATTATATAGTATCATCAGCAGAAAAAAAAGAAACGGGATTCCATCCCGGCAAATCCACTATCTGAAGCAGGGTGGGCAGATGGGTTCAGGCATGCGCGGGTGAGTCTTTTCTGGAGGCTGCCATGGATAAGCTTGTTGTTGGCTGGATAGGCACCGGCATCATGGGAACCAGCATGTGCTCCCATCTGCTTGATGCGGGTTGCAGCGTGAATGTTTTCAACAGGACGATTGAGAAGACTGCATCGCTTATGAAGAAGGGTGCGCAGGTCTGCCTTGACCCTGCGGATGTGACGCGCAGGAGCGATGTGATATTCACCATGGTGGATCATCCCAAGAGCGTCAGAGATGTCTATTTCGGAGAGAACGGATGCCTGAGCGTGGATGTTCAGGGAAAGATATTGGTCGATATGACGACCACGGAGCCTAAGCTTGCAAAGGAGATATTCCAGGCTGCCCGGGAAAAAGGCGCGGCTGCGCTTGATGCCCCGGTTTCCGGAGGGGACAGGGGAGCCAGGGAGGCGACGCTGTCCATAATGGTTGGCGGAGACGAGGCGACTTACGGCAAGGTTCTTCCGCTATTCAGAATCATGGGCAAGTCCATCATCCTGGAAGGCGGCGCAGGGGCCGGCCAGCATACCAAGATGGCGAACCAGATTGTTGTATCCGGCACCATGATAGGCGTCTGCGAAGCAATGGTGTATGCAAGGCGGGCTGGGCTCGATGTTTCGACTATGCTCAAGACGATAAGCAGTGGAGCTGCGGGCTGTTGGACGCTTGATAATCTGGCTCCAAGGGTGCTGAATGGGGACTTCGCTCCCGGGTTCATGATTGACCATTTCGTGAAGGATATGAAAATAGCCATTGAAGAAGCGCAGGCGATGGGATTGAAGCTTGATGGATTGGAGCTCGTGTGCGGCATATACAAGAGCCTGCAGGAAGATGGGCATGGCAGAGAAGGAACCCAGGCGCTGGTAAAGGCGATAGACAAGGAAGCATTCAGATGAAGCTGGAACAAGGCGGAGCAACGCTCACGGTCGAGAATCGGAACATCCCGCTGGATGTCATAATTGACGAGAATGGAAACAGGAGCATAGACATACGGAAGCTGCGCAAGGAGTCCGGCATCATCACGTATGATCCCGGCCTTGCAAACACCGCCAGCTGCATGAGTTCGATCTGCACGGTTGACGGGGAGAGAGGCGTGCTTAAGTACAGGGGATACGGCATCGAGGATCTTGCGCAGAATTGCGATTTCGTGGAAGTCGCTCATCTCCTCGTTAAAGGCGAGCTGCCAAGCAAAGAGCAAAGAAGGAATTACATGGATTTGCTCAACAGGCATTCCCTGCTGCACAATGATATGCGCAGCTTTTTCCGTAATTTCCCGAATGGGGCGCACCCAATGGGGATTCTGGCGGCGATGGTTGCCTCTCTTTCCGCTTTCTATCCTGAGATTGATGATGCCGATCCGGAGGAGAACATCGATCTGACGATGACTCGGCTGCTTTCCAAGATGCGTACAATCGCTGCCTTCACATACAGGAAGGATCTTGGGATGGATTTCGTCAATCCCTCTTATAAGTACAGCTACTGCGAGAATTTCCTCAATATGATGTTCAACTCGCCGGTGGTGGATTATCAGCCGCCCGCCTCCCATATAGCCGCTCTCAACAAGCTGCTTATAATCCATGCGGATCATGAGCAGAACTGCTCGACCACCGCCGTCAGGCTTGTCGGCTCAAGCGAGGCGAATCTGTATGCTTCTGTGACGGCGGGTGTATCGGCGTTGTGGGGCAGCAGGCATGGCGGAGCGAATCAGGCGGTTATAAACATGCTTGAGTATATGCTCAAGAACAAGATAAGCCCTGATGAAATGATAGTCCGGGCAAAGGACAAGAGCAGCGACTACCGTCTGCCCGGGTTCGGCCACAGGATATACAAGACTTATGACCCGAGGGCCAAGCTTGCGAAGCAGCTTTGCTATGATGTGATTGCAGATGACCATGCGGACACTGAGCTGCTTGACATTGCCCTCAGCCTTGAGGAGAAGGTGCTGAAGGATAGTTATTTCCAGGAGAGGAACCTGTATCCGAATGTGGATTTCTACACCGGCATAACGTATCACATCATGGGCATACCGTCAAATATGTTCACCGTGATGTTCGCCGTAGGCCGGGTTCCCGGATGGATAGCTCATTATCTTGAGTGGAAGCATGACCCATACGAGATGCTTGCCCGTCCTCGCCAGGTTTACACCGGGCCTGTCGAGAGGAAGGTTGTTCCGATTGCCGAGCGTTTATGAATCATCGCATGTTTGATGCGTTTTCCTTGCCGTCCGGCGGGGGCCCGCGATTTCGGCATGTTGACTTTGATGTGCTTAATGTGATATCTTTTTGATATCAACTGGATATTAGTTGGAATATGATGCAATTTATATGGAGAACAGACGGATTATGATTAGAATCACGAATGTAACCAAGCGATATCAGGCTGACGCCAGGCCGGCTGTCGGCAATTTGTCGCTGGAGGTGGAAGGCGGGCAGATATTCGGCTTCCTGGGGCCTAACGGAGCGGGCAAATCAACGACTATCAAGATGATTGTCGGAATCCTTCGCCAGGACGAGGGGAGAATCGAAGTCGAGGGATTTGACAATCTCAACGATGCGATTGGGCTTAAGCGGGTTGTCGGGTTCGTTCCGGATGAGCCGAATCTCTATGAGAAGATGAAGGCGATGAAGTATCTTAACTTCATAGCTGATGTATATGGCGTGAGCGAGGCTGACCGCAAGGAAAGGATAGAGAAGTACAGCAAGCTGTTTGAGATAGACGAGAATCTGTCAGATGAGCTTTCTTCATTCAGCCATGGGATGAAGCAGAAGATAGCCATAATAGCCGCAATCCTTCATGATCCGAAGGTGATAATACTGGATGAGCCGATGGTGGGGCTGGATCCTCGGTCAAGCTTCATATTGAAGGATCTGCTTTCAAAGCTGTGCAAGGAAGGCAGGACCGTGTTTTTCTCCACGCATGTGATGGAGGTCGCAGAGAAGCTCTGCGACAGGATAGCGATAATAAACAAAGGCTCTTTGGTGGCAGTCGGCACGTTGTCTGAAATAAAGGCGAAGAAGGGTGAAGAGGGTGCGTCTCTTGAGAAGCTGTTCCTTGAGCTGACCGATTCGGAGGACGTCCTTCAGGATGCGGAGCGGGATTGAGTATGAGGATGCGCAATGTTGTTCTTCTTCTGAAGGGGATATTCGGCGGGATGAAGCTTGGCGATTTCCTTGCCTTCAGAAACAGAGAAGGGGTGAGAAAGAAAGGCGGACTGTTCAGGACGGCAGGAAGCGGTGCGATGAAGCTGTTTCTTGGAATCGGCATCTTGGCTGGATTCGTCTCCTATATGATGATGTTCGGATTCACTTTCTACAGTTTGGAATCGCTTGGAATCGTGCTGGGCAAGGGGCCCGGGCTGAGCTTGGTTTTCGCCGGCTTGATAAGCAGCCTGACTGTCTTCGTGTTTTCCTTCCTGATGAGCGCAGACATGTTGTTCAAGGGAAAGGACATAGGATTGATAAGGACGCTTCCGGTCACTGAATTGGAGATTGTAGTCAGCCGGATGATTGCCATGTATTTATATATGCTTCCGCTGAATGCGCTTATAACGATTCCTGGCATCGTCACATATTTCATGTTGAATCCTTTCAGCTTTTCGATGATCACGGGCAGCTTGATAATCCTTTTTCTGGGACCCGCTGCATCGATCGCCCTGTGCAGCCTCCTGTCTGCGGTCACATGCAGGCTGGGCGGACGGGGGCCAGGGAAGGCGGTCACGCAGGTTGTCGTTTTCCTGATGCTGATCGCCTTGCTTGGCTTTTTCCAGGTGGGAAGCATGGAAAAGCTTGGACAGGGCATGACAGAGGCTGATTTCAATACGATGGGGGGGACGCTGTCGTTTGTATCGGCTCATCTTGATTCCATAATCAAGGCGTTTCCGACCTGCGTGTGGATGGCCGGGACGATGGCTCCGGACACAGCGGTGGTTGATTCGCTTCTGACGATTGCGCTGCGTCTGTGCCTATTCGCATTGTCCTCCGCGCTGGCCGCCAGGATGTTCTATCCAATCACCGCCTCGTTTGAGACCGGCCTGAAGGCGAGAAGACGGAAGATCAAGCTCGGCTATGCGGCGGGATCGCCTGAGTACAGGCAGCGTTCGGCTGTCAGGGCGCTTGTATCGAAGGATTGGTACGTCCTTAAGAGTTCATCCGCCTTTATCACAGAGATTGTCTCGGAAGCCTTGATGCCGCTCATACTATTGGTTGTGTGGGGAGTGATGGGGACTCTTGGCACAATGACATCGGGGCTTTCATCATTGAAATCCTCCGTTTTCTTTCCACTGATCATATGCGGGATATTGATGGTTTTCCAAGGAATGGGAATGGTCAGCAGCACCACCGCTTCAAGAGAGGGCAAGCAGTTTTACTTTAACATGGTGTATCCGCTTGATGCGTCTCTCCATATAAAGGCCAAGCTCATAGTCCACCTCATAGCGCTCTGGCTGCCCTCATTTGTTTATACGGTCATTGTTGCGGTGCTGTTTGGAATCTCTCTTCCAAGCACGCTGATGATAGTTGTCTTCAATATGATGTTTTCTGCGGCGCTGTGCTTCCAGGGCTTGTCGATTGACTATTCCAATCCGTATCTGACCTGGAAGAATCCTCAGCAGGCGGTGAAGCAGAACACAAACGGGCTCAAGGCGATGGGTTTGTGCGCCTTTCAGGTTGTCTTGATGGGCGCTGTGTGTTATCTTCTTTTCAGGGCGGCAGGTCAGGCGCTTGCTGTCCTCTGGATCGCCGTGTTCCTGATTGCAGCCGATATTGTATCCTTCCGCATCGCTTCAAAAGCGGTGAGAGGCAGGCTTGGATAAGGCTGAATGCGGGCGGCGAGTTGGAATGGATTGATTGGATATAGGAGGCAAGATGGCTTTTGATTTCTATAAGCCTGAGGAGCAGCCTCAGCAGGCTCCTCGCAGCCGCAGGGGAGGCACGAAGCTAAGCCCCAAGCTGTTGGTCGGAATAATCATCGCATTGATGGCCATAGTCCTTGTCATGACCAGCTTCTTCGTCGTTGACCAGACAGAGCAGGCTGTCGTTCTCAGGTTCGGGGATTACGTGAAGACGGTCGGTCCCGGGCTGCAGCTCAAGCTCCCCCTGGGAATTGAGAAGAACTACAACGTGCCCACGCAGGTTGTGCAGACGATGACATTCGGCTACAGGTCTTCTGGATCGACTTTCAAGTTGAACACCGATTATTCAAATGAGTCGATAATGCTCACCGGCGATCTGAACATCATAGATATAGAGTGGATTGTCCAGTACAAGATAACGGATGCGTATGCCTGGCTGTTCCAGGTGCAGGACAAGCCAAGCACCATCCATGATGTATCAAGATCGGTCATGAATCAGCTTGTCGGAGATCTTCCGATACTAAGCGTCATGACGGATGAGAGGACAGCGATTGAGGTCGAGGCACAGGAGATGATGCAGAGAATATTCGATCGCTACAACATGGGCGTTCAGGTTGTCACTGTGAAGCTTCAGAACATAGTCCCTCCGGCAGGGGCGGTTCAGGATGCATTCGAGGATGTCAACAAGTCCATCCAGGACATGAACAAGTACATAAACGAGGGCAAGCAGAGCTATAACAGCGCTATTCCGGCGGCTCAGGGAGAGGCGAGCAAGGCGATTCTTGTAGCTCAGGGATATGCGGCGGAAAGGGTCAATCAGGCCAGCGGCGATGTGGCAAGGTTCGCAGCGGTTCAGAAAGAGTACGAGAATGCAAAGGAAATCACCAGAATGCGTCTGTACATAGAGGCTCTGGAGAATATCTTCAGTCCGGAGAACTTTGTCAATGTGACGTTCGTTGACAAGAATCTTGAGAATTTCCTGCCTATATCAAATATACCGGCCGCTGCGGCGGATGGAGGCGCGAAATGAAGAAGACAGTTACAGCCTTGGTCGTTATAGCGATAATACTTATAATCCTCCTTCTGCTTGGCCCGTTTTTCATCGTGAAGGAAGGCGAGCAGGCCGTCATAACCAGATTCGGCAAGATTGTTGATATAATCACTGACAGCGGGCTTCATATAAAGGTTCCTGTGGTTGATAACGTGGTCAAATATCCTAAGATGATTCTGAGCTGGGACGGGGAGGCGCAGAGGATTCCCACAAAGGAGAATCAGTTCATCTATGTCGATCCCACGTCAAGGTGGAGGATTGCCGACCCGGCCAGGTTCTATGAAACGGTCAACACGATATCCAATGCCCAGCTGAGGCTTGACGATGTCCTGGATTCCACGATAAGAACGGTGATTTCAGAGAACTATTTGAACGAGGCGGTGAGAAACTCGAACAAGATAAACCAGATGACTGTGGTTGAGAGCTCTCTTTCCAATGTGGACAGTCTGGAGGAGGCCGAGAACCTGAGAGACCTCACCAAGACGAACACAAGGCAGGAGAACATCACAAAAGGACGCGAGGCGCTTTCCAACATCATGCTTGAAACGGCGCGGAAGTTCACGAGCGAGTTCGGAATTTATCTTGAAGACATAGTGATAAGGCAGATACGGTATTCCGATGACCTCACCGAGAGCGTGTACGAGAGGATGATAAAGGAGAGGAACCAGATTGCCGAGGCCTACAGGTCCTACGGAAGAGGACAGAAGGCGAAATGGGAAGGCAAGACTGAGAATGAGAAAAAGGCGATTCTTTCCCAGGCTTACGCTCAGAGCGAGCAGATAAAGGGAGAGGCGGATGCCCAGGCCACCAGAATATACGCCGAGGCTTATTCGGCCGATCCGGAGTTCTTCGAGTTCTGGAGGATGCTTGAGTCCTACAAGAAGACGCTGCCATCCAAGACGCAGATTCTTTCCACGGACATGAAGTATTTCGACATGCTTTATGGGAAATGATTGACGCCATGAAGAAAAAGTTGATAACAAGCGCTCTGCCTTATGTGAACAATGTTCCGCATCTGGGCAATCTCACCCAGGTGCTGTCCGCTGATGTATTCGCACGGTTCTGCCGTCTTCGCGGATATGATACGCTGTATGTATGCGGAACAGACGAATATGGAACCGCAACCGAAACAAGGGCCTTGCTGGAAGGAGTGACGCCGAGGGAGCTTTGCGACCGCTATCACAAGATACATTCCGACATATATAAGTGGTTCAACATAAGCTTTGATTATTTTGGGCGCACCTCGACTCCGAAGCAGACAGAGATTGTCCAGGAGATATTCAAGATTGTTGATGAAAACGGTTATATAAACGAAGCGGAGCAGGAGCAGCTTTACTGCCCCGAATGCGAGAGATTCCTGGCTGACCGCTTTGTCGGAGGCACATGCCCGCATTGCGGTGCGCATGGAGCCAGAGGCGATCAGTGCGACACCTGCCAGACATTGCTGGATCCGACTGAGCTTATAGAGCCGCATTGCAGCGTCTGCGGCACCGCTCCTGTCGTCAGGAAGACGAAGCACCTGTACCTTGATCTGCCTAAGGTGCTGCCGTTGCTTGAGAAGTGGAAGGATGAGGCTTCCGTCAAGGGGTTCTGGGCGAACAATGCGCTTCAGGTTACGAATTCCTGGATTCGCGATGGATTGAAGGAACGATGCATAACGCGTGATTTGAAATGGGGCATACCGGTTCCCAAGCCTGGGTATGAGGGGAAGGTGTTCTATGTCTGGTTCGATGCCCCGATAGGATATATCTCAATCTCGGCAAGCTGCACCGATGACTGGAAGTCGTGGTGGCGGAATCCTGATGAGGTCGAGCTCTTTCAATTCATAGGAAAGGACAACATCCCGTTTCACACGGTGCTTTTTCCATCGACCCTTCTTGCCACGGGGCAGAGGTGGACGATGCTTCATCATATGTCCTCAACCGAGTATCTGAACTACGAAGGGGGCAAGTTCTCCAAGAGCAAGGGGATAGGGATATTTGGAAACGATGTGCAGAGCACCGGCATACCCGCCGATGTCTGGCGGTTCTATATGTTCTACAACAGGCCGGAGCACGCCGATGTGACGTTCACATGGAAGGATTTTCAGGAGAATGTCAACGGCGAGCTTATAGGAAACCTTTCCAATCTGATTAACAGAACGTTGACATTTGTGAAGCGGTTCTACGATTCGACAATGGACGAAGGGGAGCTGGACGAACCCTTGATGGCAGAGATTCTCAAGCGTGAGGATGAAATCACCGGCCTGCTTGACGCCTCGGAGGAAAGGAGCGCTTTGCGGGCGATATTCGCGCTTTCAAGCGTTGGCAACAAGGCGTTCCAGGATGGGGAGCCTTGGAAGGCGAGGAACGATGAGCCCCAGAAGGCGCAGAGACTTCTGAGGACTTTGATGATTCTGATACGGGATCTTGGAATCATGATCCAGCCTTATGTGCCGGAAGCCAGCATGAAGCTGCTGTCGTCGCTTGGCTGCGCCGATGCCGATTGGTCTGCGCTGGGTTCCAGAGGAAGCCTGTCGGTAGGTGAGGTCTCTCATTTGTTTGACAAGCTTGACGATGGGTTGATAGCCGACCTCAAGCAGAGGTTTTCAGGTTCCCAGGCAGAAAGGGAAGGCAGGCAGGAAGACGCCGGCAGTGAAAAAGCCATTGATAAAGACGGCATTCGGAAAGAGGCCGATAAGGAAGTGGATAAGGAAGGCTTGAGAATGGCAGATAGCAGAGCGGTTGATTCAGAGGAGACCATGGCGCAGCAGTTTGCAAGGCGGGTCACTCTGACTGTTTCCAGAATTGAAGATGTGGCACGCCACCCTAATGGGGATATGCTCTACATCCTGACGCTTGACACCGGTGCGCCGGAGAAGCGGACGATTGTCTCCAGCATCGTTCCCTATTACAAGGAGGACGAGCTTATCGGAAAGAACATAGTGCTGGTGGACAATCTGAAGCCTGCCAATTTCCGTGGGGTCAAGAGCTATGGAATGCTTCTGGCTGCTTCTGACAAGGATGCGGAGCCGCATACAACATGCGAGGTTCTGTTTGCTCCGCAGTTCCCTGTTGGAACACATCTGACACCGGAAGGGATTGAAAGCCCGGATGAAAAGTGCTACGTGAAGGCAGATGCGTTCTTTGCCATGCCTATGTATGCTGAGAATGGCACCGTCAAAGTGGATGGAAAGACGATAGGGGCAAATGGAACGGCCCTCACTTCGGCCAAGTACTTGAATGGTTCTGTGGGCTGAGCCTTGATGCATGCAGGCGGGCGCTGAGTCCTCAAGTCTGCGGCGCATAATGGCAAGGAATGGCTGATATGGAGATAAGGAGGCTTTCGCCTGAAGAATTCAGATGCGGCTCGCATCCATTTCAATCATCCTTCTGGGCTTCGGCCAAGATGGCCAATTCGTGGGTTCCGCATTTTCTTGAGATTGGCGGGAGCCGGCTGCTGGTGCTTTCAAGGGGATTCTTTCACAATGCCTTCAGCCTGGCATACGTTCCGATGGGCCCCGAGATAGAGATTCTGAAGGAGCCGGGAAGCATCAGGGAACTGTCTGCGCTGCTGGCGGGGGAGCTTGGAGGCCGCACCTTTGCCATCCGTTATGATTTTCCGTTTGATTATCATGACAGGCTTGGGCTTCTCTCGATGACGGAGAGCCAGCTTGAGGCTTGGTATTCTGACTTTTCCAAGCGTGAAGGGCTCGTGCTTCTGGACGAGAGCGTGCAGCCTCAGGGCACTGTGTTCAACGATCTTTCGAAGGGCTTCGAATACAGGGCACGGGCCAGGCGTATCATAAAACGCAGCAAAGAGGCCGTGCGTGTATCCCTCTGGGATGGGGACGAGGAGCAATTCTCGCTTTGGTACGGGATATACTGTCAGACGGCGCGCCGTGACGGGTTCGCTGTGCGCAGCCGCCATTACATACGGTCATTGCTTGATGATCCGGAGACGGGGGATGTCGAATGCCGTTTGGCGCTGGCATGGGTCAATGGGCTTATCAAAGGCGGAATCGTATTCATCAGGACGGCTGAATATGAAGTGTACTTATTCGGCGGTGCAGAGCGCAGCCCTGAATTCAACGTTTCTTACTGCCTTCAGGACTTTGCGCTTTCGGATGCGGCTTCATCCGGAAGGCTGGTTTACGATTTCCACGGCTCGCATGGAACCATGAAAAGGGGAGCGCATCTCAGTTCTCTGTCGCAGTTCAAGCTTGCTTTCGGAGGGCGGCAGATATTCCGGATTCCTTCATGCGACTATGTGATAAGACCGCTCGTCTGGAGGCTGTACCGGAGGGCGGAGGGGATAAGGCTCAAGCATTCCCGCAGATGAACCGCAGATGAAGGGCAGGCGGCCTTCATATCGCTCCAGAGGCTGGTTCATCATCGATGTCGATGGGTTTTATGGATTGGCCAGCCGTCTTTATGAGTCCTGGCGGAATCACGCCTTATGCGCTTCTATTGCATCTAGATTGTTGACAAGGCTTTTGAACTGATCGCCTCTGTCGAATTCATGTTCAAAGAGTTCAAAGCTGGCCGCTCCAGGGGAGAGCAGGATAACGGAAGCCGTTCCTTTCTCATCCCTGTTGAAATGCATTGCATCTATATATGCCTGGCTCAATGCATCGTTCATTGTGCCGTATGGGCCGTTGTAGCCGATTCTTTGCTCATCAAGCATCGGAATCAGCTTTTCTCTGGTGAAAGACCCGTTCAGCAGATAGAGGCGCTTTGCATGGCTCACGGCGTTCTCCATGCCTGACGCATGAAGCTCTTTGTCTGTGCCGCCGCATATCAGGAACACCGGAGTCTTGGAATAATAGTTGCTGTATGTGAATTCAACCGCCTGAGGCACGGTTGCCGCACTGTCATTTATGAATATTATATTGTTGTGGAACCTCACCATTTCATTGCGATGCGGCACACCCGGGAACGTCTTGAGGGCCTTGCGTATCTGCTCGCTGTTGAAGCCCATGGCTTGGCATGTTGCGAATGCTGGGGAGAGCGCCGAATCCCCGATGTTCCTGCCGGCTTTCTCGATGGATGCGATTCTGCTCAGAGGCATGCCGCTGGCCTTCGCTATGCTGGGTCTCATGGAATCGGTCGCTATTATATGATGGCTTTCCTTCCCGAAAAGCATCAGCTTGTCCCGTATGTAAGACTCCATGCTGTGATAATAATTCTGGTGATCCTCATACAGAGAGGTGAGGCAGCTTGCCTCAAGCACGGGGATGGCGGATGCGTATGAGAACGCATCGGCGATCTGCCATGATGACAGTTCGCAGACGAGGTATTCTGGGTATGGACGTCCTTCGCTTCTCCTTTTCTCTAAATCGGAAAGCACCGAGAAGCCTGATATCCCCATGTTGCCGCAGAGGACAGATTCATGGCCCAGATTGCTCAGCACATGCGCGACTGCCGCCGCTGTCGTTGTCTTGCCCTTTGTGCCGGTTATCGCTACTATCTTTATTCTGTCGATATCCGGGAACTCGAACAGATAGGTGAAATCAGTGACTATTCTCCTGGCTTTGCGTATGTAAATCGAATCGTGGCTTATGGCGGGGCTCTTGACAACGACATCGGCCCAGGCGAAATCTGATTCCCTGTGCTGCTCCAGGACAAGCTCCACGCCTCGTTCCTGGAAGTATTTTATGCTGTCTCCAAGCTTTGAAAGGCTGTTTCTATCGGTGATTCTGACCTGATGCCCATGCTCAAGGAAGTATTTCGCCGCAGCGAATCCCCCCCCATGCGTTCCGAATCCGAAAATCAGCGTTTTCATGCTCCTCCTCCCATTCATTTGGGAAACAAACGGACACGTCAAAGGATACGTGTTGTTTCAGATTATTTTCAACGGGCTTTTTTGAATCCGAGCGCCTTGCCGGTCTTGCGGGCGTTTCTCAGCCTTGATTTGAATGCGCCTTCGCTGACTCCCAGCGAAGAGAAAAGCTCAAATGCGATCCGAACCTGCTCCTTTGATGCGCTGTCGATTATCAGCAGCACGCAGTCCAGCATGAATGCAACGACTTCAGACTTGTCCTTCAGCTTGGCCGAAAGCTGTTCTGCCAGCTTTGGTATCCTTTCTGCCTGGGAATCTGTTATAAGGAATGCCCTGTCGTAGCTTTCCAGGCAGACATCCCTCCATTTTCTGCGTGATTCCGACATAGGCCGCTTGAAATAAAAGCATTTGTTCTCTGCAAAGCGCTCCACGTTTTCCCGCGCGGCATCGGGGGAACTGTCGGACTTGCGTATGCAGCAGCCGCTCAGAAGCGGCACGAGATGGGCAACAAGCACCTCCTGTGCCGTGTCGCCAGGCCTTTTCACCAAAATTATATCGTCATCAATGATGCGCGGGAGGAAGAGAATCTTCTCTTCAGCCTTGCCTGACGCGATGCTGTCCGAGGCGCCTGAGGCGCCTGCTGCCTGGCCGGTCTGCTCAGGCTGGCGCGGGAAAAGGGATTTCACCGAAGAGAACAGCTTTCCGAAAAGACCTGACATTGAACGCTCCTGGACTGAAAGATATATAAAAAAGGCGGCTGAATCAACATAGGGATAAAAAGAAAACCGCCGGAGCGACCGACGGTTTTGACTGCCGAAAAGGCTAAGATCACTTTTTCTTATGCCGATTCTTTCTAAGCTGCTTCTTGCGCTTATGAGTTGCAATCTTGTGCTTTTTCCTTTTTCTTCCGCAAGGCACTTTAAAGCTCCTTATTCTGACGCAAGCCGTCAGGATTTGTGTAATTACCGTAACATTATGTAGACTGGGGCGATTCTCGTCAAGGGTCTGGCGGGGAAAAAACATCGGTTCCTCCGGCGTTTCATCGGCATTGTTGACTAATCCCTGTCTTGGTGATATTTTGATAGAGCCTCTTTATCCATCTTGCGATGGATCAATGTAAAATGTCCGTAAGGAGGAACCATGAGAGATTATGAGTTCACGGCCATCTTCTATGCCGATGAAGAGAAGGCCACAAACGGGTCGGAGTTCGTTCAGAAGAAGTTCGACGAGAATGGTGTTGAAATCACCAAAATGGAAGATATGGGAGTAAGACAGCTCGCCTATCTGATCAATAAGCAAGACAAAGGCCGCTATTGCTACTATGAAATCAAGGCTGAGCCGGATAAGATATCCAGCATGACCAGTGATTTCATGCTTTCTGGGGCCATGCTCAAGTTTTTGTTTGTCGCGAAGTAATCCACCGGGCAAGACCGATCGGAAGGAGTAATTATGGCAGCGGATATCAATGTTGTGGTTCTGGTTGGCAGGCTTACACGTGAGTGCGAGCTGAAGTACACGAATTCAGGCACCGCGGTAGCCCGTTTTTCACTTGCAAGCAACAGACGGAAGAGGACTGGCGACAACAAGTGGGAGGATGAGGTCAGCTATATAGACTGCGTGCTTTGGGGCAAGCAGGCTGAAACGCTGAATCAATTCCTGGAGAAGGGCAGGCAGGTTTGCGTCACCGGAGAGCTCCGTCAGAACAGATGGGAGCAGGACGGCCAGAGCAGAAGCAAGATTGAGGTCGTAGTGAACAATATCCAGCTTACAAGCGGCGGTCAGGGCCAGGGCGCATCGCCCAGGCAGGGTGGGGATGATGCCAGCCAGCAGGCTGCAAGACCCTCGTCTGTCCAGAAGCAGGCCGCGCCTGATTTCTCAGGCCCGGAGGAGTTCGACGACTCTGATATTCCGTTCTGATATTTTTTAGGAGAGCAAGATGCGTGATGAAAAGTTTGGCGCAGGAAAGGAAGAAGGCGCCGGATATAATAAGGATTTCAAAGGAAAGAGAGAAGGCGGGCTGAAAAAGCTCAGCTTCAAGAAGAAGGTCTGCAAGTTCTGCGCGCAGAAGACAGAGCCGGATTACAAGAATCCAGAGGTTCTCAGGAGATGCATAACCGAGCGCGGCAAGATCCTGCCCGCCCGGATAACGGGAAACTGCGCAAAGCATCAAAGGGCGGTGACCGCCGAGATAAAGAAGGCGAGGGTTCTGGCCTATCTTCCGTTTGATAAGAAATAACTGGCCGGGGAATAGTCGGATAGATGGATCAGCTGCGTGATGAAAGCGGGAGCGCTGGCGGCGCTGGCAGGGGAGGCGATGGCGGCTTGCCCGGATCTGGCGTCTTCCTTGCTTTGGCTTGCAGTGTGGCATTGGCTTGGATACCGCTGGCCAATCTGCTGTACCCTGTCCCTCTGATAATGATTGCAATCAGGCTGCGCCGGAGCCATTTGGTTCCGATTGCATATGCGGCTTCGTTGGCTGCTGTGCTTCTGCTCATCGCAAGCAATGTCCGGGACAGGGCATCGGGAAGCTTTTCGGTCGGATTGTTCATGTTCTCCGCATTCATCCCGGTGGCGCTTTGGATTGGTGCGCTTGCTTGGATTTCGCTTGGACGTTTTGCCATGAAGAAAAGGTTTGCGGCGAGCGCAGCGTTTTCAGCTGCTTCCGCTCTGGCCTTCATGATTTGGATTTCATCCAATGATTCATGGATGAATGACCTGGCAAGTCAGATAAGGCTTTCATTCGAGATGCTGTTTCCGGATGGAGCGAGGTGGCTGGATGCCAGACTGTTCATCGAATACGTCTTTGAGATCGCAATGCGGTCGCTTGTGCCTGTTGTGGTGGTTTCGCTTGGGTTCTCCATAGTCGTTGCCGCTTCGATGGTCTTCAAGCATGACATGCGATGGCAAAGCTCTGCTGGGAGATGGAAGCTGAATGATGATTTCATCTGGGTCTTCCTGGTGACTTTCTTCGCAGCGCTGATCAGCGGCTTTCTGGATTTGCCCAAGGCATTGAATGTGGTATTATGGAATCTGGCTCTTTTGTCCTGCATAGCTTATGGGATTCAAGGGTATTCCATACTTCTGTTCTGGATAAGGAAGCGGACGGCGGCCATAACCGCTCACCGCTTGGCTATCTGGCTGGCAATAGGCTGCCTCCTGCCGGGGGTGAACGTGGCTGTTCTGGCCGCTGTTCCCCTGATTGGAGTGCTTGAGACATGGATGACAATGAGAAAACCTAATTAAGGAGAATTCATATGAAGATCATTTTGAATCGTGATGTGCCTAACCTCGGAGAAGAGGGAGACGTCTGTGTGGTGAAGGATGGCTATGCTCGCAACTATCTGATCCCCACTGGTGCGGCGGTGCTGTACAACAATGCGAGTGTCGCTCTCTTCAAGAGCAAGGCTGCTGCAATCGAGAAGCGGAAAGAGGTCAAGAGAAAGGAAAGCGCCTCCCTTAAGGAGAAGCTTGACAGCATGACCCTTGAGCTCATCGTTTCCGCCGGAGAAACCGGAAGGTTGTTTGGCTCTGTGACTTCCTCGATGGTGCAGGAAGCTCTTGCAAAGCAGGGGGTTGAGGTCGAGAGGAAGAGAATCGAGGTGGCTACTCATTCCATAAAGGAAGTCGGCAGCTACACTGTCAGGATTAATCTTTATGAGAATGAAAGCTCTCTCGTCAAGGTTGTCGTGAAGAGCGAGGCTGAAGTGAAGAAGGCCGAAGCGGAAGCTGCGAAGGCAAAGGCCGCCGAGGAGAAGAGGCTGGCGGAAGAAGCCAGGAAAGCCGCAGAGGCAGCGGCAGCCGCTGCGCAGGCGGATGCTGCTGTCGAGAAGCCGTCCGAAGAAGCCGAAGAAGCTGAAGAAGCCGCAGAGGCAGAGGCTGAGCAAGGGCCGGAGCAGGAAGCTGTCGAATCGGCTTCGGCGGAAACAGAGGCCAGCCCGGTCGAGGAGCCGGCTTCGGCTGAGGAATGACCGCTGCTTAAGAGCGCTGACGTTTCCAGCGCCCAGCGCTCACGGCAATGACAAGCGCAGACTCGGCTTCCTGAGGAGGCTGGGTCTGCTTTGTTTTAATACAAAAAGAGCAAGGAGTTTTTCATGGCAATGAACACGCAGATTCCTCCGCAGAACATTGACGCGGAGAAGGCAGTCCTGGGGGCGTTGCTTCAAAGCAGGCAGGCCTTTGAGGACATAAATGGAATGCTTGTCCATGATGATTTCTACAAGACCGCCCATGGGACTCTTTTCCAGGCTATAATTGATTTCAAGCAGGAACGTCCGGGTCAGGATGTAGACCTGATAACAATAGTGGATTATCTCAGGTCGCGCGGCCTTTTGGGAATATGCGGCGATATGGCTTATATAGCCGAGCTTTCGGCCAATGTGCCGACAACCACCAATGCGCGGTACTACGCCAAGATAATAAAGGATCATTCAATCAGGCGCAAGATGCTTGTGCTTTCAAGCAAGATAAGGGACGGTGCGTTTGATGAGGGCAAGGATCTGACGACAGCGCTTGATGAATTCGGGCAACAGTTCAGCGATATAACGAATCTCTCCGGAATACAGTCATACCTTCCCGCTCGGAATCTGATAATGAAGTCCATGGAGAATCTTGAGAAGAGACGCAAGCTCGGGATGTATGACGGCGTGACATCGGGATACACGGATCTTGACCGCATCATAGGCTGTTTCAAGAATTCGGAGTTCAGCATCATAGCAGCCCGCCCGTCTGTGGGGAAGACCGCCTTCGCCCTTTCAATCGCCGAGAACATAGCGATAAGGCAGAAGAAGAAGGTCGGTTTCTTCTCACTTGAGATGAATGGCACTTCATTGACTGACCGGCTTCTTTCCGCTGAGAGCGACGTTAACTTTTCATATATACGGAGCGGAAGGATACCTACGAGCGATGCTGACAGGGTTTTCCAGGCTGCGGAGCGGCTCTATGAGCTAGACACGCTGTTCATCCAGGATACTCCCAACATGAAGCTCTATGACCTGCGGTCACAAGCCAGAAAGATGGTGCGCGAGGAAGGCGTTCAGGTGATATTCATCGATTACATAGGCTTGATTGACACGGAGTCCAGGGGGGATGTTCCGCGCTTTGAGCAGATAGGGATGGTATCGCGTTCCTTGAAGCAGCTTGCACGCGAGCTTGACATACCTGTCGTCACGCTCTGCCAGGTTGGCAGGGAAGGGGAAAAGCAGGAGCCGACTCTGGCGAATCTCCGGGATTCCGGTTCAATCGAGCAGGATGCCGACCTTGTGATAATCCTTCATAAGGAGAGACGATACGAAAACATAGGCCTGGGGGTTGATGATGAGCAGGATGCTCAGACGCAGTCGGACTACCGCGATATTCAGCCGATAAAGGTCATAATAGCAAAGCAGCGCAACGGCGAGGTGGGGTTCATCCATATGGGCCTGAAGAGCCGCACAGTTCACTTTGAGAATCTTGAGAGAGAGGGTTTTTAGCGCGGTCGGCTTGACTGTGCATTCCGCTAGCTGGTACTATGATCAATGTGGTGAATCATATCGCCTCTACCTTTAGTTTAACAATCGTCAGACAGGCTTCGCCGGAATTCATCCAATCGGAGCCGCACTGCAAGGGGGAGCATCATGGAAGCAAAAGTAGCGCGCTTGATAAATGAGCAGATAAACAAGGAATTCTATTCCGCTTATCTTTATCTGGATTTTGCCAATTATTACGCCTCTCTGGGGCTGGATGGCTTTGAGAACTGGTACAGGGTTCAGGCGCAGGAGGAGCGTGATCATGCCATGCTTTTCTATCAGTATCTGCAGAACAACGGCGAGCATGTGACATTCGAGGCCATTGCCAAGCCGGAGTGGAAGAAAGGCGACAACACAGTTCCTCTGCACAAGGCCCTTGAGCATGAAAAGCATGTCACTGCTTCGATAAATACCATATATGCCGCAGCCTACGAGTCGCATGACTTCAGAACCATGCAGCTTCTTGACTGGTTCGTGAAGGAGCAGGGCGAGGAAGAGAAGAACGCAGCGGACATGATAACGAAGATGGAGCTGTTCGGCACGGAGGCCAAAGGGCTTTACATGCTTAACAGCGAATTGAAAGCCAGGGTGTACAGCGCCCCTTCGCTGGTGCTTTGATTGCTGTTCGCATGATTTGATTTCATCAATTCTCTCAAGTTTCTTCCAAGTTCCCCTCAAGCCATTTCCATATGGTTTCATGAGAACGGGCAGGCAAGGGCGGAAATGGCCGCTCAGAGCCTTGAAATCCTTCCCGCAATCTGTCATAATGCCATTCTGGTGGCTCAGGCCGCCAAATATCCGCCTTTTACAGGTGAGAAATAACGAAGGGAGCGGATCGCTTAAAATCCGCTGATCAGGAGTTGACTATGTCATCAGTAGTGACCATGAAGAGCCTGCTTGAATCAGGTGTGCATTTCGGACATCAGACTAAAAGATGGAATCCGAAAATGGCTCGTTTCATCTTCCAGGAGAGGAACGGGATTCATATCATCGACCTTCAGAAGACGACAGCATGCATCGTTGAGGCTTACAATGCCGTGCGTGCCGCTGTTAAATCCGGGAAGGATGTTCTTTTCGTAGGAACCAAGAAGCAGGCTCAGCTTGCGATTGAGACCGAAGCGAAGAGATGCGGCATGCCGTACGTCAACAACAGATGGCTCGGCGGAATGCTGACCAATTTCACAACAATAAAGAAGTCCATCGCAAAGCTCAAGAAGATTGAGAAGATGGAAGTCGATGGAACTTTTGAGAATCTGACGAAGAAGGAAGTCGCCCTCTATACAAAAGAGAAGGCGAAGCTTGACAAGAACCTTGGAGGCATAAAGGAAATGACGGAGCTTCCCGGAATTGTGTTCGTTGTGGACACAAGGAAGGAGGCCATAGCCGTTGCCGAAGCCCAGAGGCTTGGCATTCCTGTAGTCGCCATTGTAGACACCAACTGCGATCCAACCGGCATAGAGTATCCCATTCCGGGAAATGATGACGCCATACGCGCCATCAGCCTTTTCGTGGAGATAATCGCCAATTCCGTTCTTGACGTTGACAGCGATCAGGGCATCAGGATTGTCGAGTCGCTTCCTGGGCAGGATGGCGGCGAGCTTGTCGATGTTCCTGTGATAGACAAGGACAAGATGGAAGAAGAGGATGAGTCCGAGAAAGACGGCTCCGACTCCGACAAGGACGATGAAGCCGAGGACGACGAGGACAACAGATAATTCAGGTAGAGGGAGATTTATATGGAAATCACAGCTGCAATGATAAAAGAATTACGGGAAAGCACCCATGCCGGAGTGATGGACTGCAAGAAGGCCCTGATCAAGAGCAACGGCGACTTCGCCGGCGCAGAGAAGATTCTCAAGGAAATGGGGCTTGCCGCAGTTTCCAAGAGAGTTGACCGCACCACGAACGAGGGAAGGGTGACCGTTGTTCAGAAAGGCTCTAAGGTCGCCATGGTGGAAATCACCTGCGAGACCGATTTCGTTGCGAAGAACGCCGAGTTCGTCAATCTGGGAAACAAGGTCGCCCAGAGCATATTGGACAACGGCTACACCGAAATTGACCCGTCTCTGACTGAAATGGTCAATGGTCTGATCGCCACGATCAACGAGAACATGAAGATAAAGAAGTTCACTGTGGTCGAGTGCAGCGCAAATGAGCATCCGGCCATCTATATCCATGGCGAGGGCAAGATCGGCGTCATAGTCAAGTTCAAGTCAGACAATCCTGCCGTATTTGGCGATGAGGCTTTCAAGGATTTCTCCTTCAAGTGCGCCATGCATGTCTGTGCCGAGGATCCGATGTTCCTTGATGCGAAGCTTGTTCCGCAGGACTATGTGAATGAGCAGCTTGGCATCTTCAAGAAGCAGGTCGAATCCATCGACAAGCCGGAAAAGGTCAAGGAAGGAATCGTCAGAGGGAAGCTCAGCAAGCTGTTTGGCGAGATATGCCTTAACCAGCAGGTGTTCGACTTTGACAATCCAAACGGATTGACGGTCGAGAAGATGCTGGATGATTTCAGCAAGGCTCACGGGTGCAGGCTCGTCATCGACAGCTATGTCCGCTACAGAGCAGGCGCGAACGACTGATTGAGCGAGACCCTGCGCGCATCTGCTGCGCAGGGCTTTGTTCTTTATTTGGAGGTGAATATGGAACAGATTCTGAATGGGTGCGAAGAAAAGATGAAGAAGACGTTGGCTGCTCTTGCCGCTGACTATCAGGCTATCAGGACAGGAAGAGCCTCTGCCGCCTTGTTTGACAAGGTCAAGGTTGACTACTACGGGGCGCCGACTCCGCTTTCTCAGGTGGCATCCATATCAACCCCAGAAGCAAGGCTTGTCGTCATACAGCCATGGGACAAGACGCTGCTTTCTCCGATAGAGAAGGCTATCCAGAAGAGCGAGCTTGGCTTGAATCCCAGCAATGATGGAAAGCTGCTTAGAATCGCATTCCCCCCGCTTACCGAAGACAGGAGAAAGGAGCTTGCAAAGCAGGCCAGGAACATAGCGGAGCAGAGCAAGGTTTCCATCAGGAACATACGCAGGGATGGCATGGAGGATATAAAGAAGCTTCAGAAGTCCGGCAGTCTCTCGGAGGATCAGCAGAAAGAGGGCGAAGCGAAGCTTCAGAAGATGACTGACAGCTACATAGTGAAGGTCGGCGAAGCCGCCGCCGCCAAGGAACAAGAGATAATGGAGATCTGATTTGCACATTGGACTCATCATGGATGGAAACGGCAGGTGGGCGCAGAAGCGCGGCCTTCCCAGAGATGCAGGTCACATTGAGGGGCTTAAAGCTGTAAGGCGGGTGCTGCATATAGCCGCCGCCAATCCTGAGATTGATTGCCTCACCCTTTATGTTTTCTCAACGGAGAACTGGAAGCGTCCAAGCATAGAGGTCAATTATCTGATGAACCTGCTGGCAAGCAGGCTTCCGGCTGAGGTCAGGAACTTCCTGAAGGACGGGATCCGCATATTGACACGCGGAGATATATCAGCCCTTCCTCCGAAAGTCAGGGCCGCCGTCTCGACGACTGTGGCTCAGACTGCAGGATGCAGCAATCTGACTTGCGTGCTTGCAATAAACTATGGCGGCCAGGATGAAATTGCAAGGGCCGTCAACAGATTCATTCATGCCAATCCAGGGGCGGACATGACAATATCGGACATCGCCGACAATCTTGATCTTACGGATGTCCCCCCGCTTGATATAATAGCCCGCAGCGCCGGAGAGCTCAGGCTGAGCAACTTCCTGCTGTGGGACAGTGCATATGCGGAGCTTTTAAGCATAGATGCGCTATGGCCCGACTGGGGCGAGACCGAAATCAATCAAGTGGTCAGCGCATTCAAAAGCAGAACAAGGAGATTTGGAGGGCTTTAAGCATGAGCAATCTGGTCAAGAGAGCTTTAACGACGGTGATTGGAGTTCCGGCTGTTGTCGGCCTGTTGATTCTGCTTCCGCAGGGCAATCATCTGGCTTTCTGCCTTGTTGTTTTTCTGGCCAGCCTGATTGGATCGCTGGAGATGGGCTTTCTGCTGTTCAAGAACAAACGCTGGCATTATGCGCTTGGATCCCTGCTCCCTGTTCTCCAGTTTGCAGAGCTTTTCTTTGAAATTGAAGCAAGCCTTGCCTCAATAGGGGCGGCCTTGCTGCTTATTGCGTGGTGCTTGCCAGAGATAAGTCATGGCAAGGCGGATGATTTCCGATCGTCCCTTGACGTTTGTTCACGTAAGGCGCTTCTTGTGCTGTATCCCGGATTTCTGGCGACTTTCCTGATAAGAATCCTTGCATTGGACGCCTTCGGAAGAAGCGGTGGCTGGCTGCTGCTCCTGATGATTCTGCTGGTTTTCGCAAACGACGTGTTCGCATATGCCGCTGGAATGCTATTTGGCCGTGGACATGGCGGGATAGTCGCCGCAAGCCCCCATAAGAGCCTCGCAGGTTTCATCGGAGGCGGCATTATGTGCATTGCGGCGTCAGTTGCGTTATGCATGCTCTTGTTTGAGGGCATTGCATTGCTGCCAGGCATCGTCTTGGGGCTGGCTGTCAGCATCACCGCAAATGCGGGAGACCTTCTGGAAAGCCTGTTCAAAAGATCGGCCGGGGTCAAGGATTCCGGAAATGTAATCCCCGGACGAGGAGGAATGCTTGATTGCATTGACTCCATAATCATCACTGCGCCGGTGTTCTATCTGCTTCTGGAGCTTGCGGCATGAAAAAACTGGTCATATTAGGCTGCACAGGCAGCATAGGCAGCACCGCAGTGTCTCTTCTGCGCGAATATCCGGGGCTGGTCAAGGTTGTGGGCATGAGCGCCTTCAGCAACACCTCGCTTCTTCTTTCGCTGGCAGAGGAATTCGAATGCAATCTGTACGCCAGTCCTGCCATCAAAGGGCATGATGACACCTTGTCCATGATAAGAGAGTCAGGGGCTGATCTGGTGCTGAACGGAATTTCGGGAGCGGCTGGCCTGGCGGCGACTTTCACCGCCTTGGAGTGCGGCTGCGATGTGGCTTTGGCAAACAAGGAAAGCATGGTGATGGCAGGCGACATCCTCAATGCCCTTGCCCAGAGGAACGGCTGCAGGATAATACCTGTGGACAGCGAGCACAGTGCGATATATGAGCTTGAGAAGGCGTTTGGAAAGGAGTCGATAGACAAGCTTATAATCACGGCAAGCGGAGGCCCATTCCGAGGAAGAACGCGGGAGGAGCTGAGGCTTGTCACAGCAGAGCAGGCAGCGGCGCACCCGAATTGGAAGATGGGGATCAAGATATCCATTGACTGCGCCACCATGGCCAACAAAGCTCTTGAGGTGATAGAGGCAGGCAAGCTGTTTGGCGTCCCCGCCGCGCGGATAAAGACAGTTCTTCATCCCCAATCCCGTGTTCATTCCATGGTGAGCCTTAAGAATGGGCAGACCTATGCTCAGATGTCGCTTCCTTCAATGCGCTTCCCGATTCTCAACGCAATATTCGATGATTTGGGGCTTCAGATTGAAAAGCCGCTTGAGATGCCCCTGTTCGATCTCGGCGAGGAGGTTCATCTGGATTTCCTACCGATGGATTTCGGCCGCTTTCCGCTTGTGGGCTGCGGGTTCAGGTGCCTTGAGGAGGGGGGGGCGATGCCGATTGTTTTCAATGCGGCGAATGAAGTCGCCGTGGATGCTTTCCGAAATGGCCTGATACGGTTCACTCAGATTGAGGAGATTGTGCTCAGGACTGTAGACACAGCTTCTTTGCCCATCCCTGCCGGCATTGATGATGTCTATGAGTCGGATAGGGCGGCCAGGGAGCTGGCCTCTGGATTCATAAGGGCTTGAGCCGGGCGGGTCTTATGGTCAATACGGCATGGTCGATAGCGATAGGGCTGCTTGGAATCAGCGTGATGATACTGATTCATGAGCTGGGTCATTTCCTTGCCGCCCTGATGCTGGGGATTGAGGTTGAAATCGTATCATTCGGCTTCGGCCCGCCGATTTTCAAATGGGGCAGAAGATTCAGGTTTCAGATAGGAGCGCTGCCTTTCGGCGGATATTGCAAGATGAAAGGAGAGGGTGACCTCAAGAAGGCCCTTGCACGTAAAGACCGTTATGTCAATGAAGCCGAGCAAGGTTCGCTTTATGCGGCTTCGCCTTGGAAAAGGCTTGTCCTCTATCTTTTAGGCCCTGTGTCCAATATCCTTTTCGCCATAATCTGCTTCTTCTTCATCCTCATGCTCCCCGTCATGATCCCAGCGTCCGAGCCGAGGATTGTACTGGCCTCTGATTATCCGGAGCTCTTCCCCGATTCAAATGACAGCCCTGCAAGGGCCGGAATGCGCAGCGGCCAGGTTGTTCAGGCTGTGGATGGAATCGAAGTCACGACATTTGAGCAGATGGAGGGGCTTCTAAGGGACAGGAGGCAGAATGAGTCTGTCTTGATTCTATCCGAGGGCAGGGAGTATGTGATTTCACCGGCTGGAGGAATCTTCGGCCTTGCCGAGTTCGTGAAACCCATTGTGGCAAGCGTTGCAAACGATTCCCCGGAGAAGGAAGCTGGATTGCAGACCGGCGATTTGATTGTCTCGGCCAATGGGCTCCCTGCTGAGAACATGTTTGATATACTCATGCTCAGGCGGAGCGGAGCCGATATAGTGGATCTCAAGATTCTGCGTTCCGGAAACTTCCTCAATGTTGTCTATTATCCATCAAAGAATGCCGACGGGAGAATCAATGTTAACTTCACCCTTAGGATGGATGGGCGCATGGAGCGGACGAGGACTTTCGGCGAGGCGCTGCGTCAGGCCATACGGCAGACTTGGAGCATATTTGATTCAGGGCTCAAGTCGTTGTATTATATGCTGATGGGTCAGAACAGCGTTCATGGGACCGTTGCGGGGACTTTTTCCGCCTCGTCTTCTATCGGGGAGATGACGGCTTCCGGGTTCAACCGGAGCTTCAACACGGGTCTGAGGACAGCCTTGTATCTTCTGGCTGTGGTGAGCACCTCTCTGGCCGTTGTGAACCTGCTTCCGCTTCCATCCCTTGACGGAGGGCTGATTCTCCTGAGCCTGGTGGAGCTTATCAAGGGAAAGAACTCCTCGCCGAAGGTCTACATGGCTTTCCAGGCGCTGGGGTTTGCATTGATAATAGCATTCACTTTGATAATAAGTTTCGCAAAATGATTTTCTCAAGCGTCCTGGTGGGAATTCCCGCCACAGTATCAACGTCGCCGTCAATCTTTCTGATGAAGCCGGAAGCCTTGCCCTGGATGCGGTACGATCCGGCTGCCCCTCTGTATTCACCGCTTGCTAAGTATTGAAGTATCTCTTCGTCTGATAATGGATTGAATGCAACATTCGCAACATCGAACCCCTCAAAGACCTTTCCATGGCAGAACAGGCAATATCCTGTGTATACCTGATGCGTCCTTCCCGAAAGCAATCTGAGCTGTCCGAAGGCGTCAGCTTCATCCTTTGGCTTGCCCAGCAGCCAGGCTGATGGCGGGTTCTCTGAGTT
>JBHCBD010000005.1:0-8078 GCA_041798905.1 Spirochaetales bacterium | reverse complement strand
TCTTCGTCGGGAACAAAGCTGAACACAAGCCCTATAAGAATCGGACTTATGAAAAGCACGCCGAGCAGTATCTTGACCGCAACCACAATCCTTTCCTGAGTTTTTCTGTTGAAATGCTTTTTTTTCATTGATAGAACACCGCCTTTTTCTCAAACAGGAATTGGATTCTGGAAACGAGGAATATCACAAGAGACAGAACCAGAGCATATACGCATCCGGTTTCGTATCGCTCACGTACAAACGCATACGAATAAAGCTTTAAAATCAGAACAGCAAGCTCCGAATCGTCCGTGCCCACGAGTATCTTTATCATTGCGAACGACTTGAACGCCGAAAGTATATTGAGGAATATCACAAAGAACACCTGCGGCGAGGCTATGGGAAGATAAATATGGAAGAACTTGGTGAATGGATTCGCTCCGTCAAGATCAGCGCATTCCAGAAGCTCGTCAGGCACGTTTCTGAAACCGACCAGAAGATATATGAAGCTTGAGCCGCTGTTCACCCATATGACAATCATGACAACAACCGGAAACATCGTATTGCCGGAAAGCCAGACAGTGTTAGAACCCACTATCCCGTTGAATATCCCATATTTGCTGAATATATAAGTGGCTATGGCGGCGATTGGAGCAGTTGCAAGCGCCATTGGCAGGGCGAACATTGTCTGGTAGACCTTCGAGCCTCTGACGCTCTTCGTACATAGGAAAGCCATGACCATCGCAAGGGAGAAAGTCCCGACTCCGATGCATCCGGCGTATCTCAATGTATTTGAAATGGAGCGCTTGAACTCATCGGATGCCAGCACCTTCTTCCATATCCTCAACCCGATGAAAGCGCCGGGTCGGCCTATTGAGTCTGTGGAATAAAAGGTAAGCCTTATGCAGTTTATGAACGGATAGAAAGTGAAGGCAACCAGAAAGAACATGGTCGGCACAAGAAGCAGGTACGGCAATGCATTGAATTTCCTGCGTTTCAGCAAAGCCGGCTCTGCAGCCGCTGTATTTGCAATTCTCATCTGCTGAATCCCCCTCCTGAATGTATCATTGCATCACTCCGCACTGGCCTTATCGGCAAGCCTGTCATAGAAATCAAAGAATCCCGTCTCTCTTGTCCGGCCGGCGGTGACATCGCAGTTGAACCCATCCGAAACAACCCGCACATAGCTGTCCAGATTATCGTTGAACACGCGGGCGCCCGCCTTGGAGTACCAGGCGTACACTGTCTCGTCTATGGGATTCCCGCTTGTCGCCACCACCACCCTGGGAGTCGTGGCAGCGACCCATTCCTTTGAGTTTGAAGTGGTTCTGCCATGATGGTTGGCCTTTACCAAATCAGAATCGAGCGCATCACCAGCATATTCTATAACCTTGTATTCGCCATCGCTGTACAAATCGCCGCAGAAAAGAGCGGAGAACTCATCGTAAGTCAGCTTCATGGCGATTGATGAATTGTTAAGCTGGGTCTCGCCGTAACGGCCGCCTATATCCTCCTTGGCCGGGTTGAATACATCAATGCGGACATCGCCGACATCAAAGCTGTCGCCCGCCGAAAGCAGGGCAAGATTCACATTGCGCTTCTTCATCTCCTCATCGAATCTCTCCTCCACGCTGCTCTTGTCGTTGTAAGCCCCGCTCCAATAGAACCTGCCCGCCTCGAAGTTCGCCAAGATGCCGGAGGGGCCAAGCATAGCGCCGTAGTGATCGTCATGCATATGAGAAAGCACTATATAATCCAGCTTATTGACACCGAGCAGCCTCAGATTCTCCACCAGCGTGCCGGCATATCCGGGCATGCCGGCATCAATCAGCATGACCTCGCCGTTGGGAAAGGCGACCAGGCAGGAATCGCCGAATTTTATTCCGGACTTCTCCGAGAATCTCTGCTTCTCGCCGGACATGAAATAAAATCTAAGCGTTCCGGTCCTGACAGCGGCCTCAACTGCATTCTCCTTCCAAGGAACCGTGCATACGCCTTTTGGATTCTGCTTCTTCGCATCCAGAACAGCAAAGGTGTAGACCGGATGCTCGCCGCGCACAGAAGCCTTTGTTGCTGTAGCGCAGGAAACAGCTGCAAGCAGAATCATAACGGCAACGGCCATCAGATGAACGAATCTCTTCATCTCAACTCCTCCTGTTTGTTCTTGCATCCATTTGACACATTATGATTGATGATAACTTATAATCACGTGGTTTTCAACATTTTTTTATCTTTTTGCAATGATTGTGACTTTATATTGATAATTTTGCTCGCTAAAACCATCACTTTTTGATTACTTTGACCAATAAATCTTGCAAAAAGCTGATATTTCTTGACAGGCAAATGAACTTGCCTTATGGTTTTCATGGTGGCAGCCGGCTATATCAAAAGACAAAAGGCGAAACCCATGAAAAAGCTTCCCACAGAAAACGGGGAGGCGGGCTGCCTTAGCAGAGCGGTATCATTCAGCAGAATTCCCTTAGCGAATTCTTTAACAGAATTTCTTAACAACACCCAGATTCAGCAGATGGTGGGCATCGAAGCATAACCAAGTTTTGATTATAATGCCAACGTTTCAGAATATTGCCAATTATTGACCAACTTGTGTTGACTGCCCAATAGGAAGAGGATACAATCAAGCATAATAAAATCCAATTCGATAAGGAAATCCCGTCATATGAAGATGAAAAGACTCCAGGAAATGAAAAAGCTGTTCATCAGCAAGAAGAGCGTGACAAACAAAGAATTATGCGATACCTTCGGGATTTCGATAGAAACAGTGCGCAGAGATCTCGGATACCTGGCCTCAGAAGGCTTCATACGCAAGGTCTATGGAGGCGCCACGCTGGCCGAGTTCTCCCAGGCCGCAATAGCTGTTGACGAATGGGCGGTGCGGATGAACACAAACCAAGCCTTGAAGCAGAAGATGGCGGAGAAGACCGCCGGGCTGATTCCGGACGGCAAGACAATATACCTTGATTCCGGAACCTCCGTATACGAGGTTGCCAGCCTTCTATCCGCAAGAAGCAATATAACAATCCTTACAAATTCAATAAGGATAGCCGAAATACTTGGAATGAATCCTAAAATCCTCGTCTATTTTGTCGGAGGGGTCATCAAGACGGATGCCCTCGCCTCGACAGGGATATTCGCAACCGAGTTCCTGGCGAACTTCTACCACCTTGACTATGCGGTGATTTCCTGCGATGGGTTCATACCGGAGCTTGGGACAACCGAGCAGTCGCCCGAGCTGGCCATCTTGAAGAAGCAGATAATAGCCAAGACCAGCAACGTGATAGTAGTGGTGGATCATTCCAAGATAGGCGTTCCGGGAAGCTGCATGTGCTGTCCTCTTGACAAGATAGATACAGTTGTCACCGATGATGGCACAACGCCCGAAGCGATAGCGGCCATAAAGAAGAATAACATAAACGTAATAGTGGCGGGCAGTGCCAGCCATAGCAACTAAGCATGATATTATAATAATGCTATCTGATTTTGACTATCTGTTGACCGTTTTAAGAAGTTCATGTTACTATGTTCATGCAATATCAGGGACAAGATTGTGAACTCTTATAAGCAGCAGAAAGTAAATCTTCATACCCACACGAATTTCTGCAATCATGCCAGCGGCAGGATAGCGGATTACATAAAAGCGGCGGAAGAGGAAGGCCTGGAGGCGCTGGGCTTCACCGAGCATGCCCCGATTCCCGGCAACCCCCTTTCTCCCAACATGATGATTGAGAACCTTCCCTCGTATGTCGCAGCGGTGAACGAAGCGAAGAAAACCGCTCCGATGAGGATTTTCCTTGCGGCGGAATGCGACTTCGAGCCGATTCTGGAGAATTTCTACAAGGAAGAATTCCTCGGCCGCTTCGGATTTGACTACCTCATATGCTCCGTCCATATATACATGGACTGGGATTCCAGAAAAATCAGCTTCGTCTCTCAATCAAAGGATTTCACAAGGCATCTTGCCGATTATTCCAGCCGCTATTGCAGGGCGCTTGAATCCGGGCTGTTCCTTTTCGGCTGCCATCCGGATTTGTTCAGGGCGGCATACATGCCCTGGGATTCCAATGCCAAGGCCGTCAGCCTTGATATAATACAGTGTGCAAAGGCTCTCGGCATACCGCTGGAGATAAACGGCGCAGGACTGAGAAAACCCATGATAAGCACCCCCGATGGCCCGCGCCATCCATACAGCACCGATGAATTCTACATAATGGCCATGGAGCATGGCGCAAGGCTCTGCTGCAACAGCGATGCCCACGACCCCCATCTGGTTAACGGAAAGAAAAACTCAAGCGGATTCAACGAATGCTTTTCGATGGCCCAGAGGCTTGGGATAAAGTTTGTCGACTGGGCTGTCGATGACAACGGGAAAATAAGCAACATCACTCAATAATGCAGATATGGCGTGAATCCAAGCTGTTCAAGCCTCCACAGGCTGTTTTCATAAGAAAACACCGATATGGAGCAGTTGACAATCCTCAAAGCTCTCAGGGCAATCCTTGCCCCAATAACATAATTCACTATCTGATGAACGGTTCCCTCATGACCAAACACCGCCACATTCTCCACCGTCCCCAGGCCCTCAAGCTCCCGCATGAACTTGAATACCCTGCCGCAAATCATGTCATCGTTCTCACCGTTGAATGGAGTGTAATCATGATTTTTGACAGCATTGGCATAAACATCGCCATAAAGCTTCCCGCAGTCTATCCTGAGCATCCCTGCGATGTCGCCTACGCATATCTCCCTTAAAAGCGGGCTTTGAATAGGCTGACAGCCAGGAATCGCATCGCAGGCGGTCTGAACGGCACGCACAAGATCGCTGCTGTATACAACATCGAATTCAATCCCGCCCAGAACAGGAGCCAAGGCTGCAGCCTGCTGGTGTCCAAGCTCTGAAAGCGGAGATTGCGACCAGCCGCAGGCCCTCTTCTCCAGATTCCCCTGGCTCTGGCCATGCCTTATGAAATACACCTTCATACGATATCTCCGCTCAGGCCAAAATCTCGGACAGCACCCTGCCATCGGCCTGTGGCATCTCTTGACCCAGAATGCGGGCGAATGTCGGGGCTTCGTCGATTGTCCGGCAGAACGGAATCCCCGCATCTTTCCTGAAGGCCGGCCCCGTGGCGACGAATACCGGCTGAGGCCCCTTCTCCGGCTTATATCCGTGAGTCGCCTTGCCAAGCCTATAATCGTTCAGGTCAATAGCGCTTATAAGCGGTTCGTTCCAACTCTCGCTGAATGTTGTATATCCATCAGTCTCGATGACAAATGAGAAATCACCCGACCAACCATAGCCGTCCTCGACTTCCTTTCTGGTAAGCACCTCGCCGAATCCCCACACTTCATCATCTCGGAGCTTGCAAAGATACTCGTAGACTTCCTTCTCCACGCTCTTGTCCTTCACAACCACAATCGCGCTCATCCCGCCCGACTGAACATAGGCCTTCCAGCTTGCTATCGTGCTATCCGGAGCCACCGTAATCCAGCCCTTTCTTGCAAACAGCACATTCGGCTTCACCCTTCGGACAAAGTTCATCTGGCCATGGTCGGAGACAATAACGAAGTTCGTGTCCTCAAACACGCCCGCCCCCTGCATCGCATCGACAATCTCGCCAATCCACATGTCAGTTATATCAAGCCCCTCTGTGACGAACTCATTGAACACCCCGTTCTTGTGGCGCAGGCTGTCCAGAAGACAGTTGTGAGCCACCAGCACATCAGGCTTATAACGCCGTATCAGGCTGCAGACACATCCGTTTATGAAATTGTCAAAGGTCTGATTCAATGTCAGCTTGCCCATCCTTTGGCGGTATTCCGCAGGAAACCTCTTCATGTTGTCCTTCACTGCAAGCAGAGCAGCATCATTTGCACCAAGCTTCCTGAAACCCTCCAGTATGCTCTCCTCCGTTTCACCCTCCTTGGGATCATAGAAGAAATACTCGTCTATCAGATAGTCGATATTGGGATTAAGCCCGGTCACAGGCCAGTACACAGCGCCTGTGGTGCATCCGGCCCTCTTGGCTGCAGCAAACAAATCCTCAACCTTTATCTCGCTGCTGTACAGATGCCATGCGGGGTAGCCGGTGGTTGTCCTGAAGTGAGTGTTGTTGAAAATCCCGTGCTTTGCAACCCTGCATCCGGTAATCATGCTGACATGGGCCGGATAGGTGATGCTCGGGTAAATAGTCTGGACCTTCTCCACCTGACAGCAATGCTTCATCAGCCTGGAGAAATTCGGCTTAGTCTTGAGATACTCAATATCCTCACCCACCATCGCATCCATCGAAAGAACAAATAGCTTCTGCTTCATTTCGCATCCCCTTTATCGCAATTCATCAAACAATACAGAATCTTCGGCAAATGCCCTCACAAGCGGAGAATGCCCAGCTCCACGTCAGCGGAGCATCTCCATCTCTCACGTCAGCGGAGCATCTCCATCTCTCACGTCAGCGGAGCATCTCCATCTCTCACGTCAGCGGAGTATATCCATCTCCCGCATCAGAGGCAGCATTCTTCCCGCATTCTTCTCGCGCGCCTTATTCAAGACCATGTTTCCAACGGCCACATCAGAGATAGCGATGCCATGAGATGATGCTATGACAAACTCCTCATCACTGGCACGTCCGACAGCATCGCCGTTTATTATCTTGCCCAGAATCTGGTATTCCTCGGGCAAACCGTCGGTGTATTTCCCATCCTTAAGATAAGTCTGAACCAGATTCCAGTCATCGCACACAAACCTGTCGGCGAACTGCGTGTAGGTTCTGCCATCCCATGCCGTGCTCTCAAGCGGGATTCCAAGCATCCCCTTATGAAGCATCTCACAGTAGATTATAGGCTTGTCGCCCCTCTGGGTTGCGGTGAGCAATATCTGGCTGTCATCAATCGCCGCCTGACGCTCTGCGTTGTTCCTGATGGGAACGAACTCCATATCGGGCATCAGCGGAACCATCTTCCTAAGGTAAGCCTCGATTGCCGAATCACAAATATCCCCTATATATATCCGCTTAAGCTCCGGAACAACCATCTTTATGAGCCTTGCATTCCACTTGCCCTGCTCCCCTGCGCCTATTATCGTCATGGAATCAGTGTCATGAACCTTGCAGTGCTTGACAGTCACAGCGGCAACCGCAGCGGTTCTGATAGCCGTTATCCACCTGGCATCCATGACAGCGGTGACGCCGCCAGTCTCTGCATCGTTCATCACCATCAGCCCCCATGTGACAGGAAGCCCCTTCGCCCTATTCTCCGGAAACCCGGCGACCCATTTCATTCCGGTAATATCCTGGCCGCCGCCGATATAAGCAGGCATGGCGTTTATATAAGTCTGCGGACGAGGATTCGTGTGAATCTTCACAGGAAGCTGGCAGTTCCCCTTTCCGAACTCAGACATGCCCTTCTCAACAGCCTCTATAACCTCTGAATACGAAATGTTCAGAGAAAGTATATCCTCCTGCGAAAGATATCTGAATTCATAATCGTTTGCCATACAATACATCTCCCAATGCAACCTATGCTTCGTTTTTTGTTTGCAATATTGTCTACAATTTATCAAAACATGGTAAAAAAGTAAACAAATATTGAAAAAAGCTATATTAAAATATGCATTTCAGAAAGAAGCTGTCCAACCGTCCGCCAAGCCCAGCCTTCCTGTCCGATTTATCGCTGCCAATTCAGCGTGCGCTCCACCGAATCATCCCTGCCAATTCAGCGTGCGCTCCACCGCCCGCAGCCAAGCGTCTATCATCCCCTCCCTTTCCGCTTCATCCATAGAAGGCTGATAGACACGGACAGCAGGATTAATAACCTTGAGCGAGTCCAGAGACAGGCCGGCGCCAATCCCGGTCAAAGCCATGCAGGCCGCTCCGTAGCAAGGCTCCGTCTGCGCCGGAAGTCTTACAGGCATCCCGCATAAATCAGCTTGAAGCTGCATCAGGAAGCCATTGGCCGTCATCCCGCCCATCGCCGTTATCCCGTTGGGAGCAATCCCGCTTACCCTCTTCATCATGCGGCAGCAGTTGGCCACTTGAAGCGCAGAGCTTTCAAGCACAGCCCGCACGATGTGCGCCTTTGTGGTT
>JBHCBD010000004.1:0-9629 GCA_041798905.1 Spirochaetales bacterium | reverse complement strand
GCCTGGCATGACCGCATTGTAAGCGACAAGCCGTCCTTGCTGAGGGGCTACCCTATGACGCTTGCGGAGACGGCCTCCATATTCGGGGAATTCATAGTATTCAATGGAGCTTTGAACCAAGCCTCGGACGATGAGAAGAAGGTGCTGATTGAGAGCTTCCTTGCAGGCGCCACCCAGACGTGCGTGGATATACTGGCCCGCTTCTACTTCGAGCGTGATTTATTCGCCGCCAGGGCGAATGGAGAGCTTGTCCCGCAGGAGCTTTGCGACATGATGACAGCCGCCCAGAAGAGGGCTTACGGAGACGGAATTGACGAGACGACCATCCATCCGTACATGTGGGCTGTCAAGGGGCATTATTACAATGCGGGCTATTCCTTCTACAACTATCCCTATGCCTTCGGACAGCTGTTCGGGCTGGGTCTTTACAGTAAATCACAGGAAAGCGGGGGAAAAGAGCCGTTCTTCAAGGAGTTCAACCGGGTGCTGTCAATAACCGGCCAGCTTGATGCGGTGACGGTGGCCTCGACAGCCGGCTGCGACATAGAGAGCCCCGGCTTCTGGCAGGAGTGCCTCGATGTGATAAGCTCATACGTTGACATGTTTGAGAAGCTTATATAAGGACTGGTGATGCAAGTCAGGATAGAAGACCTTGTGCAGCGCGGCGAAGGGCTCGGCAGAGGTCCGGACGGCAGGCTCGTCTTTGTTTCGGGCGCTCTGCCCGGTGAACTGGCCGAGGTGAGCGTCACAAAGGACAGAAAGGATTTCCTGATGGGAAAAGCCGTCGGGATAGCCGATCCTTCTCCGGACAGGGTTCAGCCTGTCTGCCGGTTTTACGGAACCTGCGGCGGATGCAACCTCATGCATCTCTCATACGAGGCCCAGCTCAAGGCGAAATGCAAGGTCTTCCTTGACACGCTGAGAAAGTTCCGCCTTCTGGAAGATAATCCTTTGTTCAGGCTCGAAGCGCCTTCGTCGGGCAAGCCGCTTGGCTATCGGACAAGGGTTCGCTTCGCGCTGCAGAAAGGCAGGGCGGGGTTCATGGGTGCAGAGAGCCGCCGATTCGTGCCTATAGACCACTGCCCCGTGCTGGATGAGCGGATAGACAGCGTTCTGGCCGACCCGCAGGGCTTGATGACCGCCCATGGCTTGATGGCCGCCCGAGGCCTGATGACCGCCCGTGGCTTGGTGACCGCCCGCGGCTTGCGCCGAGGCCCGGATCCGGAGGTGCGGCAGGCGGGTGTCTGCCTCTGTGACGACGGGCCTCTGATGGGTGAGCATCAGCGCGGAATCGTGACAATCCTCGGACGCAGCATCCCGCTTGCAAATGACGTGTTCTTCCAGTCAAATCTGAGCTTGCTGCCGGAGATGATAAGCTATGTCGTCTCGAATGTGAAAGGAAGGCGGGTGATGGATCTTTACAGCGGAATAGGATTGTTCTCCGCTTTTCTGGAGGACAATCATGAGGTCCTGGCGGTTGAGAGGGATCCAAAGTGCCTTGAAATAGCCTCTTCGCATCTGCGGCGCTGCGCCTTTTTCACCGGAAACGTCGAGGACTTCAAATTCACCGGAAGTCATGATACAATCATTGCCGACCCTCCACGCATCGGGCTGGACAGCAAGGTTCCAAGCCGGCTAGGGAAGCTCGGGGCACAGCGGATAATATACGTAAGCTGTGATAGCGTCACGTTCGCACGGGATGCGCAGAGGCTGCGGGAGGAAGGATATGCTCTGTCCTCCTCCAAGATATTTGACTTTTATCCGCAGACGAGCCACATGGAGTCTGTGAACGTGCTGGACAGGAGGTTCTGAATGAAAGACGGTTTCATAAAGGTGGCGGCGGCCACTCCAGCCATAAGGGTTGCGGACTGCGTTTACAACACCTCCAAGATTCTTGATTTGATTGACAAGGCTGTTGACGAGAAGGTGAAGCTTCTGGTTCTGCCTGAGCTGTGCGTGACCGGATACACATGCCAGGATCTCTTCTTCCAGCAGGCCCTGATTGAAAGCTCCCGTGAATGCGCCGGAAGGATAGTTGCCAGCGTGCCCAAGGACATCGTGGTGATATTCGGGTGTCCCGTGGAGTTCCGGGGGAAGCTGTTCAACTGCGCCTGCGTGGCTACAGACGGCAGGATACTGGGGCTTGTGCCCAAGGTGAACATACCAAATTATCAGGAGTTCTATGAATGCAGGTGGTTCACCCCGGCGCTGAGCCAGCCTCAGAGGCTGGTGTTCGCCGGATATGAGACGATATTATTCAACAAGCTGATATTCGCCTGCAGCCAGATTCCGCTGTTCCGCCTTTCTGTCGAGATATGCGAGGATATCTGGGTTCCCAACCCGCCAAGCGTATCACACGTTGTCAATGGGGCCACTGTCATCGCCAACCTTTCGGCAAGCGACGAGTTCGCAGGCAAGGCAACCTACCGCGCATCCCTGATCGGGGGGCAGAGCGCCAGGCTTATATGCTCCTATATATACGCCGATGCCGGCGAGGGGGAATCAACCTCCGACTTGGTTTTCGTGGGGCATGACATGATATGCGAAAACGGCGACTTCCTGGCTCAGACAAGGGAATACGAGGACAAGCTGCTGATTTCAGAGATTGATGTAATGAAGATCGACCATGAGAGAAAGCTGAGGAACACCTTCGGCTGCGCAGATGATCCGACCTATATCTACATCCCGTTTGATCTTGAGCCGGAGCAGACGGTTCTTACCAGAAAATTCGAGAAGCTCCCCTTTGTTCCGGAGAAGGATTCACAGCTGTATTCGCGTTGCAACAACATAATCAGGCTCCAGGCTCTGGCCTTGAAGCGCAGGTTCGTCCACACCAACGCCAAGACCGCCGTCATAGGGCTGTCGGGCGGGCTGGACTCCACTCTCGCGCTGCTTGTCACTGTCAAGGCCTTTGAGATGCTCGGCAAGAGCCGCAGGGACATAGTGGCCATAACAATGCCTTGCTTCGGGACGACCTCCAGGACTAAAACCAATGCACAGCGGCTTGCGGAAAGCTATGGCTGCACATTGAAGGTGATTGACATCAAGGCGGCGGTCGAACAGCACTTCGAGGACATCGGGCATGACATGAATGCGAGGAACGTCGTGTTTGAGAATGCCCAGGCCCGGGAACGCACCCAGATTCTCATGGATATCGCCAATGCGATGAACGGCCTTGTGATAGGCACGGGGGATCTGAGCGAGCTTGCTCTGGGCTGGGCGACTTACAACGGTGACCATATGTCAAGCTACGCAGTCAACGCCGGGGTTCCCAAGACATTGGTGAAAGCGCTTGTTTCGGTGATTGCGGACAACAGCCCCGATGCTCTTGGCGAAATCCTGAGAGACATTCTGGGCACGCCCGTCAGTCCTGAGCTGCTGCCTGCGGATGCCGATGGCCAGTCCCCGCAGAGCACAGAGAGCATAGTCGGCCCTTATGAGCTTCACGACTTCTTCCTGTATAATATACTGCGCTGGGGGCATTCGCCTTCCAAGATATTCCGCATGGCCTGCAATGCCTTCGAAGACACATACAATCCGGAAACCATCGAGAAATGGCTCCGTGTTTTCTACCGCCGGTTCTTCACCCAGCAATTCAAGCGTTCGTGCATGCCTGACGGCCCGAAGGTCGGCTCTGTCGCCCTGTCTCCACGCGGAGATCTCAGGATGCCATCCGATGCATGCATGGCCATCTGGATGGATGACCTCGAGGATGTGCTTTAGAAAATGAACGCTAGATTTCCAGATTGTACTCCGCTATCTTGTTTATCAGGGTGCGTCTTGTTATGCCAAGCTCCTGAGCGGCCTTTGTACGGTTCCCCTCCCAGCGGTGAAGCGCATTCGCTATGGACTCCCTCTCAATCTCCTTCAGGCTTCTCTGCAACGGCGCTCTGGATACCCCTGCGGGGACATCAAGCGGAGCTTCGGCGGCGGGCCGGGAAACACTGCCCCTCAGGTCAAGGCAATCCCCCGTTATGAGATTGGAGCCGGCGAATATCACCGCCCTCTCCAGTATGTTCTCAAGCTCTCTGACATTCCCATAGAAGCTATGGGACTTGAGCATGTTCATCGCCTCTACGGAGAATCCTTCTATATGCCGCCCCATTTCTTTATTCAGCCTCTTGAGAATCTGGGCTGACAGCGGCTCGATGTCCTCAATCCTCGCCCTCAGAGGCGGAATCACTATTCTGACGACGTTCAGGCGATAGAACAAATCCTCGCGGAATTCGCCTGCGCCCACCATCTCCTCAAGGTTCTTGTTCGTGGCGCATATGATTCTGGCGTTTATGGGAATCTGCACCGTCCCGCCAAGGCGAGATATCCTCCTGTCCTGAAGCACCCTCAGCAGCTTTACCTGAAGGGGCTTGGGCATATCCCCTATCTCATCGAGGAAAAGCGTGCCGCCGGAAGCAAGCTCAAACATCCCCACCTTGCGCTGAACAGCGCCTGTGAACGCTCCCTTCTCATGTCCGAACAGCTCGCTCTCCAGCAGGTTCTCCGGAACACCTCCGATGTTTATCGCAACAAACGGCCCGTCCGCCGCCAGAGACTGCTTATGCAAGCTGCGGGCAACGACCTCCTTTCCCGTTCCGCTTTCACCGGTTATCAGGACATTGGCATTGCTGACCGCCACTCTGGCTATAATGGCTCTTATCTGCTTTATTTCCTCTGAAACTCCTGTGAGCATATCATCAGGCGCTTCCTTCAAGCTGACGCTCTGCACCAGATTCGAGAGGTTCCGCGCCTTGACAAGCGTCTTTATGCGGATTATCAGCTCCTCTGGATCAAATGGCTTGACCAGATAGTCCTGCGCCCCTTCCTTCAAAGCCTCGACCGCATCAGATATCTCGCCGTGTGCGCTTATCATTATCGCAGGAAGGACATATCCGTTCAGGCGCATCCATTTTATAAGGGCGAGGCCGTCCATCCCCGGCATCCGCAGATCAACCACGCAGATGTCATATGCCGTTTCGCTGAGCATCCGCTGGGCAGACAGCCCGTTCTCCGCCCCATCGCAATCCATTCCCTCGGTTGCCAGATATTTTGAGAGCACGGTCCTCAGGTTATCTTCATCATCGACTATAAGAACCTTCACCGATTCACCCCCCTGCTTTCAGTTTCTGTATTAAGAATGGCTCGGACGAATTTCTCGGGAACCAGCGCGAGGACAACCTCCGCCCTTGTGCCTCCGCCTTCCCGCATCGTCAGCGTTATGGAACCGCCGCGCGCCTTTACGAACTGTCTGGAAATCGACAATCCGATGCCCGAGCCATGTATCTTCGTGGTGAAGAACGGGTCAAAGTACTTGTTCATGTCGACATTTTTGGAACCGTTTCCCGCAAGGCCATCGCCCCTGTCCAGAATGGATATGGCGACAAGCCCCCGCTTCCTCTCCAGAATCTCGATAGACACCTGTGGATCCCTGTCGGAGCAGCTTTCGACCGCATTCTTTATGAGGTTCTCAAAGACAGAGCGCGCCCTGTCAGGATCAAACTCTATGTAAGCGGCCTCCATGCTGTCCGGAGTGAAGCTTATGTTGCAGGAGAACAGTCCTATGATTCCCTCCATGAAGCTTCTGACTTCAATCAACTCGGGATTGCCGACAGGATTCTTCAGGAAGTCACTGACCTTGTTTGTGAGCTGCGTCAGACGCGCTATCTCCTGATCCACGACAGAAAGCTCCTCCGAATATCCGGCAGGGAGCATCTTCTTAAGCAGCGCGATCTGTATCGTCATTGCGGAAAGCGGATTCTTTATCTCATGGGCGAGCGTCCTTGCCGCAGCTCCGAGGCTGACAAGGCTCTCCTGCCTGGCAAGCATCTCACGGTACCTGCGGTTGTTGATGTACAGCCTGATGAAGAACATGAACATGACAATGACCGCCAGTATGACAATCAGCGTCAGAAGCCATATGCGCGATATGGCCTTGGCGTAAGATGAGCCATCCATCACCACATAAAGTATATCGGGAAAGTTAAGATTCGTTCTTATCGTCCCCGTCTCATCAATGACCAGGCCTCCGGCATCGAGGTCTATCGCAAGCCTCGCCATCCGCATGTATTGAAGGACTTCGGTCTTCTTGTCAAAGCTGTAAAGACCGTAGGAGGCCTCGGCCGCGGTCGCCGTCTCGATGTTGAAATTCTCGTACGGCAGGAGGTATGGCACAGTGCCCAGCCATCGGAAAAGACGGCCGTTGCTTGAATAGATGCCGATGCCTATGACGCCTTCCTCCTTCATTATCGAAGCGGCCTTCTCTGTGGCGGACTCTTCAGTCAGGGCCATGTATATGGAATTGAAGGCCCGTTCCGCCTCGCTCTTCATCAGCAGCTCTTCTTTCTCCTGGGTGGAGAAGCTCACCGCAAGAATCATGGCGACAAGAAGGCAGAACAATAATCCAATGAGCAGGAACGCCACGGTTCTTTCCCTTGAGATGAAGAAATGAGAGAATCGTTTCGATTTCATTCAGGCCTATTCGTAATTCAGCGATTCTATAGGATCAAGCCTGGCTGCCTTCCTCGCAGGGTACCAGCCAAAGAACAACCCTATAGCCATCGAGAACCCTACGGCAATGATATATGAAGAATACGAAATGTGCAACGACCAAGATACAAGGTTGACGACGGCGATGCTTATGCCGGTTCCAAGCAATATGCCCAGCAGGCCGCCGACCACCGTGAGCGAGATGGCTTCGGTTATGAACTGCCCCATGATGTCGCGGTTCGTGGCCCCTATGGCCTTCCTGATTCCAATCTCCCGCGTCCTTTCAGCGACGCTTACAAGCATTATGTTCATTATCCCTATGCCGCCGACAAGAAGCGATATCGCCGCTATCGCCGCAAGGAATGTGCTTAAGGTGCCGGTTATCTGCTGCGCCATCTCCGCCAGGGTGGCAGGCGAGAACACCATGTAGGAATCGCTTCCGACCAAGGCGTCAAGATATGATTTTATCAAATCGCCCACCGCTATCGGGTCAGCGCCCGATGAGGTTCGCACCACATAGCTTCCTACCATGGACACTTTTCTGAAACGCTGCGTGAAGGTGTTGTAAGGTATGTAGATATAGTCATCGAATGAAATGGAAAGCAGGGAATCCTTCTTCTCCATGACTCCAATGACCTGATAGCTCTTGGCCTGAGTCCTGAATATGCTCACGTACTGCCCTACGGCATTGCCTTCAGGAAAAAGCTCCTCTGCCGCGCCGGCGCCCAGCACGCAGACCTGACGCTTGAAGATATTGTCCTCCTGGGTGAAGAACGATCCCTGCTCGGCTTCGTAGTTCATAAGAGAGGCGTAGTTCGAGGATACGCCCGAAATCTGGGCGGTGTATGTGTTCTGCCCGCTCCTTGTCCTCGCCGAGCTGGTGTTCACAGGAAGGACGAAATCTATTCCATCCACATTGCTTTTAAGCGTTTCGGAGAACTGTTCAGTGAAGGTGCTGTCGCTCTTCTGCCCCGGAACCGGGAATATGGAAACCATTTCAAGCCCTCCGGCCGAGATGCTTTCGGTGATGCTTTCCGTGGCGCTGTTGCCCAAGGTCAGTATCGCCACAACCGAGCCTACGCCTATCACGATTCCCAGAAGAGACAGCATCGTCCTCATCTTGTTGGACTTCATCGAGGAGAATGCAAGCTTGATGTTTTCCCAGATCATATCACGCCTCCACCCTTCCATCCCGTATGTTTATCTGCCTGGGGCAGGCCATGCCCAGCTCCCTGTTGTGAGTGACCACAACTATAGTCCTGCCCTCCGAGTTAAGCTGCTCGAAAAGCTCCATTATCTGCCCTCCGGTCTTGGTGTCCAGCGCACCGGTCGGCTCATCGGCCAGTATTATCGCCGGATTGTTCACCAAGGCGCGGGCGATGGCGACCCTTTGCTTCTGCCCGCCGGAAAGTTCGTTCGGCTTATGCTTGGTGCGGTCTGCCAGTCCAACCCGCTCAAGGGCCTCCATGGCTATCTCACGCCTTCTTCTGGGAGTCTCCCTCGCATAGAGAAGCGGGGTCATGACGTTCTCAAGCGCATTCAGCTTGCCAAGCAGGTTGAATTGCTGAAACACAAATCCAATCTTCTCGTTTCGCAGATATGCCAGATCGTTCTCGCTGAAATCCTCTGTCTCAGTGCCATCAATCCTTATGATGCCGGAGGTCGGCCTGTCAAGGCAGCCTATGAGATTCATCATGGTGGACTTCCCGGAGCCGGACGGCCCCATTATCGACACGAATTCGCCGTCCCTTATATCCACATCAACGCCGTCAAGGGCCTTCACGACGAAATCGCCCATGACATAGTATCTGCGCACATCAATAAGCTCTATGACGCTTCTTGCAGGCATCTTCTACCTCATCCCGCCCTGAGGAGGAGCCTGGTCTCTCGACATATCCGGCCCCGAAGGCGCACCCTCCGCTTCGCCGCCCATCATGAGGCCGCCCATGCCGCCCATCATTGAGGACAAGGTATCCGTTGAGGCCTGCATCATCACCGTATCTCCGTCAGCAAGGTCTCCGCTCAGAATCTGATAGTAGCCCTCCCCCAGATATTTGACCGTAACCTCTATCGTCTTGACAGTGCCATCGGCAAGCTTCTTCTCCACAGTCGAAACCCCGCGCGATGTCTTGACCGCATTCTGCGGAACCAGCAGCATCGTCTGAGGCTCCTCGACATCAATCACGCCTTCAAACGAGAACCCGGGTTTGAACGTCTCGGGGAAATCCTCGAACGTTATCTCCACATCCATGACGCCGATTCCAGAGCTGGAATACCGGCCGGTCATCGGTATGTATGTCACCTTGGCCTTGAGCGTCTGACCCGGCGCGCTGTCTGCTGTGACCGAGGCTTCCATGCCGAGCTTTATGCTCCTCATGTCAATCTCATCAATCTCCACGGTGGCTTTCAGCTTGCTGTTGTCTATCACCGTCACAGCCGAGGTTCCCGCCTCGAAATAGTCGTTCTCCTGAACATCAACCGAAGTCACCACCCCGGCGAAGTTCGCATACACCTTGGTGTTCTCCAGCATCTCAAGCTGGCTGTCAAGCTTCATCTGCAGAAGCCTGAGCTGGCTGGCATTGCCATCGATGCGCGCCTCTTCCATCAAATTACGCGTGGACTCAATCGAATACTGCACGTCAGTGTCATCCATTGTGACAAGCAGCTGCCCTTTCTCAACTCTGTCGCCCTCCGCAACCTTCACTGAGGTTATGGTTCCGCTTGAGCGGAATTTCGCCTCCTGGATCTGATAGGGCTCAACATATCCCGATATGTCAACGGCGACCTGATAGCTCTTCTGCTGAACCGTCGTCTCCACTGGCGCAACCGGCGCCTTTGCCTCAGCCGGCTGCCAAGGGAAGCGCGAATTAGCCTGATAGAATCTATAAATCGAGGAAGCGTATATTATGATAGCCAGAATAACAATCCAGATTATCGTCGTCTTTATCTTTCTGCGTTTCTCCCGCCTTCTGCGGTCAAGCCTTATCTTGGCCTCTGTAGTCTGAGCGTTCTTATCTGTCATATAAATCTCCAAACCTGCTAGATTCCGAGAAGCATAGCCTGCTTCGCCAGCACCAGCGCATCAATATAATCTCCAATAAGCAGATACCTTGCCTCCTTTTCAGAGAATAAGGCATCATCCACATCGG
>JBHCBD010000003.1:0-15874 GCA_041798905.1 Spirochaetales bacterium | reverse complement strand
CTCCGACACGATCGATGCCATGGTGAAGACCTTTATAGGCACAAGCGTCTTGCCTCCGTCCGCGCTGGAGTACTGCCCGCCATCTCCTGCGACAAGATATATCTCGGTCTCGCGCCCCGCTATGAAGGCGAACCTGTCAGAGCCGAAATCCTTGTCAGCCACCCCCCATGACATGCCGCAAGGCTCCGAGCATCCGGTACGGACTATGAAGCCGATCTCGGCGATATGCAGAGGCACATCAACAGTGCAGACAACGCCGTAAGGGCAGGTTTCGAACCTGAATCCGCCGCCGCTGAACCCTGTCCACCATATCCACATATCGCTGTGACTCACGCTGCGCCGGGAATCATCCGCAAGGCCTGATTCGCCGTTCCAATAGAAACGGACACGGTTGAAGCCTTCCGGCATGATTGATGCATGCATAGTCGATGGAATATCATTGATTCCGCTGGTGTTCATGTAACGCTCCTGTACCGCACATAACTTATAAACCAAATCCCTGTTTTAGTTAAGAGGTTCCAGTCAAGGGGTGATTGTGAATAACCGTCACTTGATGATAATATGTTTGATTATCATGAGAAAGACGCTTGCTTTAATTGTGTGCCTGCTTTCATCGACAGCTTTTATTTTTCCTTTGACTTTGCGGCAAGCGATTTCTTCTACACATATTTTGACGTCAACTATCAGTTCGGCAGAGCTTCGCATCTTGATCGGCGGCAAGAATTGGAACATATCGCTGAACCGCGATCGATTGAAAATCGGCGATTCCCATATAGGGAACCTCCTGGTCGATGATCGCACCGATTACAATGACTTCTTCAGACTGTCGGTCTTCGTCAATGGATTCCGCTATGACTGGATAGCGATGTTCTTCAATACTCTGACTTCAAGCTCAGAAACGATGACGGAAGAAAGCAGGATGTTGCTTGTTAAAGGGATTTGAGATAATAATAGCAAATGAAAAGGACAAAGGAGTCAAAGGAGAAAACAAAATGAAGAAATTGCTTGCCGTCATATGCATTGTCATGCTATGCATGGCTTCCGCTCTTGCCGGCGTGAAGGGAATCGTGAATCTGAAGCCTTATTTCAATATGGACAACTCCCCTTCGGGGATAACTCCCGGCTTGGGCCACGTGGGGTGGACTCTTCCGGCGAACTGGTGGGAAACCAGCCAGGATCACTGGCTGAGGGCTTTCAGCGTCCCGACCTTCATGGATCTGGGATTGGAGGCCAGAACCGATAATTTCAGGCTGGTGTTTCTCATGGACATAGGTCAGGACACCCTTCAGCGGATGAAGGACAACGGCAATATAAAGACCAACATTCCATTTGTCGGCGCAACGCTTGACCTGAATATGCCCAAGGTGGGATTCATAGACTACACATCCACGAACGGGAATTTCTACGCCTCAGCAGGGCGGCGCCAGATAAAATGGGGCCCATCGACATACGACATGGCCCTGTCCGACTCACAGCCGTATCTGGACAATGTTTATCTCATGGAGAATGTCCCCATGAAGAACGGATGGAATTTCTTCTACAACTTCATAGGAATCGCCTACAAGTTCTTTCTGAACTACTATGGAATCAATATCGGCCCCAAGTCGACCTTCACCCATAAATTCGGATTCGAGAGCAGCAATCTTCGTTTTTCCGTCGCGGAGCTGAACATGGTTTATGACAAATATCCCACCCTTCTGGACTTCACCCCCTGCGGAGTGTGGCATGACAACTATCAGGACTCGTATTCCAATGTGATGCTCAATGCGGCGGCGGAAGCCATTGCCGGCCCTCTCCGCCTGTTCGGAACCTTCACTATGGATGACTTCGACCTCCCTCATGAAGCTGATGCAACGTATGGGATAAGCAACAAGCCGCAGGCGATGGGCTTCACAGCCGGCATAGAGCTCAATCTGTTCGATGGCCAAGCCATAAAGGCCTCTGATTTCAACTATCAGGACTACGTGCTGAGAGATAAAACCTTCAAGAAGAACACCGGGCTCAACATCGGCTATGAGTTCTACTACTGCTCCACCTTCATGTACAACCGCGACAACGCGGCTGGAAAATACGTTGTGCCCTTCCAGTTCATAAGCATGGCAGGTGATGGTTACTCATACGATGTCGATGCCTTCTATCTGGGGTTCAAATACGGCCCCAACACGATGGTTCATCGCTTCTATGCCGAATATGCGGACAATCCCGTTGAACTGAACTTCGCAGCGGAGCTTATCAAGCGCGGTTCCTATTTGATTGGTGATCCTTATGGCGATAATTCCGTTTACCATTCGATGGGGCTCAAGGAGATGAAGCTCACAGATCCGGTGACCACAGTCTTGAAGCTGGAAGCCGGAGCTGCCTATTTCCTGCAGGAAGGCTTCAAGCTAAACGGTTCATTCGGATACACAAAGGACTTGACGCACGATGCCCATTCGATTTCAGTGAGGCTGGGCGGCTCGATTTCCGTCACAGACGTGGATTGGAAGAATCTTTTCTGATTCCAGATCTGAGGCCAGACATCACCTGTGGCCGCAGCCGATGCGGCTATCTGGTGATGTTCCGCGCCCATTTGAACGAGTGATAGCGTCTCAGCACCCAAGGCCATTTGACAAACTCATCCGTGCATATGAGCAGATAGACAACCTTGACAGGGAGCTTGAATGCAAAGGCCGCCAGAAAGCCAAGCGGAACAGCGTAGCACCACATCCCTATTACATCACAGCGGAAGCCCCATCTTGCATCGCCTCCCGACCGGAGTATGCCTGTTATGAGCGTCATGTTCACCGCTGTGCCCATAAGATAGAACCAGTTCACATGCAGCATGAAATCAAGATAATCCATCGCCTGCTCGGAAACACGGACAAGCCTCATTGTAATCGGCGTGCAGGCGGCGACAAGAAGCCCTCCTATGATGCCTGCGATGACTGACAGGCGCAGGAAAACACGGCTGGCATCCTTTCCATCCTCAATCTGCCCGGCGCCAAGATAAGAGCCCACTATTATGCCGCTTGCGCTGCCTATTCCATAGCAAAGCACCGTGCCAAGATTCCTTATCACCGATACAATGGAATTCGCCGCCACCACATCCGAGCCAAGGTGTCCGAATATGACAGAGTACATCGAGAAAGCGACTCCCCAGCCCACCTCGCTGCCAATGGCAGGAATCGCCGAATCACGGTAATCGGCAGCAAGCAGCCTGTCATTGCGGAACATCATCCCGAGGTTCAGCTTGAGATCCTTGCTCCGAGCCGAAACAATCAGGCAGATGGCAAGCTGGGCGATGCGCGATATGACGGTGGCCAGGGCGACTCCCCTTATGCCAAGCTTCGGCGCTCCCAGCAGGCCAAATATGAACACGGCGTTCAGGGTGACATTCAGGAACAGAGCCGCAGCCTCTGCAATCGTGCTCAGGACAGCCCTCTGGATGCTCCTGAGAGCGGCAAGATACACGCTGCTCAGGCTCCACAGCAGAAAGCAGACTGACGTTATCCTAAGATACTCCGCACCAGCCTCTATAAGGGCCATATCGCTTGTATATACCATCATCAGCTGACGTGGAATAAGCAGGCAAAGCAGCGTCATGACAGAACCGACCGATATCGAATACCTGTAGGCAATCCCCTGAACCTTGTCAATCTTCTCCATGTCACGCTTGCCCCAGTACTGCGAACAGAGGACTGTGACGCCTGAGTTTATCCCGGAGAAGAACATCAGAATGATGGAGCTGTACTGAGCGGCAAGCGAAAGCGAGGACAGCGCAGTCTGCCCTATGAATGTAGTCATCACCACATCCGCAGAGCTTATGGCGGCGTTGATGAAGAACTCGGCGATTATCGGAAGAGAAACAACCCATATCTTCCTTCTTAATTCAATCCTGGCTTCCGAGGTCATGATTCCCTTCCGAGCTCATATCTTATACAAAACGCCAAGCTGATGGAAGCCCGGCGCAGCGCATTGACAACATAAGCGCTCATTGACAACATAAGCATGATTTGATATCTTTTTGATATCTAATGAATATCAATGATTGATATCAAGGAGGTTTTGGTCATGAATGAAATAGTCCTCAGCAAAAGGCGCAATGGCTTTAGTGTCATGATTCTGTGCATCCTGCTCTATCTTGGGGCAATGGCCGGAATGATTTTCGGCGGCATGCAGATGGAAGCGGACGGCTCTCCGGCTCTTTTCATCGTCTCGCTGGTCTGGATATCCATCGGCTGGCTTCCATTGATAGGTCTGAGGGTGGTCGGGCCGCAGGAGGCCTTGGTGCTGACCCTCTTCGGACGGTACATAGGGACGCTTAAGGATGCCGGATTCTATTTCGTCAACCCATTCAGCGTATCCGTCAACCCCGCAGCGGAGACCAAGCTCAAGCAGAGCGGCGATGTCGGCACGTCTCAGACTTCATTGCATATAAGCAACATGTCGCTGCCCAAGCAGAACACCAGCAAGAAGATCTCGCTCAAGATAATGACGCTGAACAACAACCGCCAGAAGATAAACGATTGCCTAGGGAATCCTATTGAGATCGGAATCGCAGTTATGTGGAGGGTTGTGGATACCGCAAAGGCTGTATTCAATGTTGATAACTACAAGGAGTACCTTTCTCTCCAGTGCGACAGCGCCCTGCGCAATATAGTGAGAACCTATCCGTATGATGTCGCCCCGAACATCGACACCACGGGAGATGGAATGTCCGATGAGGGCTCGCTCCGAGGCTCAAGCGATATTGTGGCGAACCGAATCAAAGAGGAAATCCAGAGCAAGGTCGCCAACGCGGGAATCGAGATTCTTGAAGCGAGAATCACATATCTTGCTTACGCGCCTGAAATAGCGGCGGTGATGCTCCAGAGGCAGCAGGCTTCGGCGGTCATAGACGCGCGCAAGATGATAGTGGACGGAGCTGTGGGGATGGTGGAGCTCGCCCTCCAGCGGCTGAGCGATAACAACACTGTCAATCTCGATGAAGAACGCAAGGCGGCGATGGTTTCCAACCTTCTCGTGGTGCTGTGCGGAAACAAGGATGCCCAGCCGATAGTCAATTCAGGAAGCCTCTATTGACGATGGAAGAGAACGCGAAGAAGCAGATTCCTCTAAGACTTTCCGCCAAGCTGTACGGAGCGATCGCAGCTTGGGCGGAGGATGATTTCAGGTCTGTGAACGGGCAGATAGAGTACCTCCTCTCAGAATGCGTGCGTCAACGCAAGAAGGATGGGAAATATGTCGGACAGGAAATCGACCTCCCGCCGGAGCTGGACTTGAAATGAGAAACCTTTGACCAACGGTCTCGGAAGGCTACTTCTCCACTTCGGGAAGAGTGTAGTCCTCACCTGCGAAGTTCTTCTCTTCGATATCCTCGATTATTCCAAGGGAGATGCAGTGTCTTCCGCCCTCAAAGGAGGCGCCGAACCATCGTTTGAGGAAATCGATTGCATTGAAGTCCCCTATGCATCTGCCGCCCAGACAGATTACATTCGAGTCGTTGTGTCTGGTTGTCATCTCGGCCGAGTAGGAATTATCCACCAGGGCCGCCCTTATTCCTTTGAACTTATTTGCCACAATGCTCATGCCTATTCCTGTAGAGCAGATGAGTATTCCCTTGTCCACCTCGCCTTTCTGTATAGCCTGGCAGACCCTGGCCGCATAATACGGATATCTGACTATCTGGGTGCCGCCGCATCCATAATCCAAGACATCAAGCTTAAGGTCATCCTTGAGGAATCCCATTATCTTGGTCTTCAGCTCATATCCACCGTGGTCATTTGCTATTGCTACCTTCATAATCTCACTTCCTTGTGATATCCTTGATCCATTGTTCAACTATGGCTCTGCCGTCCACTTCAAACGCCCAATAGGCATTGGGACTTCTTCCCCAAAGTCCTTTCACATCCACAATGGTTTCTCCAGCACACAGACCTGAAGTCTCGATATCAATGGTCACGTGCTTTGTACCAAACCATTCAGGATTGATCACATAGGCGGTGCAGACCAGATCGTTGAGTCCTATACCCTGCTTACGATCCTCGTCATTACCCTCCTCATGTGATGTATACGAGCTGATGACATTCCCGTTTTCGTCATAGATTGTGCGAACAGCATGGAGGGTGAAGTCCACTGCTTTTGAAACGAATCTCGCGACAGCATTGTCGGAAACCGAAATCCTCTGAATGTCAGACAGCCGCTCAGTGACGAAATCGCAGACATCAAGACCTATCTGAACAACAGGTATCCCGCTGTTGTAGACAACCTTTGCCGCTTCGGGGTCGACGGCAACGTTGAAGGACGCCCTAGGGGACTGGTTGCCTGAGTACTGCATCACCCCTCCCATGAAAACAACTTCCTTTACATGCGAGACGAAATCAGGATCAAGAAGAATTGCCAAAGCGACATTCGTCAGAGGGGCAAGCGAGACTATTGTTATCGGCTGCGGAGACTCTTTTGCAATCCTTATCATCTCCACTGGAGCATACCCCGGCCTGGCCTTGATCTTCGGAAGAGGATAACCGCAATTGCCCAATCCATCGGAGCCATGTATCCATGCAGCATGCACGCAGGGCCTTGCCAATGGTCTATACGCCCCCCTATAAACAGGAATATCAGTTCTTTCCCCTACTTCAAGCACTCGCAGCGCATTTGTCACGCACCAATCAATTCCCACATTGCCATTTGTCACAGTGATTGCTTTCACTTCCACTGCTTTTGAATCAAGCATCCAGAGAATCGATACAGCATCATCTATGCCTGGGTCAGTGTCAATTATGATAGGCTTGGGTTCACAACTCATCAGAACTCCTTTCCCGGGTAGGCGATCATATCCTTGATCCACTGTTCCACAAGACCGCGTCCGTCGACGTCATAACCAAAGCATCCATTCGGTTCACGGCCCCAAAGGCCCTTTATATCAACGATTGTCTCTCCGGCGCAGAGGCCTGTTGTCTCTATATCCATGGCAACAGGCTTTGTCTTGAACCAATTCGGATTGATTGCATAGCCGGTTGTGGTGAGGTCATTGAGACCTATGCCGCCGTTTCTTGTCTCAACCTGATCCGAAGCACGAATGCCTCCCACGAGCTCGCCCTTCTCGTTGTAGATCGGCTTCACAGCCTTGAACCTTCTGAATTCAAGAAGCTTGATCAGATATCTTGAGATAGGAGTATTTGCTCTTCCTATCTCATCGAGGTCAGCCACTGTCTGGGTGACGAGATCGCAGACATCCAGACCAAGCTGGACAACAGGCATGCCGCTGTTGTATACGACCTTTGCAGCCTCTGGGTCTATTGCGACATTGAATGAGGCCCTTGGCGATTCATTCCCTGAGAACCTCATGACACCGCCCATGAAGACCACTTCCTTGACATGCGATGCGAAATCGGGGTCAAGAAGAACTGCCAACGCAACGTTCGTAAGAGGAGCAAGCGCGACAATTGTAACAGGCTCAGGAGATTCCTTTGCTATTCTAACCATCTCTACAGGGGCATATCCTGGCAGGGCCTTCGTCTTTGGCATAGGGAAGCCACAATCCCCAAGACCATCCTCTCCATGTATCCAGGAAGCATGCACTGGCGGCTTGACCAAAGGTCTGTAGGCGCCCTTGTATACAGGAATGTCTGTTCTACCCGCAACCTCAAGAGTCCTCAATGCATTTATGACGCATTTCTCAACACCCACATTCCCATTGGTGACGGTTATAGCTTTGATGTCCAGCTTCCCACAGGCAATCATCCAGAGGATTGAGGTTGAATCATCATCGCCGGGATCCGTGTCGATGATTACAGATTTCTTATATTCACTCATATTAATCCACCTTTCAAAGAATCAGCCGAACATATGCTGAGGAAGCCACAGGACGACCTGCGGAACATATGTGAAAACCATTAGACAGGCAAGAAGCACAAGGAACTGAGGAAGAGCATTCTTGGCTATCCTTAGGACTGGAATCTCTGTAACGGACGATGCAACAAAAAGCGACAGCCCAAGAGGCGGGGTCAGAAGCCCTAGAGTTGTGTTCACTGCCAGTATGATCCCGACCTGAACGGGATTCACGCCAAGGGCGACAAGGGCTGGAAGAATCATAGGTGTCGTTATGAGTATCGCAGATGTCCCCTCCATGAAACATCCTATTATTATCAGCATGAGATTAATCAGAAGAAGCAAAGTGAACTTGCTGTCCGCAACTGACAGAAGGAAGGTGGACATGAGCCTTGGTATATTCTCAATGGTTATGACATACGAGAAGCAGGCTGCGATGGCAAAGATGCCGGAGCAGGTTCCTAATGTTCTTGCCGTCTTGATGAGAACACCAGGGATGTCCTTCCATTTAAGTTCCTTGTACACAAACATTCCAAGAATGAAGGCGACTAAACAAGCAACTCCAGCCGCCTCGGTCGGTGTGAAGAAACCCGTATAGATGCCGACCATCACGATGATTACAATGGACATGGAGCTGATTGCAGATGGAATCTCCTTCAGTACATCCGCGAGTGGGTACCTGTCACTTGTCGGATAGTTTTTCCTGTGCGCGGTTATTGCAACCTGAACCATCAGAGCAAGGCCGATTATCATTCCTGGCACAAACCCTGCAATGAGAAGAGAGCCAACAGGGGTTCCGGAAACGACGCCATACATAATCAGAGGGATGCTTGGAGGAATGATGGGCCCAATGCTTGCGGATGCAACCGTCACAGCCGTGGCATATTCCTTGTCATAGCCGTTGTCTGTCATCATCTGAATCTCAAGCGGACCAAGGGCGGCGACATCCGCAACGGCGCTTCCTGTGACGCCAGCGAACATCATCGATGCAAGAACATTGACATGAGCCATTCCTCCTTTGAATCTTCCAACGGTTTTCCTGGCGAATCTGACTATCCTCTTAAGACTTCCACCGGCATCCATTAGATTCCCGGCCAAGATGAAAAGCGGAACAGCAACTTGGATGAACGAGTTCAGCCCAGAGAACTGCCTCTGAATTATGGTCCATGCCGGAATTCCATTGGCGAGGAAATAGCAAAGAGATGAACCTGCCAGCGCATAGAAGACAGGCGCTCCAATCAGCAGCAAAAGAAAAAACGAACTGAATATAATCAGCATTCTCACATCTCCTTCTTGAATATCTTATCCAGTATCTTGCATATTGCGAAATATGTAGTGAGGATATAGCCAAGGATTGGCCCGAGATAGACAAACCAGAGAGGCACCTTCATCTCAGGGGACTTTGTTGCGCTCTTGAACACATGTGCGATATAGAGCTTGGATGACCAAAGAATCATAGCCATTATGATAACTGCCAACATATCCCAGATTATCTCCAGCATTGGCTTTGCCTTATTCGGAAGCATGTTGCAAATGATGTCCACCTGAGCAAGCATTCCGTGCTTGTAGCCCACCGAGAGACCTAGGAAAATCAGCCATATCACACAGTAGGTGCTGAGTTCACCAAGAAACACGATAGGGAAGCTGACCTCCCTGAAGAACACCTGCAACACGACAGCCAGCACTATTACAGCTATAAGGACGCAGTTAATAACATTTATGCACCGTTCAAGACCATCGCCGATCTTGTCAAGAACCGAAATGATTTTTTCGGATTTTCTACCCATTTCATGCTCCATGTCAGAATAAAAAAGCAAGGGATCATTGCCCAAATCGAATTGCTTTTGCAACAGTCCCGGCTCAAAGTTCAAATCAATACTTTCCAGCGAGAACATCGTGAAGGACTGCCTGTGCCCATTCAGGAAGCTTTGAAATATACTTCTCTCTCAAAGGGGCGAGTGCAGCATGGATTGCATCGACGTCGCATCCGACATATGTCAGGCCTCCTTCTGTGGTTAGCCATTTGAGATCCTGCTTGTTTGTCTCATCGCTCTGAGCAATCAGAGAGGGCATGAGAACGGTCTCGACCGCATCGTCGAAAACTGTCTTGTACTCTCCCGGAAGCTTGTCGTATAGCACCTTTGAAATCAGGAAGAACATCGGTGTCGGGAAGATGTTCGGTTCACAGACATAGCTGAGGTTCTCATAGAAAGCCATTGTCTTGACCGATGTCGATACATGGTCAAGTCCGTCACAGACACCAAGCTGAAGAGCTGAATAAAGCTCACCCCAAGCCGTTGTGGTCGGATTTGCACCAAGTGTGTTGAAGGTATCAACAAGAATCTCCGAACCCATCACACGGATTCTCTGCCCCTTGAAGTCTGCGACTGTCTTGATTGGGTTCTTAGTGTAGAGCTGTCGGAAATAGTTCTGGAAATATCCATACATTATGATTCCCCTGTCGTTGCAATCCTGCTGGATTTTCGCAAAGACCTCGGGATCGTTGATGACTCTCTGGAACTGATCGATGTCCTTGAAGACAGCGGGTACAGAGAATATGTTAAAGCAAGGAACAAAGTTTGCAATGAGGTTTGCAGCGCCAATGTTGCCTGCGATTGTGCCAAGCTGCATGTTTTCAATGACTTCCTGCTCGCTCCCAAGAGTGCCTGAGTGGTAAACCTCGATTGTGAACTTGCCATCAGTCTTCTCTGAGACGACCTTTGCCATATTTTCAAGAGCGATGTTCATGTAATGATTTGCTGCCTGAGTATGTGAAATCTTCCAAGTGACTTTCGGAAGGTCTGCAGAGCCGGACCTGTTTTCTGCCCCACCCTGTGCAAAGACAGCAAATGCAAAACAGACAACGAAAAGAATTGCAAATAGTTTCTTCATTTTTTTCTCCTTCAGATTGCATTCCAAAAAATGAAACGATTCATTTTTTCTATAAGATTACAATCAGCGTCTAATGGTTGTCAAGAAGAAAATCCGGTATTTTCACTTTTGTCGACAATTTCATCCCTCTCAACAGGAGAAGAACGGAAGCATGAGAAACCAACATGCGTTAGTACTGGAATTTTTTGTTTATATACAAGAAGTTATCAGACAGTTTTCACGGGACCGAGGCTATCTCTTTCTATGAATTCAGAATTAATGACCAGCTCCTTTGGGGATTGCTCTGGTAATTTACCCTCGATTTTGTCGACAATCATGCGCGCCAGAATTTCACCTATCAATCCGGCAGGATTGTTGATTGTTGTCAGTGTCGGATAGACCATCTTCGAGAGGAAGGTGTTGTCAAATCCAACTACAGATACATCTCCGGGGATGTCAAGACCTCGCTCGCGTATCGCCCTCATTGCGCCCAGAGCCATGAAGTCATTGGCGCACATTATCGCGGTTGGAGGGCTGTCCAGCCGCATAAGGTCAATGCATTCCATGTATCCGCTCTCCCATTCGAAGTCACCTTTCCTATGGTATTCGGCGGGTATTGTTATCCCGTTGGCCTTGAGTTCAGACCTGAATATATCTGACAGGACCTCCGTGAGCAGACCGTCAATCAAGGCGATTCTCCTATGTCCGTAGCCTATGATTCTGTTGACGGCAGCCTTGAGTCCAGGTTCTGGATTTATGTTCACATAAGGGAACTCGATTTCTTCGGAGTATTCTTGAGCGGAAAGAGCTATGGGGCAGATTTTGTTTATTTCGTTCAGCTCCTTCAATGAGAGGGTGGATCTTCCGATTATTATTCCGAGGATGCCCTTCTCCAGCAGATTATTTATGTATTCCATCTCCTTCTTGGGATCCCGTTCGGTGTTGCAGAGAAACACACTGTAGCCCGCATTGCTCAAGGTCTTCTCGACAGATCTGGCATACTCACCGAAAAAAGGATTCTCCACGTTGGGTATTATCAAACCTATGTAGCCTGATGAGTTTGTCCTCAGCATTCTGGCAACGGCGTTGACATGGTAGTTGAGCTTCTTTATCGCCATCTCAACCTTCTCACGGTTGACCTTCTTCACTGATGACATATTGTTGAGAACATTTGATACCGTCCCAACGGATACCCCAGCTTCCCTTGCTACATCCTCTATCGTCACCATGGCCATATGACAATCTCCTATTTGAGTCTCTCTACTGCTAGTTTATATCATACTAATCCTATTATTTGAAACAGCCAATGCCGAAAGAGACATCATTGGCAGTTCATTGCTCTCCGGTCAAACATTGTTCTATTTTGCTATAGGAAACCCCTGAGCATTGTCATTGCGCCACGCTCAGGAGTTATTGTCAGGATTAAACAAAATGATTAGAAGTCAGCGCACCGAGGCATTTATGAAGATCATTTCATGACGCCATGACAGCGTCTTGCCAGCCAATTCTGAAACCAGTTCGGCTTTAAGCTCCCCAAGCTTCTCCTCTGCCAGATTCAAGGCCTTGCCGTATGACTGGTCTATCCAGCGTTCTATGTCAGATTTGCGGGGAACACGTTTCTCCACGAGGCTCCTTTGCTTGATGCCAGTCACGGACAGACGGGAGCCTATGGCCTCACTGAGCTGCTCCGGCCTCCAGTTCGCCTTGCCTTCCGAGAAAATCACCTCCTCAGCCTTGATCAGCATCGTCTTGAGCCGCTGCTCCGAAACGAACTCGGACAGACGCGATCCAAGCGAAGGCACAGCTTGCACAAACACCATATCGCATCTTGCCGCGGCAAGCGAGCAAAGCCCGGCCAGCGTCTGCTCCGCATCTTCAAGATTTGAGAAAAGACTTCGTCCTATTATCTTCTCAAACCTGATTCCTTCCTCTATTGTCTCCGCATCTTCAAGCTTGCTTATGACCTTGATTCTTTCAAGCTCGTCAAGGGCTATGTTATAATGCTCTATCGCCTCATATTGCTCACGTGTCCGCACCTGGGCGACCACAAGCCCTTCCGGCGTTTTCCTGAAGGCCTCCCATGCAAGCAGCCCCTGCCCCGCATTGACCACAAGCACCCTGTCGCTCCTGGCAAAGGACATCGAACCGAAGACCTGGTCGCGAATGGATTCAAGCATGAAGCTTTTCTGGCTAAGGACACGGTTCGCCCAGGCGTCCCTCTGCCTGTCTCCTGGACTGTAGGTCAGATTCTCCGGGAAATCATCTCCTCCGGCAGATTCCAGCTGAGCCTCCCGCCTTCTCTGAATCTCATCGGCCGCCTTGCCTTCATATCCTATATGCCCCGCTTGATAAAAGACCTTGCCTTGGAGCGTCTTGGGGAGATAGTTCTGAGCGACCCAATGCTCGCTGTACGCATGCGGATACTTGTAACCCTCGCCATGGCCGAAGCCTTTTGCATCACGGCTTGCATCGCGCAGATGATTCGGGACTTCCTCGCTGGCGCTTTCCTGCCTTACGGCCTCCAGCGCATCGAAGTACCCCAAAGCGCTGTTGCTCTTGGGGGCGGTTGCCAGATACAGTGCGCTGTGGGCAAGATGGAACTGGCCTTCAGGCAGCCCTATTCTCTCAAATGCCGAGGCATCAGCCTCCACCACAACAATCGCCATGGGATCTGCCAGCCCTATATCCTCGCAGGCGCTTATCATCATCCTGCGGAATATGAACCTCGGATCCTCTCCGGCGTTGACCATCTTGGCAAGCCAGTACAGGGCTGCATCAGGGTCGCTCCCTCTGAGCGACTTTATGAAAGCGCTTATCACATCGAAGTGGTAATCGCCCTCCTTGTCGTAAAGAACCGCCTTCTGCTGGATGCTCTGCTCCGCCGCATCCTTTGTTATGAACACAAGGGGCTTCTGACCCGGCCGCTCCTGGCGCTGGGTTGTTATCACGGCAAGCTCAAGAGCATTCAGCACGCTTCTCGCATCGCCCTTTGACACCTCGACTATATGCTCCAAGGCGCCTGGCTCAAACTGCACATCAAGCTTGCCATAGCCACGCTCCTCGTCATCAAGCGCCTGCCTGGCGATCCGGGCCAGATCATCATCGGTCAAGCTTTTGAGCTGGAAGATGCGCGACCTGCTGACCAGAGCGGCATTGACTTCAAAGAACGGATTCTCAGTCGTGGCCCCTATGAGGATTATTGTCCCATTCTCCACCCATGGAAGCAACGCATCCTGCTGGCTTTTATTCCAGCGGTGAACCTCATCGACAAAAAGAATCGTGCGCTTGGAGTACAGCTTCAGCCGCCGTTTGGCCTCATCAATCTCGTACCGCAGCTCCTTCACTCCGGAAAGCACGGCATTCATCGTGGAGAAGGCGCTCTTTGTCGTGTTGGCTATCACGCTTGCAAGAGTCGTCTTCCCGGTTCCTGGAGGGCCATAGAAAATGACAGACGAGAGCCTGTCCGCCTGTATGGCTCTTCTAAGCAGCTTGCCCGGGCCTATTATGTGCTGCTGGCCTATGTACTCATCCAGAGTCCGAGGCCGCATCCTGTATGCAAGCGGCTGGCTTGAGAATTCACTCCTGGTCGCTCCTTCAAACAAATCTTCGCTCATCATAATCTCCCGCCGGGAATCTCGGAATCCTCCATGCAGCCCCCAATGCACTACCCATCAAGCCCGAACACCTTCATGAAGCCGGAGTCCACGTTCAAGTCAGGCGTGGTTCTCACATGAAGCTCGGCTGAGCCAAGCTTGGAGAACAGAAGCTCGACCAGGGCCCTTGCAATCTCAGGGACAGGATCGGACTCCATCGTCTCACCTTCGCCTTTTCCAAGCAGTGAAATCGCCATCGTATAATCATTGTGCTGATTTATTATCCGCTCGTATGCGCCAAGGTCAAGAGAATTGCGAAGATCCTCCTCGACCCTTGCCAGAATCACACTGTAATAAGAAGCACGCAGCAGACGGGAAACGCTTCGGCCGTCTTCCATCATGGAGCAAGGATCGGCGTAGTCAAGGCCATATATCATATCCTTCAGATAATCCCCGTAGGAAGAAAGCAGCTCGCTTGCCGTCTGACGGGATGACTGGTTCCATTTTCCGGTCAAATACGACATCCCGGGAATCTCCGGATGCTCATAAAGCTTCTGCTGAACAGCCTGCGGAATGAACGGAACATCCTCCATCCCGCCCTTCTTGATTTCGTCCATGGCATCGTCAACGGCCATGCCTCCAGCCTGGCTCAGGGCGCCGGCAAGCTGCTCCGCCGAGAAGACCTCTGCGCTTCTGCAGCTGCAAAGGCCAAGAGCCGCAGCAAGGCTGACCGCCAGGAAGAAAGTGAGCGCAGAGGACTTTTGCTTCATGAATTCATAATGCCTACCTGTTGCTGCTGCCCCTTGAGAACAATCGCAGCAGGAACAGGAATATATTGATGAAATCAAGATACAGCGTGAGGGCGGCAAGTATCGACAGCTTCACATAGCTGTCTTCATCCTGATAGACCTCAGACATGCTCCCGATACGCACAATCTTCTGCGTATCCCAGGCAGTGATGCCCATGAACAGCACCACTCCCACTATGCTTATCATGTAATCAAGCGATGAAGAGCCCAGGAACATGTTTATGACCGAGGCTATCAGAACCCCTATGAGCCCCATGAACAGGTAACTGTACCATTTGCTGAGATCCCTCCTGGTCGATATCCCGTAAAGCCCCATTGCGGCGAACATAAGGCAGGCGGTGAAGAACGCCCTTGCCACCATGGCGCCGGTATAGGCGAGCAGGATGCTTGAAAGACTGAAGCCCGTCACCATTGAGTATATTATGAACGACAAGACCGCCGTCCCGACTCTCATCGTCTGGATTCTGGCGGAAAGGAATATGACCAGCCCAATCTGGATTCCGGCGACAAGGAACAAGCCAATCGGATTAGAGTACACCTGGCGGAGAATCTGCGGATTGGCCGCCACAAGATATGCGACCACCCCAGTCATCGCCAGTCCCAGAGCCATCCACAGATAGGCATTCCTGAGCAAGGCGTTGGTTCTGGCTATTCCGCGAGGCCTGGCCTGTATTTCCTGATTCGAATTGTAAGAGTTCATAAGCCCTCCTTTCGAGCGCATCGCGCCCAATCTAGCTGATTTGAATTTGCATTAAAAACAAAAAGCAGTCAAGTGAACCAATGTGTATTAAT
>JBHCBD010000002.1:0-5380 GCA_041798905.1 Spirochaetales bacterium | reverse complement strand
GAGGATAGCCCGCAACAGCTTCCTGATAATAAGCCTTCTGGTTCCGATCATGGCTGGGATGGGGCTGAACTTCGGAATGACTCTTGGGGCGATGGCGGGTGAAATCGGACTGATACTTGTTTCCGACTGGCGCATAGCAGGCATCCCCGGGGTGGTGCTTGCCATGATAATCTCAATCCCCATATCGATTCTGCTGGGCTGGCTCTGCGGAAAGATACTTAACAAGGCAAAGGGCAGGGAGATGGTGACTTCCTACATAATAGGCTTCTTCATAGCCGGTGTGTATCAGCTGATTGTGCTCTATGGAATGGGCCCTATAATCCCTATAAGGCACTCGGATCTGGTGCTTCCGAGAGGATACGGCATCCGAAACACAGTCAACCTTCTGAATCTGCGCCAGTGTCTGGACAATGTCATGGCGATTTGGATCGGGCCGATAAAGATACCTGTTCTGCCTTTCCTGATAATCGCCCTCATGTGCTTCTTCATAGTGTGGTTCCGCAAGACCAAGCTGGGTCAGGACATGAGAGCTGTCGGACAGGACATGGAGGTGGCCAGAGCGGCTGGCATCAAGGTCGAGGAGACAAGGATGCTGTCAATCATCATCTCCACCGTGCTTGCCGGCTTCGGGATGGTCATATACCTTCAGAACATGGGGACTCTCAACACTTATAATTCCCACTCGCAGATCGGCATGTTCTGCATAGCCGCTCTGCTTGTCGGAGGAGCATCAGTCGCCAAGGCTTCAATCGGGAATGTCTTCCTTGGGGTGACTTTGTTCCATCTGATGTTCATTGTTGCCCCGCCTGCCGGAAAGAGGCTGATTGGAGAGGCGCAGCTTGGAGAATACTTCAGGGTGTTCGTCTCCTATGGGGTCATAACGCTTGCCTTGGTTCTTTATGAGATGAAGAAGCGCAGGGCAGGTGAAATCGGCGGGCTTAAGCTTGCGCAGGAGCAGAAGGAGGAAACGAGATGAAACGGCTTTCCAAGACTTTCTGGTACAGGGCAGCGCTCATAGCCACACTTGTTTTGCTGGCTGTCCTCATGTTTGTCATAGGCAGGCAGCACTCGATTCTGATAGACAACAAATCCATTGAGATAGACGGGGTGGAGCATAAGGCATTCAGCCTGTGCCGGGTCAGGATTGACGGTCTGGAGGAGAAGGAGCTTGCCAGGCGTGATAGGATAGAGGTGAAGGTGCAGGGGCAGAGGCATAAGATAACGTTGTCCTGCGTCGATTCCTACAACAGTGACAAAACACTTGAGGTCAGATTCCGAGTCCCTCTTGGCGAGGACATGGTGCTGATAAGCCTGCCTGCCTTGGCCGCAGGGCTTGAGCAGGAAAAGTGGCTTTCGCCCTTCAAGTCGATGGCGATTTCCAATGAGGCCGGACAGACCCAGCCGGAGGAATCTGTTTCAATGGATGATGCCGCTGCGGGATTCGATTTCTAGATTCGGCCCCTGGATTCATCAAGACTCGAAGAATTTATTGCCGATGTCTTTTCTATACCATGAACCATCAAACGACACATCGTTTATGTGGTTGTAGGCCATTGAATTGGCAGCGATTATGTTCTCTCCATGGCCGACTATGCTGATGCAGCGCCCGCCTGATGTGACCATCCTGTTGTCTTCTTCCCTGACAGCGCCGAAGAAAAGATAAGGATTCTCGTTCGAGATATTGTATTTCTTCAGGGATGGTATAGGCAGGATTTCCTTGCCCACCAGCGGATTGTCAGGATATCCCTTGCTGGCAATGACGACGCAGACGGTTGACTCCATGGTTCTCTGGAGCTTGCATGAGCTTATTGTATCAGAATTCATGGCTTCCATAAGCTCTGCAAGGTCGTTCTTTATAATAGGAACGAAGCTCTGAGTCGCCGGGTCGTTGAATCTCACATGGTAATCCACCAGAACAGGCCCGCCTGCGGTGATGATTATGCTGAAAGTCAGCACTCCTTTGTAAGCAAGCTTCTCGACTTTCATCCCGTATAGCGTAGGCTCTATTATCTCCTCTATTACACGCCGCATCATGCTTTCCGAAAGCGGTATAGGGCAGATCGCCCCCATTCCTCCTGTTGCGGAACCCTCGTCGTCCGCTTCGCTCTTGGTGTATTCTGAGCAGCAGGGGAGAAGCATATAGCCTTTGTTGTCCAGCAGGATTGTGACTGTTATCGGCATGCCGTCCAGATGCTCTTCCAGAAGAATGGAATCCGTGGAGAGCATCTTTCTTGCGAAGTCCATCAGTTTGTCGAAATTGGAGGAGTCAATCATCACTCGGCTGGGAGAAAGCGTGTTTCTTTTCACGACAAACGACTTTCCTGAATGCCGTTTCAGATAATCCTCAAGTGATTTCTCATCGGAGAACAGATGATATCTTGGACAGTTTATATTGTGCCTGTTGGTGAAGCTTCTGGCGAAGCATCTGTCACCTTCGAGCTTGAGCGCATATCCAGGGGCTCCGAAAGTGCTTATGCCCCTTTCGTTAAGGTAATCGATGACCCCGGTGAAAAGCGGGGCTTCGGTGCCTATGAACACGAAATCTATCTTATACTCCTGGCAGGCGGCGTAGACCATCTCCGGGTCGGCGGGGTCGACATCAGGCAGATTGACCGCGCATATCTTGGTTCCGACATTGCCGGGGGCAACGTAAAGCCCTTCTATGAGCCGGCTTCGTGAGAACCACCAGACGATTGCATGATCTTTTGCCCCAGAGCCCAGCACAAGCACTTTCATTGTAATCCCCCCATATCCAAGAACGTAGCATTATAAGCGGAACTGGTCAAGAATCTGGTTCAGGGCAATGCGGTAATCGTCTATGGATGAAGCCTTTGAGGCAAGCTGCCTGACTCTGGCCGAATTCCGCACGCCCTTAAGGAGATACGGTATATGCTTGCGCATCTCCTTGCAGGCTGCCGTCTCTCCCTTGTAGTCCGCAAGCAGTCCCAGATGCGTAAGGAAGCTTCCGATTCTTTCCCCAAGAGCCGGTTCCTGATAACTCCCCGTCAGGAGCATCCGGCGCATCTGCGAGAATACATATGGCTGGCCTATTGCCCCGCGCGCCACTAGAAGTCCGTCGCAGTGCGTCTTTCTGATTATTGACAGAGCGTCCTCCGGGGTGAACACATCCCCGCTTCCTATCACAGGGACGGGAAGACTTTCCTTCAAGCTCGCCAGAGCGCTGTAATCCGGCTTGCCTGAATAGAATTGGGCGCGGGTTCGGCAGTGAAGGCATACAGCGGAAGCCCCCGCCATGGCCGCCGCCCCGGCCGTTTCAAGGTAGTTCACGCTCTCGCTGTCCCAGCCTGTGCGTATCTTGACTGTCACCGGCAGGTCGGTTTCGTTCTTTATCGCCATCACTATTCTGTGAATGAGGCCGGGGTTGCGAAGCAGGGCGGAGCCGGCTCCCGTCTTGACGACCTTGGGCACAGGGCAGCCGCAGTTTATGTCAATGGCGCAGAACCGCTCTGCGGGAAGCATGGAAACTGCTTTTGCAAACACAGCAGGCTCCGAGCCGAACAGCTGAACAGCCAGGTTCTGCTCATCAGGCGACTTGTCCAGCAGGGCGAATGTATTGGCGCTGTCTCTGATGAGGCCTTGCGCGCTGACCATCTCGGTGAACGTCATGGCTGCGCCGCCCTTGACGCACATCTGACGGAAGACTTTGTCAGTGTAGCCGGCCATGGGCCCTAGGAAAATATTCCCGTCCAATGTCCTGTCGCCAAGAGGGAAATCGTGATACAGAGATTCAGCCATTTCGGGATTCAGTCTTTTTCCGTGAGGTTGAAGGCTCTCAGGCTGTTCTGATACAGAATATCGCAGCACTCCTCAATATCCATTCCCTTTATGCCAGCTATCGCCTTTGCGTTCTCAATCAGATACTCGGGCTTGTTCCGGCGTTTGGTGTACTTCGCCGGAACCATGAAGGGGGATTCGCTTTCTATGAGTATCCGATCCATAGGAAGCATCTGCACCGTTTCGACAAGCGGCCTTACGCTCTTGTACGTTATATTGCCGGCAAAGGAGAAGTAGACCGGAAGCTTGAGCGCATCAGCTGCGAAATCCGGGCCGTCCGAATAGCAGTGGAATATCGCTCCCCTTTCGGGCATCTTCATGCTGAGAATGCTCAGTATGTCAAGCGAAGCCTCTCGGTTGTGTATTATGACCGGCAGGTCAAGCTTCCTGGCTATGTCAAGATGCTTCTGGAATATGTCTATCTGAACTTCCTTCGGCGCATACATCTTGGCGTAGTCCAGCCCTGTCTCGCCTATGGCTATCACCCTGTCCAGCTTGGCAAGCTCCAGAATCTTGATGTCCCAGTCCGGCGCAAGGTTTCCGGTTTCTGTCGGAGAAAGCCCGACAGCATGGTAGACCTGCTTTGCGCTGCTCAGATTCCTATAGACAATCTCAAAATCAATCAGTGAATTGCAGACGGACACTATGTGGGCGACTCCAGCGCGCTTGGCGTACTGGATAGCCATTAATTGTTCCATTTGGTCGTCATGTATCAGACCGATATGAGCATGGGTGTCAAATAACTTCATGAGAACCTCTTAAAGAATTACACCAAAAGGATATCATATCAAAAGGCAACAGTCAATTTCATTATCATCAGGCATGATTTGGAAATAGACTTTGATTGGGAGTGGTGCAAGGCAAAAGGCCTTTGCGACAAAGCCATGATTGCCATTGTGAAATCAATGATCCGGATGTGAGATGATGTTGATTGATCTGGTTATTGCCTGGGGTAGATTTTCTTGCTTCTTGTTTCTTGAATTGCTATGCGGAATATATCGATCAGATGACGTTCCAGCGGTGTGAATGTCTTTTCTGTCTTGTAAGCTATGGAGTATCGACGAAGGAATCCGTTGTTTGCTATCCGGTAGTAGAGCGGAGTCATGGAGCCTAGATCAGAGGCTGTGAGTATGTCGGGAACAAAACCTATGCCCAGGCCGTTGGCGATCATGATGTTGACGGTATCCCAATCAAGGGTTTCGTAGACTATATGAAAACGGAGATTTCCTGCTTCAAAAAGAGGCTTCAGCAGCTGGTTTATCTTCTGAATCTGCTTGAGAGTGACAAGACGCTGATTGTTTATCCACTTTATATCAAGGAAAGGAATCGGAGAAGCGGGTATTGCCTTCTCGCGAAGAGGGCTGCTTTGAGGAACTGCCAGCAAGATCTCTTCCATGCAAATTGGCTCATATGATAGACCTTCTATCTCCGGATCCTGTGGAATACAGCAGAAGTCAAGGCTTCGGTCTGCAATAAGCCTTTCAAGGTTGTATGAAATATCCTCTATTATTTTAAGATTTATATTAGGGAAACGCTCCTTTATGATTTTGAGTGCAGATGGCAGATAGTGCTTGCTGTAAAATGG
>JBHCBD010000001.1:0-24236 GCA_041798905.1 Spirochaetales bacterium | reverse complement strand
GGAAGACAGAAAAGTCTGCGGCGTCGTCACAAGACGCGGACACAAGATAAGCGCCAAGGCGGTTGTCGTCACCACCGGCACCTTCATGGACGGCAGGATATTCATAGGCGAATACGATGCGCCCGAAGGGAGGCTGGGGGAGGAAGGAGCCTTTGGCCTGGGTGACAGCCTCAGACGCATGGGGCTTCAGACAGCTCGGCTCAAGACAGGCACCTGCGCCAGAGTGGACAGCGGCTCGCTTGATTTCAGCAAGATGGAGCGTCAGGACGGAGATGAGCCGATTGAGCCTTTCTCTTTCGCCGCCGAAGCCTTGCAGCGTGTTCAGATTCCATGCTGGATAACCTACACGAATGAGAGGACTCACGAAATAATAAAGGCCAGCATATCCCGTTCTCCGCTTTACGGCGGAAAGATAGTGGGAAGGGGGCCGCGATACTGCCCTTCGATAGAAGACAAGGTGGTTCGTTTCCCGCAGCGGGAGCGTCATCAGATATTCGTGGAGCCGGAGGGCTCCGGCACTAGCGAGATGTATCTGAATGGGCTTTCGTCATCTCTGCCGGAAGATGTGCAGAACGATTTCATCCATTCGATACCGGGGCTTGAGACAGCGAGGGTCATGAGGCCGGCGTATGCTGTGGAGTATGATTTTGTGTTCCCCACACAGCTAAAGCTTTCCCTTGAGTGCAAGATGTACGAGAACCTTTTCTTCGCAGGGCAGACTAACGGGACAAGCGGCTATGAGGAGGCTGCCTGCCAGGGGCTGGTGGCCGGGATAAACGCAGTCCAGAAAATCAGAGGAGAGAAGCCGCTTGTGCTTTCGCGAACCGAGGCATACACGGGCGTGCTTATAGATGACTTGGTGACAAAAGGCACAAACGAGCCTTATCGGATGTTCACAAGCAGAGCTGAATACCGTCTGAATCTCAGGCACGATACCTGCGATATAAGGCTTACGCCTAAAGGGGCCGCGCTTGGGCTGTGCAGTGAGGAGCAGATGCACAGACTTGAAAAGAAGCTGGACATAATCGCCCGGCTTAAGGAGGAGCTTGGGCGTTCCAAAGTCAATTCAATGAACGCCGTTCAGGCTCTCAAGCATCCTGAGATAAGCATCTCTTCATTGCTGAATGATATTCCAAATCTCAATGATTATCCAGAAAACATAAGGAATATTGTGGAACAGGATATTAAATATGAAGGATACATAAATCGTGCAGACAGGCAGGCCCAGAGATTTGACAAGCTGGACAACCTTATTATTCCGCCTGATTTCGATTATGACGAAATCGAGGGGCTGAGCGAGGAGTCGAGGGAGAAGCTTAAGAGAATCTCCCCTATGAGCATAGGGCAGGCCTCCCGGATAAGCGGGGTCAGAGCCTCGGACATAGCCTTGCTCATGGTCATGCTCAGGAGGAGAAATGGATGATTTGACGATAAAGGCCGCCCTCGCGGAGCTTGACTCGCCGTCTGATGATTTCACAATCAGCAGGCTGAGAGCCTTTGTGAAGGAGCTTGAGCGGTTCAACCCTGGTCTCAAGCTTGTCGGCGACAAGGGGGATGATATATGGATGCGCCATGTATTTGACAGCCTCAGCGGGGTGAGGACGCTGCGCTCGATTCATAAGATGCGCCAATCATCCGGATTCAACGGCGGGCTTCGGATAGCCGATCTGGGCTCAGGGGCCGGTTTCCCCGGGATTCCGCTTGCCATCGCCCTGCCCGGATTCAGCTTCACATTGGTGGAAAGGATGGAGCGGCGCTGCGGCTTTCTGAGAAATGCCTTGACCATTGCAGGGCTTGGAGGCGTCAACCTCATCGCCGCCGATATCAGAGAGGCAAAGGACAAGTTCGACGGGGTGGTCATGCGGGCCTTCCATCCGCTTCCTGATATAATCAAGCCGGCCGCTGCGCTTTTAAAGCCCGATGGATTCCTGCTGGCCTACCGTGCGACATCGGAATACATTGAAAGAGAGATCGAGGCGGTTGAGAAGCTCTGCCCGGATAGGTTCTCATTTGAGGTGATTCCGGTTGCTGTCCCCGGTCTGCCGGAGGAAAGGCGGCTCTGTTTGGTCGCCCGCAAGGGATGAACCGTGGCTGTTCACCTTTCTGGCCCGAATATGGTATCATGTCCTGCATGGTAATGGAGGTGCAATGAGCAGAAAGTCAGGTATAAGAGTCTTTTTAAGCACTTTGGCGCTGCTTGCATCGTTGCTTTGCGTGCTTGTCATAGCATTGCCGTTCTTCACTGAGAACAAAGACCTTGGAAGCGGACTGTTCTCCCGGATAGGATTGTTCCTGCAGAATAATCTAGGGTTCTTCCCGGAGTCCTCAAGGCTGTTCAGATACTCTCTTCTGCCTTTCGCTGCGTTCCTTGTCATTGAGGATGCTTTGCTGCTGTTGTCTGAACGCAAGCCATGGAACTATCTGAAGCTTGTCATTGCGATTCCGATTTTCCTCACGCTGAGGGTGCTTTTTCTGTCGGTTCAGGACATGGAGCTGCCTCGATATGTGCAGGGAATCGGGCTTTTCCGGAACGTGTGGAAAATATCATTGCTGCTTGTCTACGAGGCGGCGGTCTTCTCGGCCATTGCTGCCTTGGCCGACCGTTTCGGGCCCGGGCTTAAGAAGAAGGCGGCGGTTGCAGCGGACAAGCATGAGCGTAAATCTGAGCATAAGCCTGAGCCGACAGGAGAATTGCAGCATGGTGGAAAGCGTCTGAGAACTGAGCGCAGGCGGAAGCCAAGGCAGAAGCCCGCTGCCGCATCCGAGCCTGGCGTTGCCGCCGAAGAGCCAGATGGAGAGAAAGGCCGCAGGATTCTGTCAACGGAGGTTCCTGTGTTCAAAAAATTCTCCGAAGCCTCGCCGGAGAACGGCGCTCCAGAGAATGGCGGTTCTGATTCGGGGCGCATGGGTGACGGAGGAGGAAGCAAGTCAGGAGGAAGCAAGTCAGCGGAAGGCGCTGAGCCATATGGCGGGACGCCAATGGAATCATCTGTCGGCATCGGCATATATGATGTTGTCCGCAGGGAAGCGGGCTTCCTGGAGGAAAAGAAGCGTCAGGAGGCATCCAATCCTTGGGCGAATTTCCAGCCCGGCAATCTGACAAAGAAAGTCGCAGAGGACGAGAAGGCCCTGCGGGCGATGATGGAGATGGAGCGCAAGGCCCGTGAAGAACGGGAGGAGCAGAGGCGGCAGGAGAATGCCCGCAAGGCAATAGAGGAGGCGCGCGCAGCGGCCGATGCCGAGTATGCAAAGAGCCTTGCCGCTGAAGGGAATGCTGATGTGATTTCAGCGGAAGGTGAATCGCCCAAGCTGACTGAACCTCACGGACCTCACGAACCTCACGAATCGGCCGAACCGACCGACCCGGCCATGGGTGATGCGCCCGCCCCATCAAGGATGTTTGGCAAGAAAGAATCCCCTGCGAAGCTCATTGCTGAAGGCGAATCCGCCGATGCGGCCGGAACGGCCAGGACGGCGACCTCGGTTGTGATCCCGAATCAGACTGTCATAGCGCCTGCTCCGGCTCTGAAGGAGGATCAGAATAACTGGGACGGTTCTGATGAGAATGACTACGATTTGTATTCGGGAGTGGGGGGCCTGGGTCATGCAGAGGCGGCCAAGAGCAAGTCATATCTTCTGAACAAGAATAAGCTGATATACCATTTCCCGCCCAGAAAACTGCTTAGAAGCTACCCTAAGGACAGATCCACAGTGCATGACCATGAGGTTATCGAAAGGGGCGATACAATAATAAACACCCTGAAGCAGTTCAGGGTTGACTGTCATCTTGTGGGAATAACGAAAGGTCCTACTGTGACGATGTATGAAATCGCCCTTGCCCCTGGAGTCAAGGTGTCCGCGGTCGCCGGATTGACCGATAACATCGCCATGGATCTGGCTGTCTCTCAGGTGAGATTGGTCGCCCCGATTCCCGGCAAGCAGGCTGTCGGGGTTGAGGTTCCCAACTTCCAGCGCGAGACGATAGGCTTCAACGAAATCATAGACTCCCTCGATACGGTCAAGATGAAGATGCCTGTTGTCCTGGGCAAGAAAATCACAGGCGAGAATGTTGCCATGGACATAGCCAGCGCTCCGCACATATTGATTGCAGGTGCGACCGGCAGCGGAAAGTCAGTCTGCGTGAACTCGATGATATGCTCACTGCTGTACACGAAGACTCCGAAGGAAGTCCGGATGATAATGGTGGATCCCAAGATAGTCGAGCTTAAGGTCTACAACGGGATTCCGCATCTTCTCACTCCGGTGATAACAGATCCAAAGAAAGCGATAAAGGCCCTGCAGTACTGTCTGGAGGAGATGGAGCGGCGATACCATGTGATAGGCTCTGTGAATGTCCGCAACATCGCGAATTACAACGCCAAGATCGATGAGGAGCATCTTGCCAGAGAGAAGATGCCGTATATCGTGGTCATAATGGACGAGTTCGCCGATTTGATGACAGTGGCCGGAAAGGAGCTTGAGGTTCTGCTCAACCGTCTCAGCGCCATGGCCCGCGCTGTGGGGATTCATCTTGTCTTCGCCACCCAGAGGCCGTCCGCTGAAGTAGTGACCGGCTTGATAAAGAACAATCTGCCCACTAAGATCGCCTTCTCGGTGACAAGTCAGATAAACAGCCGCATCATCATTGATACGGTTGGAGCGGAAAGACTGCTTGGCAAAGGCGATATGCTGTATGTGACCAGCAGCACAAGGGATCCCGAGAGAATACAGGGGGCTTTCCTCAGCGATCAGGAGGTGGAGTCGATAGCCGAATACGTCAAGACCCAAGGCAAGCCCGATTACCTTGACGAGGCGCTGTTTGAGGATGAGCCGCCGGAAAGCGATGAGGAAGAGGACGAAGAGTCAGCGTTCTCAGGCGATGAAGCGCTTTATGAGAAAGCCCTGAAGATAGTGTTTGACCGACAGAGCGCCAGCGCCTCTTATCTTCAGAGGAGGCTTTGCATCGGCTACAACAAGGCCGCCCGCCTCATCGAGAAGATGGAGGATGACGGATATGTCGGCCCTGCAAGAGGATCGAAGCCCAGGGAGCTGCTTAAATTCCCGGATTAGGAGAATTGAATTACCAGGAGAATCAATGATAGGTGATGCTGCGATTAGAAACGGAGAGTTGATTCCCGCCTCGGAGGCGGTGCTTCCCGTAACTTCCCGAGAGGTTCAGTGCAATTTCAGTGTATACGAATCGCTCAGGGTCATCGAAGGGAGAGCTGTCCATCTGCCGGAGCATCTGGCGCGGCTGAGGGAATCGGCGGGCATGCTTGGTCTTGTCCATCCCTTTGCCGATGGTCAGATTGAGAGCTGGATTTATCTTTTGATCAAACATCAACGTATAGAGAAGGCCTCTATGCGTGTTCTTATTGTCGGAGGGGCGGAGCCGGTGCTTTTCATAACCGCCTCCCCAATCCTTGAGTATCCAAGGTCTATGTACGATGATGGTGTTTTCTGCACGATCTACAGCGGGGAACGCTTCATGCCGGAATGCAAGACAAGCAATCTTCTGCTTAACTATCTTGCGCTTGAGAATTCGAAACGCAGAGGGGGCTTTGAAGCCCTTCTGCTTGACAGGGACGGGTGTCTCAGAGAAGGCACCCGGAGCAATTTCTACGGTTTCAGGAACGGCGTGCTTTACACTGCCCCTCTTGAGCTTGTCCTAGAAGGCGTGACAAGGCGCAGCGTGCTCAGGGCCGCCCGCGAATCGGGCATCCAGGTCATGGAGGAGGCTATCAGATACGCTGAGCTTGGGGAATTCGACGAGGTTTTCATATCAGCCACCAGCATGAGCGCGATGCCGGTCAGCCGGATAGAGAATCTGGTTTTCAATTCCGGTCACAAGCGCACCCTGAAGCTGAGCGAGATTGTCAGAGACAGGGAGCTTGACGAGAAAGCATGAAATTCGAAGAACTAGGTCTGCATGCTGACGTGCTTAAGGGCGTGGCGAATGCAGGTTTCACAGATTGCACGAAGGTGCAGGAGAAGGTATGTCCCATAGGCCTTGCCGGAAAGGACATCATGGCGCGCTCCAAGACAGGGAGCGGCAAGACGGCGGTTTTTGTCCTTGCCATTCTGGAGCGGATGGCACGCGCAAGGGAAGAAGGCAAGACAATGAAGGCGATGATAATCAGCCCTACCAGAGAGCTTGCCCTGCAGATAGCAGGCGATGCCAGACTGCTGTCATCCGGCATGGATGGCGTGCGCGTGGGCTGCTTCTACGGTGGCGTCGGCTATGATAAGCAGAAGCAGGAGCTTGCCGGGGGCGTTGACATATATGTCGGAACGCCTGGCCGGCTGATTGACTTCATGCGGTCAAAGGAGATTGACTTCAAGAGCATCGACAGCTTCGTGGTGGATGAGGCCGACAGGATGTTTGACATGGGCTTCTATCCGGATATAAAGCGTATATTCGCTGCGCTTCCCGAAAAGACAAGCCGTCAGACGATGATGTTCTCCGCAACGTTGTCAACCAAGGTGCGCGACCTGGCTTGGAACTATATGAACAACCCGGAGGAAATAGAGCTTGAGCCGGAGGAGATAACCGTGAACGAAATAGTTCAGGAGCTTTACCACGTCAGCAAGGCTGACAAGTTCAAGCTTCTTCTGCTTCTTCTCAAGCGGGAGAATCCCAGCGCTGTTCTGATTTTCACGAACACTAAATATATGGCGGTCAACGTCTCTGAGCGCCTGAAGCTCAATGGATACAAGGCCGCATGCCTGATGGGCGATATGCCTCAGTCCAAGCGGCAGAAGGCTTTGGATCAGATGAAATCCGGGGCGGTCTGGGGCTTGATAGCAACCGATGTGGCTGCTCGTGGCTTGCAGATTGATGACCTGCCGCTTGTGGTGAATTACGACATTCCAGAGGATTATGAGAATTACGTCCATCGAATCGGCAGAACCGCCCGGGCAGGGAAGAAGGGCAAATCGATAACCCTTGCCGATGAAGAGTACGTGTGGGGTCTTGAGCCGATTGAGAGCTACATTCACATGAGAATACCTGTGATGTGGGCCGATGGCCTTGATGAAGTCCAGGACCTTTCGGAGGGCAAGAGAATCCGCAACAAGGAGCGTCTTGCCGGCGTGACCCATGATACCAGAAAGGCGCGCGGGCCAAGGGGCGCAAAGGTTTCCGGAAATCGCATGGATTCAAGGGGGCATGGCCAAAGAGTCCATGGCCAAAGAGTTCATGAACCCCAGAGAGATGACGGGAAACCGTATCAAAAAGGGACAAGTCGCAGATTCGTCGATGATTCCAAGCTTGCAAAGCTCAGCGAGAGCGAACGCCTGGCCATCTATAGAAAGGAGTTCTTTGATAATGAAGCGGGGACGGCTTCCGGGGGTTCAGGCCCGCGCAGGAACTCATCGGATAAGCTTCGGCAGAATCAACCCGAAAGAGGCGCCGCCACAAGAGGCAGACAAGGAGCGAAAGCCAGTCCAAGCCCCAAAGGCATCCAGAATCAGCAGAGCCAAGGCTCCAAGGATTCCCGGAAACCTGCGCAGGGAGGCCTCAGAGGATTGTTTCACAGGTTGTTTGGGAAGACTGGAAATGGAAAATGACGCCGGCGAACAGATTCACGAAGAAAAGAAAACGGCGGGCGGGTTGCTGATGATTAAAAGATTCCTGCATTATTACAAGCCATACATTGGATTGTTCCTTTTAGACATGGGGGCGGCCATCCTGTATTCCCTTCTCTCGATAATCTTCCCGACCCTGACAAGGGAGCTGTTGAAGACATATATACCGGACAAGAACTTCCAGGCCATGATAATCACATTCACAGCGATGCTGGGCATATACGTTGCCAACAGCTTTCTGGACTACATAAGGCTGAGGTGGGGGCATATCATGGGAGTCAATATCGAAACAGATATGAGGACGGATCTGTTCTCCCATGTGCAGAAGCTGAGCATGACCTACTTTGACACAAGCAAGACAGGCCATATCATGAGCCGCATGACCAACGATCTGTTCCAGATAGCCGAAGTCGCCCATCACGGCCCCGAGGATTTCATAATATCCCTTCTGACGATAATCTGCGCATATGCCGTGATGTTCAGCTACAGCGTGCCGCTCTCTCTCATATCACTTGCGGGCATGCCGCTCATGCTTATCTGGGGGCTGACCATGGGAAAGCGGATGAAACTAAAGAACCGTGCGACAAGAGCCGTGGTTGCGGAGGTCAATTCGACTGTTGAGAACTCAATCCAAGGCATACGCGAGGTGAAAAGCTTCACGAGCGAGGATTTCCAGTCAAGCAAGTTCGGTCATAGCAACGATGAATTGAAATTCAGGAAATCATCCCAGTACAGGACGATGGCCGATTACCACAGCATCATGCAGCTGCTTCGGAACCTTTATTATTTCAACACCATAGTCGGCGGGGCGATTCTGATGTACAAAGACATCATCCAAGGCTATGATCTTGTGACTTTCCTGCTGTTCGTCTCTGTGGTGCTTGCGCCGATTGACCGGATGATTCAGTTCGTGGATCAGCTTCAGCAGGGAATGGCCTCATTTGAGAGATTCCAGGAAGTCATGGACATCCAGCCTGCCATAAGCGATGCGCCGGGAGCGAAGAATCTGGTCGTTGCAAATGGCGATATCCAATACAAGGATGTCAGCTTCAGATACAACGACAAGGACGGCGAGGTTGTCGGCAGTATAACGATGAATATAAAAGGCGGCTCCAAGATAGGCATAGCAGGGGAAAGCGGCGCCGGCAAGACGACCATAGTATCCCTTCTGCCACGTTTCTACGAAATCACAGGGGGCGTGATAACAATAGACGGCCAGGATATAACGCAGGTCACCCAGGAATCTTTGAGACGCAGCATCGGCATAGTCCAGCAGAACGTCTTCCTGTTTGACGATACAATAAGGGAGAATCTCAGGTACGGAAAAAGCGATTCAACCGACGAGGAAATCTGGGCGGCATTGAAGGCGGCCGACCTGGACGAGTTCGTAAGGTCGCTGCCTGATGGACTGGAAACCCAGGTGGGGGAGCGCGGAACCCGGCTGTCCGGCGGCCAGCGGCAGAGGCTCTCGATTGCAAGGGTGTTCCTGAAAAACCCGCCTATCCTCATATTCGACGAAGCGACTTCATCGCTGGACTCCGAGAGCGAGAGTCAGATCCAAGAAGCCTTCGCCAGGCTTTCAAAAGGACGGACATCGCTTGTCATAGCCCATAGGCTGACCACGATAATGGATGCCGACCAGATATTCGTGCTTCAGAAAGGACGCATAATAGAGCAGGGCACTCACCGTGAATTGTTGTCAATTGACGGCCAGTATGCTAAGCTTTGCAGCAAACAGGAGTTCTGACGCTGTGGCAAAGATTGCATTATCACTGGGGCTGGCCTTATTTGCAATATGCATGCTCCTGTCTGTGTTCATAGTCCTTATCCCGATCATGGTGATGCGGCGCATAGGCTTCAGAACAACGGCCGGCTACTGGGTGCGTGCCAGCGGAATGGCTTTAGCCCGTCTTGTTTTCTGGCTCACCAACATCAAGCTGGAAGATGTCACGGCTGTTCATCCTGACCTCACATTGTATCCAAGGTTATGCCTCATGGCGAACCACACAAGCATCCTTGATATACCGGCGATAGTCTGCGGCCTCAGGATATGGTCCGCATTCATTGCAAAAGAGGAGCTGCGCAAAGTGCCTCTGCTGAATTTCTGGATCAGCTCGCTGGACTGCATATACATGAAGCGCGGTTCACTGCGCAGCAGTGCGAATGCGATAGAGAAAGGCATACAAATGGTTGAGCAGGGAACAATAATCACTATATTCCCAGAAGGCACCCGCAGCAAGACAGGCAAGATAGCCCCATTTAAGGGAGGCAGCTTCAAATTGGCCACCAGAAGCCGTGCGGTCATAATCCCTGTCGTGATAAAAGGTGTAAGAGGCGGATTCGAGGACAAGAGGACGGCTCGGCGTCAGCACGCCAAGATAATGATGCTTGAGCCTATTCCAACAGAGAACCTGACCCCCGATGAAGCACGAGATCTTCCCCAGAAGGTCGAAAACCTCATAAGAGAGGCATACGAGAAATTATAGTCCGGTCAAACACGACTGTCTGGCCTGGCTTTTTATAAAGCTTGCACAATAGGAGCATCCAATGGATAGCATGAAGGACAGCATAATCGTTCTGGATTTCGGAGCCCAGTACAGTCAGCTCATAGCCCGAAGGGTGCGGGAGCTTAACGTTTACAGCCAAATAGTCCCTTTCAACACCCCCGCCGCTGAAATAAGAAAACTGGCTCCGCGCGGCCTTATCTTCTCCGGCGGGCCGTGCAGCGTATCGGAGCCCGGCTCTCCCCGGCCCGATTCCGATATATTCAGCCTGGGGATTCCCATCCTGGGAATCTGCTACGGACTTCAGGTTCTCGCCATCGAGAATGGCGCCGAAGTTTCCCCTCCGGAGCGCAGGGAATACGGGCTGACAGAACTTCAGCTCACCGCCGCCAGCCCCTTGCTCAAAGGGATGACTTCAAGCCAGGTCTGGATGAGCCACGGCGACTCCGTCAGGGACCTCCCCGCAGGTTTCAAGGCAATCGCAAGAACTGAAAACTGCGAGCTGTGCGCCATAGAGGACTCCGCAAGGAAGCTTTACGGGGTGCAATTCCACCCAGAGGTTGTCCACTCTGTCCAAGGCAAGACCCTGCTGCGCAATTTCGTCCGCGGCATCTGCGGCTGCGAAGGCGGCTGGACCATGGCGGGCTTCATCGAGAAATCTGTCGCGCAGATAAAATCCGCAGTCGGTGACCGTCAGGTGCTGTGCGGTCTTTCAGGCGGGGTGGATTCCTCCGTTGCTGCCGCCCTTATCCACAGAGCCATCGGCGATAATCTGGTTTGCGTGTTTGTAAACAATGGCCTCTTGCGCAAGAACGAACCCGAAATGGTTCAGAGGGTGTTCAAAGACACCTTCAACATGCGCTTCTGCTATGAAGACGCTTCCTCTCGATTTCTGGAGGCGCTTAGAGGCATCACGGAGCCTGAGGCTAAGCGCAAGACAATCGGCCGGGTGTTCATAGATGCGTTCTATGACAGCGCACGTCAGATTGAGAAGCAAAGCGGCAAGAGGATCAGCTTCCTCGCCCAAGGCACGCTCTATCCTGATGTGATAGAATCAAAGTCTCCCAACGGCGGGCCATCGGCCACAATCAAGAGCCATCATAATGTAGGCGGCCTTCCCGCTGACCTTAAATGGGAGCTGCTGGAGCCCCTGCGCGACCTCTTCAAGGACGAAGTCCGCAGTCTGGGCCGCGAGCTTGGCCTCCCTGCCGCTCTTGTCGACCGTCACCCATTCCCCGGCCCCGGTCTGGGGGTGCGTTGCATCGGCGAGGTGACGCAGGAGCGTCTTGACACCCTCCGCGAGGTGGATGCCATATTCATTGAGGAAATCAGAGGCGCGGGGCTTTACTCCGATATGTTCCAGGCCTTCGCTGACCTGCTCCCGGTGAAATCGGTGGGAGTGCAGGGCGATGGCAGGACGTACAAGGAGGTCTGCACGCTCCGAGCCGTTACCAGCGAGGATGCGATGACCGCCGACTGGTACCATTTCGAGCCTGAATTCCTCACAAGAGTGGCCAACCGCATATGCAACGAGGTGAGCGGGGTGAACAGGGTGCTGTTTGACATAACGCAGAAGCCGCCGGGGACGATTGAGTGGGAGTGAATAAATTCGGTTTGAATTTTTTTGATTAGGTTTGCGCCCGCAGTCTGCTTGCATCAATCCCGCAAATGCTATTAGTTAGCATTTAATAAAAATATCCCCTACTTTATTACCCGGCACAATTAACAAATATAATAAGTGTAGGATTAACGGCTATAGAAAATAACATTAGATTCTTGAGGGAGAACGGATACATCGAAAGGGTGGGCTCTAATAAGACGGGCTACTGGAAAGTTAAGCAATAGTTTCGTGTTTGCAATAATTCCGGACATCTGAACTTCCCCGGCATCCAAGACAGCTTCTGCAAAATCGGCATAGATCCGCTTGGCGTCAAGCATTTGTTCATCACACATGTAGACGTGGATCAATGCGGCGGGATTGATTTTGCGGGTGCAAGCATTTTCCCGAACGCTCAGGTTTATCTGGGAAGCGAGGAAGAAGCGTATTTGACCGGCTCGGTGCATCGAATGACGAAGCTGGGCATTCTTATCAAGAACTGCGTGGCATTGCGGACTAGCTATAAAAAGCTCAAGGATCAAGAGGTGGTTGTCTGCGTTGGAGATGTGAGAGCCCAGGCTTTTCATATACCGGGGCATACTTTAGGACATATGTGCTATATTGTGGATGACAAGGTTTTGTTCAGCGGTGATTGCCTTGCGGTCAACGATGACGGCGGGTATAGCTTCTTTGACTTTTTTACGCAATATCCTGATATCAATAAGCAGTCTCTTGTAAGGCTAAAGCATATTGTCTAGGGCAGCGGGGTGAAATACGTATGCACCGGACATAGCAGAATGCGAACAAATATGGAAAAGATATTCAAGCATATAGACCAATCGGCGACATTCAGCAAAAGGCGGCCGTTTGACAAGAATGCGCCATGGGATTTCAGGAAATGAACTCAAATAGAAATAAGATGGCTTTTATGAGCGAGTTTCTTGAAGCAATGCCAAGCGCTTTGAGTGAGAGTCCGGATTTTCTGATGTTGAAGCTTGGGCAACAATTCTATGCTTTTTCATCAAGTCATGCAAATCGGGAATTGTATTCTAGAAATGTATTGAATCTCTGATGAAGTCTGATATAACCAAACTTCCATATGCGTTTTCGAATTGCTTCCATATATAAAAATCAGGATTGATAACAATAGGACGGCGGGATAATCCTTTCTTACTGGTTGCCGTGTACATAGAATTCCAATTGAAGTCTTTCTTCATTCTTGAAATGGCTGTGCCTGCACGCCAAAGGCGTGATGCTCTTTGCTTGTTCCTTCTGGTCTTCGTGGCTGAATTTGGTTTTGCTAAATTCAATCCTATCGGCGGTTTGGTGGGACTTTCTTTTTTTCTTCTCACAATTAAAGTGGCGATCTATGTTACTGAAACAATGCTTCAAGTTGATGAAAATAAAACTTGACAGGTTGTGTTTTAGAACACATAATTATGTTGAAAAGAATAAAAAAACTATTTAAACAAACAAAAATTATGTTCGTTTGGAGGAAGGATGAGTATTCTTGCTGGTAAGGTGGTTTTCATCACAGGTTGTGGAACCGGGATAGGCAGGGCAATAGCCCTGAGGCTTGCACATGACGGGGGAACACTTGTCCTCACTGACAAAAATGAGGAGTCGGTACGTTCGGTCTACAAGGAATTAGCAGTTTCCTCACCTGATTCTATCTGCTTGAATGTTGATGTGACAAATCAAGAGTCAATTCACAGGGCGGTTGAGAAAGCGATTTCTAAATTTGGACGTATTGATATTCTTGTCAGTAACGCCGGAGTGTCTTCGGAAAATTGGTTCTGGAAACTTTCTGAAGAGGATTGGGATTTCAATATGGATATCAACTGCAAAGGCACATGGAGAGTTTGCAAGGAAGTCGCCCCGCATATGATTGAGAGAAGACAGGGGAAAATCATTTGCACGGCATCTATGGCTTCCAAGATTGGAGCTCTTTTCCAAGCGCATTATGCAGCTTCGAAATTTGGGGTGTTGGGGCTTGTTCAGTCGATGGCAAAGGAGCTTGCGCAATTCGACATCACCGTGAATTGTGTTTGCCCCGGCATGGTGAAGACAGGTATGCAGGACAGGGAGACACGGTGGGAAGCATCTCTCAGGGGAATAGATGATCCCGAAAAGGTGAGGCAGGAATATATAGACATGACTCCTCTGGGTCGATTGTGTCTGCCTGAGGATGTTGCAAAGGTTGTAGGGTTTTTGGCTTCTTCGGATTCTGATTTTATGACAGGGCAGGGGTTGAATGTTACAGGTGGAATCTGCATGCACTAATCCATTGGATATTCTCGAAAAAGGGATCATTCCTGCGGTGAGAGAAGCCGGAAAGATAGTGAAGGCTGGGTATGATTCTGGATTCTTTGAAATTCATGAGAAATCATCATGCTCTGATCTTGTCACCGAAATTGATTTTGCTTCATCACGATTGATAAGGAAAATGCTTTCAAATGCGTTTCCTGAAGTGAGAATCATTGATGAAGAAGATGCCGATGGAGTCGAAATAGATTTGGATGGGCAGGCTTTTGTTGTCGATCCGCTTGATGGAACGCTCAATTTCTCCCATGGGCTTGATTTGTTCTGTGTCTCGATTGGATACATCGAAGAAGGAAAGCCGGTTGTTGGTGCGGTTTATCTTCCTGTATCAGGGGATTTATATTATGGAATCAATGGAGAGGGCGCATGGAAGAATTCTGAGAGAATTCATGTTAACGAGAACTGTGATTTGAAATCCTGTTTGTTGGGATCAGGGATTCCCTATGATAAAGGGATAAGAAAAGAATGCTTTCTGAATCCTGTTTCTGCCTTGTTGAATGAAGTTCAGGAAATAAGACTTTTGGGGAGCGCTGCTATTGCCCTCTGTCTTGTTGCGGAGGGCTCTCTCTCGGGGTATTTCGAGTTTGGATTATCCCCGTGGGATGTAGCAGGAGGCTTGGCTGTTGCTTTAGGGGCTGGTTGTTCAGCTTCTGCGATTCGGACGAAAGATAATTTATTATCAGGGAAGTCTATTATCTGCGGCAATCAGATATTGAACAGGAGAATTTTATCCTTTTTATAGTTTCATTATCCAGGAGGTTGATATGAGAAGAAGGAGTTTTTTTGTAGGTGTCTTGGCATTAATGTTCGTATTATCATTTCAAGCTTTTGCGGGAGGAGCCGGAGAGGATGTTTCCTCGCAAAGGCAGACAACATTGAACCTGCTTATGGAAGATGTGCCTGATACCGCTATAATCAAGGAGATGTTGCCTGAATTTGAGGCGAAGACGGGAATCAAAGTGAATTTTGAAATTGTTCAGTATACTGATATGCATACAAAACTCATAACTCAGTTCCTGGCACCGTTTTCAACTTATGATGTAATTGAAGTTGATAATTACTGGGCGGGGGAGTTCCCCGCAGCAGGATGGCTGGAACCGCTTGATGAGTATATCAAGAAAGACAATTTCGATATGTCGGTTTATGTTCCCGCAATGACGGACATGGTTGGTTATTATGATAAAGTTTTGTACATGATTCCAATGTATAACTATACAATGGCTTTGATGTATCGCACCGATATTCTTGAAGACAAGGAGCTTAATGCGAAATACTTTGCTCAGCATGGGAGCAATATGACTGTTCCTGCGACCCTGGAAGAATATGTCTCTCTCTGTGAGTTCATTCAGAAGAATACAGGCTATTTTGGTTCTGCAATGCAGGGTGGGAAAGGCGATCCTATAGCCATGGAGTGGAGCAACTACTTCTTCGCTTTAGGCGGACAGTTCTATGATGAGAACTGGAAAGCAACCATCAATAGTCCGATTGCAAGAAAAGCAACAGAATTGTACAGAGCCAACCTGAAGAACGGTGCGCCGGAAGGGGCAAGTTCCTTTACTTTGGAAGACTCGCTCCGGATTATGAATTCGGGAGAGGCGTTCTCCTTCATTTCATATAACTGGATGCTTGCCCAGTTTCAGGATGAAGCTGTTTCAAAGGTCAAAGATAAGGTTAAGCTTGTTCCTATCCCTGGGACGAATGGTCTAGCCGGGGGCTGGGGATGGGCTATTGCCAGAAACACAAATAAAAAAGACGCAGCATGGGAGTTCATCAAGTGGGTTGAATCCTTTGAGGTGGCAAAGGCTAGGGCGCTGGCTGGCGGAGCTCCTACAAGATACGATGTTTTAAATGACAAGGAAGTCCTTGCGAAGTATCCATATTACATTGAAGTCCAGAAGATTCTTGAGAATTCTCAACCGGTTCCAGAGTTTCAGTATTCATCACAGATGATTGAATCATTAGGGCGGGAACTCTCACTGATAGTGACTTCAAATAAGGATGTGGATGTTGCTTTTTCTCAACTTGAAGTTGATTTCAATGATTTAGCGAAAAAGGCAAAACTTCAAAAGTAATCTGATTAAACCATGCAATAGGGGACAACCAGCAATGAGAACATCATTTGAGAAAAGAACGAGAAGGATAGGAACTGGTTTTCTGTTGCCTTCAATAATTGTCCTTTTGCTGATAATAGCGATGCCTTTGATGTATTCATTAGTATTGAGTATGTTCAGATATACGTTTCTTAGCCCGCATCTCAATCAGTTTGTGGGCTTCGGAAACTATGCCGACACTTTCGCGGATCAGTATTTCTGGAATTCGGTGAAAGTGACAATGCTGTTCGTGCTTATGGTTGTTCCCCTTGAATTTTTTTTAGGATACGGCATAGCACTGTTGCTATCTCGTGATATAAAGTTCAAAAGTGTTTTCTATTTCATACTCACCATGCCAATGGTCATGTCGCCAGTTGCTGTTGGACTCATATGGAGGATGCTTCTTCATTCAGAGCTTGGTGTTGTTAATTTTTTATTGCGAAGAATTGGCATGAGATACGTGAACTGGTTTGGCAATCCTCACCTTGCATTATTAACCGTTACAATAGTTGATATTTGGCAACAGGTTTCATTTATGATTCTTTTACTCTTAGCTGGACTGACTTCTCTCCCCAAGGAACCGTTTGAATCTGCCTTGATTGATGGTGCCAATGGATTTCAGTCGTTGATTTATATCAAAACTCCTCTTTTGAAACCAATCATTATTGTGGCCGTTCTTCAGAGAATCATCACAGCATTCAAAACATATGATTTGATTTATGTTCTGACTTCTGGTGGGCCTGGGATAAGCACTGACCTTATAAGCTATTATATTTATCGAACTACTTTCATGGGTTTGGATTTGAGTCTGGCATCATCGGTGTCATATGTCTTGCTGTTTGTGATTCTGGGAATAACAGTTATCTTGTTCAAGGCGACTATGAAGGAAAGAACATGAAAAAATCGTTAAGCAAGAGCAGAACCGTAAGTGATTTCATCACTTATTTCGTATTAATATTGTTTTCTCTTGGGATTGTGCTTCCGATTTTATGGACCTTGAGAACATCATTTGTCAACGAAGTTGATGCATATGCAATCCCCCCGGAATTATTCCCATCATTTACATTTAACAATTATCGGAAGCTTTTTGTAGAGGATGGATTCCTCGTTTTCATGAAAAACAGTCTTGTGATTTCCTTGCTTTCTACCATTGTGGGTGTTCCGATAGCCTGTATGGGTGGATATGCCTTTGCTCATTATAGAATTGGAGGCTCGGCACTTCGTTTCGTGGTTCTTGCAACCCAGATGCTTCCTGGTGTTGTGATGGTTCTTCCAATATTCATTCTGATGAGCCATCTTAAACTATCTGATACTTTTCTGGGAATGACGCTTGCTTATATGGCATTTAATCTCCCGTTTTTGATATGGATAATGACTGGATTCTTCGAAGGAATTCCAAAGGAATTATCTGAAGCGGCTGCTGTTGACGGGGTCTCCCCTCTTCAGGCCTTTTTCAGAATCATCATCCCAATCGCTCTTCCAGGGATAATGGCGACTGCGGTCTTGAGCTTTATTTTCTCATGGAACGAATTCTTGTTTGCTATTGTGCTCTCTGGTGGGAATACAATGACTGTGCCTGTTCGTCTCGCAGCGATGAAAACCAGGCAAGGAATACAGATTGCGAAACTTTCTGCCGGAACTGTCATCTCCATTTTACCGATGATTTTAGTTTCTGGTGTTGTAAAGAAATATCTGATTTCAGGGCTTTCAATGGGAGCCGTGAAGTCATGAGAAACAGATTGTTTGAAAATTAATAGAGAGGTTGATATGAGTTGGACAAAAGAAGAAATTGGAACAGAGAAACCAATCATCGCAATGTGTCATATTCCCGCACTCCCAGGGGATCCCGGCTATGATTCAGAGAAAGGCATGGATTATGTTCTTTCGCATACTCTTGCTGATTTGAAATGCCTGCAAGATGGTGGTGTGGATGCGGTTATGTTCTCAAACGAATCGAGTTTGCCATACCTCACGAAAGTCGAGCCTATAACCTACACAGCTATGGCGGAGATTATCGGCGAACTCAAGCGTTTTATAAGAATACCGTTTGGCGTGAACGTTCTTTGGGATCCGATAGCCTCTCTGGATCTTGCTGTTGCCACGGGTGCAAGGTTTATCAGAGAGATTATCTCCGGGGTTTATGCAAGTGATTTTGGGCTTTGGAACACCAATAGCGGAGAGACGGCACGACACAGGAAAAGGATGGGGGCTTCCCATGTAAGGATGCTTTACAATATCGTGCCAGAAGCTGCTAAGTATCTAGCCGATCGAGATATCATTGGGATTGCTAAATCAACGGTTTTTAATTGCAAGCCTGATGCTTTGTGTGTTTCTGGTTTAACAGCTGGTTCTGAGACTTCCACTGCGACTTTGACAGAAATCAAGAAAGCCGTCGGCTCCACAATAGTGTTCGCAAATACAGGGGTTCGCCTGAACAATGTGAAAGAGCAGCTTTTAATTGCTGACGGCGCTATTGTTGGCACTTGCTTTAAGAAAGATGGCTATATTTGGAATCCTGTTGATGAAAAGCGTGTTTCTGAGTTTATGAAGGTTGTGAGAGAAATCCGATAGCATTAGGAGGGATTCATATGGGCGGAAAGAAACTGCTTGGAATTGATATTGGCACGACAGCTACAAAGATAGTTGTCATAGATACAGAGGGGCATCTTCTTGCCGAAGATCAAAATCCAAGTAATTTAATAAGCAAGAAGGCTGCATGGGCCGAGGAAGATCCTTCAGTTTGGTGGGCGAATGTCTGCACTTGCATTCCCAGAATACTCTTTGACAATAATATAGATCCTGCAGACATATGCGGAGTTGGTGTCAGCGGGATGGTGCCTACATTAATACTTCTTGATGAGAATGGAGAGGTTATCAGGAATTCAATTCAACAGAACGATGCTAGATCTTCAATGGAAATTGATGAATTCAAGAAAGAACTTGATGAAGCAGAGATTTTCAGAAAAACAGGGTCTGCAATAACGCAGCAGAGTATTGGCCCCAAGCTTCTTTGGCTTAGAAAGCATGAAAATGAGAATTTATCAAGGGCCAGATATATCATGGGCTCTTATGATTACATTAACTACAAGCTGACGGGACAGTTTTGCGTGGAGAAGAACTGGGCTCTGGAAAGCGGACTCTTCGATTTGTCTACCAAAACTTGGATTAAAGAGGTTATCGACAGCTCTTCGATAAATACTTCGATTCTTCCAGAAATTGTCGAGTCCTCTGCAATTATTGGGAGAATAACACATGAAGCTGCTTTGCTGACATCTTTAAAAGAAGGAACGCCTGTTGTCGGTGGAAGCGCTGATCATATTTCTTCCGCCTTTTCCGCAGGGGTCAAGGATTCTGGCGATTTGCTTGTAAAGCTTGGAGGAGCCGGGGATACTCTTCTTGCTTTGGAAGAGCAGAAGCTTAATAGGAAGCTTTTTTTAGATTACCATCTTATTCCCGGAAAATACCTTATTAATGGCTGCATGGCATCTTCTGGTTCGCTTATAAAATGGTTTCAAGCCGGCTTTGCAGAAATGATGGGGTACAAGGAGCTTGATGAAATTGCCTCACGGATTTCAGCAGGATCAGATGGACTTTTCTGCCTCCCATACTTTATTGGAGAGAAAACGCCTGTTTTTGATCCTTTGGCCAGGGGGATTTTTTGGGGTGTTTCCCTACATCATTCTCGGGCTCATTTCTTTCGTGCGATTCTTGAAGGGATTTCCTATGGTTTCCTCCATCACATTAAAGTTCTTAATGAAATGGGTGAGAAGGTACGAAAGGTCAGAGTGACAAATGGCGGGGCAAAGAGCTTTCTCTGGAAACAAGTGACATCGGATGTAATCGGGTATCCTCTTGAGATAGTTGCGAATCATCCAGGCTCTTCATTGGGCGTTGCTTTCCTCGCCGGACTTGGCGTTGATGTGTTTTCTTCTTGGGATGAGATTGAGCGTTTTATAAAGATCAAGGACATCATCCAGCCGAATTTGAGAAATCATGAGATTTATGAAAACAAATTTGAGACTTATTTGAAATTATACAAGCACAACAAGGAGCTTTTCGCAGAAGAGAATAGCGGAAAGGGATAGTGCAGACATAATAAATGTCATTTGGCAATCAGAATATCGACTTTGCTTTCTTGAAGCATTGTCAATAAATCTTTTGGAGGCATCTTATCTGTTACAAGCATGTCTATTGATGATAGGTCGCCGAACTTATGGAATGCTGTCTTGTTGAATTTGCTGCTATCAGCCAGAAGGATTACTTGGTGTGCATGGGGAATGAGCGTTTTCTTGATGATTGCATCATCGGAATTGAACTCGGTCAGCCCTGCATGACAGGATATTCCGCCTGCACATAAAAACAATTTATCAAGAAAGAAATCCTTAAGGGTTGAAAGAGCGATGTCCCCGACAAGGGAGTTCTCTTCCTTTCGTAATTTTCCGCCGAGTACGATTATCTCGGCATTGGAGGTTGAGTTTCTGAATAAATCAACAATCGTAAGGCTATGAGTTACAATTGTGAGATTGGATAGATTGAGAAGGTTGCTTGCCGCTTGAAATGATGTGGAGCCTGTGTCAAAGGCGATGCTATCGCCAGGTTCAACAAGCCCAGCTGCTGCGATGCCTATCCGGGCTTTCTCTGCGGAGTGCTCAAGTTTTCTCATTTGATAAGGAGGCTCGAAGCTTGTGCCCCGCACGCTTATTGCTTTCCCATGTTTTCTTCGGATCAGGTTTGTCTTTTCCAGCTCATCTAAATCCCTTCGTATGGTCATGTCAGAGACTTGGAAAGCTGAAACAATGTCTTTGACCAAGACAGAGCCTTGGGTTTCTATTTTTTTGAGTATCAAAGACCTTCTTTCATCTATAGTCATGTCAGCTGCTCCATTGCCTCGCATCAATCAATATACCGTTGTTTGATAGAAATTGCTAGTTTATAAGAATTAAAATCATTTATTAGAGGAGGAAAGATATGATAAATGAGAAAATCAGAGAAATGGTTCTTGAATACACATACAAGCTTGTGGATAGTAGACTGAGCACATCGCTTGATTCTGGGGATTTGAGTTTCAGGGATCCTGAGACTGGGTTGATTTATATTGACCCAAGGCCGAGTCTCTCTTTAGAGATCAAGTCTTGGAAAAGCATATCGCTTGAAGACATCGTTGTATTGACCATAGATGGCGAGATTATCAGTTCAAAGGAAGACAGGTTCCCTACTGTTGAGTGGCCCATGCACAGAGCCATTTATATGGCAAAGCCTGAAATTCATGCAATTGTTCATTCACATCCGCTTTATTCCAGCGCATTTGCTGTTTGCGGCATGGATATTCCTGCTGTTCTTGCCGAACAAGAATTGTATGTTGGAGGAGATGTCAGATGTGCAGAATATGGATCTGTAGGTTCTCAGCAATTGGCTGACAATATTCTGGAAGCTCTTGGCAGTCACAAAGCGGCTCTTCTCAGAAACCACGGGGCAATATATATCGGTGATTCTCTTGAAAATGCTTTCATTGTTGCAGAATATACAGAGAAAGGAGCGCAGACAGTGCAAATGGCGCTTGCGATGGGAGGAAAACTCCAGAAGTTGAATGCAGAAGACTTGATAGCAAAGGAAATATCAAATATAGCAGATATTAGTGTGCGACATATCAGAAATTAGGTTTATCTCTGCAAGTCACAATGTGAGGATGCCCATCCTCTTCCCTCCTTCCTGTCCTTCCTCCCTTGCCCGTATTGACATATATCCGCATCTTTGGCTATTATACTGATAATTCGATTATCAGTGTTGTTCCATGCCGCCTGCTGAGAGATTATCCAGACGGGCAAGTCTTGCGGTATGGAGTGGATAAGGAATATTTGCCATATGTCGGTCAGGGATGTCAGCATTGATCCTTTGCTGTTGAAAAGCGCCAAGGAGGAGTTTCTGGAGAAGGGTTATCTTGATAGCTCTGTCCATGAGATATGCCTCAGGGCGGGGGTGACGACAGGAGCGCTGTACAAGAGGTACGGGGGAAAGGCCGATTTGTTCTCTGTGGTCGTGAGCGATGCTGTGAGGCTTCTGAATGATATTTCCAGGAAGGCGGCGGAGCAAGATACGGCCAGCCTGTCCGATGAGGAGCTGCTTGCGCCTTTCTTCACGGTGGAGAAGTGCATGCTTGAGTGGTTCCGGCTTCTTGAGGGCGTGCGGGATGAATTCACGATATTGGTGAGAGGCTCGGCGGGTTCGGCGTATTCCGATTTCCGGCATGAGCTTGCCGTCAAGATGATGGAGAATGATTACCGCTATCTTCAGGAAGCGCAGAGACGCGGACTGGCAAGGCGGGATGTCGACAAGAAGGAGTTCCATGTGATCATATCATCATATTGGGAGCTGTTCTGCGAGCCTTTCGCCCATGAGATGACATGGGAAGAGATGAAGCATCATTGCGCGGTTGTCAGCGAGATGATTGATTGGCCCAGGGCGATGAAGATAAGGCGTGTAGGGCGATGGCAGGAGAATCAGGAGGGGGAGTGAGTGTTTTTTTGCACCACGAGTTAGCAGAAGCTAACCAGAAGAACCTGCCTGACCAAGGTGGGCATGGGATTTTTTGATTATCTGGTTCTGGGAATCTCGCTGGGCTTCGCCGTGGCTTCCATGTCAGCGTATTAGGAGGGCGGCAGGGGCGTTTAAGATGGTGTACGGTCATTTTGGATGGTTTGCGAGTGCTTGAGGTGATGTGCGGGCATTATTGCGCATGAGCATTTGAGATGGTGTGTAAGTGTTTGAGATGGTGTGCGCAGCATTGGAAGTCACGGGGGCATCAACGATGGATTTTATGAGCAGGTGTCTGGGCATTGAGATTGGAATGCATTTTCGTTGGGAAACTGATTTGGAGAAACTGATTTGGAGGTTGATATGAGGAATAGAAAGGAGAGGAAGCAAGGGGTGTTCAGCCGGCTTCTTTCCTATGGAGAGGGGTACGAGCGTTTCACGCTGGCAGGCTGCGTTATGGCTGGGATTTCCGCAGTGCTTGTCCTGGCGCCGTACTATTTCATATGGAAGATAGTGCATGAGGCGCTGATGCCGGGAGCTTCCGGGGTGAATTATGCCCAGATGGTTCATGATGGCTGGATGGCTGTGCTTTTCACTGCAATCCGCACTGTGCTGTACTTCTGTGCGCTTATGCTGACCCACTATGCGGCGTTCAATATCGCTGGGAACATGCGCCTGTCCGGCATGAGGCATCTCTTGAAGCTGCCGCTTGGATATTTCACAAACAAGGAAAGCGGTGCTTTAAGAAAGATAATCGATGAGAATGCCTCTTTGACCGAGGATTTGCTTGCCCACAAGCTTGCTGACACGACGGCCTCATTCGTAACCCCGATTGTAGCTGTGGCGCTGCTGTTCGTCTTTGACTGGAGGATGGGACTGGCGTGCATTCTCATGATGGCGCTTTCGATGGCTGCCATGATGTCGATGATGAGCGGAAAGTACGCCGGTTTCTATAGACGCTGGCAGGAGGCCAATGAGAAGATAAGCGGAGAGGCAGTGGAATACGTAAGGGGGATACCCGTTGTCAAGACATTTCAGCAGACAATACATTCATTCCGCTCCTTCCACAAGGCTATAACCGAATGCGGTGATTTGGCGAAAGGATATGCGATGAGCTGCCGGACAGGGCAGACTTTCTTCCTCACTTTTGTCCATGGAGCGTTCTTCCTTCTTATCCCGATTGCGATTCTGCTTGCCGCCTATGGCAGCTCCAGCGGCTGGGAAGTGTTGTCGAACTTCATCTTCTATGCGCTTTTCGCCCCCGCCTGCGGTGGAACGATAAACAAGGTGATGTATGCGCATCAGGCTGTGATGGATGCGACTGAAGCGGTGATAAAGCTTGATAAGATTGAGTCAGCGCCTGTCCAGGAAGATCATGGCGGGATGACGGCGACAAGGGGCAACGGGGTCGAGTTCGAAGCTGTCCGTTTCCAGTATTCCGAGATGGAGAGGGAAGTCCTTTCAGATGTCGCATTGTCGGCAGGAGAGGGCAAGGTGACGGCTCTGGTCGGCCCTTCCGGCGGGGGCAAGACAACCGCTGCAAGTCTGATTCCTCGTTTCTACGATGTGACGGGCGGCAAGGTGATGCTTGGCTCAGCCGATGTG